>CP075370.1:2841250-3585000 GCA_019454225.1 Paracoccaceae bacterium | reverse complement strand
TGTCTCTAACGTGGACTCAGCGAAATTGAACTGTGTGTCAAGATGCACACTACCCGCGGTTAGACGGAAAGACCCCATGAACCTTTACTCCAGCTTTGCACTGGCATCAGGAATGTGATGTGCAGGATAGGTGGTAGGCTTTGAAGCGTGGACGCCAGTTCGCGTGGAGCCTCCCTTGAGATACCACCCTTCGCCTTCTTGATGTCTAACCGCGGCCCGTCATCCGGGTCCGGGACCCTGCATGGTGGGGAGTTTGACTGGGGCGGTCGCCTCCCAAACAGTAACGGAGGCGCGCGATGGTGGGCTCAGACCGGTCGGAAATCGGTCGTCGAGTGCAATGGCAGAAGCCCGCCTGACTGCAAGACTGACAAGTCGAGCAGAGACGAAAGTCGGCCATAGTGATCCGGTGGTCCCAAGTGGGAGGGCCATCGCTCAACGGATAAAAGGTACTCTGGGGATAACAGGCTGATGATGCCCAAGAGTCCATATCGACGGCATCGTTTGGCACCTCGATGTCGGCTCATCTCATCCTGGGGCTGGAGCAGGTCCCAAGGGTATGGCTGTTCGCCATTTAAAGAGGTACGTGAGCTGGGTTTAGAACGTCGTGAGACAGTTCGGTCCCTATCTGCCGTGGGTGTAGGAGACTTGCGAAGAGTTGCCCCTAGTACGAGAGGACCGGGGTGAACGAACCACTGGTGGACCAGTTGTCGTGCCAACGGCAGTGCTGGGTAGCTATGTTCGGACAGGATAACCGCTGAAGGCATCTAAGCGGGAAGCCCCCTTCAAAACAAGGTCTCCCCTGAGGGCCGTGGAAGACCACCACGTCGATAGGCCGGAGGTGCAAGCGCAGCAATGCGTTCAGCTGACCGGTACTAATTGCCCGATAGGCTTGATTTGATCCAGTAACCGCAGGGAAACCCCCGCGCCTGGAACGTCAGAAGCAACACGGACTTGGAACAGAACTGATGATGCGGCAAAAGGTGCCACAGGCACCCGCGCCGCGCGTTTCTTCTTCGGTCTGGTGGCCATAGCACGCGCAAAACTCCCGATCCCTTCCCGAACTCGGCCGATAAGTGCCGTCGCGCCAATGGTACTGCGTCTCAAGACGCGGGAGAGTAGGTCACCGCCAGACCAAACAAGAAACGAAAACCCTCTCAACAGTCAAAACCATGCAGTGTCCCCGAAAGGGAACCGGCAGGCAGAACATGTCATTGCCTGCCAAATGGCGCGGGGTGGAGCAGCCCGGTAGCTCGTCAGGCTCATAACCTGAAGGCCGCAGGTTCAAATCCTGCCCCCGCAACCAAAATATACAAGCAAGATCAATGACATGCGCCCCGCCTCACCGCGGGGCTTTTTGCTGCCCAAACGTCAGGTCAACAATAGGTCAACAAACGGACGGATTCCGCGTGCAAGATCAGCGGGATAGTAGGTCAGCAGGATCGAGAACGGGCGAAAACCGCACTGGGCAAAGGTCGACAGGAAAGGCGGCCTATTCGGCCGCCTCAAGCCCCTCAGCCTCGTCCTCGATCATGTCCTCAACAGGCTCGTCTGTCGCTACCCCGCGATAGATCGCCTTGCCGGTCGCGGCCTCGATCAGCCCCAGCAGCGCCTCCTGGCGCCGTCCGACGAAACCGTCGAAGTCATCCGACCGTAGCAGCAGGGGATCGATCAGGTGGCTTTCAAGGTGGGTATCGATGGCGGCGTCTGATGCCGCGCCCTGCTTTGGCAGGCGCGCGAGATACACGGACGGCGCATCGCCACCCACGATCCGGTTCGTCTTCGAACTGAGCGGCGTCTTGTTGATGATGGTGTCATACCGCTCCCGCGTGATGCCGTTCTTCTGGCACCAGGCGCGGGGGAAGATGTGGTGGATGTCGACGGCCTCGTCGAAGTAGCTGGTTTGGTTGTAGCTTTGCCCCGACAAGAAATCCCGGGCCTGCTTGTGCATCAGCAGGGCATGCACGCCCTTGTAGGCTGCCGACAGACGTGACGTCATCGTCTTGAGGCGTTCCGGCCGGAAGGCCGAGTCCTTCACCGTTGTCGGCTCCGGCCCGCCATCGATCCATGCGAGTACATCGGCAAGGTCCTTGGCGAAACGGGTCTCGATCGCCCCGCCGTAAAGCTCGCCAAAAACCCCGCACCAATACCACTGGGCAAGCTTCTGGCGCACCGCCTCCTGCGTCCAGCGATCGCCAAGTTCCGTGAGGATGGCTGCCAGCGGCACCAGCTGCGACTGATAGGGGACGTCTTTGAACCAGAAGATGTTCTGACCGAAGAGGAACTTCCCGGCCTTCTTGAATCCCTCCTCCAGTGCGCCCGCATATTGCTTGTAGGCACCTAGCGGCACGCTCAGCACGGTATCACGGGTGCAACTGATTGCCGGGGCATCGCCGGGCAACTGCGCCGCCAGATGGTTAAGGCGGCGATCTCGGGTGAAAAGAAGCGCCAGCGCCTGAAAGAAATCGGTCGGCTGCAAACGCGTCAGTGGATGTTCCTTGAGGGCGATCGCGTCCTTCAGGTTCTTCGCGATCTTCGTCCATTCCTCGCGAAGCAAGAACCCTTCTTCCTCACCGGCGTAGATCGCCGTTAGCAGTTCGAACGCGTCGAGCTTCTTTCCGCCGGTGTTCACCTTCTCGAACACAAGGCAGACGGCTTCACGGCTTGTGCTCTTGCCGAGCTCGATTACCGGCATTTGGTACTGGTGAAAGGCAGACAGCACCTCGTTCAGGAACCGGAACCAGAACTGCATCTTGTCCGGGGCATACTTCCAGTAAGCGGCGAACTTGGTAAGCCAATCGTTCCAGTCGAAGATGCGGTTGGTCGGGAACATGCACTGTTCGAACTCGGCCTCTTCGGTCGTCAGATCCCGCACGACCTCCTTGCCGAAGTTCCGCGTCTCAATTTTGCTCTCGGGGACGCCGACGAAAGCGTCGATCCTATCGACACCCTCGTCGAGGGCGCGCGCCATGTCGATGTAGTAGAAGCGTTTGATCTTCTGCTTCTTGGTGTTCATCGTCTCGACAACGCCTTGGCGCATCGTCGTCTGATAGAGCGATGTCAGCCGCTGCTGCCCATCCAGCAGCAACGACTCGGGCGCGACACTTGCGCTGCCAGAAGGCGCACCTTCAATTGGGCGGGGCTTGAACTTCACCTCGCCGCCCGCCTGCAGGGTCATGATCGCACCAACCGGGAAGGACCGGGAAATCGAGGCCAGAAGCCCCCTCAAGCCTTCATCGTCCCAGACCCAGCCGCGCTGGAAATCCGGCAACTGGATCAGCCCGTCGCGCGCCCGCTTCAGAAGGTCATCCAGCGGCTTCTTGGTGCTGTCAAATTCTACCCGTGCCAATGCAATCCCACCTAGGAAATCCAATCGAGAGGCGGCGTCGCAAACCCGGAGTTCGGATTACGGCACCATTCCCAATAGGATGCCGGTAACCGCTTCTGAACCCAAGAGGAAAAGATGGGCCTCGGAAGCAGATTAGTCGAGGCGTCCCACATCGCATCGGCCTTGGTGGCGTCGATCGTGCCGTCGGCTTCCGTCGTGATCCGCCCCGTGGCGATTGCCTTGCGCACGGCGCTTTCATGCACACCGCGCAAGGCGCCATAGGCGCGCCGCGACAGCCCCATCTTGCGACATTCTCCAATTAAGTCAGTGATTTGGACTTGCTCTTCGGACTGTCTCCGCAATGTCTGCGACACCTTGAAACGGAGGTTCCCGATGCCCGCCAAGACCGCCCCGATGACCGGCTTTGAGGCCAATTGCCTCGCCGCCGCCGACCACTTTATCGCCTGCCGCGGGTCCAAGCCCGCGACCCGCATCCGCGCCCGGTTTGACCGGATCGATCAGGCCGAAGCCTTCGCCGCCACCTTCGGCGATAGCCGCACCATGATCTACGCGATCACGGCCGAAGGCCGCTCCGCCCACATCAAGAACGCCTGAAGGAGGCCCCGATGTTCACCAACCTCTCCGCCGTCCAGATCAACCGCCTCGCCCAGCGCCTGAGCGATGCCCCCTTGGGCCGCAGCGCCAGCGTGGCTGCCGCCGCCGAACGGTTCGAGCGGCTGCTGGCCGCCAAGATCGGTGCCGATCGCGCGCCAAAGGCGATCAAGGTGATCCTGACCGCACCGGGCTTCGAAACCGCCGAAGGGCGGCTGGCGGCCGAACTCGACGCCTGCGAGCCAGACGCCCGGGCAGAACCTGCGCCGCCCCCGGTTGCGCCGGAAGCGATCATTGAACTGGCCCCAGTTGTCGAACAGGCCGCAGAAACCGAAGCCGCGCCCAGCGCCCCGCGCCGCCGCCGGGATGCCGATCTCGAGGCCAAGGCCCGGCAGGGCGAACTGCCTCCGCCGCCCGACTTCTCCGCCCCGACCCATGCCCGCTTCCGGGCCAAGCTGGCCGCGCTGGTGGAACTGGCCGGGAAGGCCGACGTCAGCGGCCTGCGCGCCATTTCGATCAACCCGGTCTCATCCAGCCCCAAGGCGCTGACCCGCTACCGCGACCTCGCAGTGCTGGCCATCGAGGCCCAAGCGGAGCAGAGGCTACAGCGGTTGAGAAAACAACTCCCCCACCTTCCGGGATGTGACAATTGAAACAGTGCGGCCGTTCCTACATAGTGCGTGCTCATTACCAAGCGGCGGAGGGCAAGCTTGCCGGATAGTGTGGTCACCCTGTGGAATAGTCTTGTAGCTTCTTTGCAGTCCATTTTCATCTTCGTGACTTGGGAAACTGTCAAGAATTCATTGATTTTTGTTGGAGGCATTGCTGCAGGACAAGTTACTCGACTCGTCTTGACTAAATTTGGCATTGGCGCGACGGGAATGCTATCAAGATGGCGAAGAAAGCGCGCCCTCACCAAGCTTGACAAGGCTAAATTGGTTGGCCCGGGTTTTCGCGTAATCGAATACGGGCCTTCCATAATCGTTGAAGACGATGCACTTGTGGACAGCGGAGAGTCCTTTCATATTGCGCCGCCTAACGAAGAGGTCGCCGAGATTGCTAGGATTACAGGCGGTCAACTGTCCTTTTCTCTTCCTCAGGCATTCGGGCGTCATCCTGAGGAGTTCTTTGCAACACACGCCTCCGGTAGATACATCGAGTACTATCGGGAAGCCCTTAGGATCGAAACACGGAGGGTTTGCGACCAAACTACCTCGATGCTGTTCAATGGGCCCCTCTATGGAATTAGGTCGCTTAGGTCCGGAATTCGAGCTGGCAATGATGAACGACCAAAGCTGTTTGCAAGGTTCTACCGCACTGACTACTTCACGTTTCTTGTAGTTCAGAAAATGATTGACCTAATGAGCGATGCTGACAAGGAGCGGCTCCTTTCACTGAACTCGAATTCATCTGTAATCGCCGAGGAATTCTTCCCATTCATTCCGTCGGTTGGGCTCAATGCTTTTGTGTTCTCAGAAGATGAGCGCAAGGTCTTTCTCGTAATTCGGTCCAAGAATGCTGCAAGGTTTGAGGGTCAACGTGATATCTATCCCTCGGTCAACGAGGCGCTTTCGCAGACAGATGTTGTCAATACGGTTAAGAATGGAGAGTGCCCTTCGTTAAGGAGATGTCTGAGCCGGGGCTTTGAAGAGGAGTTGGGCATAACTGAAAGCTACCTTGAGGATATCCAATTTTCTCATGTAGCCTACGGGACGGTGGGTGTCGGATTAGGAATATTTGCAACTTGTAAGACGACGAAGACATTTCAAGAAATTAGGGATCTGATGCCAGCCAAAGATCGAGCAATTGAGGTCACCGATTTCATCGAAGTGGACTTTAACAAGAAGGGTATATTGAAGATCATCAATGATGGGCGCTGCTCACGCCACGTTGCCGCTTCGCTGTTGATGATCGCAGCGGCACGAGGTATTTCAGTCACTTGATTTGCTCAACCTTTTGCCAGCGGCGCAACGTTCCAGAACAGCACTCGCCCCGGCCCGCGCATGGCAAGGCACAACTCCCAGGCTTTCGCGTCGTAGTGTGGATCAGCCGGGAAGGGGGCGCCCAGCGCGGCGCGGTCGCTGAACTTGCGGGGATGGACATGGATCGTGGCTCCGCCGACCTCGCGCGGGGTGAGGTCGCGGCCGATCTGGACGACGTGGCGCCGGGCTTTCGGCCAGGCGGCGGCGAGACCGCGAGCGAGGACGCCGGACCCGGCTGCACACCAGAACTCTTCGGGTTCAAAGGCTGCCAGGCGGGCGGCGGCGGCGATTGCTTCGACCGCACCGGGGATTTCGGCGCCGAAGGTGATCAGGCTGGCGCCGGTGTTGCGGCAGTATTCGCGGGCGCGCGATTGCACGACCGACAGATAGCCCGGGCTGATCGGCACGACCTTGGCGCCGAGGCGGGCGGCCTCAAGCGTGCGGGGATGGGGCCGGGTGCGGGCTGCCACGAAAATCGTGGCGCGCTTGCCGAGGCGCCGGGCAACAGTGGCGATCGCAGTCTGGGCGCCGCGTTCTGGCGGGCTGGCATAGACCGCCTCCTGCACCCCGTCGAACACCTGAGCGATGAACCGGGCCTTGGTGCCGCCCGGGAAAAGGTCGTCGCGGACAACGGCGATGCCGTGGTGCATCTCGAGGATCGGGGCGGTCACTGGTCGTCCTCCGGGTCGTCACTGGGTTCGCCATCCGCCGCTTCGATCTCGCCAAATTCCACCGGCCCGCAGGCCTCGGTCGCCTTGCGGGGATCACCTTTGCAGAACACCAGCACGTTCTGGTGGGTCCGGCCGAGCTTGCGGGCGGCGGTAAACTGGCGACCGACGCGGATCGGCAGCGAGCCAACAGCAGTGACGAGGATCGCATCGTTGTAGAAGCGGGCGCCTGCGGCCTCGAAGGCTTCGACCGTCAGGCCCGGCAAGTTGACGAAGAACCCATCGGCATCGCGGACATCGCCGATCACCCAGACAGCGAAGCGGTTCGGCCGCAGGCGGGCCACAGTCCGGGCGATGATCTTGGCCGCTGACCAAATCGCGGGGTCTGATAATGGCTTGCCTTGCGACGAGACCGAAGCCCTCCTACCCTGCGCGAGGCCTCTCAAGATGACTACCAGACCATCAATGCGATTGCGCCGGATTTCACGCAGCCGTAGGTGTTGCTGGGTGGTCTTGTTAGCGCAACCCAATCCCCGACAAAGGATCGATAGGGGGTGATGACCGCGATCTCTAACCGGATCGTGCAGATCGCGAACATGGCGTTCGACTGCGCCGGGGTGGCCTCCCCTTCTGTGCGCAAGGCACCAATACCTCAGTGAAGGTCAGAGGTGCTGATTAATGCCTATCAGAAGAGGCCGCGCTCTGAAGGCTACGACAGGCTCATGATCTAGAGGGCGAGAAGTCAGGTTGCAGATCATGTATTGAATCGGTTCAGACTTTCCGCAACGATATGACAAGTATCAAGTTTCGACGCGGAGATTTCGTGAACTGCCGAACATCCGACTTTCTGCTTTACCAGCAACTGAAGCGTCCAGAAGCTCCCCCGTTCCTTGGTCTCCTGACCCTAGGTGACGGGGCACGAGACGAGGCTCTTTCGCGGGTGCGCACCTTTCTTGGCGGCAGTGCCCAGGCCATCCCTCGGCTGTTCCAGGCGCACGGATACCTGGCAGGGTGGACAGTGGCCCATGCCCTGAACGACAATTACGGCGGAAATGATCTGCGCATCTACGCGCATCTGGAAGATGTGCTGGGCGTACCGATCCGGACGCCGGCGGTAAGAGAAGACCTGCATCGAAGCTTTCTGGCGCTTTGCGACAGGCTGGGCCTGCCCAGCCGGGGTCTGGATCGGATGGTAGACCTGTATCTCCTGCATGCCGGGGTGCCGCGGGCGCATATCCAGCAGCTGATCGAGGCGTTCCAACGCCAGCATGATCTGTTCGGCGCGCCGCCGGAGGACTCATCGACCCTGCTGAACCGGTGGGAGGATGATGCGCTGGAATTTCTGCACCCTACGGTCATCACGCCGCGGCGGGCGATTCTTTGGGATGAAACCGCGTGGCACGCCCGGCTTTATGCGCGGGTTGCCGCGAACCCGACCGGGTTTCAGGCCAAAAGCCCGTTCGAAGGCTTCTTTGCCGAGTGCTTTGCAAAGGCCGGTGCCGAGCGTGCGCGTGGTGGCGTGGCTGCGGCCCTTCCGCCCCGCCCGCGGCTGGTCTGGGGCGCCGACGGGCTGGCCTTGCGGCTTCCGCGGGCCAATGGCCGGATCGCCGTGCAGATGGATGATGCGGACCGCCCCCTGCGCCTGAAAGGGGGCGAGGATTGGGCCTTGGAGCAACCCTGGCCCAGACGGATGTCGGGGCAGATTGACGGGCTGCCCTTTGCGGTGGATTTTCTGGCCGATGATAGCCGCTTTGCTGTCTTCGACCTGACGGCTGGCCAGTTGCTTTGTGAAAGCGCGGGGCATGGGTCCCGCGACCTCATGCTGGATACCTCTGAGGCGCTGGTTGCCGCGCGCCGCCCCTTTGTGCTGGATGATCTTGATGCCGTGCCCCTGGGCGACGGCTGTTTCCTGCAGCGGGTGGTGTTGGACCACAGGCCAAGGATGCTGCGGATCGGCGGGCAGGTCATTGCCCTGGCGACACGACCGCGGCGCCGTCTGGGGCTGATCGGTGCGGAAATCGCCAATGGGCCACAGGGGCGTCTGTTTGGCCCGGAAGCAGTGCTCCGGGTGGAAACCGGCTTGTCCGTGACCGAAACGCGCCGTCTGCGGCTGAGTATCGCCGGTGTGGACAGGGTGATCGACGTGGCCGTGACCGAGGGGATTGGCGAATGCCGGTTGGCCGATTGCCTACCCGTCGGGCTGCCGCCGGGGCCGGCGCGGCTGCGGCTGGAGCTTCTGGCGCCGGATCGGGAAGCGCGATCGGCGGGGATCACCCTTGGCGCCTTTGTCTGGAACGAGTTCGAGGCTGCGCGCGGGTTGGACTTGATCTGTGCGGCGGTGCCTTCGAACTTTCTTCCATCGCATTCCCAGCATGTCAGCGCCTTTGACCGCGGCTTGCACCTGGACCCCAAGGGGGGGTACGCCCACGCTCTGGCCGCCTTTGGGATCGAGGGTGAGGTGGTATCGTTCCGTCTTGCTTGGCCCGATATCAGTCTGGTGCGCCTGCGGTCGGATGGTGTGGTCAGCCCGGTGCCTTTGGGGGCCCGGATCGGGGTAGGGGCGGACGACAGGTTTGGTCATGTGTCGATCCGCTGCCCAGATCGCGGAGCGTCCTTGCGGGTGGGGGCGCGGCATGAAGCCCAGCCCTTTGCGCTGGGAATGACGCGAAACATCGCAATCTCGGAGCTTGTAGGGCAGACCGGTGCAGTTGTGCTTCGGCGGTCGAACGGCGCCGAAGTTGTGCTGTTTGAAATCGTGGATGCCTTGCAGCCCACGCGGTTTGACCTGCGCCCCGTGCGGGTGGGGGTGCAGGCCACATTTGCCATCGGCACTCCAATCGACGCCATCGCAGTCGAGGCCGAGGACGAGATGGGCAACCGTGGCTTTCACGAGATCGCGCTTGGACGAAGGCCCGTGCGGCAGGCCGCGCCCGACTGGCTGCGCGCCGCGTTTTCGGGCAACGACACCCGCGAGGTGGTGCTGACCATCGCGCAGCGGCCGGCCGATCAGGGAATGATGATCGGGCGCGTTTTCGTGCGGCCTGACAGCGCGAACGCGGAACATCGCTGGCGCCCGTTGCGAAATGGCCGGGGCGATACTTATGCGTTGCCGCTGGTGGCCCCACACAGTCTGTCTGATGCGCCGGTCGATTTCATCCAGACCCGGTTCGAGACGCTGTGCCGCTGGCTTTCGGATTGCTATGCGGCGGACTGCTGGCTGGACCACGGGCTGGAGCGCAGCCTGTTGCCGCGCTGGCACAGTCTGGGCGGCGTAATTGCAGGTCTGCCGCTGGCGGGCGGGCTCCTGATGCGGGCGGCGCTGGTGCCGGCGCCGGGGGAAACCTCGCCCAGCTGGGTCCCGATGGTGCACCCGGTGGAGATTGATCCGGGCCTTTACTCCGCCCCCACCGCGGCCTTCGATGCCCTTGCCGATCAGGTAGACGATGGGCTGCGGGTAGGAGCGCGGATGGGTGCCCTATCGCGCGAACGCCTGCGCGAGGGGCTTTTGCACGGGCAGGCGCTGATTGCCTTTGCTAATGCCGCGCAAGTCGAGCGGAACCCCGACACGGTGCTGGCGGGATTTCGACCCGAACGCTTTTTCAAGCTGTTTCCCCATATGGATACTGATCCCGGGGCAGGGTGGTTCTGGCATGGAACACCGATCCTTGGCCCGGCCCATCTGCGGGCGGCGCAGTTGCGGATGCTGGAGCGGTTCGAGGCGGCCAATGTGCTGTTTGATCCGCAGAGCGAGGGCGGCGGCAACAGCCGGCGCGGCGAAGCCCTATCGACACTTGCGGCCCATGTTCTTGCGCAATGCTCTCCCGAACTGCGCCCGCCCATGCCCAAGCGCCGGCCAGAGGATGACCGGCCCCCCGCGGTCGATTTGGCGGTTGCGGCCACGCTTTCCGAGTTTGCCCGTGCCAGCCGGACCGGTTCAGCCGGCCAGTTTATCGAAACGTTGGCCGCAAGCCTGAACTGGCGGGCGTCGGATGTACTGGCCTCAATCGGCTTTCTGCTGCGGCTGGCGCCTGAATTGTTCTTCTATTTTCTACTTGTCTGGCAGTTGGCCGAGGTGCGCCCATGACCCACGAACTTGACCCGCTTCTGTTCAAGACCCGGCTGCGTGAGACCCTTGCCCGCTATACCTCGACGGCGGCGGGGGTTTCGGCGGCCCGTGCGCCGCTTCTGGCGCAGCGGGTGGCAGCAACGATTGCGGCGGCTGATCTGGTGAAGGGCCCCTATGTGGAAAGCCTGCCGGATTTCGAGAAAGGCGCTTCGATCCGCCAGATGGTGCAGGACGGGCGGCTGCACAGGGGTTGGGCGGCGCTCGATGGCAGCGACAGCGGGCGCGCCCTGATGGACCGGCCGTTGCACCTGCATCAGGCGGCGGCCATCGGGCTGGACGAAAACTATCTTGTGGCCACGGGAACAGGTTCGGGTAAGACGGAATCCTTCCTGTTTCCGCTGGTGGACAGTCTTCTGCGCGACACTGATTTGGCGCGGCCCGGGGTTCGGGCCATTCTGGTCTATCCGCTGAACGCGCTGGCCAATGACCAGATGCATCGGATCTCGCGGCTCTTGTTTGCCGACCTGAAGGACCCCGGCATCACGCTGGGCCGATACACCGGTCAGGTCCGGTCGAACGAGATGCGCAGCGACGTGGAAAACGATCTGGTGCAAAGTCCGTCGTTCCAGGCAAACTTTCCCGATGTGACCCGCGTTCCGGCCAACTGGCTTCTGTCGCGGCAAGAGATGCTGGACACCCCGCCGCATATCCTGATCACCAACTATGCAATGCTGGAGCACATCCTGCTTCTGCCGCGCAACCGTCGGCTTCTGGAAGGGGCAGACCTGAAATGGATCGTGCTGGATGAGGTGCATACCTACACCGGGGCGCAGGCGATCGAGGTGGCCTTTCTGCTTCGCAAGCTGAAAACCCATCTGGGTTTGGCGACGGGGCGGCTGCGGTGCGTGGGCACCTCGGCCAGCCTTGATCCGGCCCGGCGCGACGAACTGGCGCGGTTTGCCGAGAACCTGTTCGGCGAACCCTTTCCCAGCGGGGATGCCGCGGTCGTCACTTCGGAACGGCGGCTGCATCCGCGGCTGACTGAAGGTGAAGCAACCCACAGGATTGACCCACAGACCTGGGTGCAGATCGGCGAGGTGATTGCCGAACTGCGGGCAGCGAACGTTTTCTCCGATGAAAGTGCCGAACATCAGGTGGGCGAATGGAACGCCGCTATGGAGGGTGCAGGGATCGGTGCGCTGCGGCTGGAGGGCCACCACCTAGGCGAGGCGCTGATCCACGTGCTTTCAGGGCTGGCCGAAGTACGGCAGGTGGCGCGCGCTTTGATGGGCCGATCGCTGCCGTTCGACGGATTGGCGCGGCTGGTTTTTGGCGATGATCCGGGGCTTGCTCGACAGGCACTGACCGCGCTGATTGCGGCGGGGGTTCTGGCCAAGCCGGCGATCAGCGGTGCCTTTCCGCTGTTGCCGGCGCGTTATCACCTTGCGGCCTCGGGTGTGGAAGGGCTGGCCCTAACACTGTCGGCGGAAAATCCCGAACATTGGGAAGGGCTGCCGCAGGTTAGTCGCACTGGAACGCATGTGGATGGCGTTCCGGCCTATCCGCTTCTGGTCTGTCGCAACTGTGGCGAGCCCTATGTCGAGGGATGGGATGATGGCCATGCCCTGCATCCCCGGCCCGATTTGGCGCAGCGAGGTACGCGCCGCGTGTTGCGGCTGGTCGGCGCGGGTCAGAGCGCGTTTGAGGACGATGCCGAAGAGGTTGAGGCTGCCGGAGCCGAGGCGGTGGAGCTGTTCTGGTTCGATCCTAAGACCGGTGACCTGATAGACGGGCCCGGGGATGGTCTGCTGGGGCTGCAAGAGGCCGAGATGGTGCAGGACACCGAGGAGCGGCGCAGCTATGTGAAACGCTGCCTGTCCTGCGGGCAAAGGGGCGGCCGCTATGCCGAGCCGGTGACAGCGATCAACCCCGGTGACGACGCTCTGGCCGCTGTCGCCGCTCAGACGCTGATCGAAGCCCTGCCACCGCCGGCCAATCGCGATTCGGATGCGCCAATGAAGGGGCGTAACCTGCTGGTCTTTGCCGACAACCGTCAGGATGCGGCGTTCTTTGCCCCCTTCTTCGAACGCACGGCTCGAGATCAGGCCCTGCGCGCGGCTATGGTCGAAGCGCTGAAGCGAGCCGAGGACGAGAAGCTGGACCTGGAAGGGCTGAAGGAGGGGGTCTGGCGGGCCCTGCGGCGCGAAGGTTTCCGGCTTTATGACCGGCGCAACCCCGAACCCTTGGGCAGCACGGCGGTGAAGGACAGGCTGCTAGCGCTGATTGCCGGAGAATTGTGTGACGGAGCCCTGCGGCTTTCGCTTGAGACGTTGGGCCTGATGGAGGTGCAGTATCACGGCGAGGATCAGGTGGTGCGCAGCGTTGCCCAGGCCCTGCCCGAAGGCCGGCAGCGGCTTGCCGCGCCGCTGGTTCGGTTCCTGCTGGACCAGATCCGTTATTCCCGCGCGATCAACGATCTGGGTGGGGTGATTGACCTGACGGATGAAACCCTTTGGGGCGAGGGCAAGGCCAGCGGTGACATTTCCTGGGCCGAAGTCCGGGTGAAAGCGTCGCGCCGATTGCACACGTTGATGCCTGCGCCGAATGCGCAGAACCGGATCAGCTGGCTTTTGGGCCAGAAGCTGGGTTTTTCGCCCGACCAGATAGGCACGGCGATGCGTGCCTTCTGGCAAGCCGCCACACGGCCGGGCTCGGGCCTTCTGAGACCGGGAGGCCATGGTCATGTGCTGAATCTGGCGGCGCTGCGGATGGTTTCGGCGCCTGCAGGCAGCCTGTATCGCTGCCGCAGTTGTGGAGCGGTAGCGCATGTTGATCTGGATGGCCAATGCACAGCCTGGCGCTGCATCGGCGAGGTCGAGAAGGTTTCGCGCGAGGCTCGCGCACTAGCGGAGCGTTCCAACCACTACCTTGAGCGCTATCGCGCGCGGCCACAAAGCGCGATCGCCCGTGAACATACCGCCGCCATCGGCGTATCGGAACGGGCCGAGATCGAAGAGCGTTTCCGCCGGGGTGAAGTGAACCTGCTTAGTTGCACCACCACAATGGAAATGGGGGTCGATCTGGGCGATCTTGAGGCCGTGTTCTGCCGCAACGTTCCGCCGGGTATCGCGAATTACCAGCAGCGTGCAGGCCGTGCTGGCCGACGGGCACAAGTTGCGCCAATTGCCCTGATGTTGGCGCGGGGAAGCCGATATGACCAGTCAAGTTTCCGCAACCTGCAATCCTATCTGGAGGCGCTGCCCGCGCCGCCGTACCTGACCCTAGAAAACCCCGACTTCTTCCGCCGTCACCAGGTGTCCATGATCCTGTCGGGCTGGCTGGACCATCGCCTTGCCGGGTCCACCAAGACAGGTGCGCCGCAGTTGCGCGACATTCTTGGCGAAAGTCTGGACCATGCGCGCGAAGCCGCCCTTCTGGCCGATCTGCGATCCTGGTTAGCGTCGGATGCGGGCAAGGCGGCGCTAGCATCTGCCGATGCCCTGGCGGGAGCGCTTCCTGGTTCTCTGGCGTCGGTCTCCCTGCGCGGGGCCGATCTTGCGGCGCATTTCCTTCAGAAGGTGGAAGGTTTTGTCGCAGTAATCGCCGGGCGCTGGCGCGGGATACACGAGGGCTATGAACAGGCTATGGCCGCGCATCATTCGGCCACGACTGACGCGGAAGGTCAAAAGGCGCTAAGACGGGCAAATGGCCGGATGCGCGACAAGAAGCTGTACCTTGATCGGTTTGTGGTCGAGGCGATGTCGCGCGCAGCCGTGATCCCGACCTACAGCTTCCCGGTTCATTCCATTCATCTGGAAATCGTGACCGATCAGCAATCGCACGGTGATCAGGGCCGGGCGCTGCAACTGGACCGGGACGCCAGCCTTGCTATCGCGGAATATGCCCCGGGTGCCGAGGTGGTAGCGGGGGGCCGCATCTGGACCAGCGAAGGCATTGCCCGAAAGGCTGCCATCGGCGGCGGCGATGCCTGGACCGAAAAGGGTTATTACCGCATCTGCCCGTCTTGCAACCATGTGCAGATTCACGACGACCGTGAAGGTTTTGACGAAGCCTGCCCGCAATGCGGGGCGGGTCAGCAAGGGCTGAAGGTGCGTTTCATTGAACCCTTCGGCTTCCTGACCTCCTACACCGGGCGCATGGGGCGCGACCCAGGTTCATCCCGCCTGCGTGTGCGCCCGGTGGACGAAGCGCGGCTGCTGACCCGCGCGATGGAAGAGGATTTCCGTTCCTCTGACCTGAACGGGGTGATGAGCTTCTTTGCTCCCGCTGTGCCGCGCAGCGGGGAAAAGCCGGGGCAGATGTTCATCGTGAACCGCGGGCCGCAGGGCAAGGGCTATCTGTGCTGTCGGCTTTGCGAATACGCCATGCCGGCCCCACGCGATCTTTCCCATGGGGCCGAAGTGCAGAAGCGGCACGACAATCCCCGCACCGGCGAGACCTGCCCGGTGGACAAGTTGGGCTGGCCTGTCGATCTGGCCCATATCTTTGAAACCGATCTGCGGGCAATCCGCTTTTCCACCCCTTTGCCCGATTTCGGGCGCAAGAAGGAAAGCGAAACTCGCGAGGCGCGCGAAGGCTTTGTGCGCACCCTGTCCGAGGCCTTGAGGCTGGCGGCGACCGACCTTCTGGAAACCGACCCGCGCGATATCCGCGCCACAGCCGAAATCCCGACTGGGCATCCTTCGGTGATCCTGTCTGATGCCGTACCGGGCGGGGCGGGCTATTGCCGCCGCCTTCTGGCCGATGACGAGCCGCGCTTTTCGGCGCGCGCCCTGATCGGCCGCGCCTTGCAGATACTGGAATGCCCAAGTGGCGATACCTGCGAGACAAGCTGCCCGCATTGCCTCAACGATTTTTCCAACCAGCAGCACTGGGATAAGTTGAACCGCCATCCGGTGCGTGCCTGGCTTTCGGGCGTACTGGCCCAGACGCAGCCGCGGCCCGCGCAAGCGCCGGCGGATGTGGTGCCGATTGCCAATACGGCAGCCGAAACGATTGGCCTGCGTTTGCAAGGTGCCAGCCTGATCATTCTTGCAGCGCAGGCTCTGTGGGGGGCACAGGGGCACGAGCAGTCGACGGCAAGCCTGCGAGCCTTGCGCAGCTGGCTGGACGATGACCGGACCCGGAAGGTTTACTACCTGATCCCAGACAATGCCGACTTGGCCGGGGCAGGGGCCACGGGTCTTGACCGGCGTCTGGTGGATGGTTTGGTTGAGTATGAGCGGAACGCGCAGATCGAGGTGCAGCTGGCCCGCGCCGATCGTCTGGCCGCGGCGCCGCGGCTGACGGTGGTGAAGCAAGGCGCGGCCGAGGAGTTCTGGGCCGAGGCTGGGGCGCCCCCGGTGCTGGAGGGGCCTTTGGCCGGCGTTTCGCATTTCGGCCGGAGGGTGCTGGCCGATAGCTGGATCGGCGGCAGTATCCGCGATCTTTCGGTACGAAAGGGCGTGCTGGAAGCGTTCAATGCACGCATCCGCCGTTTTGACTATCGCCCGGGCACGCCCCGCGATCTGTGCCGCGTGTTCGAGGCGGTGTCGGGCCGGCAGGTCGATCTACACATCGAAGACCCGTGGTGCCTTGCCCGACCGCTGCAACGCGAAAAGCTGGAAGCCTTCCTGACAATGCTGAAAAAGCAAGGCGTGCTGGTGCGCCGGCTGACGCTGGTGTGGGAGCCGGCAAATACCCCCGACCTGCCACTGCGCGATCAGATCGAGGCGGCGGAACAGCACCTTGGCCGGAAGGGGCTGTTCGCCCAGTTGCGACCCGAACCGTCCGACCGCAACCGCCGCCGCCATTTCCATGACCGGTTTGTGGAGGCCACCACGGTGGATGCGCTTGCCCCGCTGAAGGCACGGTTCGACATCACCGCCGGGATAGACAATCTGATGTCGCTGCAGAAGGAATGCGCCGTTTTCCTAACGATTGAGCGCCTGTAACCGTGGGGCAGCTTACACTGCGACTATTCTGTCGCAACCTGTGCTCGGGTTGCTTATGCTTGGATGAAGCAAATTCCTTCGGCGATCGCGCAAGAAAGCCCAGCTGGGCGAACGCATCTGTCACCGGATTTCCCCCGCAGACGCCCACTGTCGCGCCAAGCTGACTGCGCTCGCGAAACTATCCTGATCAGCCGACTAAAGCGGGCTGCGCGCTAGTGCGGCGAATTGGGTCTTATCCACCCCCAACCGCGGGCTCGCTACTGCGAACTCGCGGTGCTGGCGGTCGAAGCCCTGGGGGCGGGGTTCGAAAACTTGGGACCGGGCTGATCGTTGCTTTGTCCGCACTCTAGAAGTTTGCGGTCGCCTCCCCCTCTTCGCGACGCGCGCCACGTCACCCTTGAAAACGTATCCGGGATACGCCATCTTGTCATGAGTAGGAGTGCGTCCGATGTCGGTTCAAGAGAGGATCAAGCGGTACAAGTCAACTGGCGGGGCAGCGGGCCTTGTCCGGGTCGAAGTCTTGGTGCCGTCCGAAGATCGTGCGCAGATTCTGGCCATGGCCGCAGAGCTTCGCGCGCGCCACCGTGCCCTGAAGCCCGCACCCACAGCACCGGCCGTCAACCGCGAGACGGTCAATGACCGTGCAAAGCTGATCTTGCACCGTCTGGTCGCAGGGCATCTGCGCCGCAGTGACCGGCTTCTGGTGGAAGCCCGGCAGCGCTTCAAGGCCATGCCGCAGCCGGTGCCCGACTATGTTCGGGACTGGCTCGAAATCCTTGACCAACCGGTCGGCGTGGTTGCAAGGCTGATCGTGAAGCGATCGGATGCTCTGACGCGGCTTCGCACTGCCTCTCCTTTCCGGCTATCGGCCGCCTATGACGACCCTGCCTGGCGCCGCCGCGTCTGGCAGAAGGCAAAACTCGGTGTGGCCCAGTGAGGCCAGTCCGCGATCGCGACGATCTTTTGCGCGCGGCACGTTCGGTGGCTGAGCATTTCCAGGCCGACCGTGTCATTGTGGTCGGCAGTCAGGCCATTCTGCTGACATGGCCCGACGCTCCGATGGCGCTAAAGATCACGCCCGAGATCGACCTCTATCCGGAAAACAACCGGGACTGGGAGGCGCGGAATCCAGGGTTCGAAGCATCTGAGGAAATCAGCGCGCTATTCGGCGAGATGTCTGCATTTCACCAAAGGTTCGGCTTCTATCTGGACGGTGTTGATGAGAACACGGCCCAGATGCCACCTGACTGGATGAAACGCGCGGCGACCGCCGAAATCGACGTCTATGGCCGGACCGTGGTCATCGTTTGACCGGCAATTCAGGATGTGGTCGTTTCGAAACTAAATCGCTTGGCCGAAAAGGATGTGGACTTCATTCGAGAATGCGTTGCCGCCGGTCGCATCGAGGTTGCTTCGGTTCTTGCGGGCCTGCGCGCGACAAAGCCTGACCCAGCCATTCTTTCGCGGGCGCAAAGCCTGTTTGAGGGAATGGCCACGCGCTGAAATGCAGGTTGGCCTGGAAGGGAGCGGCCAGCGCTGCGTGATCACTGAACTTGCGGGGATGGATGTCGTTCGTTGTTCTGGCGACCTGCCGCGGTGAGAGGGCGCGGCCGACGCCGCTGAGGTGCAAGCCGGGGTGCGCCCGAAACCCTTCCTTGCATCCATGAGTAGCAAGGTTATCAATCAGTTGATCTAAAGTTTAGCACCAGAAGCCCCAGTTTGACCCCTGACGCCTCCTCTTTCCTGTCGCGCTGCGTCTCTATTGATCTGGAGGTCGATCCGAAGTCTGCGCGGCTTTTCGCGTTTGCGGCGGTAAGGGGTGAGGCGGCGCTGGTTCACAAGGGGGCCGCGCTTGACCCCGCGCTGGACCGGCTGGAGGCGCTTTGCGACGGGGCGGCGCATCTGGTGGGTCACAACATCCTGCGCCATGACCTGCCGCATCTGGTGGCCAACCGGGCGCGGCTGGCGGGGCTGGGGGCGGCCGCCATCGACACGCTTTGGCTGAACCCCTTGGCCTTTCCGCGCAATCCCTATCACCATCTGGTCAAGCATTATCACGATGGGCGGCTGCAGGTCGGTCACGTGAATGACCCCGAACAGGATGCGCGGCTGGCGTTGCAGGTGCTGGCCGATCAGATCGCGGCCTTCACGCGGCTGGGGCAGGAGGCGCCGGATGCCCTTTTGGCCTATCATCATCTGACCACGCGGGGCGAAGTCTCGGCCGGGTTCGATGACCTGTTCCAGTTCCTGCGCTGCCCTGCGCCCGGTGAGGCCGCAGCCCATGCCGCCATCCGTCGCTTGCTGAACGGCCGGGCCTGCGATCATCGGCTGGAGCAGACCCTCGGCCGCCTGTCCGATCCGCGCAACGGCTGGCCGATGGCCTATGCGCTGTCGTGGATTTCGGTGGCGGGCGGGGACTCGGTGATGCCGCCTTGGGTGCGGATGCAGTTCCCGCAGGCCGGACGGATCGTTCGGCACCTGCGTGACACCAATTGCGGCGATCCTGCCTGCGGCTGGTGCGCCGAGAAGAACAACCCGAATGCAGCGCTGGAACGGTGGTTCGGCTTTCCTTCGTTCCGCCCACAACCCGTCGATGACATGGGCCGTCCCTTGCAGGAACGCATCGTGGCCGAGGCGATGGCGGGCAAATCGGTGCTTGGCATCCTGCCCACCGGTACGGGCAAATCAGTCTGCTATCAGATCCCGGCGCTGTCACGGTTCGACAAGACCGGGGCGCTGACGGTGGTGATCTCGCCTTTGGTGGCGCTGATGGCCGATCAGGTGCAGGGGCTGGCGCGAGCGGGGATATCGGCGGCGGTCACGGTGAACGGCATGCTGTCGCTGCCGGAACGTCATGACGCGCTGGAAAAGGTGCGGATGGGCGATGCGGCGATGCTGCTGATCTCGCCCGAACAGTTGCGGTCACCGTCGATCCGTACGGTGCTGCAACAACGCGAGGTCGGGCTTTGGGTGCTGGACGAGGCGCATTGCGTCAGCAAATGGGGCCACGATTTCCGGCCCGACTACCGCTACGTCAGCCGTTTTATCAGGGAATTCTCAGGCGATAGCCCAGCGCCCGTCCTGTGCCTGACCGCCACGGCCAAGCCGGAAGTGGTGCGCGACATCCGCGACCACTTCCAGACGCGCCTTGGGGTGGACCTGATGCTACTGGATGGGGGCGCGGTGCGCACCAACCTGTCCTTCGCTGTGCTGCCCACGCAGAAGGCGACCAAGCTGACCGACATCCTGTCGGCAATCGAGGCGAACCTTCCGCCCGAAGGCGCCTCGGGGGCTGTGGTCTATTGTGCAACCCGTGGGGCGACGGAAAGGGTAGCGGAGTTCCTTAAAGGGCAGGGGTTGGCGGCGGATTTCTTCCACGCGGGTCTGCCGCCTGACCGAAAGCGCGATGTGCAAGAGGCGTTTCGCACCGGCCAGTTGCGGGTGATCGCCGCGACCAACGCTTTTGGCATGGGGATCGACAAGCCCGATATCCGGCTGGTCGTTCATGGCGACATTCCGGGCTCCTTGGAAAACTACCTGCAAGAGGCAGGGCGCGCCGGTCGGGATCGCGCGCCCGCCAATTGTGTGCTGCTGTTCAGCCCCGAGGATGTGGAGCGGCAATTCTCGCTGTCGGCGCGCTCGCGTCTGGCCCGGCATGAGATCGGCGCGATCCTGAAGGCGTTGAGGCGGATGGAAAAGCACAAGTCGGGCGAAGTGGTTGCCACGCCGGGCGAGATCGTGCGCGAGGAAAAGGATCAGGAGTTCGAGCGCGACAAGACCACCGACGACACCCGCGTGAAAACCGCCGTGGCCTGGCTGGAGGAAGCGACGCTGCTTTCCCGCGA
Source organism: Paracoccaceae bacterium (assembly GCA_019454225.1). Taxonomy (NCBI): domain Bacteria; kingdom Pseudomonadati; phylum Pseudomonadota; class Alphaproteobacteria; order Rhodobacterales; family Paracoccaceae; species Paracoccaceae bacterium. The sequence continues at coordinate 3,564,548 of CP075370.1, read as the reverse complement.
GGAGAACCGGGTGCAGGTGTTCCCGTCATCGCTGCGCATCCGGTCGGTGGATGAGGCGGCGGCGATTTTGGAAAAGGCGCAGATCACCGGTGTCAGGCGCACGCAACTGATGGACCTTGTGCGCCATGTGATGAATGCGCCCGTCGATGCCGGAGTTTCGACAGATGACCTAACGGGCGCTTGCGGCTTGTCAGGGCGCGAGTTGCACCGGGCCTTTGCCGATCTGGAGGCGCTGGGCATCGCCAGCAACGACACGGGCATCACGGTTTATGTGCATCTGGGTGTAGAGGATGCCTCGGCCCGCCGTCTGGATCACGCAGGCCGGATGGAGGCTGACCTGATTGCCCTGATGCAAGAGGCGGTGCCGGATGCCGAAGGAGCCGAGGCGCAACCCTTGAACCTGACCGAGACGTGCCAGGCCTTGCGCGACAAGGGTCATGTGCAGGTGCGCCCCGATCTGATGGAAACCATCCTGCGTGGCATGGCCCAAGATGGGCGTGATCAGGATGGCGGCAGGGGCAACCTGACCCTGCGCAAGGTCAGCCGCAACACGATTTTCGTGCGGCTGGAGCGGTCATGGCCTGTCGCCGCCCGTACGGCTGAACTGCGGCGGCAGGGCGCGCAGGCACTTCTTGGGCATCTGACAGGCAAGGTCGCGAAGGGGACACGCGGCAAGGACATTCAGGTGGAAACCACCCTTGGCGCGATGCTGGATGCGCTGAACGGCGACGCGCTGCTCAGGGCCGAGGTCAAGGACATGAACCGCCTGATGGACCGTGCGCTCTTGTGGCTGCACGAACAGCAGGTGGCCACGCTTGGCCGGGGCCTGACGGTGTTCCGCCCGGCAATCACTGTGCACCTGAACCCTAAGGGCGGGCCATTCTCTGTGCAGCACTTCGCGCCCCTCGAAGAGCATTACAGCGAGACGACAATCCAGACCCATGTGATGGCCGCCTATGCCGAGAAGGGCCTGGAGGCGATGGATCAGGCCCAGCGCCTCTCCGAGGATTACTTTGTGCTGGACCGCGATGCCTTTTTGCGCCGCTGGCTGCCCGGGCGCGGTACGGAAATCCGGCGGCAGACCACCGGCACATCCTGGCACGCAATTGTCGATGCGCTGGACAACCCCGCCCAGGCCGAAATCGTCCGCGATGATCGCGAACAGACCAACGTGCTGGTGCTGGCCGGGCCGGGATCGGGTAAGACGCGGGTGCTGGTGCATCGCATCGCTTACCTGATCCGTGTGAAACGTGAAGACCCGCGCGGCATTCTGGTGCTGACCTACAACCGCCATGCCGCCGCCGAGATCCGCGAACGCCTGCGCCGACTGATCGGAGATGACGCTGCGGGGGTGACGGTCTCGACCTGCCACGCGCTGGCGATGCGGCTGATGGGGGCAAGCTTTGCAGGTGACCAAGACGGCCCGCGCGATTTCGACGGTATTGTCATGCAGGCGGTGGCCCTGCTGCGCGGGGACGGGCTGGGCAAGGCCGAGGCCGAGGCGCTGCGCGAGACGCTGATCCAAGGCTACCGCTGGCTTCTGGTGGACGAGTATCAGGATATCGGCCCCGAGGAATACGCCCTGATCGGTGCGGTGGCGGGGCGGTCACTGGAGGATGACCTGCGCATCAGCTTGTTTGCTGTCGGCGATGACGATCAGAACATCTATGCCTTTGCCGGGGCCAGCATCGACTTCATCCGCCGGTTTGAGGCGGATTACGCTGCCAAGCCGGTCTGGCTGATCGAGAACTATCGCTCCTCCGCCCACATTGTCGCAGCGGCCAATGCCGTGATCGGCCCGGCGGCCCAGCGCATGAAGGCGGGCCACGACATCACCGTGAACCGCGCCCGTGCCAAGGCTGCGCCAGGGGGCGACTGGGCGGCGCTGGACCCGGTGGCGCAGGGTCGGGTCACGCTGCTGGATGCCGGGGGTGATGCTGTGCAAGCGGTGGCGGCGCTGGACGAACTGCTGCGCCTGTCACTGCTGGACCCGGATTGGTCCTGGCGTCGATGCGCCGTGATCGCCCGCGATTGGCGGCGGCTGGAACCCGTGCGCGCCTATGCCGAGGCGCTGGGCATTCCGATCGACATGGCCAACGAAAAGCCGCTCACCTTGTGGCGCATGCGCGAGATGCAGGGATTTGTCCGCGCCCTGCTGGCGGATCGGACCCGGTTGCTGACCATCCCTGATCTGGTCGGTATCCTGAACGCCCAACCGCAATCGCGCTGGACCGACCTGATCGGCGAAGGCATTGGCACCCTCGCACGCGAACTGGTGGAAAAGGCCGCCCCGGTGCCCGACATCGTGCAGTGGTTCGGCGAATGGGCGCGGGATGTGCGGGGCGAACAGCGCGGGCTGTTGCTGATGTCCGCCCACCGCGCCAAGGGGCTGGAATTCGACCATGTCGCGATCCTGAACGGCGGCTGGGATCGCCCGTCGCGCGGTGAGGATGCCGACGCCCCGCGCCGCCTGTTCTATGTCGCGATGACGCGGGCGAGGTCCACGCTGACCGTGCTGACCGACGGACCCCACGCCTTCGTGCAGCCCGGTGATGCTGTCCTGCCCCGCCGCGTCACCCCCGACGCTGCCGCCCTGCCGCGCGCCCGCCTGCGCTATGTGCCGCCCGATCCGAAACTGGTGGACCTGTCCTTTGCCGGGCGTCTGCGGCCGGGTGATCCGTCGCTGCTCGCCATCGCCGCCGCACGCCTTGGCGACTCCGTCCACCTGACCCGCGACGGCGACCGCTGGCGGATCGAGAACGTCCAGGGCCAGACCCTTGCCCGGCTCTCCCGCGCCTTTGCCCCGCCCGAGGGCACCACCTTCCTGCGCGGCGAGGTCGCGGCTATCCTCAACTGGCGGCGTGAGGATGGGGACAAGGAATATAACCAGCTGCTTCGCCGCGATGAATGGGAGGTGGTCCTGTCCGAACTCGTGTTCGAAAGCCCTCCGTGACCCACCCGCTCTGCGCCGGATCGCTCCATACGGCGGCAGGTTGATCTGTAAAGCGTTTGTCTTTACATTGGTTCTGTAAGTGGAGAGCAGAACCATGGTCGCAGTAACGCCCCAAGACGAAGCGCAGCGCCGGTCGCTGATCAACCTGCGGGTCACGCCGCGGGACAGGGACCTGATTGACCGCGCTGCCGCCAGCCTCGGCAAGAACCGGTCCGAGTTCATGATGGACGCAAGCAGGCAGGCCGCCGAGGACGCTTTGCTGGACCGGCAGGCGTTCCGGCTGGACGCGACACAATTCGCCGATTTCGTTGCTGCGCTTGACGCACCGCCCGCGCCGAATGACCGGTTGCGCCGCCTGATCGCGACTCCGGCGCCTTGGGACAAATGACCGACGGCACGCTGCAGGCTCCCGTCCCTCTGGCCGATCATCACGACGTTGAAGCATTCGCGTCTGGAGCCCCAACGCTTGATGCCTGGATCAGGCGAAAGGCGCGAGCCAATCAGGCCTCTGGCGCCTCGCGGACCTACGTCCTGTGCCGCACCGATCGGGTTGTGGGGTTCTACGCCTTGGCGGCCGGATCGGTCAGTCACGACCTCAGCCCCCGCAAGCTGCGCCAGAACATGCCCGATCCGGTGCCGGTCATTGTGCTGGGGCGTTTGGCAGTCGATGTCCGCGAACAGGGCAACGGCCTTGGCCGCGCGCTTCTCCGCGACGCCGTCCTGCGGGTTGCCGCTGCGGCGCGCGAGGTCGGGGTTGGCGCCATGCTCGTCCACGCTCTGAACGACCGGGCGAAGGCGTTCTACGTAGGCGCGGGCTTTGAACCATCCCCCGTGGACCCGATGGTGCTTATCCTGCGGATCAAGGACATCAATGCCCTGCTCTGCGAATGACCGACACGAACCTGCGTGCCTGCCATCAACGCCGCCTCCGATGCGGGCATTGCGGATGTAGGGAACCAGCCGGTCAACCGGAAGCATGTCTATCTGAAGCACGAGGCGGGGCCTTTCGGGGAAGGGCGGCCGGGCGGTGCGGCCTCAGGTGCGCACCCGCGCACCCAGAGCGCGCACCCAAGGCGCGGACCCAGATTTTTGTTCTGTCACTGGCGGATAGACGCGCCTAGGCCCCCCGCATAGGTCTCCCTTCCGGGAGAACCTAACGCGGGGGGCCTGCCGGGAGCGGCGGCGGGAGCAGGGGTGACGGGGTTGGGGCCGAAGCTTCGCGCTTCCGACACCCTTCGCCATCTTGCCCTCTTTATGCGTCAAAACCCGGGAAAGTGTCGCGCCCGAAGTTCGACGGATCGGGCCGGTTGTCGTCGGCTTCCGCGCCGCTTTCGCGCGGCGTTGTGCGGGTGGTTGCGGTGAGGGGTTTTGCGCCCTTGCCTTTGGCCTTTGATTTGTCGAGCTTTTCCAGCTTCTTCGAGATGGTGAGAAGGGCGGCCACCCAACGCCGCCAGGCGGTCGATCGCACCACCCCGGCGCGGATGCAGACCTGCCGCCAGCGAGCACCCTCGGCCCGGAGCCAGACGATCCGGGCGTCCTCAGGGTGCAGCATCAGCAGCCAGTCGAAGCATTCCTCCATCCGGCTGATGGCAGCGGCGCTGGGGATCACCCGCATCGGCCGTTCGGGTGTGTAGCCGTAGGCATGCTTGGCATCATGCACCACCGGCGGCCAGGAATTGCCGTAGCCGCGGGGGCGATCCTTCTCGGGCAGGTTCCTCAGGGTGTAGGCGGCTTCCTCGAGGCGATCCTCGATTTCGCGGGGCGTCAGGCGCAATGGGGGGCTCCTTCGGGGTAGGGGGCGGGGCTAGTAGATTTGGCGGGCGCGCAGGGTGGCCTCGGTGACAAGGCCCGCCCTCAGCAGGGCGTCGCGGGTGGTGTTGGTGAAGGCGCTGGGGGGCACGTAGCTGCCGGAGTTGATCCAGGCGGCGAGGCGCATCAGGTGTTCGGGAATGCCGCCCGGGGTGCCGGACTCCGCGGGTGGGCCGCCAGGGGCAACGGCAGGGCCAGCGCCAGCTTCCCCAGCCCCTTGCGACCGTGCCGCCTGTGCCAACCGCCGGGCATGGCGCGCCGCGATCGCCTGGGAGAAATACTCCCACGTCCGGATCGGGCTGCCTCGGGCTTTGGCCGTCCGTTCGGCGATCACCGGCAGGACGTCCAGTTCGAGGTCGTAGCCCGCCTTCAGCCATGCGCCGATCGTCGCCGTGGTTGCGGTGATTGCCGCCCGCGCTGCCGGTGCCATCCCTTCACCGCAGGCGGCAAGGCAGGCAGCCTCGGCCGCGTCCAGATCGGGGCCGTCATCCTCGGTCGAAGCCTCAGCCCGGGCCTCGCGCGTCGCGCCCGCGTCACGCGCGGTAGTAATTACTGGTTCTTTACTTACAGGGTTAGTGTCCAGATTCTGGACACGGCTTTTCGCGAAATCTGGACACGGCTCTGGGGTCGACCCATGTCCAGAATCTGGACATGGCTTGAGGGCGAAACCCTCCTCGAAGCCGAGGAAGTACCGGGTCGTCCGCTGGCGTTTCGTGTCGTCGTCGAGGCGCCGTTCGCGGCGGATCAGTCCGGCCCGTTCCAGCTTGTCGAGGTGGGTGTTGAGGCTGGCACGCGAGATTTCGGCATCGGCCGCCAACTCGTCCTGCGACGGAAAGCACCCGTAATCCGGGTTGTGCCGGTCGCAGAGATGCCAGAGGACGAGCTTGGTCGCAGGCGCCAGCCCGCGCTGCTGGATCGCCCAGTTGGTGGCACGATGGCTCATAGCGCGGCCGTCACCGTCAGCCGCTTCACGATCGCCTCCATCAGCGCGATCCGCAGATGCGCGTCGTCCTGACGCATCTTTCCGGCCCGAACCCGGGCCCAGTAGAACTGGCGCCGCAGGTCAAGTTCGCGCTGGGCTTCGGTGATCAGGGCAGAGACCGGGAACCGGCCCTCGGGGGTGATCTTGCTCATCGGTGCCCCCATCTCAGCGCCGCCCGGCCACGGCCTTGTGCTGGCCGGTTTTTCGAACTTCCTGATCACGCAGCCAGTCGCGGACGGCCTCCTTGCGATAGAGCACCTTGCGGCCGACGCGGACGCAGGGCGGCCCAACGCGCCGGGTCTCCCAGCGTTGCAACGTGTCGACAGAGAGGGCCAGTTGCCGGGCCAGCTCGGCCCGGTCAAGCCAGCCATCGAGCAGTGCCGGATCGGCGCCCGCGTCTTTCAAGGGATTGGTATCAATGGGTTTCTTCTCGCGCCGCCGCCCCGGGGATCGGGGCTGGTCATCGGCCAGGAGAGGCAAGCACGGGGCAGGGACCGGCGAAGAGGCGGAAACCGGCGGAAAGGAAAAGGGATTTACGCCGGTCACGCTGGACCGTAGTTCAACCGGCGAAACGGGCCCTCCAACCGGCTTGATCGGCGATAGTTTGAGTTATGGAAATGGGACCTTCAAATAGTGCTCTTACTTTAACGTTGCATGGCAAGCCACTAGTGAGTAGCCTCAACTTACTATATGTATCCTTGAGGCAGACGAGGCTGCAGAATGTTCTGGGAGTGGTGCTTCTTTTTCTCAAGCATTGTAGGATCTTTCGCTATACTTGACTCTATTGTTCCAAAGAAGCAGAAGAACGATATCGCATGCTTTATTTTTGGATTTCATAATTTCAATCTTTCGGGGCTCGAGCTCAATCTGTCTGACTCCGTTGTTGCGATGTTCTTAGATGGATATAGGCCAAAACTCATTCGGTTGTACGCATTCTCAGTAGTGAGCAATGTGCTTCTTTGGGTTCTTTTGACGCTCTTTCTTCCAGTCGTAAGCGGAAACATGTCGCTTGGTCAGAGCGCCGCATTTGTATCTGTCATGTTCGACAACTCAATCGCATATATTTTTGGGGTTTTTCTTGCAGTTGGCGCCGTGGGGCTCCCGGCAGACTATGTTAACTTCCTTGTTACCAAGTTTATCTTTCAGAGGCCAGTGTTTCGTCATCATCCTATAGTTGGTTTGGCTCTTGATGCAGTTCTTACAATTGGAACTTTCCTTATTGTCTTGGTGATTTTTTCTAGATTTTTGGCGTTGGGTGAAGATTTTCTGGTTCTGGCTTCGCCTTTCCTTCTCGGCCTTATTTCCGCCGTATTTTATTTTGGCGTTAAGATTCTGATCCTGTTGGTGAGCTTCGCCGCTAGGGGTTGTATACTGGCCACCAAGTTGAACTCGCGCTTGGTTCTTTTCTCTGATGTCCATGAGCATCCCTTCTTGTTTCTTGGATTGGTTGTTGGCGTTCTGGCAGTTGGCTTTGGCCTGCTTGATTGATAGACTGCAAGGATCCCATCTCCCCAAGTAGATTGGATCAAAGAAACACCGATCCTGCTGGGGTGTTTTTTCCGCCTCTGCGCCGGTTTGGCCCGAATGAGACATTGCTCCGCGCCGCGGGTCGTCGCTGACTGCGGGTGAAAGGAGCGTCGCATGAAGGCAAAACTCTCTGAACGCGTTGTAAAGGCTGCGGAAATCGGCAGCCGGAAGTACGTCCTTTTCGATGAGGATACCCCGGGCTTCGGGCTCTGTGTCTACACCACAGGCCGCAAGGGCTTCGTGCTGATCTACCGGATCGCGGGTCAGCAAAAGCGCTTCACCATCGGCGTCTGGCCGACATGGTCGGTCACGGCTGCCCGGGATGAAGCCAAGCGACTGATCCGCGAAATCGACCGAGGCGAGGACCCGCTTGATACCCGTAAGGCCGCCCGCGGCGCGCCGACAGTCAAGGAACTCGCCGAGCGTTTCATTGAGGAACATCTGCCGAAGCTGGCCCCGACCAATGCCTCGGATCAGAAGAGCATGCTAGAAAAGCTGGTTCTGCCGGAATGGAAGAACCGCAAGGTGGCCGACATCACGCCCACCGACGTCGATCGCCTGCTGACCAAGATCGCCGCAGGGCGGGCGCGGCCGTCCAAGAAGAAGCCTACCCAGAAGCGGCGCAAGAAGCTCGCTCCGCCGAAGCCCACGCCGGTGCGGGCCAACCGGGCTGGGGAAATGCTTCGCAAGATGTTCAATCTCGCCATGCTGTGGAAAATGCGCACCGACAACCCGGCCTTCGGGTTCCGCCGCCGCCCCGAGATCGCCCGTGACCGGTTCCTGTCCTTCGAGGAAATCGAACGACTAGCCAACGCCCTGGCCGTCGACGAGGACCAGCGGGCCGCCAGCATCATTCGCCTCTGCATGCTGACCGGCGCCCGGCTAGGGGAGGTCAGGACGGCGACCTTTGACCAGTTCAACCTCGATCTGGCGATCTGGACCAAGCAGGCTGCCTACACCAAGCAGCGCCGCATTCACCGCGTGCCGATCTCGCATGAGGCCGTCGCCCTGATCCGGCTCCGCCGGGAGATCGTGCCCAAGGGTTGTCCCTTCCTCTTCCCCGGCGACGTGCCCGACCAGCCCGTCGGTGATCCCAAGCGCTTCTGGCCCAAGATGCAGAAGGTCGCGCAGATCCCCGACGTCCGCATCCACGACCTGCGCCACACCTTCGCGTCCTTGTTGGTCTCTGGCGGCGCCTCGCTGGAAATGATCGGCCGCCTCCTCGGCCACACCCAGATCGGCACCACTCAGCGCTACGCCCACCTTATCGACGCCCCCTTGCGCGCTGGGGTGAACGCCGTGGGCGAGATGCTGAAGCCGAGGCTCAGGGTGGTGGGGGAGTAGGTGACGCGTGATGCTTGCAGGGGCCGCAGCGATGAACAGGGTGCAGAGCCCTTGTTCCACATGCAAAGACATGAAAGAAAAAGGGAAAGTGGCCTCAGACTTGACCCGTTGAAAGTGAGAACGAAAATGCAGCGTAGTTCGGATCAAGATTGGCTATCGCGTGCGTTCGCTGATGGACATCTCCAGCTCATTGCCGCCGGAAAATCTGAAAAGGTTCGATATGTCACGTGCAACGTGGCCGAGAAATGGAGCGATCCAGAGGAAAAAGTTCGCGCCGCTTATTACGCCGAACTGATATACCGCTACGGCTATGATCCTGAATTGCTTGGTGTCGAGGTCACAGTCCCCGACCGTGTCCCATATGATCGGGCGGACATAGTAGTTTTTCGAGATAAGGCGCAAACTCGTCCTTTTGCGGTGATCGAGTGCAAGCGCGATGGTGTGACCGACACCGAATTGAAGCAGGCCATCGAGCAGGCTTTTGGAAACGGTCATGCCCACAAGTTCCGCGCCGAATACATCGGCGTCATCGCTGGTCAGACGCGTGCTTTCTACGATTGCTCGGACAACTTCGGCGCTCTGGAACGTGAAGCGAATATCGTTGCCGACCTTCCCGTGAAGTTCGGCAAGCCTGAGGAGTTCAAGTACTACTTCGCCGCACCTCCCAAACCCGACATCTCGGCTGTTGGGCGCGATGACCTGATCAAGACCATTCGTAAGTGCCACCAGACCCTTTGGGGTGGTGGCCGTCTTTCGCCGCCGACAGCGTTCGGTGAGCTTTGCAAGCTCATCTTTGTCAAGACCCGCGACGAGAAGAAGCCGCGCCGAAAGGGCGAGCCCTACGAGTTCCAGATCAAAACTAACGAGAAACCTGAACGCCTCGCCGGGCGTATCCGGGCGCTCTATGAGGCCGAGCAGAAGAAGGACCCCGAAGTTTTCAACGAGGGGATCAAGATCGACGACGTGACCTTGAAGAACGTCGTTCTGCACCTTGAAGGCGTGAACCTCACCGCGACCGACCTGGATACTAAGGGGGTCGCGTTCGAGCAGTTCATGGACGGCTTCTTCAAGGGCGACTTCGGCCAGTATTTCACGCCGCGCAACATCATCGCCTTCTCGATCCAGATGCTGAACATCGAAAGCGATGACACCGTCATGGACCCAGCTTGTGGCTCGGGCGGCTTCCTGCTGCATGCGCTTGACCATATCCGCAAACAGGCCAGCGACTTTTACCCCGAAGACAGCCCGCAACATTTCAATTACTGGCACGACTTTGCGGAAAAACGTCTGTTCGGGATCGAGATCAACGAAGAGATCGCCCGCGTCGCCAAGATGAATATGATCGTCCACGATGACGGCCACACCAACGTCATCGGCAACGACGCCCTTGAACCCCTGACGGTGATCGCGGATCGCAACGAAACCTTTGCCCGGATCATGGGGATCGACCGGATCACCGGGCGGCGCGACGAGAGCAAGGGCTTCTCGAAAATCCCGACAAACCCGCCTTTCGGGGCCGTGGTGAAAGAGGAATTGCACACTTACCTGAGCAGTTACGAACTCTCCCGCTACGTCGCCAAGGGCACGGCGGGCGAGGATGAGGACGATGACGCCCGCAGCCCCAGTTCAGGCAAGAAGTCGATCAAGCAGCGGGCCAGCGTCAAGACAGAGATCATCTATGTCGAACGCATCTGGCAGCTTCTGAAACCCGGTGGTCAGGCGGCGGTCGTGCTGCCAGATGGCCTGTTGACCAACGCCAGCTTGCAAGGGGTCCGCGACTGGCTGTTAGAACGCTTCAAGGTTCTGGCCGTGGTGTCGCTGCCGCAGTTCGCCTTTGCCCATTTCGGCGCGGGCGTGAAGTCCAGCGTTGTCTTCCTTGAAAAACGCCCCTTCTCGATCACCAAGCGCCAGGGCAAGGAGATCGTTGTCGTCGGCTCAGTCAGCGATGACGAACCCATCTTCATGGCGATGGCCGAGAACATCGGCTACGACGCCGCCGGGCGGAACACCTACCAGATCGAGGTGTTAAGCGAGACGCCCGAAGTGGAGCGGATCGAACGGCATCGCAGCGACCTGTTCGATTGGCGGGTGGTTTATGACTGGAAGCCCGGCGAAGGGAAGAAGCCCGGCGCTTGGACGGAACGGCACCGCAACGTCACGCCGGGCAGCGGCCTTCTTGGCCAATACGCAGCATTCCAGCGGGACCCGACGCCTTTTTTCGTCTAACCCCCGTTCCCGCCGGGCAGGCTGTCTGCTTTGCGGTGAAACGGGGGGACCTGCCTCCTAGGCTAGACGCTGGCTTTACCCAAGCCCAGTCCTTTGCGCGGCAGCGTTTTGCCTTCCCAAAGGTGACCCTAGGTGAACTCGCTATCTCCATGAAGAGCGGGGGCACGCCGACTACATCTGTTCGTGAATACTGGAAACCTGAAAGCCTTTGGGTCAGCCCTAAAGATTTCGGAAACGACTTATACATAGACGATAGTGAGCTTTCGATCAGCAGGGAAGGCGCAGACGCTGCCAGACTTCAGGTCCTTGATCCCGGCACTTTAGCAATGGTCGTCCGAAGTGGTGTTCTCGCGCACACCTTGCCAGTTTCGGTATTGCAGGTGGAGGGGGCAACGTCACGACCAAGACGGAAACTACAAAGGGGGTTCGCGGGGGTGAAGGTGGACGCTTTCTTGTAACTGGCGAGATGTGGCGCGGCGAGTGGATCGAGCCCGCCGAAATGTCTTGGCGGATTGGCTATGGAGAGCCGGATGAGGCTATCATGGTCCAACTCGATGGTGGTGGAGGAAGAGTTGATCTGAAGACCCTCAACCGAGAGGAAGTGGGGAAGTACCTGTGGTTCAAACCGGAAGTGATAAATGACGTTCTGTCGCGCCGGGGCGCAATGATGCGTTGGTATACACACGATACGGGCGGTGTTTCCCCTTCACCCGATTGGTTGCTACACTTCGGTGTCAACAAACTCGGCCTCATCAACGCCTACGCATATGACGTCGCACGCCGACCGCTTTGGGAGCGGAGAATTTGGGGGGCGCACAATTGTCGGCCAGATGGAGGAGTATCCGCTGAACTCATGCAGGCGCAAATGGCTTGCGAACCCGCCTCGACCAAGTCCCCCGAGTTCCTGATCCACCATGCCCTCGGCTGGATCGGTCAAGTCTTCCAAGAAAGGTTTAATGTCACTCTTTTCAGAGACCACCATGAAGTGGAGGGACTGTCTTTCAGAATTCACAGATTCCGTGCACCGATGAGAGCGGTTTACGATCCCTTGCGAAGGATTTGGTAAAGATCTCAATCGAGAGGATCAATAAGAAGAGCCTGATAGAAGCACTGGGAGAAGGTAGGTCAGATCAAGGCACACTCAAGCTGCTCCAAAAACTGTTGGCCAAGTACACAGATGAGGACTACGCATACAGACGAATGAGCCCTTTATTTGGGGCTTATGATCTGCGGGGTGCGGATGCGCACCTGTCCAGTTCGGATGTGAGTGATTGCTATGAAAGAGTCGGTGTAGATCGCTCAGCTCCGCTGATAAAGCAAGCCGAACAATTGATACATAGAGTTGCAGAGGCGTTCGGAATTATCGGGACCGAGCTTCGAAGGTACGTTCCTGACCAGCAATCTCGAACGGGAAGTGACGGGCTGGGCCGCTGAAATCGCTCCACAGTCGCCCTAAGTTCTGAATGTCTGCTAGCTTTACCGACGGCAGAAACTTGGTCGTCGCAGCGAATGCCTGGAATCCGCCCTTCGCGCCGTTCAAACCAAATCTCCAAGGCGAACGGCGAAGGTTCGACCACAGACCCAAGACGTGCAGACGCCACTCAGATCCAAGTCCAATTTTGGGTTCCTGACAGCTGTTATTCTGCAATACTTTACAACCTATTCACCAAACTCGCACAGTCATGAGGTCCAGAGAACATCGGCCCCGAGAGACCGCTTCCGGGCCTCCCGGTGCAGAGTCCAGTACTCAGCCCCACCCGCATAACCCTCGAAAACAACGGAAAAATCCGGCCGCAGCCGGATCGGGAGAACGCTTTCGCGGGGGCATATGGCGGAGACGAAGGGATTCGAACCCTCGAGACGGTTTCCCGTCTGCACCCTTAGCAGGGGTGTGCCTTCGACCACTCGGCCACGTCTCCGTCCGCCGGTTTAGGGGGGAAGGCGGGCGGGAGCAAGGGGGATGTGGGCCCCGTGCCAGGACGATCGAGGTCGGGCGATGCGGTCGCCGCCGCTCGGGGCCGGGCGAGGGTGCCGGGGGTGGCCCGCCGCCGCTGGCCGGGGGATGGCGCGGTCGGCCGCCTCGCGCGGCCTGCCTGCGGCGCGTGTCGGCGGGCCGGACCGGGTCGCCCCGCCCCGGGCGCAGGGTCGGGTGGCTGATTCGCCGTTGCAGGTTAACGCGCCGCCGCGAACGGGCTGTCGGGACGGATGCCAGACGCGGACCAGACGCCCGCCAGACGCGAACCCGACCGGCGCCGCGCTGCCCGGCATGTCATGAATCCAGCGTTCGCAAGGAGTTGCGATGCAGGGTCAGCCCGAGAACAGGAAATGCAGCACGTCGCCGTCCCTGACCTCGTAGGTCTTGCCCTCGACCCGGAACCTGCCGGCCTCCTTGGCGCCGGCCTCGCCGTTCCCGGCGATGTAGTCCTCATAGGCCACGGTCTCGGCCCGGATGAAGCCGCGCTCGAAATCGCCATGGATGACACCTGCCGCCTGCGGCGCCAGGGTGCCCTTCGGGATCGTCCAGGCCCGGGCCTCCTTCGGCCCGACGGTGAAATAGGTCTGCAATCCCAGAAGGGTGTAGCCGGCGCGGATCAGCCGGTCCAAGCCGGGCTCGGCCAGGCCCATCTCCGCAAGGAACATCGCGGCCTCGTCGGCTGGCAGTTGCGCCAGTTCCTCCTCGATCCGGGCCGAGATCACCACCGATCCGGCACCCTGGGCGGCGGCCATCGCGGCCACGCGGTCCGCTTGCGCATTGCCGGTTGCCGCGGAATTTTCCTCGACATTGCAGACATATAGAACGGGTTTCGCAGTCAGCAGCTGCAGCATCCGCCAGGCGCGCCGGTCATCCTCGGCCACCGCGACGGTGCGGGCCGGGCGGCCTGCGTTCAGCGCCGCCTCGGCGATCGCCAGCAGGCGGTCCTGATCGGCCGCCTCCTTGTCGCTGCCCTTGATCTTGCGCGCCAGGTTCGCGCGGCGGCGGGTGATCGACTCCAGGTCGGCCAGCATCAACTCGGTCTCGATCGTCTCGGCATCGGCCACGGGATCGATCCGGCCCTCGACATGGGTGATGTCGCCATCCTCGAAGCAGCGCAGCACATGGGCGATGGCGTCGCATTCGCGGATATTGGCAAGGAACTGATTTCCAAGGCCTTCTCCCTTCGACGCGCCGCGCACCAGGCCCGCGATGTCGACGAAGGTCATGCGGGTCGGGATCACCTGCCGCGACTGGGCAATCGCCGCGAGCCTTTCCAGCCGGGCGTCGGGCACCGCCACCTCGCCGACATTCGGTTCGATGGTGCAGAACGGAAAATTCGCGGCCTGGGCGGCCGCGGTGCGGGTCAGGGCGTTGAAAAGCGTCGATTTCCCGACGTTCGGCAGACCCACGATTCCCATTCGAAAGCCCATGGCATCCCCCGGCGTTGACGCGCCCGCTTCTAGGGGCGCAAGGGCGCGGGTTCAAGGTTGTCCGTCGGGTCGGGCCGCCCTAAGCTGGCACCGACCCAGACGGATCCCGCGCGATGGCTTTCGTTCCGCTTCTCCAGTTCGACGGCACCTGTGCCGATGCGATGGCGTTCTACGCCCGGATTTTCCAGGCAGAGCTTTCGCTTACCCGATACTTCGAGGTGTCCGAGGGTGCCGGCCTGCCGGCCTCGGACCGGGTGATCCAGGCCGAACTCGTTCTGGACGGGGCGCGGCTGCTGGGCATGGACCTTCCCGACGGCGTGCCCGCGATGCCGCAGCAGGGGGTGGTGGTCACGTGGCGGGTGCCGGATGCCGCGGCGGGCCAGCACCTGTTCGACCTGCTGCTCGACGGCGGTTTCGCCATCATGCCCTACGGGCCGACGGTCTGGGCCGAGGGATTCGGGATGCTGCGCGACCGGTTCGGGACGCACTGGCTGATCTCCACGCCCGGCGGGCCGGGCGACCTGTGACGGCTCTGGCCGACCTGCGTGCGGCGCCGGAGCCGCTGCTGCGGTCGGTTCTGGCGCTGAATGCCGGGGTCGAGGATCTGACCTCGCCGCTCGACCGGGACCGTCTGGCGCAGCTTGTCGGATGGTCGGCGATGGCGGTCGCGGTGACGGACGGGCAGGGCGGTGCCCTTGGTTTTCTGATCGGCATGGCGGCAGGATCGGATTACGACAGCCCGAACTACCGCTGGTTCGCCGAACGTCTGCCCCGATTTTCCTATGTGGATCGGGTGGTTGTGGCGCCGCAGGCGCAGGGCAGGGGGGTGGCGCGCATGCTCTATGCCGCCTATGCGGACCACGCCCGCGCGGCGGGCCTGGGGCCGCTGTGCTGCGAGGTGAACACCGTGCCGCCCAATCCGGCATCGGACGCATTCCATGCCAGGCTGGGCTTTGCCGAGATGGGCCGCATGGTCTTTGGCCCGGACAAGGCGGTGCGCTACCTGATCCGGCGCGACGGTTGACTTTTCGCGCCCGCCGTCGCACCCCGGAGCCGAGGACAGGGAGACCCGAATGACCCGCATCGACGACACCTTCGCCCGGCTGCGCGCGCAAGGTCGCAAGGCATTTGTCGCCTATATCATGGCGGGGGATCCCGATGCGGAAACCTCGCTTGCGGTGATGAGGGGTCTGCCTGCCGCGGGGGCGGACATCATCGAGCTCGGCATGCCCTTTACCGATCCGATGGCCGATGGTCCGACGATCCAGCTGGCCGGGCAGCGCGCCCTTGACGGCGGGCAGACGCTGGACCGCACGCTGCAGATGGTGCGGGACTTCCGCGCCGGGGATGCCGTCACGCCGATCGTGATGATGGGCTACTACAACCCGATCTACTCGCGGGGGGTGGAGCGGTTCCTGGCCGACGCCACGGAGGCCGGGATCGACGGGCTGATCGTGGTGGACCTGCCGCCCGAGGAGGATTCCGAGCTTTGCCTGCCCGCGCAGGCGGCGGGGCTCAACTTCATCCGTCTGGCGACGCCGACGACGGATGACAAGCGGCTGCCGAAGGTGCTGCAGAACACCTCGGGCTTTGTCTATTACGTCTCGATCACCGGGATCACGGGGGCCGCGGCTGCGCAGGCCGCAGACGTCGGCCCCGAGGTCGCGCGCATCAAGGCCGCGACCGACCTGCCGGTCATCGTGGGCTTCGGCATCACCACGCCCGAGGCGGCAAGGGCCATCGCCGGAATCGCGGACGGCTGCGTCGTGGGATCGGCCATCGTGCGCGACATCGGGGCGCGCCGCCCGGTGGACGAGGTGCTGGCGGGCGTGGCGGCGCTGGCCGCGGGGGCCCACGCCGCCTGAATTCTACTCGGCCAGTGCGGCGGCCTCGGCCACGGGGTCCAGTGCGGCGCCCGCGCCGATCCGGTCAAGCAGCCCGTCCACCAGTTCCACCGCCGTCTCGGAGGCGGGCACGAAGCTTTCCGCCGCGCCCGATGTCACGGCAAGCGCGACGGCCCATCCGTCATCGCCCCGGCAGACCACGGCGCGTTCCGATCGGCCGTCGTCGATGGACAGGTCCAGCAACCGGCACAGGCCCAGATCGGTGCCATAGCTGCCAAGGACACGCGCCGTTCCGCCATCGAACACGCCCTCGCTGCCCGTGGGCAGCGCGGCAAGCGCCGTTGCCGCGCGTTCGGCGGGGTCCCCACCGGCCATCCCCGGCGCAGCGGTCCTGCCGGCAAGGAAGCCGCCGATCCCGACCGCAAGCGCCAGCGAGGCGGCAAGCGCCATCGGGATCAGGCGGGCGGCGGGGCGCGGCCGCAGGGGGATGACCTCGGCCCCGACCGGCGCGGCCAGTACCGCCTGAACCAGACGGTCGGGAACCGGGCCCGCCTCAAGCGCCTCGCGCGCCATGGCGCGGGTGGCCACGAACATCGCGAAACGGTCGGCCAGCGCGGGATCGGCGGCGACCCGGGCCAGCAGCGGGGCGGCGTCTTCGGGCGAGAGTTCACCATCGGCAAGGGCCATCAGCATGATCGTGCTTTCGTCATCCATGGGAAGCGTGGTCGGGGGGGCAAGGGGGTCGGTCATGCGCGGGTCGCTCCTGTGCTGTCCCGGGCGGGGATGTCCTGAAGTGCGGCGGCCAGGGAAAGGCGTGCCCGGCTGAGCCTGCTCATCACCGTGCCGTCGGGAATGCCAAGCGCCTCGGCCGCCTCGCGATAGCGCATGCCCTCGACACAGACGAGCAGCATGACCGCGCGCTGTTCCTCGGGCAGGGCGTCGATGGCGCGACGGACCTGCGCCAGATGCAGGCGGTTTTCCGTGACGACGCGCCCGTCGTCGCCCATCGGCTCGAACCCGTCCTCGACACCGTCGAGC
The DNA here is from genome assembly GCA_019454225.1 of Paracoccaceae bacterium. NCBI lineage: Bacteria > Pseudomonadati > Pseudomonadota > Alphaproteobacteria > Rhodobacterales > Paracoccaceae > Paracoccaceae bacterium. Next base: position 3,547,420 of record CP075370.1, on the reverse strand, counting down.
GGCGTGGTATCGCGGCGGGCCCGGGTCTGGTCGATCCAGGCGTTCCGCATGATGCGGAACAGCCACGAGTCGAGCCGCGTGCCCGGCGCATAGCTGCCAAGGTTCCGCAGCGCCTTTTCGCAGGTCAGTTGCACCAGATCGTCCGCGAGGTCCTGCGACCGGGCCAGGCTGCGGGCAAAGGCCCGCAGGCGGGGCAGCATCTGGATCATTTCGGTCTTGATGGCATCAGACACGGACGGTCCTCGGTTCTGGTGATCTGCGGGGACAACGTTTGCGGTGCAGCGCCTATTCCCGGCCGATGCCGGAGATTTTCTTGGACCGGGGCCGGAATAGACCCAAGTGTGACTGCGTTATAGCCCGGATGTGCGCCTGGACAGGACTGGCCGATGACGAAAGACGACAGCGACGATGCCCCCCCCGCCGACCGCCGCCGCCGCACCCTGCTGCGTCGCCTCGGGGCGACCGCCCTGGGCCTGCCGCTGGCTGCCCTGGCCGGCCCCGTGCGCGCGGACGATGACGACGACGGTGACGATGATGACGGCGACGATGACGATGATGACGACGACGATGATGATCGTTCGTCGTTTGGTGACCGGGATCGTGCCGGACGTGGCGACGACGCCCGTCGCAACCGGCGCGCCGCCGGTCGCAGCCAGCCGCCTGCCCCCCGGTCCGCCCCCCCGCGCCCGCCCGAAATCGTGGTGATCCTGCCGGCAGGCGGGGACCCGGCCGTCATCCTGTCAGCCGGATACCGGGTGATCGCGACCGGGCAGGGACCGCTGCGGGGCGCGTCTGTCCTGCGGCTGGGACTGCCGCCCGGGCGCAGCCCCGCCGATGCCCGGGCCGAGGTGCAGGCGCTGCTGCCGGGTAGTCTGGCGGACGAGAACCACCTCTACCGCCCCGATGAATTGCTGTGTCGCGATGGCGACTGTGCCGCGCATGCGATGATCGGCTGGGCGGGCTGGCCCTCGGCCTGGGCACCACGGATCGGCATGATCGACACCGGCGTGAACGTGAACCACGATGCGCTGAACGGGCAGCGCATCACCGTGCATCAGATCCCGCTGACCGATCTGGATGCGGCCGGGCGCCAGCACGGCACGGCCATCGCGGCGCAGCTGGTGGGCCGGATGGACAGCCGGGTTCCGGGGCTTCTGCCGCTTGCGGAACTGGTTGCGGTCGAGGCGTTCCATGTGGGGGCGGGTGGCGACGCGGCCGATGCCTTCAGCCTTGCGCAGGCGGTCGAGACGCTGATCGACGCGCGGGTTTCGGTGATCAACATGTCCTTTTCGGGGCCGGACAACGCGGTGCTGCGCCAACTGGTGCAGGATGCCGGCGGGGCCGGTATCGGGCTGGTCGCGGCGGCGGGCAACGGTGGCCCCGGCGCGCCCCCGGGCTATCCTGCCGCCTGGCCCGAGGTGATCGCCGTTACAGCGGTCGACGGCGCCTTGCGCCCCTATCGGCAGGGCAACCGCGGCCCCTATGTCACGCTGGCCGCACCTGGCGTGAACCTGTGGACGGCGGCCTCGATCTCGGGCGGGCGGCTGCGTTCGGGAACGTCCTACGCCGCGCCCTTCGTCACGGCGGCGCTTGCGGTGGAACGGCTGCGCAGGCCGGACGCGCCGGTGGCCGAGGTGGTGACGGGCATGGTCGCCTGTGCCCGTGACCTGGGCGATGCCGGTTTTGACGAGGTGTTCGGCCATGGCCTGGTATCGTCGCCCTCGCAATGCACCACGGGCGGATATCTTGTCAGCGGGGAATGACGCGGCGGGTCAGGTCGCGTCACGCATCGCGTCCATCACCCGGCGCAGGTCTGCAAGAGCCGGGACAAGCGGCGCCACGCGCTGAACCGGAAACTGCGCGTTCAGTGCCAGAAGGTCGGGGCCAAGATCGGCGATGGCCCGTTCACGGAAGGTCCGGCCGTCTTCGGTGATCCACACGCGCTTCGACCGACCGTCCTGCGGGTTCGCCTCCATCCGGATCAGCCCGTGACGGTCGAGCACGGCAAGGCTGTGGGTCATCGTCGTCTTGGGCACCTGGAACGCGCGGGCGAGTTCCAGCGGCGTGCGGCCGTCCCTGACCCGCACGAGATGGTTCAGGACCGCGAACTGCCCAAGGACGAACCCCTTGGGCAGCCGCGCCTCGAACACCGCGCGGGACAGTTGTTCCAGGATGCCGATCTCGTTGAACAGGGCAAAATAGGTTTCGGCGGGTGTCGGTTCAGGCATTCCTCAGCCGGGTCTCCAGCGGCCATCGCGGCGTGCGGGGCACCGCCGGACCATAGCCCAGGCGCCCCAGCATTTGAACCGTCTGCCCGGGTTCGGCCAGCAGGGCATGGGCGCGGGCGTTGGGCCCGGCCATTTCGGGGAACTCCTGCAATGCCTGGCTGACCGGATGCAGCGACAGGCCACGCCCTGTCGTTGTCAGGTTCAGCCGCATCCATGCGCGCCCTGCCGCAATCTGGTCGGCGCGGCTGTTGCCCGCTGTCGAGATGGCGGCATAGGCCGGCGTCGCCTCCAGCATCGTGCGGTACATGGCCACGCCCTGCCGGAAAGCCGTTGATGCCGGGTCAAGCTGGGCCTCACGGTCCAGCACGCCGACCAGCATCAGCGTCTCCAGAAACGGCCCGCCAAGGTCGATGCCATCCGGGTTGGCCAGGATTTCACGCTTGCCAAAGCGCATCAGGTCGACGCTTTCGCGGAAGGTGTGCGGGGTCTCGGCCTCGATCATCCAGGCCTCCCAGGTCAGGGCGCGCAGTTCGGCCACAAGGGCGGGTTCGGTGATGATCCGGGCATGGGGTGCAAGCGCCTCGGCATCGCTGGCAGGCACGGCGCGGGGGGCAAAGGGTTCCTTGCAGGACCGCCGGTTCAGGACGTGGGCAAACAGCGGATCAAGGGTCGCGCCGGGCGTCAGGCGCACGTCCGCCACCGGCATGTCCGGTGCTTCGCCCTGCGGGTAAAGCGTGATCCCCGCGTGATGCCCGGTTGCACTGGCGGCCACCGACAGGAGTTCGAGGAAACAGCCCATGCCGATCGTCAGCTGGCGGTCGTGGGGATCGGTGTGGGGCAGGTTGCGTTCCGGATCGCGGTAGATGCGGATGCCGTCCTGGCCAGACAGTTCGGCCACCCAGGGCTGGCGGTTGTGCGGATTGGGGGCGAGGATCGCATGGCTCAGTGCAAAGAGGCGCGGTTCGGCCTGCTTGCCTGCGGCGTCCCAGGGGGCAAGCGCGGCATGGGGGGTGCGGGTCAGCGCAAAGCCCGCTGCGGCGGCGGTGGCGGCAAGAACGGTGCCGCCCCCGATCAGGGCGATGAAGCGGCGGCGCGAAAGGGACATCGGAGACTCCAGATTGATACGATATGGGATTATATAGTCCCATATCGTATCAAATGCAACCCTCCGTCACGCCTGCGTCAGTGATGCCCGTTGCGTGGCCCTGTGTGGATTGGTAACCGGGTCTGACCAATATGGGGAGGGCCGCGCATGCCCGTGATCACCTGCATCGAAGACCTGCGTCGCCTGCACAAGGCACGCGCACCCAAGATGTTCTACGATTACGCAGAATCGGGCAGCTACACCGAACAGACGTTCCGCGAGAACACGACCGATTTCGCGCGGCTGCGGCTGCGGCAGAAGGTGGCCGTGGACATGACCGGACGCAGCCTCGAAACGACGATGATCGGCGAGAAGGTCGCGATGCCGGTTGCGCTCGCCCCCGTCGGCATGACCGGCATGCAGCATGCCGATGGCGAGATCCTTGCCGCGCGGGCCGCCGAGGCCATGGGCGTGCCGTTCACCCTGTCCACGATGTCGATCTGCTCGATCGAGGATGTCGCGGCCAGCACCGGTCGGCCATTCTGGTTCCAGCTCTACGTGATGCGGGACGAGGATTTCGTGGATCGGCTGATCGAGCGCGCGCGGGTGGCGAAATGTTCGGCGCTCGTGCTGACGCTTGACCTGCAGATCCTGGGGCAGCGCCACAAGGATCTGAAGAACGGCCTTTCGGCGCCGCCGAAGTTCACCCTGCCCGTGCTGATGGATCTGGCGATGCGGTGGCGTTGGGGGATGGGCATGCTGGGCACCAGGCGCCGCTTCTTCGGCAATATCGTCGGCCATGCCAAGGGCGTGGGCGACACCGCCAGCCTGATGAGCTGGACGAACGAACAGTTCGATCCGCAGCTTGACTGGGACAAGATCGCGCGCATCCGCGACCGCTGGGGCGGCAAGCTGATCCTCAAGGGTATCCTGGACGAGGAGGACGCGCGCCGCGCCGCCGATTTCGGCGCCGATGCAATCATCGTGTCGAACCACGGAGGGCGGCAGCTGGATGGCGCGCTGTCGGCGATCCGCATGCTGCCCAGGATCGTGCGGGCGGTCGGCGACAGGGTCGAGGTCCACATGGATTCCGGTATCCGTTCGGGCCAGGACGTGCTGAAGGCGCTTGCGCTCGGCGCACGGTCCACCTTCATCGGCCGGGCCTATATCTATGGTCTGGGCGCCATGGGGCAGGCCGGCGTCACCCGGGCGCTTGAGGTCATCCGCAAGGAGCTTGATGTCACGATGGCGCTGTGCGGCGAACGGGATGTCCGCGCACTCGGTCGGCACAACCTGCTGATCCCGGCCGATTTCGAGGGCGACTGGGCCGACGGCTGAGGCTCCGCCACGACCCTGCGCGCGCTGCCGGACGCGATCGCATCGCGGCCTGTCAGGGGGCTGATGCCGTATCCAGCGACTTGCGCAGCCCGTCGAACCGGACCAGCACGCGCAGCAGGGCGGGCAGTTCGGCCAGGGGCACCATGTTCGGCCCGTCCGAAGGTGCGCGGTCCGGTGCCTCATGCGTCTCGATGAACACGCCGGCCACGCCCACTGCCACCGCCGCCCGGGCGAGCACCGCCACGAATTCCCGCTGCCCACCCGAGGCGCCGCCCTGTCCGCCGGGCTGCTGGACGGAATGGGTGGCGTCAAAGATCACCGGGGCACCGGTTGCTGCCAGGACCGGCAGCGCCCGCATGTCGCTGACCAGGGTGTTGTAGCCAAAGCTGACCCCCCGTTCGGTCACCAATACGCGGCCGTTGCCCGACCCGGTCACCTTGGCCACCACATGCGCCATGTCCCAGGGTGCCAGGAACTGCCCCTTCTTCACGTTCACCACGCGCCCGGTCTGCGCCGCGGCAACCAGAAGATCGGTCTGGCGGCACAGGAACGCGGGTATCTGCAGCACGTCGACCACCTCGGCCACGGCCGCGCAATGGGCCGGTTCGTGCACGTCGGTCAGCACCGGCAGGCCGAAGCGGTCGCGCACCTCGGCGAACACGTCGAGCGCGGCCGACATGCCGACGCCCCGCGCGCCGCCAAGGCTCGTGCGGTTGGCCTTGTCATAGCTCGCCTTGAACACCACGCCCACGCCCAGGTCACGGCCGATCCCGGCCACGGCTTCGGCCATCTCCAGGGCATGCGCGCGGCTTTCCATCTGGCAGGGGCCCAGGATGAAGGCCAGCGGCGCGTCATTGGCAAAGGTCACGTTGCCCAGACGGACGGCAGGCTGCGGGGCGGTCATGGCATGGCACCTCTCGGGCGGGCGGGGTCGGGGGTTTCCCTATCATCGCCTGCGTCCGGCTCAAACCCCCGGGCCGCCTGGCCCACCGGATCGGCCAGAAGCCGCAGGCCGTTCAACACCACCAGAAGCGTACCGCCCTCGTGGCCGATCACGGCCAGGGGCAGCGGCAGCACCCCTGCCACACTGCCCGCCACCAGCACCGCCATCGCACCAAGCGAGATGACAAGGTTCTGGCGGATGACGGCGCGCGTCCGCAGGCTCAGGCGGTGCGCGGCGACCAGGCGCATCAGGTCGCCCGACATCAGCGCCACATCCGCCGCCTGAAGCGCCACATCGCTGCCCGCCGCGCCCATGGCGATGCCGACATCCGCCCGCGCGAGCGCCGCAGCGTCATTCACGCCGTCACCGACAAAGGCCACGCGGCCCCCGGCCGCCAGGGCCCCCACCAGCCGCAGCTTGTCTTCCGGCAGAAGGTCGGCGCGGATCTCATCCGGGGCAAGCCCGATGGCCGCACCGACACGCCCCGCCACAACGGCCCGGTCGCCGGTCATCAGGGTCAGTGCCACGCCCCGCCGCCGCAGCGCCGCAAGCGCGGGCAGGGCCGATGCGCGCGGGCTGTCGGCAAAGGTCGCGGCCGCGCGCACCTCGGCGTCGCGCCCGGCCCAGATGACCGTCGCGTCCCCGTCAACCAGCGTGGCGGCCCCCGGCAGCGCGGCGGGGTCCGCGCCCATCCGTCGCGCAAGCCGACCGTTGCCCGCCCACACCGTCGCGCCGTCCAGCCGGCCCACCACGCCCTCGCTCGGGATCGTGCGCACGTCGCGGACCGCGGCGGCACCGATGCCCCGCATGTCCGCATGGCGCCGGACCGCAAGGGCGATGTGATGTTCGGCCTGCGCCTCAAGCCCCGCCAGGGTGGCGAGATCGCCCGCAGGGTCGCGCGCCACGAAGCCCGACAGCGTGGTCGTGCCATGGGTCAGGGTGCCGGTCTTGTCGAAGGCGAAGGCGCGGACCTCGGCCATCATCTCGAGCGCGGCGCCACCCTTGAACAGCACCCCGCCGCGCGCTGCCGCGGCAAGCGCCGACAGGATCGCGGCGGGAACCGAGATCACCACTGCGCAGGGCGAGGCCGCCACCAGCAGGGTGGCCGCGCGGTACAGCGCGTCGTCCCATGGCAGTCCGGAAAGCCGGAACGCCGCCAGCGCGATACCTGATCCCGCCAGAACCGCGATGGTATAGCGCTGCCCGAACCAGTCCGAGAAACGCTGCGACGGCGCGCGCGCGGCCTGCGCCTGACTGACAAGCGCGATCATCCGCGCCACGGTGCTATCGGCCGGCGGGCGCGTCACGCGCATTTCCAGCACGCTGTGCAGGTTTACCGTGGCCTCGAACACCGGGGCACCGGGGCCCTTTGCCACCGGCAGCGCCTCGCCCGTCAGGGTGCTTTCGTCCAGCCGCCCCTCGCCCTGAACCAGCACGCCGTCGACCGGCACCCGCGCACCCGGCCGCAACACGACCACATCACCCGGCCGCAGGTCGCCGGCCGGGATCTCGGTGACCGCGTCGCCCCGGCGGATCAGCGCGACCTCGGGGCGCAGGTCCATCAGCGCCTCGACGGCCCTGCGCGCCCGGCCCATGGCGCGGTGCTCCAGCGTGCCGGAGGCCGAGAACAGCGCCAGCAGCACGGCGCCCTCGAGTGCCGCGCCCACCGCTGCCGCCGCAAGCGCCGCAACCACCATCAGAAGGTCGATGTCGATCCGCCCTTGCCGGAACAGCGCCCGCAGCGCCGAAAGCGCCGCTGGAATGCCGCCCGCGGCAAAGGCCAGGATCAACCCGGCAGGCCCCCAGGGTCCTGCCAGCCAGAAGGCATCGACCAGCCCGAGGGCGAGCCCCGCAACGGTGGCCAGCGTCAGCGCGCCGTCGGCACCTTCCCATGGGAGAGGGGCGGTTTCCTGCATATCGGCCATGGGTGGGGTACCTGCCTTTGGCCTGTTGGCGGACAGCCCATCCTAGGCCGGTGATCGCGCCGTTGACAGGGCGGAACACACCGTCAGGCCGCGTCATCGCGCGCCAGAAGGTAGCAGTCCATGATCCACCCGTGTTCGGCCCGCAGCGCCGCGCGCCGTGCCGCGATGCGTGCAGCGGCCTGCACCAGGGGTCCATGGTCGATCGCCTGTTGCGGCAGGCCCAGATAGGCCCCCCACCAGATCGTGACGCCTTCGGCGGCCAGCGTCTCGAACGCGCAGCCCCCGTCCAGCATCACCGCAAGGCGCGTGGCGCCGGGCGGCCAGCCCGATTCACGCAGGCGGCGGCCGGTGGTGATGGTGACAGGCCCGGCCAGCGCGTTCAGCGGAATGGCATGGGCGGCGGTCAGTGCCTGAAGTGCGGTGATGCCGGGAATCACGGTGACTTTCGGGGCGGGGTGCAGCCGTGCCGCGATGCGCAGTGTCGAATCGTACAGCGACGGATCGCCCCAGACCAGCAGCGCCACACGGTCCACCGGGGGCCGCAGCGTGGCCAGCGTCCCGGCCCAGACGCGGGCGATGGCATCGTGCCAGTCGCCCACGCGCTGCAGATAGTCCGGCGTCGCGGGATCGCGTTCGGGAAGGTCGAACTCGACCAGCCGAACCGCCGGATTGGTCACGACATCGGCACAGATCGCGCGGCGCAGGTCGGCCAGATCGGCCTTGGTCTCGCCCTTGCGGGGTATCAGGATCACCTGCGCCGCGTTCAGCGCCCGGATCGCGCCCTGCGTCAGATGGTCGGGGCTGCCGGTGCCGATGCCGACGAGTGCGAGATGCTGCATGCGCGAAGGCTCCGAAACGAAAGGCCCGGGGGGTTGCCCCCGGGCCTTAGCGCAATCCGCGCGCTTGCAGAAGGGCGCGCCTCAGGCTGTCGCGTGCAGTCGCCGCGTCACCAGGCCCGAACCCTGCAGCCCCCGCATCGACTTGGCCCCCGCCAGGACCGCGAGGTCGACCAGCGGTTCAAGGATGATCACGGTCATGTAGGCCAGCCCGAAGGTTGCGACCGAAGACATGGCGTCGGCGCCCTGGCCCAGGAAGGCCCAGAACGCGACCCATGCCACGACGCCGCCCTGATAGGCGGTCGAGAGCTTCAGCGCCTGGGTATAGGTCAGGTCCACATAGGGCGTGTCGGGCGCGATGACGCGGCGCGCAAGTGCTGCGACCGCGAACAGCGGCACAAGCAGGGTCGTCACGTTCATGCCATACTGCGGCAGGTCGAACGGGGCGAAGAACAGGCCCTGCACCAGCAGGCCCAGGGCGAGTCCGATCGCGGCCGGTGCGGCGCCGAGGATCAGGAACAGGGTCGAGCCAAGGATGAAATGCACCTCCGACACGCCGACCGGAAAGGTGGGCAGCAGCTCGAAAAAGGTAAAGACGGCTGCGGTCGCAATGACGCTGCGCGCGGCCAGCGAGGCGATGCCCCGGTCGACCAATGCGTCAAGCGCAAGCTTCGCGGTGTAGAGCCCTGCGGTCGCCGCCGTCGCATAGCCCACCACAAGTTTTGCCCCGGTGACGAGGCCTTCTTCGATATGCATGTCCCTCTCCTTGCCGCCCCTCCGGCGGTCTGCGGATGTTTCCTTTGCATGGCCGGTCTCCTGGCTGGCGGGTCGCTGCGGCCTTCCGCCTTCCCGGGCCCGTGTTCCCCTTGCGGGGGCCCAGTGGCATTGTGAAAGGCCGCTCGCCGCTGACAGTCGCGGGGGCGGCCGGGTTCGGGGCGCCGCGATTGGGTCCGCCCCTGCCCGTTCCCGATGAAGCCCTGCGCTGCTGCGCGTTGCGGGCACCATGCTGCTTCATCTGCGCCCCGCCGGCCTCCGGCGTCAAGCGCCGTTTGCGCCATCCTGGCCGTCCCGCGCGACAGGGTCGGCAAGCGGCCCGAAGATGATCAGCGCGGGTGCGGTGCCGCCGGTCAGTGCCGCGTGGCCGGGCAGCGTCGCGACGGTGGCGCGGGTCAGCCTTTCGTCGGCATGGCCCACGCCCTCGGCCAGCAATGCGGGCGTGTCGCCCGGCAGCCCTGCCGCCATCAGGCGCGCGGCAAGGGCAGGAAAGGTGCGGCGGCCCATGTAGACCACGGTCGTCGTCTCGGGGTCGGCCAGGGCCCGCCAGTCCAGCGTTTCCGGCAGCCCGCCCGTCACGTCGGCGCCGGTCACGAACTGCACGCGCCGTGCCGTCAGGCGCCGGGTCAGCGGAATGCCCGCCGCCGCCGCCGCCGCCGAGGCCGAGGTGACGCCGGGCACGATCTCGAAACCGATCCCTGCGGCGGCAAGCGCCACGATCTCCTCCTCCAGCCGTCCGAACAGTCCGGCATCGCCGGATTTCAGACGGACCACCCGCGCTCCGGTCCGGGCATAGTCCACCAGCAGCCGGCTCACATGGTCCTGACGGGGCGAGGTGCGGCCCGCCCGCTTGCCCACGCCAACCAGATCGGCACCAGACCGCGCATGTGCCAGAACCGCCAGGGGCGCCAGATCGTCGTAGAGCACGGCATCCGCCCGTGACAGCCGGTCGACGGCCTTGAGGGTCAGCAACTCGGGGTCGCCGGGACCTGATGAAACGAAGGAAACGAAGCCGGGCGTGGTCATGGCTGGGCGGGTCCGATGAGGTGAAAGAAGGTTCCGGTTGCCAATCCCCGGCGGCTGCCGGTCTCGACGACCGTGTTGCCGGTGGCGTCGCTGACCCGGGCCAGCGGCGGATCGGGTTGCTCGATGATGCTGGAGTAGTGGAATTCGTGCCCGGTCAGCACGGTGCCGGGCCGCAGCGCGGCGAGGGGCGCCACAAGTTCGGCCCGGCGATAGCCCAGATGCATCCGCCGCTTGGCATAGGATGTCACAAGGCCCAGAAGCCCCGTCATGGCATGCGGCCGCCCCTCGGCGTCGATCAGCGCCGCCCCCATGGCCATGTATCCCCCGCATTCGCCATGCACCGGCCGGGTTTCCGCGAACCGACGCAGCGCCGCATGGAAAGCGCCCGCCGACGCCAGCCGCCCCGCGTGCAGCTCGGGATAGCCGCCCGGAAGCCAGCAGGCGCCCGCGCTGTCGTCCGGTGGCTGATCGTCCAGCGGCGCGAAGGGCAGCACGGTCGCGCCCTGCGCATGCCAGTCGGCCAGAAGATGCGGATAGGCAAAGCTGAATGCAGCGTCGCGCGCGATGGCGATGCGGTCCGCAGGCGGCGGCAGGCGGTGCGGCTGGCCGCTGGCAGGGTAGCGATGCGCGGCGGCGCGGATCGCGGGCAGGTCGCAATGTGTGGCGATGAATTCGCCAAGCGCCGTCAGCCGCGCCGCAAGATCTGCCGTCTCGCCTGCCTGCACCAGACCCAGATGGCGTTCGGGCAGTGACAGGTCGGGCCTGCGGGGCAGGGCACCCAGCACAGGCAGTCCCGCGCGGGCGATCCCCTCGCGCAGCATCGCCTCGTGCCGGGCCGAGGCCACGCGGTTCAGGATGACCCCGGCCACCTGCACGCCCGCCCGGAAGCCTGCGAATCCGGCGGCCACGGCCCCGGCCGACTGTGCTTGGCCGGACCCGTCGATCACCAGCACCACCGGCCAGCCGGTCAGTGCCGCGATATCGGCACTGGCCCCGGTGCCGCCCGCGCCCGGCGTCGCAACCCCGTCGAACAGGCCCATCGCGCCCTCGGCCAGGATCAGGTCGCCCGCGGCAATGGCGATGCGCGCGGCGATATCCGCCCGCGGCATGGCCCAGCTGTCGAGGTTGAAGGATGCCACCCCCGCAGCCGCCGCATGAAACGCCGGGTCGATATAGTCCGGCCCGCATTTGAACGGCTGAACCCGCAACCCCGTCGCACGGAATGCCGCCAGCAGCCCCAGCGTCACCGTCGTCTTGCCGGTGCCCGAAGCCGGGGCCGACACGATCAGTCCCGGCGGCGGTGCCAGCGTCACTCGGGGAACCTCGGGTCGGTGCCGACGGGGCGATAGCGCCGGTCGTAGTCGCCTGCGTAAAGTCGGCTGTCGTCGAAGCCTTCGGCGCCCAGGGCATGCCCCACCAGGATCAGCGCGGTGCGTTCGGGGGCATCGCCGACAGCGGCGGCCAGCCCCGAGAGGGGCGCGCGCAGCACACGCTCGTCAGGCCAGGTTGCCCGCCAGACCACGGCCGCCGGGCAATCCGGGCCGTAGTGCGGCAGCAGATCCGCGACCACGCGCTCCAGCAGATGGATCGACAGATGGATCGCCAGCGTCGCGCCGGTGGCGCCAAAGGCGGCAAGCGTCTCGCCATCGGGCATGGCGCTGGCACGCCCGGCAGTCCGGGTCAGCACGACGGACTGCGCAAGCCCGGGCAGCGTGAGTTCGGCGCCAAGCGCCGCCGCCGCCGCCGCGAACGAGGGCACGCCGGGCGTGACGGTATAGGGGATGCCCATCGCGCGCAGGCGGCGCAACTGCTCGCCCATCGCGGACCAGACCGACAGATCGCCCGAATGCAGCCGCGCCACGTCCTGCCCGGCGGCATGTGCGGCGGCAAATTCCGCCGCAATCTCGTCCAGGCTCAGGGGGGCGGTGTTCACGATCCGCGCGTCCGGCGGGCAATGCGACAGCAAGGCCCCGGGGACCAGCGAACCGGCATAGAGACAGACCGGGCAGGCCGCGATCAGGTCGCGCCCGCGCAGGGTGATCAGGTCGGGCGCGCCCGGTCCGGCGCCGATGAAATGCACGGTCATGGGGTTGGTCCTTCGGAAACGGGCGTTTCGGCGATGGCGCAGGTGGCGCGCCCGCAAGGAGATGGGCTGCGCGGTGCAACCAGACGGGCGCCGGGGCCGGCCGTTGCCAGCGCCGCCGCCTCGGCCAGACTGCGCCCGCCATAGCGTGCGGGGGCGTGGCGCGACGGCGCGGCGGTCGCGGTCGCCGCGATCCGGGCCAGCGGCACGGCGCGCAGCGGCAACCCGAGGTCTGCGGCAAGCGCCAGGATCGCCGGTGCCATCGCCTTGTCGGCGGCGGTGGCAAGCGCGTCGACACCCGCTGCGCCGCCCGCCGCCGCAAGCGCCGCCGACAGCGCGGCCCGGTCCGCCCCCGCACGAAAGCCGAAGCCCGCCACCCTCATCGGATTGCCCGCCACTGCACGACGGGGCGCTGCGCGGCCCAGCCCCGCATCCGCCCCAGAGGCTCGGCCTGCGCCACATCGAACCGCCACAGCGTGCCGCCAAGATCGGCCTGCGCCTGCGCCAGAACCGCCTCGGTCTCGACCGTCACGGCATTTGCCACGACCCGGGTGCCGGACGGGATGGCGGGCCACAGGATCGCAAGCAGCGCGCTGTCGCACCCGCCGCCAAGAAACACGGCATCCGGCGGTGGCAGATCCGCGATGGCGTCTGCCGCCCGCGCCTCGATCACCGAAATCCGGTGCGACAGGCCAAAGGCCTCGGCATTGGCGCGAACGTTGGCGGCCCGGTCTGCCCGCATCTCGACACTGACGGCCCGTCCGCCTGCCAGCGCAAACTCCACCGATATCGATCCCGATCCCGCCCCGACATCCCACAGCAGATCGCCCCGCCGCGGGGCAAGGGCGGCGATCGTCAGCGCACGGATCGGCGCCTTGGTGATCTGGCCATCATGGGCAAAGGCGGTCTCGGGCAACCCGGGGCTGCGCGGCAGGCCGGGCATGTCGCTTTGCAGCGCCACGGCGACGGGGGCGGCGATGCCCGACATGTCAAAGCCCTGCGCGCGCGCCGTGCGGATGCGTTCGCGCGGGCCGCCGAGCGCCTCCATCACCGTCATCCGCGTGTCGGCATATCCGTTGTCGCACAGCCAGCCGGCCAGCAGGCCCGGCGCCGCGCCGTCGCGCAGCAGGCAGATCGCGGGCTGGTTGCGACCGAACACCGGGCGAAGACGCGCGAAGGGTGCGGCGTGCAACCCCAGGCACAGCACGTCGTCAAGGCGCCAGCCCAGGCGGTTCGCGGCAAGCTGGAAGGTCGAGGGGGCAGGGTGGCTGATCCACTCCCCCGCTGCCAGGTGCGGGGTGATGCTGCCACCCGCGCCATGCCAGAACGGATCGCCCGAGACAAGCGCGACAACCCTCTGGCCGCGCAGGGCCAGCAGCGGTGCGGTGTCAAAGGGCACAGGCCAGGCGCGTGAGCGGTCGGGTCCGACCGCCGCAAGCGCAAGGTGCCGGGGCCCGCCGAACACATGCGCGGCCGTATCGAGCGCGGTGCGCGCGGCGCCCGACAGACCGGCCAGGCCGTCCTCGCCCAGGCCGATCAGGGTCAGCCAGGGGTCAACCATGGCCGTACCGGACCGCGCCGCAGGCCCTTGCGCCCCAGGCCGCCGCGCGGCAGGACAGGGCAGGAGGCGTGCGATGCGGGTGCTTATTCTGGGCGGAACGACCGAGGCGAGCCTGGCCGCCCGCGCCATCGCCGATGCGGGCATCGACGGCGTCTATTCCTATGCCGGACGTACTGCGGCGCCGTCGGGCCAGCCGCTGCCCTTGCGGGTCGGCGGCTTCGGGGGGGCGGAAGGCCTGGCGGATTGGATGCGGGCCGAGCGCATCAGCCATGTGATCGACGCCACCCACCCCTTCGCCGCACGGATCAGTGCGAACGCCGTCGCCGCCTGCCATCGCGTGGCCACGCCGCTGCTGGCATTCGAGCGGCCACCCTGGAGACCCGCGCCGGGCGACCGCTGGACCCGTGTTCCCGATATCCCGGCCGCCGTCGCCGCCCTGCCGCTGGCGCCGACCCGGGTGTTCCTCGCGATCGGGCGCCAGAATCTCGCCGATTTCGCCGCCGCGCGGCAGCACGACTATCTGCTGCGCCTGGTCGATCCTCCGGATGCGCCACTGCCCCTGCCGCGCGCCCGCGTGGTGGTCGCGCGCGGGCCCTTCGATGTCGCCGCCGACACCGCGTTGATGCGCGACCATGGCACGGCCATCGTCGTGGCCAAGAACGCGGGCGGCACCGGAGCGGTCGCGAAGATCGAGGCTGCACGCGCGCTTGACCTTGACGTGATCATGGTCGAGCGTCCGGCGGTGCCCAGCCGACCGGTGGCAGCGTCCGTTGCGGTGGTGATCGAATGGCTTCATGCCACGCCCCCGGCGCGGCGCGGCGCATAGACCCATCGGCCGACCCGCCGCGCATCGGCATTGCCGATGATCACCACCGTGCGCATGTCGGCCATGTCCTCGCGCGCCTCTGCCAGCGTGACGGTGACGATCTGCTCCTCCGGTGTCGTCACGGCACGGGCAAAGGTCACCAGCCGGTCATCGCCGCAGATCCCGCGCAGCAGCACCAATGCCCGGGCGAACCCCTCGGGCCTTGACCGTGACCGCGGATTGTAGAGCGCGATGGCAAACCCCGCACCCGCGGCCGCCGCAAGCCTGGCCTCGATGACATCCCAGGGCTTCAGGTTGTCGGACAGGTTGACCGCGCAGAAATCATGGCCCAGCGGTGCCCCGGCGCGGGCCGCCGCCGCCAGCATCGCGGTGATCCCGGGCAGCACGCGGATATCGAGCGCCTGCCAGTCCGCGCGGCCTTCCATCGCCTCGAACACCGCCGAGGCCATCGCGAACACGCCGGGATCGCCCGAGGACACCACCACAACCCGCTGCCCCGACGCCGCCAGCGAAAGCGCATGGCGGGCCCGGTCCAGTTCCACCCGGTTGTCGCTGGCATGCAGCGCAAGGCCCGGGCGCGGCGCGATCCGGGCGACATAGGGGATGTAGCCCACGACATCCGTCGCCGCGGCCAGTGCCGCCGAAACCTCGGGCGTGACCAACCCCTCGTCACCCGGGCCGAGACCCGCGATGGCCAGCCATCCCGTCATTCCGCAGCCTCCGGCCGTCGACCCTGTCCGGGTACCAGGACTAGCGCGAAATAGGGGCAATCTGCGGCCTCGACCTCGGACAGGCGCGCGACGCGCTCGCCGGTCATGGTTCCCCGCTCCACCAGCCAGGCCTCGTCCAGGCGCCCCGCGCGCGCCAGCGCCGCGCGCACGCGCGGCAGGTTGCGGCCCGTCTTCATCACCACAAGCGCGTCAGCGCGCGCCATCTGCGCGGCCAGATCATCCTCGGCCATCGTGCCGGTCAGCACGCACAGCACATCGTCGCCCCAGGTCATCGGGCCGATGCGGTTCCAGCAGCCCGCCATGCCCGGAATCCCGGGGATCACCTCGATTTCCGCGCGACCCCGCAGGCGGGTCCACAGATGCATGAAACTGCCGTAGAAAAACGGATCGCCCTCGCACAGCACCACGACTTCGCCCTGCATCGCGGCAAGCCGGTCGGCCCAGTCGTCATAAAAGGCCGACAGGGCCGCGACATAGGCGGGGCTGTCAAAGGCAAGCTCGGTCGTCACGGGGTATTCCATCGCGTGCTCGGCCACGCCCGGTGCCAGCATGCCCTCGACAATGGTGCGGGCCTGACCGCGCCGTCCGGCCTTGCGGAAATAGGCGATCTGGCTGGCCCCGCGCACGGCGCGGTCCGCCTTGACCGACATCAGTTCCGGATCGCCGGGGCCAAGCCCCGCGCAAATGATGCGCGCCATCACTCCCTCCGGCTGGCGAGCGCGTTGACGGCCGCGACCGTGATCGCCGACCCGCCAAGCCGCCCCCGCACGACCAGCGCCGGGCAAGGCGGCGCGGCCATCAGCGCGTCCTTCGACTCGGCAGCCCCGACAAAGCCGACCGGGCAGCCGATGATCGCGGCAGGGCGGGGGCAGGCGGCATCCTCCAGCAGGTTCAGCAGGTGGAACAGCGCGGTCGGCGCGTTGCCGATGGCCACGATGGCGCCATCCAGATGCGGCCGCCACAACTCGACCGCCGCCGCCGACCGGGTGTTCCCCATCGCCGCCGCCATGGCGGGCACCCGGGGGTCGTGCAGGGTGCAGATCACCGCGTTGCCTGCCGGCAGGCGGGGCCGGGTGATCCCCTCGCTGACCATCCGCGCGTCGCAGAGGATCGGTGCGCCACCCTCAAGCGCCGCCCGCGCCGCCGCGGCCATGCCCGGGGTGAAGGCGACATGGCGTTCCAGCCCCACCATCCCGGCGGCATGGATCATCCGCACCGCCACCGGTTCCTCGTCGGGCGAGAACCGCGCGAGGTCGGCCTCGGCGCGGATCATGGCAAAGGACGCGGCATAGATCGCGGCGCCGTCGGTTTCATAGATGTGGGGCATCGTCGGCCATCAGGTCGGATTGGGTGAAAATCGGCCCGGTCGCGGCGGCCGTGCCGTTTCGCACGAGGCAAAAGCCCTCGGGGGTGGCGGTCAGCGTCACGGGGGCCGGGCCGGGGTGGGCGCAGCCCTTGGCGCATCCCGACACATGCAGCAGGCCCCCGGGCGGGACCCGCGCCGCCAGACTGCGGGCCAGCGGACGGGTGGGTGCGTGCCCCTGCGGACAGCCCGGCGCCCCGGTGCAGGCCACGACGCGCAACAGCGGGTCGAACGGATCGCAGATCAGTCCGGGCCGGTCGGGCATGCCCTGCGCGCCCTCCACCAGCACCATCCGCCAGGGTGTCAACCGCAGCGGCCCGCAGGATGCCAGTGCCGCCAGCGTCGAGGCCTCCATCTGACCGAAGGCCAGACCGGCAAGCGCGCCCTCGGGCCGCAACCCGGGGCCGGGCTGAGCGACCGGCCGCGGCAGCGGCACCGAGGCAAACCCTTCCGGCAATGCCGCCAGCGGCAGATGCGATGCCATCCGCCCGCGTCCGGCGGGTGCGCCGCCGGTTTCAAGGAACCAGCGTGCCAGCCGCATGGCCAGTGCCGCCGCGCCCGCCGCGTTGCAGGGCGCGCCACGCACGGCCCCGCAGGGATGCACCGCGAAGGCATCGTCCCCCGTCCGCGTGATGAAGATGTCCGCCGAAACCTCGGCCAGAACCCGCGCGGGGCCGGTGTCGAGCGCAAAGCCGAACTTGCCAGGCAGCTGCGGCGCATCCCGACCCGCCAGGGCCGCCGCCAGCTCGGCCGCGATCTGTTCGGTTCCGTCGCCGGCCTGCCAGAACGGGCTGACCACCAGGTTCCGCCGCGCCTCGGTGCCCGCGTCGTCATCGACAAGGCCAAGCCCCCGCAGCCCCGCGATCAGCGGCGCGTGGCTGTCATCGGTCACGCCGCGCAGCTGCAGGTTCGCGCGGTTCGACAGGTCGATCAACCCGTTGCCATGCCGCGCCGACAGTGCGGCCAACCCGGCCGCCTGATGGCGCTCGAGCCGACCCATCGGCGGGCGCACTCGGACCACCCAGCCGTCGCCCGACAGCATCGGGCGCAGCGCGCCCGGGCACCAGCCCCTGATTTCCGGTGCCGCCGTCATCCCCCGGCCCCCATTGCCGCCGCGATCGAGTTCCGCCGTGTGCTCCACAACCCGGCATCCCGCAATGCGGCGAAACGGTCGCGCAGCGCGGCAAGCGCGGCCGGGTTCGCCGCCTCCATGAAGGCCACCACCTCGGGCCGCCCCAGCGTGGCCTCGTGGTACAGGTCGATCAGATGCGCCGGGACCGCGCGCGTCAGATGGGTGAAGGCGGCAAGGTGATCCATCGTCGCCGCGATTTCGGCGGCACCGCGGAACCCGTGCGCCATCATCCCCGCCGCCCATCCGGGCTGTGCGGCCCGGGCGCGGACGGTGCGCGCGATCTCTTCGGTCAGGCTGCGGGCGCGCGGGGCATCGGGGCGCGTCGCGTCAAGATGGTACATCGCCGGTGCCCCCGCCCCGAGCGCCGCCCGCGCCGCCGCAAAGCCGCCCTCATGCGCCGCATAGTCCGAGGCCACGAGGATATCCGTCTCGGCCAGGTCCTGCACATGGGCAAAGGCATCGGCGGCCTTCACCCGCGCCTCGATCGCGGCACGGTCGCGCCGTGCATCGCCCTTGGCGTCGATCGTCCATTCCGAAGCCGACAGCCAGGCCTGCCCCGCGGCCATCCGGCCCTCGTCCGAATACGCCTCGATCGCATCGCCCATGGCGAGACCGTAGAGACCCGGCTTCGGTCCGAAGACCCGGGGCGACGGGGACCGGTAGGGGTTGTCCGCCGCCGCCTCCTCCCGCGCGGCGAGGGCGGCCACGCCCGCCTCGAACAGTTGCGCAAGGCCGGGAAAGACATCGCGGAACAGGCCCGACACCCGCAGGGTGACGTCGATGCGCGGGCGGTTCAGCAGCGCCAGCGGCACGATCTCGAACCCCGTTACGCGGCCCGTGGTGGCATCCCAGCGGGGGCTCAGGCCCGCGAGGTGCAGCGCCATTGCGAACTCCTCGCCCGCCGTGCGCATCGTGGCCGACCCCCACAGGTCCACCACCATGCCGCGCGGCCAGTCGCCGTGGTCCTGCAGGTGGCGGCGCAGCAGTTCCTCGGCCAGCTTCACCCCCTGCGCATGGGCCGCGGCCGAAGGCACTGCCCGGGGATCGACGGAAAACAGGTTCCGCCCGGTGGGCAGCACGTCCGACCGTCCGCGGAACGGCGATCCCGCCGGACCCGCTGGCACCCGCTGCCCGGCTAGCGCCGTCATCAGCCCCGCCATCTCGCCCGGCGCGTCGCCATAGACGTGCAACCCCTGCCCGTAACGGCTTTCCTTCAGGTCACAGACGAAACGGTCGATCCGCGGAATCGCCTCGGCGGGGCTAGCGTCGGGCGGCAGGGCAAGGTCGTCCTCGACCCCCGCCGCCCGCGCCTCGTCACGGATCGCCGCGATCAGCCGACCGCGCCGCGCCGGGTCCAGCCCGTCAGCGGTGGCATATTCGTCCAGCAGGTGTTCCAGCCGGTCCAGGCCCTCGGGCAGCGCCGATGGGGCCAGCGGCGGCGGCATGTGGCCCAGTGTGACGGCGCCAATCCGCCGCTTGGCCTGTGCCGCCTCGCCGGGATCGTTCACGATGAACGGGTACAGCACCGGCAGCGGACCGGTCAGCGCCTCGGGCCAGCACTCCGCCGACAGCGCGACCGCCTTGCCGGGCAGCCATTCCAGCGTGCCATGCGCGCCGACATGGATCAGCGCGTGCAGCCCCTGACTGCGCAGCCACAGGTAGAAGGCCACATAGGCATGGCGGGGTGTGCGCGACAGGTCGTGATAATCGCCGTCGCGCGCGGCGATCTCGCCGCGTTCCGGCTGCAGCGCGATCAGGGTCGAACCATGGCGCAGGGCGGGAAACCGGAAGCATCCGTCGCGGCAGGCCGGATCATCCCCGGCCGGGCCCCAGGCGGCCTGCAACCGGTCGCGCAGGACCTCGGGCAGCCCGGCAAGCGCTGCGCGATAGGCATCCAGCGGCCAGGCCACGGTTTCCCGGCCCAGCCGTTCTGCCAGTTCGGCACCGTCGATCCGGCAAGCGCCCGCCATGGCCCCCGGCATCGCCGCGAGGATCGCGGCGGCCGACGCGGGCGCGTCAAGGCCCACCGCATGCGCCATGTTCCACCCCTTGCCCGGATAGGTCGACAGGATCAGCGCCACCCGCCTGTCATCCGGCGCGGCGACCTGCAGCCGGTGCCAGGCCGCCACCCGGTCGGCGACGGCGGCGATGCGGGCGGGGTCGGGGCGGTGCGCGAAGCGGCTGAACTCCAGGTCCGGATCGCGGCGCCCCGGCGACTTGAACGACGCCACGCCGGCGAAAATCCGGCCGTCCACTTCGGGCAGCACGACATGCATCGCCAGGTCGGCCGGCGACAGGCCCCGGTCGGCTGCCGCCCAGTCGCGCCGCCGGGCGGTGGACAGCGCGATCTGGAACACCGGGCATCCGGTCGCATCCAGCGGCGAGGCGCCGTCATCCCCCTTGGCCGAGAACGCCGTCGCATTGACGATCGCGGTCGGCGACAGTCCGGTCAGGGCGGCTTCGACCCAAGGCGCGGCCGGCCCCTTGAGCGAGGTTGCGAAAAGGCCCCAGGCATCGAACCCCCGGTCGCGCAGCGCGTGGATCAGCGCGTCCACCGGCCCGGTATCGGCGGCGGTCAGATAGCTGCGATAGAAGGTGACCACCACCGCCGGCCCCGCAGCGGCGGGCGGCGCGATCACGCCCCGGTCGGGGTCATACCAGCCGCAATCGGGCACCGTCTTGTCGCCAGCCACCGGCCCCGCATAGACCCCGGCAGCCAGCGCCATCTGGGAAAGCGCCGCCTGCGCCGCCACCGCGCCCCCCGCGTCGCACAGGGCCGCGAGCCGCCGCAGGGTCGAGACGGGCAGGGTGGACAGCGCGTCCAGCCGCGCATCGGGGCGCCCGTCGGCAGGCAGCACCGCCAGCGCGATGCCCCGCCGCCGCGCCAGATCCTGCACCGTCGCCAACCCGTAGGCCCAGTAGCTTTCGCCGCCGATCAGCCGGATCAGGATGCCCCGCGCATGGGCCAGAACCCGTTCCGCATAGGTATCGACCGACAGCGGATGCTTCAGCGCCACAAGGTTCTGCAACCGCGTGGGCGGCAGCCCGCCGCGCCCCCGGTGCCATCCGGCCGCGAAGGCGCCAAGGTCGCTGTCCGAGAAGGACAGCACCACCAGATCCGCCGGGCTCTGCCCCGGATCGTATGGTGTCTCGGTCTCCCCGAGCCCATGGCTTTCGCGAAAGACGACATGCACCGGGTTCAGCCCTCCAGCACGGCGCGGATCGCAGCCTCGTCGATGTCGTGGTGTTCCGCGATCACGACCAGCCGGGTTCGCCGGGGGCCTGCGCCCCAGGGGCGATCATACTGCGCCCGCACCCGCTCGCCCACCGCCTGAACCAGCATCCGCATCGGCTTGCCCGCCACGGCGACATAGCCCTTGACGCGCAGGATGTGCAGGTCACGGGCCAGGCGCCGGATGCGGGCCTGCAGGTCGTCGGGGTCGGCGATCTCGGGCAGGTCGATCACGATGCTGTCGAAATCCTCGTGCTCATGATCATCGGCGCCGTCATGGTGCGACGGACGGGCCGCCAGGTCATCCTCGGCGGCCGCGTTCAGGCCCAGGATGACGCGCGGGTCGATCACCCCGTCGGTCATGGCGACCATCGGCAGGGCGCGGGGCGCCTCGGCCAGGATCGCGGCGCGGGCGGCGGCAAGACCCGCCTCGCCTGCCAGATCGGCCTTGGTCAGCAGCACGATGTCGGCGCAGGCGATCTGATCCTCGAACACCTCGGCCAGCGGCGTGTCGTGGTCCAGGCTGTCGTCCGCCTGCCGCTGCGCGTCCACCGCCGCCGGATCCGGCGCAAAGCGCCCCGCCGCCACCGCCTCGGCATCGGCCAGCGTCACGACGCCGTCGACCGTGATGCGCGATCGCACCCCCGGCCAGTCGAACGCCTTCAGCAGCGGCTTCGGCAGCGCCAGCCCCGAGGTCTCGATCAGGATATGGTCGGGACGGTTGGGGCGGGCCAGCAGCGCCTCCATCGTCGGGATGAAATCCTCGGCGACCGTGCAGCAGATGCAACCGTTCGCCAGTTCCACGATGTTGTCCTCGGGGCAGTTCTCGTCGGCGCAGGACCGCAGGATCTCGCCGTCCACGCCCACGGTGCCGAACTCGTTCACCAGGATCGCAAGTCGCCTGCCGCCGGGGTTCGCCATCAGATGACGGATCAGCGTGGTCTTGCCCGATCCGAGGAAGCCGGTGATGACGGTGACGGGGACTTTCTCAAGGCTCATTGCGGCTCTCCATGGGCGGGATACGGGCGACGGACTGCTTGCGGAAGATTTCGGGCCGGTCCCGCCAGGGCACCAGCCCGTCAGGGGCCGCGGCGTAAAGCGCCGCGCCATGCAGGATGTCCGGCGCATGCGTGGCGGGGTCCAGCCCGCCATAGACATAGGCCCATTTCCCCGGCGCGGTCAGCGCCACGGCGCAGCCGTTCTGGCAGACCGACAGGCATTCGACGGCACGGATCGCCACGCCCGGCGGCAGATCCGCGGCCGACAGGGCGCGCAGCATCAGCGTGCCGGGGCGGTCGCCATCGCCGGGCATCTCGCCCGCGCGGCGGCAGGTCGTGCAGACGACCAGCGTGGCCGTGGGGGCGGGGGGCGGGGCGGTGTCCATCGCGGGCCTTCGGTCCTTGGTCTGGCGACCCGGGGCGCACGAAAGCGCAGGAGATCCGCTTGCGCGACACTCCCTGCTTCCGGTTGCGGCACACCCCGTCCGCCCGTGAAATCGTGGCGCAGGCAGGTCTCCCGGCTCGGCAGAGCGGGGCGCCACGGCACCCCACCGGCCCCGGCCTTCCCGGCATTGCTGCCAGTGGCATGGGGCCTCTCCGCGTCACGGTCGCGGGGGCGGCTGCGCTTCGGTTCCGCGCGGTTTCCCGTCGCTTCCCCTGTCGCATTCCCTCTTCGCCTGCGTTAGGCAGGCACCGGCGCCCGCCTGTCGTGAACCCGGGGGGGCGAAGTGTCAAGAACGGGAAGCGCCCTGATGACCCACGAGACCGACACCGACCCCGCGATCGCCCCCGACGACGCCGCGCGCCATGCCGCCAAGATGGCCAGGAAGAAGGCCGCGCGCGATCGCATGATGGCCACCAAGTCCGGCGAGAAGGGTCTCGTGATCGTGCACACCGGCGCGGGCAAGGGCAAATCCTCGTCCGGGTTCGGCATGATCCTGCGCTGCATCGCCCATGGCATGCCCTGCGCCGTGGTGCAGTTCATCAAGGGCGCGTGGGACACCGGCGAGCGGCGGCTGATCGAGGGACATTTCGCCGAGCTCTGCCAGTTTCACGCCATGGGCGAAGGGTTCACCTGGGAAACCCAGGACCGTGCGCGCGATACCGCCATGGCACAGGCGGGCTGGGAAAAGGCAAAGCAGATCATCCGCGACCCCGCCATCCGCCTGGTCCTGCTGGACGAGATCAACATCGCGCTGCGCTACGGCTATCTCGATCTGGCCGAAGTGCTGGCCTTCCTGCGCGACGAACGCCCGCCGCTGACGCATGTCGTGCTGACCGGGCGCAACGCCGCGCCCGAGCTGATCGAGGCCGCCGATCTGGTCACCGAGATGTCGCTGGTCAAGCATCCGTTCCGGTCGGGGATCAAGGCGCAGATGGGCGTCGAATTCTGATGGGTGCCGCCGGGCTTGCAAGGCGATCATGCCCGCACTGATGATCCAGGGCTGCGGGTCGAACGTGGGCAAGTCGGTGCTGGTCGCGGGCCTGTGCCGGGCCGCGGTCCGGCGCGGGCTTTCGGTCGCGCCGTTCAAGCCGCAGAACATGTCGAACAACGCCGCCGTCACCGCGGACGGCGGCGAGATCGGTCGCGCGCAGGCGCTGCAGGCCATGGCCTGCGGGCGCGAGCCGTTGACCGACATGAATCCGGTGCTGCTGAAACCCGAATCAGAGATCGGCGCGCAGGTGATCGTGCAGGGCCGCCGCGTCGCCACCGTCCGCGCCCGCGACTATGCCGCGCTCAAGCCGTCGCTGATGGGGCCAGTCCTGGAAAGCTTCGCGCGTCTGGGGGCCGGGGCCGATCTGGTGATCGTCGAGGGCGCGGGTTCGCCCGCCGAGGTCAACCTGCGCGCGGGCGACATCGCCAACATGGGCTTTGCCCGCGCGGCCGACGTTCCGGTGATCCTGACGGGCGATATCGACCGTGGTGGCGTGATCGCCCAGATCGTCGGCACCCGGGCGGTTCTGGACCCCGCCGATGCCGCACTGGTGACGGGTTTCGTGATCAACAAGTTCCGCGGCGACCCCCGGCTGTTCGACGATGGCTATGCGATGATCGCGGCGCAGACCGGGTGGCGCGGGTTCGGCGTGGTGCCATGGTTTCCGCAGGCGTCGCGCCTGCCGGCCGAGGATGCGCTCGACCTGCGCGACGGCGGGGGCGAGGGGCTGCATGTCGCCGCGCTCGCCTTTCCGCGCATCGCCAATTTCGATGACCTCGACCCGATCGCGCAGGAACCCGGCGTGCGGCTGACCATGGTGCGCCCGGGGCAGCCGATCCCCGGCGACGCGCGGCTGGTGATCCTGCCCGGATCGAAATCCACCCGCGCCGACCTGGCCGCCCTGTTTGCCGAAGGCTGGGATGTCGACCTTCGCGCGCATCTGCGGCGCGGCGGGCATGTGCTCGGGATCTGCGGCGGCTACCAGATGCTCGGGCGGGTGGTGCGCGACCCGGACGGCATCGAGGGGGCGCCGGGCGACACGCCGGGCCTCGGCATGCTGGATGTCGAAACGGTGATGACCCCGGACAAGCGCCTGACCCGGACAGAGGCGGTTCATGCCGCCACCGGCCAGCCGGTCAGTGCCTACGAGATCCATATTGGCCAGACCGAAGGCCCCGACCGTGGCCGGCCCTTCGCGCGAATCGGCGGCCAGGGCGAAGGCGCCGCTTCGGCCGACGGGCGGGTCTCGGGCACCTATCTTCACGGGCTGTTTCTGTCCGACGGGTTCCGCGCGGCCTTTCTGGGCGGTTTCGGTGCCCGCATGGCCCCGCGCGACCACGCGGCCGGGGTCGAGGCGACGCTCGATGCGCTGGCGGACCATCTGGAACTGCACATGGATGTCGCAACGCTGTTCAGGACGGCCCGATAACCGTGCTGTGATCTGCCCGGCCGCGCTGCTTCGGTTGACCGGCAGACCGCGCTCCGCTACCCTTCACCTGTATTATTGAAGAGGTTCAGACATGCGTCACGTTGCGCTTGCCGCCATTCTGGCATTTCCCGCCGCCTTGCCCGCATCCGCGCAGGATGCTCCCTATTCGGTCGATGAACTGGTCGAGTTCTTCGTGAACTCCGCCGATCTGGGCGCCACGCGCGGCATCTGCATCGGCACCCCGCAGGAATGCGCCCCGCCCGAGCCGCAGGGGCTCGACATG
Source organism: Paracoccaceae bacterium (assembly GCA_019454225.1). Classification (NCBI taxonomy): domain Bacteria; kingdom Pseudomonadati; phylum Pseudomonadota; class Alphaproteobacteria; order Rhodobacterales; family Paracoccaceae; species Paracoccaceae bacterium. The sequence continues at coordinate 3,522,192 of CP075370.1, read as the reverse complement.
CTGGTGACCTTCGAACTGGACTCCGCCGACCTGACGGCCGAGGCCAAGGGGTATCTGGCCGTGTTCGCCCAGATGATGCAGGACGAACGGCTGGAGGTCGCGCATTTCAAGGTCGAGGGGCATACCGACGCCCGGGGCGGTGACGGCTACAACGTCGATCTGTCCGAGGCGCGGGCGGAATCGGTGCGCAGCTATCTCGTCAGCCTCGGCGTGGCGCCCGAACGCCTCTCGTCGATCGGCTTCGGCAAGGCGCAGCCCCGCACCGGCGATGCTTTCGACCCCGAGAACCGCCGCGTCGAACTGCGGATCGACCTGCAGTAACGCATCCCCGACAGGCAAAGGCCGCAGCGGCATTCCCGCTGCGGCCTTTTCACGATGTCCGGCCCCGGCATCCCTGCCGGGACGATGTCTGGCAATGCGGCGTCAGAACCCGCCGGGGTTCACCGCGACCTTCTTCTTCTGTTCGACGCGCTGCTGCTGCGTGGCAACCACCCGGTTTGTCTTGGGGTTGCGAACGCCCGCCTTGGTGACCTTCGCAGGCTCCTGTTTCAGGATCGGGCGGGTCTTGCCCGCAACCACGGCCTTGGCCACGCGCACCTCGCAGACCACCTTGCCCTCCAGCCGAAGCTGCGCGATCAGTTCGGGCGTCGGCTCCAGGGTGTCCGGCACCTGCCGCTTGGCGAGGAAATAGCTGGTCAGGGCGGTCCGCGACCCGTTGCCCCACGACCCGTCCACCGCAAGCTGGTAGCAGCCCAGGCGCTTCAGTTCGGCCTGTGCGCTGCGCGCCATTTCGCGCGGGTTCATGTCCAGCGTGATGTCGCTGTCGTCCAGCAGGCGCGGGTCGATCGCCGCAAGCAGCGCCCGGCCTTCGTCGTTGTCGGCCGTCACCTCGTTGCCGGCCACGCGATCACGATCGCCTGAAACCGCGTTCAGTTCCAGGATGCCCCGGGTTTCCCAGGTCAGTGCAGCCACACGCACCGGCGGCCCGATATCGGCCCCGAGCGGGGGCAGCGCCGACGGCTCCGGCGTCGGCAGCAGCGGTTCCGGCGTCACCGGCGCCACGGCGATCTGCTCGGGCTGCGCGGGCGCAGGCTCCTCGGGCAGGGCGGCGATCTGCTCCGGCTGCGCGGGCGCAGGCTCCTCGGGCAGGGCGGCGATCTGCTCGGGCTGCGCGGGCGCAGGCTCCTCGGGCAGGGCCGCGATCTGCTCCGGCTGCACGGGCGCGGGCTCCTCGGGCAGGGCCGCGATCTGCTCCGGCTGCGCGGGCGCGGGTTCCTCGGGCAGGGCTGCGATCTGCTCCGGCTGCGCGGGCGCGGGTTCCTCGGGCAGGGCGGCGATCTGCTCCGGCTGCGCGGGCGCGGGTTCCTCGGGCAGGGCGGCGATCTGCTCGGGCTGCGCGGGCGCGGGTTCCTCGGGCAGGGCGGCGATCTGTTCGGGCTGCGCGGGCGCGGGTTCCTCGGGCAGGGCGGCGATCTGTTCCGGCTGCGCGGGCGCGGGTTCCTCGGGCAGGGCGGCAATCTGTTCGGGCGCGTCGCCGCCCACAACCGTCACGCCCGTATCCGCAATCTCCAGCGCGGACAGATCGGCACCTGCCGCCTCGACAGGCGCCGCCGCAGACCCCGGCGCGGCCGCGATGATCGTCACATCCGCCTCTGCCACGATCTCCAGGTTCGCCTGCGCGATCGAGATCGCTTCGTCCGCGCGCTGCAGCGACTCGGCCGAAAAACCCGACATGCGCAGCAGATCCAGGAACTTCGCGCGATCCTCGGGTGTCAGCGAGGCCAGAAGCTCGTAATCCGCCTCGGACAGCTCCTGCTTGCCGCTCGACGGGGCCTCGGCGAAATAGAACTGCTCGCGCAGCGAAGACTGGTCCCACGGGGTCTGGCGCCGCAGCGTTGCCTCCTCCACCTCGTTGCGGACCTTGATCATCATGTCCGACACCGACAGGCCCGGCGCCTCGATGTGCTTCAAGAGCGCGGTGGTGAAGGGACTGTTCGGCGCGTCGCCCGCACCGTCATATGTCACGGCCCCCGGTTCGGTCGCGAAGGCCACGAACGTGCCCACGCCGGTCTGAAGCCGCGCAAGACCGTCCGCCTGGCCCGACCCGCGCACCGACTGCGGCAGCGGGTCGTTGCGGCAGGCATCCAGAAAGATCAGGGTCTGCCGCTTGCGGTTCTGAAGCCGCGCGATGATGCCGTCCAGGTTCCATGTCTCGGTGCGGATCGCCTCGCGGCTCTGCAACTGGGCGTCGACCGGAACAAGATAGTTCACGCCGCTCATCTGGAAGGCGTGGCCCGAATAGAAGAACAGCGTGCTTTCCGCCGTCTCGGCCGAATCCGCGAACGTGTCGATCCTGTCCCAGAAATCGCTGGACTGCACATCCGTCAGAAGCGTGACCTCGAAGCCCAGTCGTTCCAGCGCCGCCGCCACGTCGCGCGCATCGCGCGCCGCGTTCTTCAGGGGGGAAACGGTCGAGTAGTCCGAGTTGCCGACCACCAGCGCAAGACGCCGCGCCTCGGCGGCCGACAGGCCGGCGGCCATGAAAAACGCGGTCATCGCCACGACCATCGGGGCGCGGCGCGGCAAGGCCATATGGCGAAGTCGGTTCTTCAGCATTGATGACAGGTCCAATCCTTCACGGCGAATGACCCATCGTAACGCGTTCGGCACGTCGGTGCGAGTCGCAATGGCGTTAACTCGTTCCGGCCACCCGGCCGGACCCGGCTGCAATTCGCCAACGCGACGATGCCCCCGGATCGTTTCCGTCCGGAGAGGTTGATCCCGGGGGCGTTGCAGTCTATCCTTTAGAATAGCAGGGGGCGGTCTGCCGTTGTCCCGGGCAGTGGGCATGCAGGGATTTTGCGGTGTTTCGCGCCCGGTTTCGAAAGGAAGATATCATGCGTCTTGCCGTTCTCTGTCTCGCTTGCCTTCCCTTTGCCGCGCAGGCCGAATCGCCCGTCGCATCCTCGTTCATGCTGTCCGGCGCCTCGGTATGGGATACGACCGGCGAACCTGACGTCAGGGCACTGGCGGAACGCGACCGCATCTCGAAGCGCGGTGACGGGGATTTCGTCACGATCTCCAGCATGAGCAGCCGTCAGGCCAGCGACAATTTCAGCCGCGATTTCTCGCTCGACGCCGAGCCGGAGCGTGCGGGTACCGTCCCGCCCGCCCGCGTTTCCGTCACGCCCCGGCGCTCGGTCGCGCCCGTGCGCGCCGCCGATACCGTCCCGGCCGCCAGGTCCAGGAAGCTCGGCCCCTGGCAGACCGGCATCTATCAGTGACCTGACCAATTCCGCCACGGACCCCGGTCCGGGCGCTTTCGGTTGACAGATCGTCATCAACTCGGCCTATCTTCCATAGTGGGCGGCCTTGCCGCGCAATCGATTGGCCGGGGGAGTTTCTGATCGTGCTTGACAACCGTCATCTTCTTGGCGCGGCCTTCGTCGCCGCGTCCGCCCTTGTCGGTACCGCCTTTGGTGCTGCGGCGCAGACCGGCAACGTCGAACTGGAGTTGAACACGGCACAGGACATCTCGGGCGGGTGCCGCCTGACCTATGTCGCCACGAACGCCACACCGGTCGGCCTTGAAAAGGTGTCCTACGAGGTGGCGGTGTTCAATCTGGAGGGCATCGTCACCCGCCTTCTGGTGCTGGAGTTCGGCTGGCTTCCCTCGGGCAAGACCCGCGTGGTGCAGTTCGACCTGCCCGACCAGGCCTGCGCCTCGATCTCGCGCATCTCGGTCAACGGGGCGGTGGAATGCGCCTCGGGGCAGGGCGAGCAGACGGTCTGCCGCGACAACGCGCTGCTGTCCACGCGCGTCCGCACGATCCAGTTCAACTGATCCGCCGCGTGCGGCCGGGGGCGCGGGCGATGCAGCCATGCTGATGCCCGATATCGCGGGTCTTGACGCGGTCACGCTGACCGTCTTTGCCGCGCTTGGCCTGCTGTCGGCGCTTGGCACCACCGTCAGCCTCTACAAGATCGTGCAGTTCGCCATCCTCGGCCTCGGCCGCAACCGCCTGGCCGACGGCCTGCTGGCCGACTGGCATGCCGGGCGGCGCGACCAGGCGCTGACGGCGGCCCGCCGCGCGCGCGGTGTCCTGCCGCGGGTCCTCGCGACGGTGTTCTCCGCCCGCACCGAACGCCCCGAGGATACCCCCTGGGTCGAGGAGGTCGGCCGCCAGGCCGCGCTCGACGAACTGGCGCGCATCGGTCGCTGGATGCGCGGGCTCGAGGCGGCAGTGCAGGCCGCGCCGATGCTGGGCCTGCTCGGCACGGTCATCGGCATGATCGAGGCGTTCGGCCGCCTGGCCGAAAGCACCGGCGGGGTCGATCCGGCGGCCCTGGCGGGCGGCATCTGGACCGCCCTGTCCACCACGGCCGTGGGGCTGGCCATCGCGCTTGTGTTCTATGCGGTGGCGATCTGGCTGGAAGGCCGCATCGACGCCGAACGCCAGTCGCTGGAACGCGCACTGTCGCTGGCGGTGCACGGACGCCCGCAGGCAACCGGCTGAGGGCCGGACATGTCCGGTGCCATCCTTCCCGCCGCCGCCCGTCCGCGCCGCTACGGCTTTCCGCTGACCCCGCTGGCGGATGCGATGTTCCAGCTCCTGGTGTTCTTCATGCTGTCCTCCAGCCTGGCACCCTATTCGCTGATCCCGCTGACCGGCGGTGCGGCGTCGGGCCGGTCCTCGATCGACGGCGAGGCGCGGGCCGATGCGCCCCCGCCGCAGGAGAACGCCCCGGTCCTTATCTGGCACCTCTCGCGCGGCCAGTTGCGCGCCGGGACCCAGGTGCTGCCCCTGTCCGACATCCGCAGCCTTGTCCCCGCCCTGCGCGAGGCGGGCGATGTGGGTGTGCTGCTGTTCCCCGCCGCCTCGGCCACCGTGCAGGATCTGGCGCGGGTGACCGAGGTTCTGGCGCTTGCGGGCATTGACCGTGTGCAGATCATCGCGGGCAGCCGCGCCGCGGGGGGCTAGACCATGCCGCGCCCGATGCTGCTGCCCCCACCCCGCCGCCGCGCCGCCGATTTCTCGCTGGCGATCGTGAACATCGTGCTTCTGCTCGTGTTCTTCTTCGTCATCACCGGATCGCTGGTGCAGCGGGGCGAGACGCGCGTCGATCTGGCCCGGACCTCGGAACTGCCGCTGGAACGCCTGCCAAGACCGCTGCTGCTGATCGACGCACAGGGCGGCATGGCCGTGGACGGGGTCGAGGTCACGGCCGACACGCTGGCCGCCGCCCTGTCCGATCCGCCACCGCCCGCGCTGCATGTCCTGGCCGACGCGACGCTGCCTGCCGAGGTCCTTCTGCGCCTGACGATGCGCCCCGATCTGGCCCCGGTCGCGCTGCGCCTTGTGACCCTGCACGACGCCGCCTTCGGGGCCGCGCCATGACCGGGGCCGTGGCCGGGCGCGACGCCCCCGCCGGGGCGGTCTGGCTGGTGGCGGGCGCCGTGGCGATCACGCTGAACGGTTGGGCGATGCGCGAGGGGCTGGCGGCCTATGCCGCCCGCAGCGCGATGGCGGCGGCCCCGCCCGAGGCGCGTCTGGCGGCCCCGCCCCGCATCCTGGCCGGTGAAACCCGGCCGCTCGCCACGGTCGAGCCGTCGCAGTCCCTGTCCCCCGCCCGCCCCGAGGCCGAGCGTCTGGGCGCGGCGCAATCCGATGCGGCCGCGCAGGCGGGGGCGGAACGGCTGGGGGCCGTGGCCGAACCCGAGGCTGTCACGCGCCTCACCCCGCCCGCCGCCGCGGCCAGCAGCCCGGCAGCCGTCGCGCAGGCCGAACGCATCGCGCCCGAGGCCGCCGCACCGGCGCCGGTCGACCGCGACACGGCCGCGGTTGTGCCCCCCGCGGCTGCAGTGGCGCCCCCCACGGCGACCGTGGTGCCCCCTTCGGCCACGGTGGTGCCCCCCACGGCGACCGTGGTGCCCCCCTCGGCCACGGTGGTGCCCCCCTCGGCCACTGTCGCCGCCGCGCCCCGCACGGGCGGGCAGGCGGCGGTCCGTGCCGAAACGCCGGCCACGCCGGGCCTGCGCGCGCCCCGCGCCGATGCGGCCGCCGTGGCCGCCCCGCGCGAAGGCACGCGCGTCGCGCCGGCCATCACCGCCTCGCCGCCGCCCGCCGTCGCGGCAGCGGCCGCAGCCCCGGTTGCCTCCCTTGCCCCGGCGCCCCGGGGCGCCGACCGTGTCGCCTCCGTGGCGCCGGTCAGTCCGCCAGCGGCCCCCGCACCGCTGCCCGAGATTCCCCGCAGCGACCCGCCCCGTGTCGGGCAGGTTGCCCCCGCCAGCGCGCCCTCTGCCGCTGCCAGCCCGGGCGCCGACCGCGTGGCGGCGGTATCGTCCGCCCCCGACCGCGTCGCCGCGGCATCGCCCGACAGCGTGGCGGTCCAGCCCGTCGCGCCGCCGCCCCCGCCGCCCTCCGTCGAGGGGCAGGACGGAATCGCTGCCCCCGATCCGGCACAGGTCCCCCCCGACCGGACGACCTACAACGACGTTCTGACCATGCTGGCCGAAATCCCGTCACCGCCCTGCTTCGCCGCCCTGCCGACCTTGTCCGAGGACGGCGCCTTCGCGCTCGAGGTCTTTGCCCGGACCGAGGACGATCTGTCCCGGTTCGCGGCGCAACTGACCGAACGCCTGGGGCAGGTGCCGAACGCCACCTTCAAGCCCGTCAGCGCCCCGCAATGCGAGGCTGTCGACGCCCTGCGCCAAAGCCCGGCATTCCCCGCCTTCACCATCTACTTCGACCTCGCCGCGCGCGACATCGCCAGCGGGTCGGCGCTTGAGGGCCGGGTGGGCAACACGGGCCAGGGCGTCCTGACGCTCCTGGTCATCGACGACGAGGGCACGGTGCAGGACCTGGCGTCGTTCCTGCGTTTCGCCCCGGGTGAGGCGCGGTTCTCGGTGCCCCTCACCCTGACAGCCGGGCCGGTCGAGACGCGGCAACTGCTGATGGCCCTGTCCACACCGGCGCTGCCCCGCACCGTCATCGACATGAACGGGCAGACGGCCGACCGCTACTTCCCCGCGCTGCTGGCCGAAATGCGGTCACGCGGTATGCGCGAGGATGTGGCTCTGGTGGGCTTCTCGGTGCGCTGACATCCCATCAGGCCCCCCGATCCGGCGCCATTTCTTGACAAGTGGTAAATTCTGAAAGGCAACCCATTGAATTCGCTTGGGTCGTGCAGCGTCCCACGGTGGGACGCTGCACAGGCCCGCTCAGTTCTCCAGCCGGAAATGGCGCAGCGCGAGGGCCGGCTGCTGCCGCGTCGCCGTGAACTCGGTCGTCATGAAGGGGATCAGCGTCCGCGCCGTCACCCCGTTCGGCACCGCATCCAGCTTGGTCACAGGCGCATCCGTCACCACCGCCATCAACAACTGCGGCGTCGGTTCGGCACCGGCGGCCAGGTTCACGGTGAAGCTGAAGGTCGTCGCCCCGTCAGACGACCGCGACACGAAGGGCTTCAGGTTGTTGGTGGCCCCGACGGTTCCATTGACCAGGAACAGCGCCGCCGACCGGCCCGCCAGCCCCTCGATCCTGCCGGCGATCGTCTCGCCGCTGCGCAGCACATCGACCGGATTGTCCAGCACGATCCGCACCGGCAGCGTCGGGCTGTCGCGCAGCGAATTCGCGTAGTCGATCACAGGGCACTGCGGCGGGTTCACGATCCGGACGCCGATGTCGGGTTCGACCCCATGGGCCGCGGTGAAATCCGCCAGAAGCCGGGTGAAGGGATCGACCGACTGGCCGTAGCCCTCGATCGAAACCGCATCCCCGGTCGAGGACAGCATCTGCACCAGCGTGCATTCACCGGCATTGTAGGCACGCAGCCACGCGACCTGCTGGCCGATGGCATCCAGCGGCGATGCGGGCGGCGCAGGCTCGGGCTCCGGTTCGGGCTCGGGCTCCGGTTCCGGCGCGGGAGGTGTCGGATCGGGGGCAGGCGGCGTCGGATCGGGGGCAGGCGGCGTCGGATCGGGGGCAGGCGGCGTCGGGTCCGGCGCGGGTGGCGTCGGTTCGGGGGTCGGGGGTGTGGGCTCGGGTTCGGGCGGTGTCGGGTCCGGCGCGGGGGTGTCGCCCCCAGCCAGCTGCTGGGGCGGCTCCGGCGCCGGCTTGGGATCGAACACCCCCGCCATCCACGCCCCGCCACCGCCCAGCAACGCCACAACGGCCAGCAGGACCACGATCATCCCGCCCTTGCCGCCCTTCTTGACCTCCGGCGGAGGCGACTTGGAATCGGGGATGCCCAGGAACAGTTCGTTCGAGGCGGTCTTTGACGGCGCCTGCGTCCTGCCGCCCACGGCGGTGGTCTGCGTCCGTTCCTGGCCGCCCTGCCCGGGCTTCGGCAGCCGGACGATGCGTGTGCGGTCCGGATCGTCGTCATCCGACGGTTCGGCCGCGGCGGGCACCTCGTCCGGGTTGTCGAGCAGCCGGATGACCTCGGCCATCGACGCGGGGCGGTTGGCCGGATCGGGCTCGAGCATGTGCGACAGCAGCGGCTGCAACTCGGGGTAGACCCCCGACAGGTCGGGCACCCCGTTCCGCGCCCGCACCGCCTCGACGATCGACTTGCCCATGTTCAGGACACGGCCCTGCGCGACCGCAACCATCATCAGGGCCAGCGAATAGATGTCGGCCCGGCCGTCGACATTGCCGCCGAACGCGCCAAGCTGCTCGGGCGCGACATAGCTGAACTTGCCCGCGAACTGGCCCTGAAGCAGCGTGGCATCGCCCTTCATCGTGGATTTGGCGATGCCGAAGTCGATGATCTTGGCGTGCTCGACCGATCCGCCCTGAAGGATCACGTTGTCAGGCGACAGGTCACGGTGGACGACACCCATCGCATGCGCCTTGTCCAGACCCGATGCCAGCCGCCGCAGCAGCAGCTTCACCTCGTCCAGTGCCATGGGCCCCTGCTTCAGCCGCTCGTTCATCGAGGTTCCCTCGATGAACTCCATGATCATGCAGGGGCGGCCGATGTCGGGGTCGTTGGTGAAGACGTAGTAGCGCACGATCGCGTCATGCACGAGGCGGTTCAGGACCTTCGCCTCTTTCTGGAACAGCTGCGTGATCATCTCGTCCTGCGCCAGATGCGGCAGGACGATCTTGATGGCCACCGGTTCGCCATCGTGGATGTTGCGGCCGCGATAGACCTCGCCCATGCCGCCGGTGTTGATCAGCTTCTCGATCTCGTAGGTGCCGATGATGCGTGTGCCCGTCGTGACCGCCGTGACCGGGCGGCCGCCTTGCGGAACGCTCGTCACCGGGGTCCCGCCTGACTGCGGCGGGTTGGTATTGTCATCGGGCATGGTGGTCAGTCTTCCGCTTTTCCGTCATCCACACCGACCAGGGGGATGCCCGGCCGCGTCCGTTCGTCGTCGTCGTCGGTCGCATCGACCAGGCACCGTGTCACGATCACCGTCACATTATCGCGGGCGCCGCGATCAAGTGTCAACGCGATCAGACGGTCGCAAGCGGCCTGCGCGCTTGGTTGCATCAGATAGATTGCAATTTCCTCGTCGGCGACGTGTCCGGTCAGCCCGTCGGAACACAGCAGAAACGTATCGCCCGCCTGAAGGGTGCCGTAGGTCTCGTCCGTTTCCGGTGTATCGAACACGCCGATGGCCCGGGTGATCACGTTCTTGCGCGGCCAGTTCGCCGCCTGATCCTGGGTGATGGTGCCCAGCCGCAGCAGTTCGTTCACCTCGGTGTGGTCCGTGGTCATCTGGTGCAGCACACCGTCCCGCAGCAGGTAGATTCGGCTGTCGCCCGACCAGATGCAGGCAAAGTGGTGCTGATAGATCAGAAGCGCGGCCAGCGTGGCGCCGACGGTGGCGCCGTCCAGTTCGGCCGAATGACGGCGGATATCCTCATGCGCGAGCATCAGGCGGTCGAGGAAGCGCAGCTTCAGGTCCATCGCTGACGTGGGTATGCCCACCCAGTTGGCGCTTTCCACGATCTTCCGGCTGGCAAAGTCGCCCGCCTTGTGACCCCCCATGCCGTCAGCGACCAGCCAGACACCCGAAGCGGGACGGGTCAGGAAGCAGTCTTCGTTATGTGACCGAACGCGCCCGGGGTGGGATGCCGCCCCGGTATCGAAGACGAATTGCACGTCCAGCATCCCTTCCTCCCGCACAAATCAAACACTCGGTTCCAAAGGCGGCAACAATACGGCTCATCCTGTCCGAAAGAATAGGCGGATTCCATCGGCGCCGCAAAGTGGTCGTTGGCGATCCGGCAGAAATTTTCCGCCGCCGGGCACGTGGGAAAACGAAAAGGGGCCGGTGATCCGGCCCCTTTCCCGATTTCCGCCGATGTCCGTCAGAACGACAGGCGAACCTGCGCCGTGAGACTGTAGGCGTTGCTGACGTTCGAACCGAAGCGCGCATCGGCGCGGACGTTGGCGTTGAGCTGCAGCGGCTTGCCCGATGCGACATTGTCCAGAACCGTCACGTAGTTCCAGCCGATGCTTGCCTCGCCGAAGCCGCCGATGCCTTCGATGGTCAGGTTCTGCACCGGATCGCCGTTGCCGGGCGAGAAGGTCGCGGTCCGCTTGCCATCGACATCGTGATAGTAGTTCCCGCTGACGAACACGCGCTGGCTGGTCAGATCGTCCTTGCCGGGGAACAGCTTCACCAGCGTCGCACCCACGAACACGACGTTCGAGCTGTAGGCATCCAGCCGCAGCACGCCGCTCGACGCACTGGCGGGATCAAGCGACACGGGGTCGATGATCTGGATGTCCGACGATCCCGTCCGGGTGAGCGAGAAGCCGCCCGTGGGCACAAGGAACGTATCGCCCCTCTCGTTGACCGGGAAGCCATAGCTGACGCGGGTCGTGACGTTGGTCGACCGCGAGTCGAAGGTCTGGCCGTCCACGCCGAGGCCGATGAACCCGCCTTCGACGGTTTCGCGCAGGTCGTACTTGGTGCGGTCGAAACGCAACTGCGTGTCGATCGTCCAGCCGTCGCGGTTGATCGCGGCGTAGAGCCCCGCATAGGACTGCTTGAAGTCCGCGAAGGTGGTCGAGGACAGCTGGTCGCCGCCCACGCCGGGCAGGAACACGCCCTGATTGGTCTTGCCGCTGTTGTAGCCGAGGATGGCACCGGCCGTGCCGTCCCAGCCATTGAAGAACCGGCCGTCGTTGCAGCCGATGTCATAGCCGCCCTGGACGCCCCAGTAGGTGGCCGAGATGCGGGCCTCGTTGTCGCGCACACCGTTGTTGCTGGTGCCGGTCACTTCGGCGCGGCCACCCACGGCGCGGGCATAGCCACCCTGGAAGCAGCCCAACTCGCCCGTGACGCCGCCGGTGAAGGGGCTGGATGGCCGGTTGACGACGTTGGAGACCAGCGACTGCACGACCGAGACGTTCGCCGCAATGCCGCCGATGCCGCCTGAGGTCTGGTTGACGGCCTGAAGCTGGTTGCCGTCGACCTCGAGAAGTGTCACGAGCGCCCCGCCGGTCACGCCGCGCAGCACGAAGCTGCCCGCGTCGAACGCCGCCTGGGTGTTGCCGGATGTCAGAAGCGTCACCCGGTCACCCGGCCGCACGAGATCGCCCAGCGGGTTGAGTGTGAAGCCCACGATCGGGCCGCCGGTATCCACCGTGCCCGCCACCTCGATCCGGTCCGACAGGCCCGGCTGACCGCTTGTCCCGGTGACGAAACCGTCATCGACCGCTGTCAGCGGATTGTCCACGTAGGTCGAGCGGAACGAGGTGTCGACCACGAACTCACCGCCCGAAAGGTTGCCGACGATGGACAGAACGTCATCCGTCAGCCCGTTGACCATGTTCACCGTGCCGGTCAGCGCCGTCACCTCGCCGGTCATCGGATCGGGTGCCGAGAAGGTCACCGTGTTGGTGAAGCTGCCGCCGACCCGGGTGAAGCCGGTGACGTTCATCGTGCCGGTGTTGGTGACGTTCCCGCCGATGCTGTTCTGCGCCAGGATGTCGTTGCCCGCGCCGACAATGGTGGCGCCGACGAAGCCGCCTGGTGCGTTGCTGCCGGAGTTCACGTTCAGGTCCCCGGCCAGCGACCCGGTCAGCGTCAGCCGTGCCCCGGCGCCGACCGTCGTCGCGCCGGTGAAGGTGTTGGCACCGCCGAGCGTCGTGACATTGCTGCCAGTCAGCAGCAGGTTGCCGGTGCCGACAATCGGCCCGGTGATGTTCGATGCGCCGGTCTGCAATGTCAGGACCGTGCCCGCGCCAACGATGTTGGTCGTCCCGGCCGTGTTCAGGCTTGCGATGGTCTCGGACCCGCTGAGCAGGAAGGTGCCCGGGCCATTGACGGCGGTTGTGCCAAGAAGCGCGCCGCCGTCGGTGGCGAAGGTGCCACCCGCGATATTGATCGTTGTCGAGGCCAGCGTGCCACCGCCCAGCACGTTGAGCGTGCCGCCGGTGACCTGGGTCGTGCCGACATAGCCGTTGGCGCCGGTCAGGTTCGTGGTGCCACCGGCCACGGTCAGGCCACCCGCGCCATTGATCGCGCCGCTGACGTTCGAGGTGCCCGGACCCTGCAGTGTCAGGGTGCCCGCGTTGACGTTGGTGGTTCCGGCACCGCTCAGGCTGGCGATCGTTTCCGATCCGCCAAGCGTCAGGATGCCGGCGTTCGCCACATCGGCGCTGCCAGACAGGGCGCCGCCATCGGTTACCAGTGTCCCTGTCGCCGTCACCGTCACGTCGTCCGACGCGATCGTGCCGGCGCCGGTAACGCTCGTGGTGTTGTCCTGGACCGTGACCGCCCCTGCACCGTCGAGCGCGCCGAGGATCGAGCCGCCCAGCAGAAGCTGTGCGCCCGAGGCGGTCACGCTGGTGCCCGCGCCGATGGTCGCGCCATTCGACTGGGTGAAGGTGACGGTGTTGATGTCAACGCCGCCTGCCGTGATGCCAACGGACTGGCTGAACTGGGTCGCCACATTGTAGATGCCGCCATTGATCGTGCCGGCGACCTGGTTCAGCGCATTGATGGTCTCGGTCCCGGTGTTGTTCAGCGTGCCGCCGACCGTCACCGTTGCCCCGGCCGCAAGGGCCCCGCCGTCGGTGGTCAGCGTGCCGGTGTTGTCGACCGTCACACTGTTCGACGCGATGGAACCCGCACCCGTCACGGTGGTCGTGCCGTCCTGAACCGTCACCGCCCCCGCACCGCCAAGCGTGCCGAGGATCGAGCCACCCGACAGGGTCTGCGCCCCGGCCGCGCTGATCGTCGTGCCAGCCGCAAGGACGCCGCCGCCGCTCTGGGCAAAAGTGCCCGTGGCGGTGATCGTGCCGCCGCCGTTCACCGTTCCGCCGGTCTGGTCGAGCGAGGTGATGGTCTCGGCGCCACTGACGGTCAGCGTGCCCGCCGTGGTAACCGCGGCACCGGCCGACAGCGCCCCGCCATCGGTCAGCAGCGTCCCGCTGCCAAGCACGTTGATCGTGTTCGATGCGATCGACCCCGCTCCGGTCACGCTTGTGAGTGCGGTCTGCACGGTCACCGCGCCCGCGCCGCCGAGCGTCCCGAGGATCTGACCCCCCGACAAGGTCTGCGAACCGCTGGCGTTCACCGCGGTACCCGCCGCTACGATGCCGCCGTTCAACTGCTGGAAGGCTACCGTGTCGATCGTGATGCTGCCCGCGGTCGTGCCGCCGTTCTGGCTGAACAGGTTGGACAGCGTGATGGTGCCGCTGCCGCCGACCGTGGCGTTCGTCGTGTTCAGCGTGACAAGGCTCTCGGCCCCGGTGGTCTGGAACGTGGCCGGTCCGGTCATGCCGATCGACGCGCCAGCCGCGATCGCGCCGCCCGCGGTCGACAGCACGCCGCCCGAACTGATCTGGATGTCGGTCGAGGCGATGGTGGCGCCGGCGAGGAAAGTGGTCGTGCCCGTGGTCACCTCGGTTATGGCGCCCGCGCCGTCCAGCGTGCCGCCGATGGTTCCGCCCTGCAGCACCTGCTGGCCGCCCGGCGCCACGGTCACCGAGGTGCCCGCCGCAACGATGGCCCCGCCCGACTGGGTGAAGCTTGCCGCGTTGATGTCGACCGTTCCGCCCGTGGTGCCGCCCGACTGGGTGAAGGCCCCGCTCAGCGTCTGGACGCCCGTACCGTTGATGGTGCCGCCGGTCTGCGTGATCGCCGCATAGCTGTCGGTTCCGGACGAGGTGAAGGTGCCGGTGTCGCCCACGGTCACGGTGGCCCCCGCCGCCAGCGCGTCGCTGTCGGTGGTCAGTGTGCCGGTACCGTTCACCGTCACGTCCGTCGAGGCGACCGAACCCGCACCCGTGATCGCCAGGGTGCCGCTGTTGACAGTGGTTGCGCCCGTGTAGGTGTTCGCCCCGGTCAGTGTGGTGTTGCTGGTACCGGTGACGGTCAGCGCGCCGTCGCCCGAGATGATGCCCGAGATGTCGGAGGCGCCCGAGTTCAGCGTCAGCAGCGCGCCCGACGTGAGCGAGATCGCCCCCGGGTTGGACACGCCCGTGTTGAACACGTTGGCGATGCTCTCGTCTCCGCTGATCGCAAAGGTGCCGTCGTTGCGGATCGAGGTCGAGGTCGTCAGCGCCCCGCCATCGGTCGACAGGGTGGCCAGCGGGTCGATGGTGATGCTCGGGCCGGTCAGCGTGCCCGTCCCCGTCACCGCCAGCGTGCCGCCGCTCACCGTGGTGCCGCCGCTGTAGGTATTGGCTCCGGTCAGCGTCAGGGTGCCGCTGCCCAGCTTCTGAAGGAAGCCGTCGCCGTCGATCGCGCCGTCAAAGGTGCTGCTGCTGGCGTTGCCCGCGACCAGACCGCCGGTTGCGGTGGTGGTGATGGTGCCGCCCGTGCCTGTCAGGACGCCGGTGGTCAGGGTGGCCGTGGTGGTCACCGTCCCGGCCGTCATGTCAAGCGTGCCCACGGTTTCGGTCGTATTCACGTTCACCGCGCCGCCGGTCAGCGACAGCGTACCGGTATCCGACAGGTCGGACCCTGCGTTCAGGTTGACCGTCCCCGCCGAAACCGAAGTGTCGCCGGTCACAGTGCCCGCGTTGTCGAAGGTTCCGGTCGAGTTGTGCGTCAGGCTGGCCAGCGTTCCCACGTTCGAGCCTGCGCCCGCGCCCGTGTTGGTCAGCGCGCCCGCCGTGGCCCCGGCGTTGTTGGTGAAGGTGCCCGCGTTGTCGACATCCGCCATGGTGCCGCTGTTGACGACAGTGCCGCCGGCGCCGATGGTGGTATCGGTCTGCACGTCGCCCGTGCCACCGACCGTCGTGGTGCCGCCGGTCACGTTCAGCGTGCCGGTGCCGGTCACGTCGCCGTCGATGGTGGAGTTGCCCGTCGGGATGCCGTTCGAGGCGACGCCGTTCAGGGTCAGGACAGTGGCCGCGCCGTTGATCTCGAGCGTGCCGACGTTGCCGACGTTGGTCGCGCCCGCCGTCTCGGACCCGTTCACCCGCACGGTGCCACTGGCGATGATCGCCGCACCGTCATCGGTCAGGGCGCCGCCGTTCAGCTCCAGCGTGGCGCCGGTCGTGGCACCCACCGTGTCGGCTGCGACCGACCCACCCGCCGCGATGATCAGCGTGGCCGAGGAGGCGCCGGCAAAGCCCGGCCCCACCGCACCGGTGATGCTGCTGACGCCCGTCAGGGTCAGCGTGGACGAACCCAGCAGGTCGAAGTTGCCGCTGCCGGTCAGGCTGCCGGCAAAGGTCAGGCCGTTGCCCTCGGCCACCGACAGGGTATTGCCGTTCACGTCAACCGTGGACCCGGCAGCGCCCGACAGCGCGCCGATGGTCTCGTTGCTGGCCAGTTCGAAGGTCGCGCCGCCGGCGACATCCACCGCCCCGGTATCGGCGATGGCCAGACCGCCGGCCGCGATCAGCGTCCCGGCCGAGATGGTGGTGGTACCGGTGTAGGTGTTGGCCCCCGAGAGCGTGAGCGTTCCTGCGCCGATCTTTTCCAGCGGCCGGCCCGCCACATCCTCGCTGATCACGCCCGACTGCTCGGCCGCGCCGGTGGTTACCTGGACCTGCGTCGTATCGCTCGCGATCTCCACATCGGTGCCGATATTCACGCCGTCGGCATAGTCGATGACCGAACCGGTGGTGCGGATCAGGCCGCCCGCACCGCCCGCCGCGTCGTCCGATTCCAGCCGCAGCGTGGCATCATCCACCGTGATCTGCGTCATCGTGTTGTTGCCCGACAGAACCAGCGTGCCGTCGTTCACGGTGACCGTGTTGTTCGAAACATCGCCGGTGATCGTGAAGGTGCCGTCACCTTCCTTCACCAGATCGCCCGCACCGGTGATCGTGCCCTCGTACAGCGTATCGGTCGCGTCGCCCGTGGTCAGCGCGCCGTTGTCGATGTCGACGGCACCCGTCCCGGTTCCCGCGAGCGCGCCGATGGTCTCGTCCCCGTCGATCACCAGCGTGCCGCCGGTGTTCACGGTGACAAGTCCGGTGGACGACAGGTTCGACCCCGCCCCCGACAGGGTCAGGCTGGCGGTCAGCGCACCCGCACCCTCGACGGTTGTCCCGCCCGAGAAGGTGTTGTTGCCGGTCAGTGTAACGTCCGTCGACTCACCGAGCGCGACGCCGCCCGATACGACCAGCGCGATGTCCCCCGCGCCATCCTGGATCGCGCCGTCAAAGGTCGCCGTGCCGGTCAGCGTCAACCCGGCATCCGCGCCGCTGTTGGTGACGGTGCCGGCGCCCGACAGGGCGTTGACCGTTGTGTCAAACCCGCCGACGTCCAGCGCCGCCCCGTCTGCAACCGAGGTTCCGGCGATGGAGTCCAGAAGAGACGAGCCCGCCCCCGCGCTGCCAATCTGCAACGTACCGGCGTCGATCGCGATGGTCGATCCGGCGCTTTGCGCACCCGAGCCATTGACGACAACCGTTCCACCGGCCCCGGTGGTGCCGATGGCAAGCGCACCTCCGCCTGTCGGGTTCAGCGTGTCGATCGTCAGCGTGGTGCCCGTTGCCGCCGTGATCGTGCCGCCCGCCGCGTCGGTGCCGACGTCGCCGGTGATCGTGCTGTCGGACAGCCCGGTCAGCGTGCCGCCGGACAGTGTGGTGGTGCCGGTCAGGGCGCCGCCGTCAACCTCGAGGGTCGAGGTGATGGTCGTATCGGCGCTGATCGTGCCGGTCAGGGTGGTGGTGCCGGTCTGCACCGTGGCCGCAGCGCCCGACAGGGTGCCGCTGATGATGCCGCCGTCCAGCGTGGCACTGGTGGTCGTGTCCACCAGCCCCGCCATGTCTCCGCCCGACTGGACAAACGTATCCGCCGTGATGATGCCCGTGCCGTCGATGGTGCCGCCCGTCTGTTCCAGGGCGCCGATGGTTTCGTCGATGTTGTTGGTGAACGTGCCCGCGTTGACGGTGATCGTCTCGTCATCGGCAAACGCGTCGCCGCCCGCATCACCGACGTTGATCAGCGTGGCACCGGCACCGTCCAGGACGATGCTGTTGCCGGCAGTGTCGATGAAGCCGCCGATGTTGTTCAGGGTGCCGTCGGTGATCGTGATCCCGGTGGTGTTGCTGATGTTGCCCGTC
This sequence comes from Paracoccaceae bacterium, assembly GCA_019454225.1. Classification (NCBI taxonomy): domain Bacteria; kingdom Pseudomonadati; phylum Pseudomonadota; class Alphaproteobacteria; order Rhodobacterales; family Paracoccaceae; species Paracoccaceae bacterium. Next base: position 3,504,693 of record CP075370.1, on the reverse strand, counting down.
GTCAGGTTCGTCTGGCCGGATTCGACCGTGATCGCCCCTGCGCCGTCCAGCCGACCGCCGATGGAGCCGCCCTGCAGGGTCTGGTCGCCGGATGCGGTGACGGTGGTGCCAAGCGCCACGACGGCCCCGCCCGACTGGGTGAAGGTGTTGGTGACGACCGTCACCGTGCCGCCCGTGGTGCCGCCCGACTGGTCGAAGGCCCCGGTCACCGTCAGCGTGGAATTGCCGTTCACGGTGCCGTCGCTCTGCGTCAGCGTTGCGATGGTATCGTCCTCGTCGACCGTGAACGTGCCGGTGTCCGAAACGGTCACCGTGCTGGTGTCCGCAAGGTCCGAGTTCGTCTGCAGCCGCACCGTCCCGCCCGACACGCTGGTGTCGCCGGTCACGGTGCCGGTGGTCAGCCCCCCGATGTTGGTGGTGCCTGCGGTGTTGGTCAGCGATGTCACCGAACCGGCGACGCTGGCAAAGCCAGAGTTCGTCAGGGCCCCGGCCGTCCCGCCGACCGACAGGTTGCCCGCGTTGTCGATGTCGGCGACCGACGAGGTGCCCTGCACCGTCACGGTGCCGTCCACGCCGATTTCCATGTTGCTGACGATGCTGCCACCGCCACCGATGATCAGCGAGCCCTCGGTCACAACCGTGGTGCCGGTGTAGGTGTTCGTACCGGTCAGCTGCAGGCTGCCGGTCCCGATCTTCTCGATCCCGTGCGGACCTGTCGTTTCCACGATGTTGCCGGTCTGGGTGGCGTTGTCGGCGCCGAGAACCTCAAGCTGGGTATCGTCGGAATCGAGATTGATCTCGGATGCCACCGAAACAGCGTCGGCATAGCTGATGACCGAACCGGTGGTGGTGATGGTGCCGCCGATCGCGCCCGAATTGCCGATGCGCAGCGTGCCCGATTCCAGCGTGACGTCTCCGGTGATGGTGCCCGTGGCATCGACGGTCACCGTGCCCGCGCCCGCGGCGATCGTGGTCGCCCCGGCGCCGGTCAGCGTGCCCGAGATGGTGCCGCCGGTCAGTTCCTTCGCCCCGGCCGAGGACAGCGTCGCACCCAGCGTGCCGCCGCTCTGGGTGTAGGACGTCGCGGTCAGCGTGCCGGTTCCGGTGATCGCGCCGGAGGACATGGCAACGGTGTCCACCGTGTCGCTGAAGCCCTGCAGCGCCAGCGTGCCGCCGTTGACCGTGACGTCCGAGGCGTCGTCGATGATGTTGTCGGCGCCGAGCCGGAACGTGCCCGCCGTGACGGTGGTCGCGCCGGTATAGGCAAGGCCGGTATCGAAACGCTGCGTGAAGTTGGCGCCGTTCAACGTGATCCCGCCGGTGCCGGTCACGTTGATGGCCGCGTTCGCGGAATCGGGAACGCCCGATCCGGCCAGCGTGATCGTGTTGCCGTTCAGGTTCAGCGTGCCGGAGGCAGCCCCCAGAAGCAGGCCCACCGTCTCGTCCGCCTCAAGCGATACCGTGCCGGTGGTGACCTCCAGCGCGTCGGTATTGCCCACGGCGTTCCCGCCCTGGAGCACGAGAGTCCCGCCATTGACCCGCAACCGACCAGAGCCGGTCATCGTGTTGTTGCCGCTGAGCGTCAGCGTCTCAGCGCCCTGCTTCAGCAGGTAGGTGGAATCGAACGTGGCCGATCCCGTGATGTCGCCGCTGTAGGTGCCGGCCGAGGACTGATTGATCGTCAGCGTGGCGTCAGGGACGAAGTTGATCGTGCCGCCGGTGCCCGACAGCGAGCCGACGGTGTCCGATGCGTTCACGTTCACCGTGCCGCCGTTGACGATGAAGTCCTGGGCGTCTGCAAGGTTGGTCCCGCTGTTCAGGTTCAGCGTGCCCGAGTTGATCGTGGTCGTGCCCTGCACGACCCCGGCATTGTCAAAGGTGCCGCTGCCCACGCGAAGGTAGCCGGTGATGGTTCCCGCGTTCGACCCGGTGGTCCCGATGGCATCCAGCGAACCACCGATCGTACCGCCAGACTCGATCACGATGTTCCCGTCCAGCGCCGTGGCAACAGGGCTGTTCAGGGTGCCGGTGCCCGAGATTGTCAGGGTACCCGCCGAAACGTTCGTCTGCGCCACCGTCTCGGTCGTGCTCACCGTGGGCTGGTTCGGGGCCCCTGCGTCGCTGATCTCTGCGGTCTGGCCGACGGTCGGTTTCGCGTCGCCGTCCCAGTTCGTCCCGGTGGCCCAGTCGCTGTCCGTCTCGCCGTCCCAGGTCTGCGCCTGCGCCTGACCGCCAAGGGTCAGCATCACGCCCGTGGCCAGGATGAACACCAGTTCGGTCGCGCGCCCCAGGCGGCAGTGGCGCCGCAGGCTGCGCTGCCGGATACCGATCTGGCGGGTGGTCGTCATCGGAAGGGGTTGGGACATGACCTGGTTCCTGCATACGAGCCAACGACCCCGCGAAGGGTCGTGAATGAGTTTGCCCGAACCTAGTCGAATGCCGTTCGCGGCAGCAACAGCAATCCGGGATTTTGACGCTCTTGCGCCATTGCCGCAGGGTGACTGTCGCCTTTACGACACGTCATCCGGTGCGTGATCGTGCCGCATCATTCCGCCCAGACCGTGCGCCGCGCGGTTTCGAGCAGCGCAAGGTCGTCGCGGTTGTTGTCTTCAAGAAACACACGCAGTTCCGGCGAGATCTCGGCGACTTCCTTCTCTACGGCGCGGTTCAGGTGCATCGACCCGGCCGAGAACTTCGGCCACACCGGCGCAACCAGCCGCTGAAACCGGCCGATGCTGTGGCCGAACCGCTCGACCTCGCCCACGAAGCTCAGCACCTTCAGCGCCGCCTCGGCGCGTTCCAGTTCCGGCTGCGGGCCGGGCACGAAGCGCGACAGGCGGGCGACGTGGAAGTCGCGGCACTGGCGGTCACCCCGCACGGCGATGCGCGCCCGCGCATAGCCGTCAAGGTCGGTGCGCCGGGCAAGTTCCACGCCGCGGCTGTCGGCCACGGCGGTTGCGGCCTGTGCGCGCTCGAAAAGATAGGCGGACCGGATGCGCTCGACCGGATCGCGCAGGAACAGCGCCGAAATGATGCGCACACCGGGAATTTCGGGCAGCGGACCCGAGGCGGTATGGCTGGAAAACGCCACCGCCTGCGGGTTCGAGACAATCCACTCCGTCACCTGATCGGTGTTGCTGGCGGGGCCTGTCGGAAATTCGGCCGTGACCCAGCGACCGGGAAAGTTCCATTTCAGGATGCCATCGAAAGAGGTCCCGGCATTCTTGAACAGGTGGTAGTGCAGGATGATCGTGCGATCCATCAGATGCGCCATCTGGCCTCCATGGCTGTTCCAGCGGCCCCCGCCGCAGGCACCGCACCCCGCCCGGCGTCACCGGGCCCCCCGGGCGGCGGGATTACCCACAATCGGCGGGTCGCGCAACGCCCGGACCGCGCCCGCCCCGCGGTTCGGGTTCCGGTCATGCGGTGGCGGTGGGCGGCGGGGGGCGGCGCGCCTCGATCAGCGCGCAGCCGGTCAGCGCGCATTCCGGAAGCGTCATGCGGTCGCTGCGCACGTCCCATCCTTCCGCCTCAAGCATCAGCACAAGCCGCATCAGGCGCGGCGCCTCGGCCCGGGCCGTGCCCGGTTGCTGCCCCACCGGCGCGCATGCAAGCACAAGCCGCGTGCAGGTGTCACCCGCGACGTCGAGCACGGTGCGCAGCATGTCCTCTGCCGCGTCGTCCAGAACGATGCGCGCGGCCAGAAGCTCGGCCGCGTCGGGCGCGACAAGCCGGCCGGACGGCGCAAGCGCATCGGCAAGCGACGGCATGTCACCCGCCACGGCCAGCGCGGGCAGGCGCGCCGGGTCGATCCGCGCCAGTGCCGTGTCCGGTTGCCCGGCCAGGCGTGCCAGGGCCTGCGCCGCCACGCGCTCTGCCGATCCGGGCAACCCGTCCCCGGCCGCCAGGCTGTCGGGCCGGTCGTCGTGCAGGAAGCGGCGCTGTTCGGCGGCGCCGGTGATCGTGCAGCGGCCCGAGAATGGCGCCGCGCCCACCTTGGCCAGCTGGCGCAGAAGACGGCGCCGCGTCACCTCGGGCGAATACGCGCGCGCAACGAAATCGCGCCCGCCACGGCTCAGCCGGTCCCACAGGTCGGCGTCCTCGACGACCCACAGCACCGCGGCCGCGAAATCCTCGGGACTGTCGGCGATCACGATCTCGCTGCCAGGCTGCAGGCCCATCCCCTCGGCCCCCACGGTGGTCGAGATGCAGGGCACCCCCGCCGCCAGCGACGACCCGATCTTGCCCTTGATGCCCGCGCCGTACTGCAACGGCACGATCGTGGCGACCAGCCCGTCCAGATAGCTGTCCAGATCCTCGACATAGCCCACCACCTTGACGCCCGGCAGTTTCAGCGCGTCGAAGGCGGCAGGGGGGCTGGAACCGACGATGTGGAACTCCAGGTCCGGTCGCGCGGACTGGATCAGCGGCCAGATGTCGGACAGGAAATACATCACCGCATCGACATTGGGGGTGTGGCGATAGCCGCCCACGAAGGCGATGCCGCGCCGCCCCTCGCGCGGAGGCACCCGTTCCGCAACCGGCATGACCAGTGGAATGACCGACAGGCTGTCACGCACCCCCATGTCGCGCAGGACGTCGCGTTCGTGGGTCGACACCAGGATCGTGTCCGATGCCATGCCGATCACCTGCAGCTCGCGCGTCCGGATCGCGGCGACACGCTCCATGTCCTCGGGCAGGTTCCCCTTCAGCCGCGCCTCGCGCGATGCGCGCAGGAAATGCAGGTCGGCGGTGTTGAAGATGATCGGCGTCGCCGGACACAACTGGCGCAGCCTCTCGATCCAGCGACCGCCTTCTCCGTAGCGGCACAGGTAGAAGACATCGAAATCGGATGCATGGCGATCCAGGTAGCGGCCGATGTCCTTGACGTAGGGGGTATGGATCAGCTCGACCCCCAGGGCCTGCAGCGCCGTGCCATAGCTTCCCGACGGCAGCAGGTTGTTCGGCACGAAGGTCAGTTCGTAGCCCATCCCCAGCAGCAGCCGGATGTGCCACCACGCGATCACCGACCCTGCGTCCTTGTCGGGTTCGGGCACCTCGTGGTCGATCATCAGGATGCGCGGGCGCCGCGCCCGGGGGATGTTCCGCGGATAGATGGTCTGGCTGTGTTCGTGCCGCTCAAGCGCAAAGGCCCAGCGTTCGCGCAGCTTCTCGAAGTTCACCACCTGGTAGGCCTTGATCCCGCTGTCCGTCGAGGTGCCCGAGGACACTCCCTCGAAATGGACGACGACCGAGGCGGGCTGATAGATCACGCGCCAGCCCAGCTGCCGCAGCCGCATGGCAAGGTCGGTATCCTCGCAATAGGCGGGCATGTAGCGGGTGTCGAACCCGCCCACGTCCCGCCAGACCGCCCGCGGGACAAGGATTGCGGCACCCGAGATGTAGTCCGCATCGCGGCGGGTGGAAAAGCCCGGCTCGCTCGGGTCCGCCCCGCGGCCGAGGTTCGCACCGCCGCCGTCCGACCAGACATATCCCCCTGCCTCCTGCAGCGTTCCGTCGGGGTAGACAAGCTTTGACCCGATGATCCCCGCGTCGGGGGTCTGGCGCGCGATGTCGAGCAGGCTGTCGATCCAGCCGGGCAGCACGGCGGTATCGTTGTTCAGCAGGAAGACATAGGGCGCGATCGCCGCCTGCGCGGCGTTGTTGCACGACTGCAGGAACCCCATGTTCTCGGGGTTGCGGATATAGGTGATGCCCGGCAGGTCGCGGAGGAAACCGGCGGTCTCGTCGCTCGATCCGTCGTCGGCCACGATCACTTGCAGCCGTGCCCGGTCACCGGCCCGCAGCATCGACCACAGGCAGCGAAGGGTATAGAGGAACTGGTTGTAGACCGGCACGATCACCGTGACCTCGGGATCGGCCCGGCCCCATCGCGCCACGCCTGCCCGCACCTCCTCGCGCAGCTGGTCCCAGCCGTCGAAATCGTCCGACCAAGCGGGTTCGCGAAGCTTCCGCCCCTCGGCCCGGCCGTGCATCAGGTAGTGCAGCAGCGGCGTGCCGGGGAAATCCTGCATCACCTCGGGGTAGCGCGTGACATAGAACCTGTCGGGGAAGCGGGGGGCCAGCGACATCCAGGGTTCGCGCCCGTGGTCGCGGTAGTGCATCAGCCCCGCGACACCCGGCGATCCCGTCAGATAGCGCTGCCGATAGAGGAATTCGTCGAAAAGCGGATTGGGGTCGATCCCCATCGCCGCCCCGGTTTCCAGGTAGTGCGCCAGCGGCGGCACCCCCCCGAGGTCGGCAGGCAGCCCCCGCGCCACCGCGCCGCGCCGGTAATGCGCGATGTCGAGCATCGGCGTCAGGTCGATCTCGCCCGCGCGGGGCGACGCCAGCACGGCATCCAGCAGCGTCAGTTCGTCATCCGCGCCGTGCAGGTCGGGCATCCGTTCCCAGGAATAGTCGCGCTCGATCAGGGGGTGTGGTGCGGCGGTCGTGCCCCGGTTGCGGCAATAGGCCTCGACCGCGCAGGCCTCGTCGGGCACCCACAGCGCGCGCCGGATATGGGCCGATGAAACCAGGACATGGGGGTCGGGGCGCTGACCTGCGGCGGTGGCGAACCAGGCGGCCAGCACGCCGGCAGGCGTCTCTTCGTCAGGCAGGCCCAGTGCCGCCGCTACCCGGTCGATGTCGAACAACGGTCGCGGTCCCAGCCGTTGCCGGGTCATCAGCAGGCCCAGCAGCGGGTTGTCGAACGGCAAACCGTCGGGCAGGCGCGACCGCAGCCACTTCGGCGCCACCAGCGGATGCGGCCGCCGGTTCTCCGATCCGCCCGCCGTGATGAAATGCAGCAGCGGATGCACGTCGGCGGCGGCGACATCGGGGTAGGTCGTCAGGTAGAACGAGGTCGAGAACAGGGGCGAAGGGTCGCGCCCCTCGGACATCCCGCTCGACAGGAAGTGCTCCAGCGGGTCCATCCCCGCTGCCGCCACGTCCGGGTTTTGCCGCAGATACCAGGCGCCGTCGAACAGCCCGTTGTAGCGCAACGCAATCTCGACCGCGCCGCGATCCGACCCGCCCGGGGCACCCATCCGTCGCTCCGCCTCGGTTCCGGCGTTCGGGCGCAGCCGCCGCATGTAGTCCCGGATCATTGCACCCTTGCCCCACCGACCGCCCTGCGCAGGCGGATAGAGGCGGGATTGGCCCCGGGTGTCAAGCCGACCGGGCTGCCGCGTGGTCAAGGATCATCGCCTGCAACCGGCCCGCCGAGGGCGTCAGCCCGGCCCCCGCCCGCGTCAGCATGCCGAAGGCCGGCACCTCGATCGCGAGGTCTTCGCAGAGCGCGGCGAACGGCGCGTCGGGGCGGCCCGCAAAGCGGTTGGCCACGGCCCGCGCAAGCGGCGCGATCGCGTCCGATCCGTCGAGGATCGCGAATGTCAGCAGGAAACTCGCGGTCGCCACCCGCCCCGGCGGATCGGGCAGGCCCAGCGCGCGCAGTCGGGCCACGACGCTGCGCCTGAGGATCGCGTCGGGCCCGGGCATCACCCAGTCGTAGTGCATGAGCGCCCCCGGCGGCACCTTCGACACGCCCGCCAGCGGATGCCCCCGGCGCACCACAAGGGCCACCGGCTCGGTGCCGACCGGCTGGAACAGCAGCGGTCCGGCGCCGCCGTTGCCGCCATCCTCTGGCAGGCGGGCCAACGCGAAATCCAGCCGCCCCGACAGCAGGCCATCGGTCAGCACGTCCGACGGTCCGACCACGACCTCGACCCGCAGGCCCGGCAGTTCCCGCTGGGCATCGGCCAGAGCGGGCAGCACCAGTTCCAGTGCCGGTCCGGTCACCGCCCCGAGCCGCACGAGCCCCGCACGGCCCTCGGCAATCTCGTCCAGTTCCCGACCGGCATCCTCGACCTCGATCAGCACCCGTGCCGCCCGGCGGGCCAGCGCCGCGCCGGCCGGGGTCAGTGCGATACCGCGCCCGGTGCGCAGATGCAGCGGCGTGCCCGCGATCCCCTCCGCCTCGGACAGGAGGCGCGAGGCTGCCGGCTGCGTCATGCCCATGGCTTCGGCCGCCGCCCCCACCTGTCCGGTCTCGGCCAGCAGCGCGAACAGGCGCAGATGCGCGATCTTCAGTCCCTTTCGCAGCAGCATCGCGACCCGTTATGCCATTTTCGATATGTTTCCCTGCGGAAACCACATTTGACAGACATGACCGCACTTGTCACTGCTGTCATTGCAGCGCCGGGCAATCCGTCCCGGCGTGCGGGCTTTCCCGGCAGCAAGACCGGGTTCTAGGGAGGAACTGCATGAAGATCTTCACCACGGCGCTTTCGGCGCTGGCTGTTGTCGCGGGCCTGGGGCTTGCCCCCGCCATGGCGCAGACCAAGGGCACCATCGGCATCGCCATGCCCACCAAATCCTCGGCCCGCTGGATTTCCGACGGGAATTCCATGGTCGACCAGTTCACCGCGGCAGGCTACGGCACCGATCTGCAATATGCCGAGGATGACATCCCGAACCAGCTGGCCCAGATCGAGAACATGATCACCAAGGGCGTGAACGTGCTGGTCATTGCGGCCATCGACGGCACGACGCTGTCGAACGCGCTCGAGAATGCCGCCGCCAGCGGAATCAAGGTCATCGCCTATGACCGGCTGATCCGCGAAAGCGGGAACGTCGACTACTATGCCACCTTCGACAACTTCCAGGTCGGTGTCCTGCAGGCCGAGTCGCTGGTCGCGGGCCTCAAGGAACGCTTCCCCGACGTGAAGCCCTGGAACGTCGAACTGTTCGGCGGCAGCCCCGACGACAACAACGCCTTCTTCTTCTACAACGGCGCGATGTCCGTGCTGGACCCGCTGATCGCCTCGGGCGATGTCGCGGTGCCCTCGGGCCAGATGGGGATGGACAAGGTCGGCACCCTCCGCTGGGACGGTTCGGTCGCGCAGGCCCGAATGGACAACCTGCTGTCAGCCAACTACGGCGACAAGGTCCTGCACGGCGCGCTGTCGCCCTATGACGGGCTGTCGATCGGCATCCTGTCGTCGCTCAAGGGCGTCGGCTACGGGTCGGGCGACCTGAAGATGCCCGTCGTCACCGGTCAGGACGCCGAGGTGCCGAGCGTGAAGTCGATGATCGCGGGCGAGCAGTATTCGACGGTGTTCAAGGACACCCGCGAACTGGCCCGCGTGACCGTCGGCATGGTCGACGCGCTGCTGGGCGGCGGCGAGCCCGAGATCAACGACACCTCGACCTATGACAACGGGGTCAAGGTCGTGCCGTCCTACCTGCTGAAGCCGGTGTCGGTCGACCTGTCGAACTACGAATCCGTGCTTGTCGGATCGGGCTACTACACCGCGGACCAGCTGAAGTAAGCGGGCCGGACCGGAACTGCGCCGGGCCCTTCCGGGGCCCGGCGCATCCGTCGGGGGGAAAGCCATGACAGCGCTTCTGGACATGCGGGGCATCGGCAAGTCCTTTCCGGGCGTGCGGGCGCTCGACAATGTCACGCTGAACGTCGAGGCGGGCGAGATCCATGCGATCTGCGGCGAGAATGGCGCCGGGAAATCGACCCTGATGAAGGTGCTGTCCGGCGTCTATCCGCATGGCAGCTACGAGGGCGAGATCATCTATGACGGCGCCCCGGCGCGCTTCCGCACCATCGCGGACAGCGAGGCGAGGGGGATCGTGATCATCCATCAGGAACTGGCGCTCGTGCCGCTGCTGTCGATCGCCGAGAACCTGTTCCTTGGAAACGAACGGGCCCGGGCGGGGGTGATCAACTGGCATGAAACCTTTGCGGCGACCGAACGGCTGCTGCGGCGCGTCGGCCTTTCCGAGCCGCCGACGACCGAGGTGGGCAAGCTGGGCGTCGGCAAGCAGCAACTGGTCGAAATCGCCAAGGCGCTTGCCAAGGACGTTCGGCTGCTGATCCTGGACGAGCCGACCGCCGCCCTGCAGGAGAACGACAGCCAGAAACTGCTGGACCTTCTGCTGGAACTGAAGGGGCAGGGGATCACCTCGATCCTGATCAGCCACAAGCTGAACGAGATCGGCCGCGTCGCCGACCGCATCACCATCCTGCGCGACGGCGCCTCGGTCTCGACCCTGACCCGGGCCGAGATTACCGAGGACCGCATCATCCGGGACATGGTGGGCCGTGACATGGCGCACCGCTATCCCGACCGAACCCCGAGGATCGGCGAGGTTCTGCTCGATGTGTCGGGCTGGCAGGTCAGCCATCCGGACCAGAAGGGCCGCAAGGTCATCCGCGACGGCGCGATCACGGTGCGCGCCGGCGAGATCGTCGGCATCGCGGGGTTGATGGGATCGGGTCGCACCGAGTTCGCGATGAGCCTGTTCGGTCGCAGCTATGGCCGCGACATCACGGGCCAGGTGCGGATGAGGGGGCAGGCGGTCGACGTGTCGACGGTGCCAAGGGCAATCGCCGCCGGGCTTGCCTATGTGACCGAGGACCGCAAGGCGCTTGGCCTGGTGCTGGACGAACCGATCCTGCGCAATGTCAGCCTGGCGAACCTGGCCGGCATCGCGCTGCGGGGCGTGCTGAACCGGGGGCGCGAGGCGCAGGTGGCCGAGGACTACCGCGCTGCCATGTCGATCCGCACACCCAGCGTGTTCCAGAAGGTCGTGAACCTGTCGGGCGGCAACCAGCAGAAGGTTGTCCTGTCGAAATGGCTGTTCACCGATCCGCAGGTGCTGATCCTTGACGAACCCACACGCGGCATCGACGTGGGCGCCAAGTACGAAATCTACACGATCATGAACGAACTGGCCGCACAGGGCAGGGGGGTCGTCATGATCTCGTCCGAGATGCCCGAACTTCTGGGGATGTGCGACCGCATCTATGTCATGAACGAAGGCCGGATCGTGGGCGAGCTTGACCGCGACCAGGCCAGCCAGGAACGGATCATGGCACTGATCCTTCAGAGCACGGGGAAAGCTGCATGAGCGACGCGACCGAAGGCCGCCCGACCGCCCGGGCAGGCGGATCGTCCTATCTGGCCGAGCATCTGCGCGAATACGGGATGCTGATGGCGCTCGTGGCGATCGTGCTGTTCTTCGTGGCGCTCGTGCGCATCCAGATCGGGGTCGACTTCCTGTCGGCGCAGAACATCACCAACATATTCCTGCAGAATTCCTATGTGGTCATCATGGCCCTCGGCATGCTGCTGGTCATCGTGTCGGGGCATATCGACCTGTCCGTGGGCTCGGTTGCCGCCTTTACCGGGGCGGTTTCGGCCGTGCTGACGGTAAACCTGGGCATGCCCGTCTGGCAGGTCATCCCGGCCTGCCTCGCGGTCGGCGCGCTGATCGGGGCCGCGCAGGGCTACTGGATCGCCTATTGGCGCATTCCGAGCTTCATCGTGACGCTGGCGGGGATGCTGGTGTTCCGGGGGCTGACGCTGTGGACGCTTGGCGGGCAGAACATCGGCCCCTTCCCCCGGTCGTTCCAGTCGCTTTCCACCGGATTCATCCCCGACGTGATCGGCCCGGGACGGCCCAACGTGACCGCCATGGTCATCGTGGTCGTGCTGTCGCTGGTGCTGCTCTGGGCGGGGTGGCGGGCGCGCCGGCAGGCGGCGCTCTACGACATGGCGCAGGAACCGCTGAACTTCTTCATCTTCCGCAACCTGCTGATCTGCGGCGCGCTGATCTTCGTGGGCTGGAAGCTGGCGAGTTTCCGCGGGTTGCCCAACGTGCTGATCGTGATGGCCGTGCTGATCGTGCTCTACGCCTTCTTCACCGAGAACACGACAACCGGTCGGCGCATCTATGCCGTGGGCGGAAACCTCAAGGCGGCGCGGCTGTCGGGGATCAACGCCGACCGGCTGACCTTCCTGTGTTTCGTCAACATGGGTGCGCTTGCCGCACTCGCGGGCATGATCGTGACCGCACGGCTCAACTCTGCCACCCCCAAGGCCGGCACCGGGTTCGAGCTTGACGTGATCGCGGCGGTCTTCATCGGCGGCGCCAGCATGGCGGGCGGTTCGGGCAAGATCGTCGGCGTCGTCGTGGGGGCCTTCATCATGGGGGTCATGAACAACGGCATGTCGATCCTCGGCATCGGCATCGACTATCAGCAGGTGATCAAGGGGCTGGTCCTTCTGGCCGCCGTGATCTTCGACGTATACAACAAATCCAAGTAGGAACAGACACATATGACCTTCAAGCCCGCCCCGTGGCCCCGGCGTCTGCGTTCGCAGGAATGGTTCGAAGGCTCGTCGAAGGACGCGATCTACCATCGTGGCTGGATGAAGAACCAGGGTTTCCCGCATGACCTGTTCGACGGTCGCCCGGTGATCGGCATCCTGAACACATGGTCCGAACTGACCCCCTGCAACGCCCATCTGAACGCCCTGGCCGAGAAAGTGAAGCACGGCATCTACGAGGCGGGCGGCTTTCCGGTCGAGGTGCCGGTGTTCAGCGCGTCGGAATCCGCCTTCCGGCCGACCGCGATGATGTTCCGCAACCTCGCCGCCCTGGCCGTGGAAGAGGCGATCCGGGGGCAGCCGATGGATGGCTGCGTGCTGCTGGTGGGTTGCGACAAGACGACCCCGTCGCTCCTGATGGCGGCGGCGTCCTGCGATGTGCCCTCGATCGTCGTCTCGGGCGGGCCGATGCTGAACGGCAGGTTCCGGGGCGAGGTGACAGGATCGGGCACCCATATCTGGCGGTTCTCCGAGGCGGTGAAGGCGGGCACCATGACGGAGGCCGACTTTCTCGAGGCTGAGGCCGGGATGAGCCGGTCGGCCGGGTCCTGCAACACCATGGGGACCGCCAGCACGATGGCCAGCATGGCCGAGGCCCTGGGCATGGCGCTGTCGGGCAATGCCGCCATTCCCGCGGTGGACAGCCGCCGCCGCGTGATGGCGCAGCTGACCGGCCGACGGATCGTGCAGATGGTGAAGGACGATCTGAAACCCTCTGACATCCTGACCAAATCTGCCTTCGAGAATGCCATTCGCACCAATGCGGCGATCGGCGGGTCGACCAATGCGGTGATCCATCTTCTGGCGATCGCAGGCCGTGTCGGCGTGGACCTGACGCTGGACGACTGGGACCGTTGCGGGCGCGACGTGCCGACGGTCGTGAACCTGATGCCCTCGGGCAAGTATCTGATGGAAGAGTTCTTTTACGCCGGCGGCCTGCCCGTGGTGATCCGCCGCCTGGGCGAGGCGGGGCTGCTGCACCGCGACGCGCTGACGGTGTCGGGCCGGGGCATGTGGGACGAGGTGAAGGACGTCGTGAACCACAACCCCGATGTGATCCTGCCCGCGGAGAAGGCGCTTGCCGCGTCGGGCGGGATCGTGGTGCTGCGGGGCAATCTGGCGCCCAACGGTGCGGTGCTGAAGCCGTCGGCGGCGACCCCGTCGCTGATGGTGCACCGGGGCCGGGCGGTCGTGTTCGAGGATATCGACGACTACAAGGCCAAGATCGCCGACGAGGATCTGGATATCGACGAGACCTGCGTGATGGTGCTCAAGATGTGCGGGCCGAAGGGCTATCCGGGGATGGCCGAGGTCGGCAACATGGGCCTGCCACCCAAGGTGTTGCGCAAGGGAATCAATGACATGGTGCGCATATCGGATGCGCGGATGTCGGGCACGGCCTATGGCACCGTGGTGCTGCACACCAGCCCCGAGGCGGCCGCGGGCGGGCCGCTGGCCGTGGTGCGCACCGGCGACATGATCGAACTGGACGTGCCCAACCGGCGCCTGCACCTCGACATTCCCGAGGCGGAACTGGCGGCGCGGCTGGCCGCATGGGTGCCGCCGGTGGCCGAGCCGCCATCGGGCTATGCCATGCTGCACCACCGTCATGTGACCGGCGCCGATACCGGGGCAGACCTTGATTTCCTGCGCGGATGCCGGGGCAATGCCGTGGGGCGGGACAGCCACTGATGGCGATGCGGATCGCCCTTGTCGGCATCGGGAAAATCGCGCGGGATCAGCATGTTCCGGCGATCTCGGACAACCCCGGCTGGGACCTCGCGGCCACCGTGTCGCGCAGCGGCCGGGTTGCGGGGGTCGAGGCCTTTGCCGATTTCGATGCCTTCCTCGCCGCGCGGCCGGACGTGCCCGTGGTGTCGCTGTGCCTGCCGCCGCAGCCGCGCTTTGCCTATGCGGCGGCGGCGCTGCGGGCGGGGCGGCACGTGATGCTGGAGAAGCCGCCGGGGCAGACCCTGGCGGAAGTGCATGAATTGCAGGGGCTTGCGGCCGAGCGTGGCGTGACACTGTTCGCCACGTGGCACAGCCGCATGGCGCATGGGGTCGCGGCCGCGCGGGACTGGCTGGCGGGGCGGCAGGTGACGGCCGCCCGCATCACCTGGCGCGAGGACGTGCGGCACTGGCACCCTGGGCAGGACTGGGTGTTCGAGCCCGGCGGGATGGGTGTTTTCGATCCGGGAATCAATGCCTTGTCGATCCTGACGGCGATCCTTCCCGCGCCCGTCCACCTGACCGGGGCCGATCTGGACTATCCCGCCAACCGCCAGACGCCGATTGCCGCCCGGTTGCGGTTCTCGGGCGGGGTGACCGCGGATTTCGACTGGCGGCAGGAGGGGCCGCAGACCTGGGACATCGAGGTCGATACCCCCGGCGGGCGGCTGGTGCTGCATGACGGGGGCGCGCGGCTGGTTGTCGACGGGGTTCCGGTGACGGCCGGGCCGAACCGGGAATATCCGATGCTTTACAACCGGATGGCCGAGCTTGTGCAGACCGGTGCCAGCGATGTCGACCTGTCGCCGATGGTGCATGTGTCCGACGCGCTGACCCTGGGGCGACGCATCGTGACCGATGGCTTCCATTTCTGAATCAGGGGCTTAGCCCCTGCGCAGGCGGTTCAGCAGATCCAGCGTCGGCTCGCCCGTCACCGGCAGGCCCGCACGGGCCTCGTAGCCCTGGATGGCCGCCCGGGTGCGGGCGCCGATGACGCCGTCGGTGCCCTCGGTGTCGAAGCCTGCGGCAGTCAGGCGGGACTGAAGCTCCTGGCGGTCGGCCTTGGTCATGCCGGTGCGATCGGGCGGGAAACTGCCGCGGATCGGTCCGCCCCCGGCCAGCCTGTCGGACAGGTGGCCCACGCCAAGCGCATAGTTCTCGGCATTGTTGTAGCGCAGTATCACGTTGAAATTGCGGAACAAAAGAAAGCCGGGACCGGTCGTTCCCGCAGGCCGGATCAGCGATGCGGCGCCATGGTCGGGGATCGTGCCGCCGTCGGCGGTGCGCAGGCCGGCGGCGCGCCAGTCGGCGACGGCGCGGGTCGTGCCGCGGCCGCTGGGGCCGGTGTAGCCGGGGGGAACCCGCACCTCCATTCCCCAGGGCTGGCCGCGCGTCCAGCCCGAGCGCGACAGATAGGCCGCCGCCGAGGCCAGCGCGTCGGTGGGATCGTCCGACCAGATGTCGCGCCGGCCATCGCCTGTAAAATCAACGGCATAGGCGAGGTAGGAGGTAGGGATGAACTGGGTGTGGCCCATCGCGCCCGCCCAGCTTCCGGTCATGGCGTCGGGGCTGATGTCGCCGGATTGCAGGATGCGCAGGGCGGCGGTGAGCTGGCTTTCGAAGAAGGCGCCGCGCCGACCGTCATAGGCCAGCGTGGCGAGGGCCGAGATCACGGGGACGTTGCCGCGACGTTCGCCGTAGTAGCTTTCCAGCCCCCAGACAGCGGTAACTACATGAGATTCCACACCATATCGGGCCTCGATGCGGGACAGGACGGCGCCCCAGCGGGCCAGCGCCGCGCGGCCCTTCGAGACCCTTTCGTCCGAGGCGGCGATCGACAGATAGTCCTCGGTCGTGCGCGAAAACTCGGTCTGATTGCGGTCGCGTTCGACCACGCCGGGCAGGAAGCCCGCGCCACGGAACGCGCGGTCCAGCGTGGCGGGGGTGATGCCACGCCCCTGGGCACGGCTGCGGAACGCCGAGACCCAGGCATCGAAGCCAGCATTTTCAACGGGTTGCATGGCGGGTTCGGGCGGGCGGGCGGTGGCGCGGCCGACCATCGCGCCGCCCGATCCGGTGCAGCCGGGCAGGAGCCCGGCCAGCGCCGATCCTGCCAGACCCGCCACGAAGATGCGCCGCGATGCCTGCATGTCCTGTTCCCCCGGGGTGTTGCGTCGGCAGGAGCCTAGCCCGGGTGGCGGCGACAGGAAAGCGCGGCCGGGCGAATCGGCGGTTAACGGCTGGAATGGCGGGATTTTCGCCGTATGGCATCCGTCCGGTGCGCGTCGGTTCCGCGTATGGTATCCGTCCCGACACGGCGCGCCGCCCGGGACCGGTTAACGCAACGCGCGCCGGAGGCGGCGCCACCATCGGGGAAGGCCGCGCCGGGTGCGGCTTGCAGCAGCGGCCGCAGAGGATTAGCTATGGCGATGGCCTTCTTCCGGCCCACCGGAAGAGGCAGATCGGACGGCAGAGATGACGGGCAAGCACAGCGACGAGGGCCAGACGATCGAGTTCCAGTTGGACCAGGTTGTCCGACAGTGCGAAGCTGCCTATGCCGCCCGGATGAAGGCCGATCGACGCAGCTTTCGCGTGATGATCGCCGTGGGGGCCGAACGCGCCCGGCTGGGCGATCCGTTCCGGCTGCGCGAGATGCTGGACACGCTGCTGGCAAGCCCGCTGGCCGATGCCGAGGAGGTGACGCTGTCGTTCAGCGGCCGGTCGGGGCGGCCGCTGGTGGTCGAGGTCAGCGGGGTCGCGCCGGCCTCGGCCCGGGTGCGCGAGCTGGTCAACCAGATGGGCGGCCGGTTGGAGACAACCGGTTCGGGCACGCAGCGGATCGAGCTGGATTTCGACATCGTCGAAGGTGCCGAACAGCACCCGGCGGCGGCCCCCGCGACAGGGGACCGTCCGGTGTTCCAGGCGCTGCGGCTGCTGATTGCGGACGACAGCCCGACGAACCTGATGGTGATCCGCGAGATGCTGGCCAACACGGGTGCCGAGATCACGGCGGTCAGCGACGGGCAGCAGGCGCTGGAGGCCTGGCGCAAGGCGCCGTTCGACCTGCTGCTGCTGGACATCGCCATGCCGGTGGTGGACGGGCTGAGCGCGCTGAAGGCGATACGGGCCGAGGAAGACGCGCAGAAGCGGCCGCATGTGCCGGCGGTCGCCGTGACGGCGAATGCCATGGCGCATCAGGTCGAGACCTATATCCTGGGCGGCTTTGACACCCATATCGCCAAGCCGTTCCGCCGCCACGAGCTGATCGACACGATCGCGGCGCTGCAGCCGCACGGCTAGGGCGCGACGTCGGGCGCGAGCGGCAGCCTCAGGCTGATGCGGGTGCCCCGGTTCGGCTGGCTTTCGATGCGGATCTCGCCCTGCATCATGTCGATGAGGCGCCGCACGATCGACATGCCAAGCCCGGTGCCGCCGAAGCGGCGGGTCGTGCTGCCGTCGGCCTGCTCGAATTCGTCGAAGATGCGGGCCACCTGTTCCTCGGTCATGCCGATGCCGGTATCCCGGATCTCGATCAACAGGGTGCCGTCGGGCTCGTCGGACAGGTAGACCCGCACCTCGCCGGCCAGGGTGAACTTGATCGCGTTGTTGACCAGGTTGTGCAGGATCTGCTGGACGCGGAGCGGATCGCCGAGACGCGGCACGAGGGCGCCGCCGGGCACCATGACCTCGAACGACAGGCGCTTGGCATCGGCCTGCCGCCAGAACAGCGCGTCCATCCGTTCGGCAAGGCGCATCGGATCGAAGGGCACGGTTTCGAGCGACAGCTTTCCCGCCTCGATCTTTGCCATGTCGAGGATGTCGTTCAGGATGTTCAGCAGCAGTTCGCCGGAGTCGCGGATCGTGGCCAGCATGCGCTGCTGTTCGGTGTCGGTGACCATGGTCGCCAGAACCTCGGCCATGCCAAGGACGCCGTTCAGCGGGGTGCGGAGTTCGTGGCTCATGTTGGCGAGGAACTGCGACTTGGCGCGGTTCGCCGCCTCGGCGCGGATCACCGCCTCTTTCAGCCGGAACTCGTTGCGATACTGTTCGGTGATGTCGGCCACCGACAGCACGAAGCGCGCCCGGCTGCGGCTTTCGACCGTGAGGGGCGTGGCGTTCAGCGACAGGATGCGCCGCTCGCCGTCGGAGCGGCGCGTGAAGGACAGGCGCTGGTCGCGCAGGAAGGTGGGCTTGCGCAGGAATCCCGCGAAGATCCGGTCACGATTCTCCAGCGGGCTGTCGTCGGGAAGGCGGATGTTCCATTCGGGGTCGTCATAGCGGATCGACCGGCCATCGGCCAGCGAGATGCCGAGGATCCGCTCCGCCTCGGCATTGGCGAAGACGAAGGCGCCGGTCTCGTCGAGCGCGATGATGCCCGACAGGCTGGTGGCGGTGAGGGTGGACTGGATGTCGCGCTCGGCCCGCAGCGCGCGCTGCAGCTGCTTGCGCTGCGTCGTGTCGTGCATCCGCAGCACCCAGCCCATCGGCGGGGCATTCCTGCCGAGGGGCCGGGGCAGGGGGGCGACCGACAGCGAGAAGTCACGCTCGCCCACCCGCAGCGGGATGCCGGTATCGACGAAGGTGCCCGAGATGATGGCGCGGATCAGCGGCGCGAGCCAGGTGAACGCCGCCGCGGGCAGGCCGCCGTCGGGCAGCATGTCGCCGATCAGGCGGCGGGCCTCGGGGTTGACGGTCAGCAGGCGGCCTTCGGGGCCGATCACGATGACCGGATCGGGCACGCTGTAGAACAGCACGTTGCGGGCGATGGCGTCGGTATCCATCACCCGGTTGTTCACGATCATCAGGGCCAGGACGGTCAGCACCGCCGAGAAGGCGAAGGGCGTGGGATCGAAGCCGAAGACGGTGAGGCCGAAGACGATGTAGCCGATGTTGGCCGCCGCGGGGGCGACGGTGATGACGAAGAGGGCGACGAAGAACCGGCGGAACGGATCCTGCGCCCGGATCGCGCCGAGGAAGGTCTGCCCGATGGCATAGGCCAGGAACAGATACAGGTAGGCGGCCAGGAGAAAGAACAGCGGGCCGTGGTCGTAGACGGCGCTGAGGCGCCCGGCCTCGTCCACCAGGCGGGTGGCGGGGCCATAGAACATCTGGTGCAGCGGGTTGGTGGCGGTGATGGCCAGCGCCACGACGGGCCCGCCCCAGAGCAGGGCGCGCTTGGTCCGCTGGAACCGGTCGACCATGCCGGGGAAGCAGTACTCCATGATGAAGAAGGACCAGGCGGTCGGCAGGAACACGATGGCCGACCAGCTGGCGCTGGCCCAGAACACCTTGCAGCCGAGCGAGAGCTGCGACATCTCCATCAGCCCGCCGACGAGCCAGAGCGTCATGGCGATCAGGCTGGCAAGGAAATGGTCCTTGCCGAAGAAGCGGTGCTGCCGCCGCAACCACACATAGACGCCGATCACGCCCAGCGCGACGAAGCCGGTGAAGTACACGGCGTCGTTCACGACATCGGGGCGGAAGCACTGCATCATCGCGTTGTCCCTGTCGTCGGCGCGTTTCAGGCCATGTGGTTCTGCGGGACGCGCCGTGCAAGCGACACCGTTCGGACGCCTGATATGTGACGCACCACCGCCACAAGTCGGAGTGATCTAGTCCAAGGATCACAACGGGTCACGCCGTTCAACCCCCGATTGATCGGGGCCGGGCGGGTCCGGGTGGATCGGTGGGGCGCATGGGAATTTCGGGGTTCAGGGTGGGTGTCGGAGAGGCGGGGGCGACGGGCAGGCGTGCGGGTGCGGCTCCGCCGCGCTGCGACGGATCGGCAGGATGACAGCCGATGGTGCGAATCCCGCTATGGTTGATCGGGCGATCACGCCCCCGCCGGCCCCGGTGCGATGCCGGAAACTGCCCGCCCCGGCGCTTCCGGCGGGCGCGATGGGCGTTTTTCGGGCGCCCCGGCGGCGAAAGATATCACGATATCATGCCGATAGCCCGGGAAACCGGCGCTGGCGGCTGGAATGTGATGCGGTCTGGGGATAAGTGGTACACAGAATGCATGTTGCTATGCTGCGGGCGGTGCCGCCCGGAGAGCCGAATCCAGGGGGCCGGGGCAGTTCGAGATGAGGTGGATGGCACATCCGACAGGTCCTGCGCGGCGGGCGATGCGTGCCGCGTCGCTGCTGGCCGGGGCGCTGGCGGTCTCTGGCTGCGTGGGCATGGCGCCGCCAAGCCTGCCCCAGACACAGCGCGAGATCGAGGACGTGACGCCGCTGGTTCACGTGCCGTCGCGGCAGGCCTGGGTGAACCCCGAGGGGCTGAAGATCGTGATGCAGCGCGGGCTGGGGAACGGCGCCGAGCAGCGGCTTGCCCTGCGCAACGAGACGGTGCTGGAGGGCGACAACGTCATGGTGATCCGCACCCGCCTGCCGTCCTTCCTGTCGGGCAGCCTGCGGTTCGAGGAATTCCTGGCCCGGGCGGGCGGATTGCCCGCGCCCTTCGAGGACATGACGTCGGGCGACCTGTCGGCGGGCGAGGATGCGCTGGGCCCCTATTTCTGGGCCGATCGGCGGTTCGGGGCGAACACCAGCTGCGTGCTGGCGATCCGGCGGCTGGACACCGGGGCGCGGCAGATGCCGGACGGTGCGCGGGCGATGGACATCATGCTGCGCAACTGCGTCAACGGCGAGCCGCAGGATGCGCTTGGGCCGATCCTGGCGGCTTCCGTCGGCGGGGGGCCGGGCGGGGCACCCGCAGGCGGGGAATCGCGGATGCTGTCGCCGCTGGCCGGGCCGACACCGCGATGACCCGCCCGCACCGTCCCGCCCGTCCGATGGCTGCCTGCGCGGAGGGACCGCGATGACACGGTCGACCCGCCTGTCGCTGATGCTGATCCCGCTGTGGGTGATCGTGCTGGTCCCCGTCTTCGTGCTGGCCTCGGTGCCCGCGTCAAACGCGGCGCAGGGCATGCTGAGCCTTGTCGCGCTGGCCATCGTCCTGATCCTGAAGCCCTTTGCGCGCCACATCGGCGCGCGGACCGTGATGATGGGCGTCGCCAGCATCATCGTGCTGCGCTACTGGTTCTGGCGGGTGACGGCGACGCTGCCCGAGGCGGATCTGTCGGTGTCCTTCGTGCTGGCGGTGATGCTGTTCGCCGTCGAGACCTATTCGATCCTGGTGTTCTTCCTGAACGCGGTGATTGCCGCCGATCCGGTGGACCGCGGCCTGCCGCCGCGCGTGCCGGTGGACAAGCTGCCCACGGTGGACATCCTTGTGCCGTCCTACAACGAGCCGGTCGAGATGCTGAGCATCACGCTGTCGGCGGCCAAGAACATGATCTATCCGGCGCGGCTGAAGACCGTGGTGCTGTGCGACGACGGCGGCACCGACCAGCGCTGCAATTCGCCGAACGAGGAACTGGCGAAGGCGTCGCGTGCCCGCCGGGCGCAGTTGCAGCAGCTGTGCGCCGACCTGGGCGTGGTCTATTCCACCCGGGCGCGCAACGAACATGCCAAGGCCGGGAACATGAGCGCCGCGCTGGAGCGGCTGAACGGCGACCTTGTGGTGGTGTTCGATGCCGACCACGTGCCGTCGCGCGACTTCCTGGCGCGGACGGTGGGGTATTTCGTCGAGGATCCCCGGCT
Source organism: Paracoccaceae bacterium (assembly GCA_019454225.1). Lineage (NCBI taxonomy): Bacteria > Pseudomonadati > Pseudomonadota > Alphaproteobacteria > Rhodobacterales > Paracoccaceae > Paracoccaceae bacterium. The sequence goes on along the minus strand of CP075370.1, from coordinate 3,483,173 downwards.
GTTCCTGGTGCAGACGCCGCACTTCTTCATCAACAAGGATCCGATCGAGCGGAATCTCGGGCTGGCCTGCCCGCCCGAGAACGAGATGTTCTATGGCATGATCCACCGCGGGCTGGATCGCTGGGGCGGCGCGTTCTTCTGCGGGTCGGCGGCAGTGCTGCGGCGCAAGGCCCTGGACAGCGTGGGCGGATTTGCGGGCGAGACCATCACCGAGGACGCGGAAACCGCGCTGGAAATCCATTCGAAGGGCTGGCGCAGCCTGTACCTGGACCGGGCGATGATCGCGGGGCTGCAACCCGAGACATTTGCCTCGTTCATCCAGCAGCGCGGGCGCTGGGCATCGGGCATGATGCAGATGTTCATGCTGAAGAACCCCCTGTTCCGGCACGGGCTGCAGCCGCTGCAACGGCTTTGCTACCTGAATTCGATGAGCTTCTGGCTGTTTCCGATCATCCGGATGGTCTATCTGCTGGCGCCGCTGAGCTATCTGTTCTTTGGCGTCGAGATCTTCGTCACCACCTTCCGGGATGCGATGGCCTATGTGCTGAGCTACATGGCGATCAGCCTGCTGGTGCAGAACGCGATCTTCCGGCAGTACCGATGGCCGCTGATCTCCGAGATCTACGAGATCGCCCAGGCCCCCTATCTGGCCAAGGCGATCATCCGCACCGTGCTGCGGCCGCGCGGGGCGAAGTTCAACGTGACGGCCAAGGACGAGACGCTGGAGGCGGATTACATCTCGCCGATCTACGGGCCGCTGCTGTGGCTGTTCCTGCTGACGCTGGCGGGCGTCGTGGCGCTGGCGGTGCGCTGGATCGCCTTTCCGGGCGACCGCAGCGTGCTGTCGGTGGTGGGAACCTGGGCGGTGATCAACTTTGCGCTGGTGTCATTGTCGCTGCGGGCGGTTTCGGAAAAGCAGCAGCGCCGCAGTTCGCCGCGCATCGACATGCGCGCGCCCGCCACGGTGACGTGGGAGGGGCTGGGCGGCACGCTGCGGGCCGAGGTGCTGGACGCGTCGACCAGCGGCGCGCGGGTGCGGGTGCTGGAGATGCCGCGCAACCCCGAGGCACGGCCGCTGAAGAACGGCGACGAGATCCTGCTGCGCCCGCGCTTTCCCGAGGCCGAGCATCTGGAACGCGACGTGCGCGCGGTGATGCGGGGAACGCTGCCGCAGGCGGGCGAGGGGACGGTGCTGGGCCTGATGTTCGTGGCCGAGCAGAAGATGGATGTGCGCGAGGCGGTGTCCTACCTGATCTTCGGGTCCAGCGAGAACTGGCTGGCGATCCGCGAGCAGTCGCGCAAGGGCAAGGGGCTGATTGCGGGGCTGGCCTATGTGCTGTGGCTGGTGGTCACCTCGCTGCCGCGGACGCTGATGGACTTTGCCCGCGAGCCGGAACGGCGGCGGCAGGAGGCGATGTCGGCGCGGCAGGACCGCAAGCCCGCGCATCTGGTGGCCTTTGGCGCCGACCTCGACACGCCCGAGTATCGCAGCGGATCGCGGGCCACGCCCGAGATGCTGATCGGGTTCGAGGTGAAGTCATGAGGCGCGCGGGGTTCGGCCTGGCGCTGGTGCTGGCGGCGACCTGGGCCGTGGCGCCGGGGGCCGTGGCGCAGGATGATGCCGAGATCACGCTGCCCGTGCCCGAGACCGCGCCCGAGACTGCGCCCGAGACCGGCGGCACGGCTGCGGAACCGGCCGCCGGGCCCGCGCCCGCCGCACCGGCCCCCGCCGCCGTCCCTGCGGTTCCCGAGATCCGGCTGGACGCCACCGAGACCGCGGGCGACGCGGCGGCGGCCGGTGCGCCGCTGGCCGTGCCGCCGCCGCGCGACCAGTCGGCCCCCGCCGCGACGGCGGTTGCCGACTGGCTGATGCCGCTGGCGCCGGTGGGCGACCTGCCCGACACGGTGCGCGTCGGGGCAAGTCTGCCCGCGCCCGGGGTGCTGCGGCTGACCGGCGAGGGGGCCGCGCTGCCGATGCGGCTGTTCCTGCCCGCCGGTGCGGCGCCGCCGGGCGAACTGGTGCTGGCGATGCGGTCGAGCGTCAACATCCTGCCCGAGATGTCGGCCCTGACCGTGACGGTCAACGGCGGCGATCCGGTGACGGTGCCGTTGCAGAACCTGGCGGGGTTTGCCGCCGTCCGGGTGCCGGTGGCCGGGCTGGTGGCGGGCGAGAATGCCCTGGACCTGGCGGTCCGGCAGCCGCACCGGATATTCTGCGGGCCGGAAGCGAGCTTTGCCGTCTGGACCGAGATCGACCTGGCACAGAGCGGGGCGCCGGTTCCGCCCGCATCGCTGGAGGTCAGCGCGGACGGCTTCGTCGCGGCGGTGCGGGCACAGGCGATGCGGGGCGGGCGGATCGACGTGCTGGCCGACGCGGCGGCCGCGCCGCATGCGCTGCGCGCCGTTTCGGCTGCGCTGGCCGACACGATGGGCGGCGCGGCGCGGGTGGCCGTGCGGTCGTTCTATGCGCCGCCGGGCGCGGCCATCGCGGCCGTCGCGGTGATCGAGTCCGATCGGGCCCAGGTGTCGTTCCGCCGCGGGGCGAGCGGCGCGATCGTGATGCAGGTGGAATACAGCGGCGATCTGCTGCCCGATCTGGCGGGCGTGCTGTCGTCGACCGCCGCCGCAACCGTGCCGGAGGTGCCGCTGCTGACACCCGGGGGGCCCGTGAGCTTTGCCAGCCTCGGCACCGGGGGGTTCATCGGCAACACGCATTACTTCCGAGCCGACGTGCCGTTCCGGCTGGCGAGCGACTGGATGCTTCTGGCCAACCAGAAGGCGATGCTGACGCTGCACTACGGGTTTGCCGAGGGTCTGCCGCAGGGTGCCATCCTGCTGGTCAAGGTGAATGACGAGACGGTGCGCCTGCTGCCCCTGGACCGCGACGGCGGCCGGTTGCAGGCCCCGCTGGACATCGGGTTTCCGACCAACGTGCTGCACCCCGGCCCGAATGCGGTGACGCTGGAAATGATGGTGCCGGGCGACCCGCCCGACGCCGCCTGCCTGCAGCGCCGGGCCGACATGCTGGTGGTGCTGGGCGACAGCACGCTGGACATCCCGGTGTCGCCCCGGATGCGGCAGGCCGGCGCGGCGGTGCCGCTGAACGACCTGACACGCGACAGCGTGGTGGTACCCGACGGGGCGCCGGGCCAGGCGCAGGCCGAAAGCGCGGCGCTGACGCTGGCGGCGGCGATCCCGCCGCTGCCGGATGCGACAGGTGCGGCGCGGCTGAATGTGGTGATGGTGACGGCGGCGGGACTGGCGCCTCTGTCGGGCCTGGACGTCGGCGTGGCACAAGTGCAGGACGCGCTGTTCCCCCGCGCGGCACTGGTGGCAACCGAGGCTGCCGCCGCCGCGCCGGCGTCGGCACCGGCCGCCCCGGCATTCCGCCTGACCGAGGAGGTTCCGCAGGATGCGCCCGCCGCAGACACCGGGCCCGGCCCGATGCAGCGTTTCTGGACAGGGCTGACGCAAAGCTTTGCCGCCGATGGGTGGATCGCGCGGGAACTGGCCGCGTTGCGCAATGCCGCGTTTCTGGGCACGGACGGCACGCTGGCCGAGTGGCTGGCCGACCGGCGGGGGCAGGCGCTGCTGTTGCAGGCGGGGGACGGAGACGAGCTTTGGCTGGTCCTTGCCCCGGATGCGGGCGTCGATGCCGTCGCGCGTGCGCTCGTCACGCTGCGCGCCAGCGGCCGGGCGACCGGCGAGGCCGCGCTGCTGGATGCCGACGGGCAGTGGCAGGTATGGTCATCGGGGCGGATGCCCGAACTGCTGGAGCCGCTGAGCCTGTCGAACGCGCGGGCGGTTCTGGGCAACTATGCCTCGTGGTCGCCGCTGGTGTTTTCGGCGGTGCTGCTGGGGCTTGCGCTGGTCTCGGTGCTGCCTGCGCTGATGCTGGTGCTGCTGACGCGGCGGCGGCGGGGAGGGATCGGATGAACCGGCGTGGTTTCATGGGAACGCTGTCGATGGCCGTGCTGGCCGGGGCGGGGCCGCTGCGGGCACAGGCCGCCGCGCCCTTCGCGCCAGATCACCCGCTGCAGGCAAGCTGGCGCGACTGGAAGGCGTTGTGCCTGATGCCCGAAGGCCGGGTGGTCGACGGGTTCCAGGGCGGTGCCAGCCATTCCGAGGGGCAGGGCTATGGCCTGCTGCTGGCCGCGCAGTTCGGCGACGCGGCGGCGGCAGGCGCGATCCTGTCCTGGACAGAGGCCAATCTGGCGGTGCGCGACGATGCGCTGCTGGCCTGGCGCTGGATGCCCGATACGCTGCCGCGCGTGGTGGACCGCAACAATGCCAGCGATGGCGACCTGTTCTATGCCTGGGGTCTGGTGATCCTGGCGGCGCAGCAGGGGCGGCCCGAGCTTCTGGCGCGCGCGAAGGAGATCGCGGCGGATATCCTGCGGCTTTGCCGTGTGCCCGACCCGGCGGGCGGCGGCATGCTGATGCTGCCCGGCGCGGTCGGGTTCCGCACCGCCGAGGCGGTGGTGGTGAACCCGTCCTATGTGATGCCGCGGGCGATGCGCGAGGTGGCGGCCGCCACCGGCCTGCCCGATCTGGCAATGCTGGCCGAGGATGGGCGCCGCCTGTGGGACGCGCTGTCGGGACGCGGGATGGTGCCCGACTGGGTGACCGCCAGCGCGGCAGGCTATGGCCCGCCGCCTGCCGGATTCTCGGCCCAGGCGGGATACGAGGCGATCCGCGTGCCGCTGTTCGCCATGTGGTCGGGCGATGCGCAGGGCGGCGCGCTTCGGGCCTATGCGGCGGCGGTGGCCGGTGCCGGTGCCGGCGATCCGGTGACGGTCTTCGATGCGGCGAACCGTCAGCCGGTCGAACGCAGCGGGCACGCGGGATATGCGGCGGTCGCGGCGCTGGCGGCCTGTGTGGCCGGGGGTGGGGCCGGATCGCTGATGCCGCGTTTCGACACGGCGCAGCCCTATTATCCGGCGACGCTGCATCTCATGGCGCTGGTCGCCCAGGCCCAGAACTTTCCCCGGTGTGTTCCGATATGACCCGCTTGCTTGCGCTGATTGCCCTGATCCTCTACGTCGCCGGACCGGCCCGGGCGCAGGAGGTTCCCACGCAGGACGAGCTTCTGGCGCTGAACTTCTATGTCGGCCTGAAGGACGCGGCGGCGGTGTCGGCCGAACTGCGGCGCCTGCAGCTGAAGTATCCGGGCTGGACGCCGCCCGCCGACCTGTCGCGGCTGTCGGGCAGCGGACCCTCGACCGAGATCGACGAGATCTATGCCAAGATCGCCGCGGGCCAGATCGGCGCCGCCCGGGCGCAGATTGCCGAGACCGAAACGGCGTACCCCGGATGGTCGGCGCCGTCCGACATGCTGGCGCTGCTGGCCACGGCCGAGGGACAGCTGGCGCTGGACGTCGCGCTGGAGGCGGGCAACCTGGATCAGGCGATCCGCATCGCCACGGGGACGCCCGGGCTGCTGCGCTGCGACCGCATCAACAATGCCTGGAGGATTGCCGAGACGCAGGCGGCGGCGGGGCGGCGTGCCGATGCGCTGGGCACCTACCGCGCGGTGCTGGCGGCCTGCACCGATTTTGCCGCGATCGCCGCCACGCTGGAAAAGGCCGACGCCGTGTCGGAGGTGGAGGCGCTGCGCGGGCTGTTCGGGCAGGCGAGCGGCCGGTTCCCCGACCGCGCCGCCGATCTTGACGCGCTGCTTGCCCGGCTGCTGGCAGGGCGCGGGGTGGCCGTGCCGGGGACGTCGGCGCAATCACCCGCAGCGGCACCCGCAGCGGCCCCGGCCCGGCCGGCCAGCGATCCGGCTGTGCCGCAGACCCGGCCGCCCGCTGCACCCGCAGCGTCGGCCGCAGCCCCTGCGCAGGGCGGTGGCGGCGGTGTCCAGGCCGCGGCGCGGGCGGGCGACTGGTCGCGCTGCCTGGCGCAGTCCGAGGGGGCGCGGTCGGCCGCGGTGCTGTATGAACGGGCATGGTGCGCCTACAATCTTGATCGCACGATGGAGGCGCTTTCGGCCTTTCAGGCCGCCGAGGGCGGCGGGCTGGACGCCACGCGGCGCCGCGACGCGCGCTATGGCATGGCGCTGGCCTATCTGAAGATGCAGATGACCGAGAATGCCGCCGCCATCGCCGCCGCGACCGATTTCACCCGCAGCCAGCGCGTCGATGTCGAGCGCCAGATCCTTGATCAGCGGGGCGTCGCGGCCTTCAAGAAGCGGCAGTACCGCAAGTCGATCGAGTATTTCGACGCGCTGGAACAGCTGACGGGCGGCATCCGGCGCGACCTGGCCGTCCTGCGGGCCTATGCCTATCTGAATAGCGGCAATGCGGCCGAGGCGCGGCGGCAGTTCGAGGTGCTGAACCGGGCGCTTTCCACCCGCGAGACGCGCGAGGGCCTGCGGGCCGCAGAGGGTTCGGATTAGGTCAGAACCTCAGGCGTCCGAAGCGCAGGTCCACTGTGAATTGATCGTATTCTGCAAAGCCTGCGGTCGAGCGGTTGCGGGCATAGCCCAGCCGCAGTTCGGTGCCCGCGCGGATCTCGACGCCGATTGACGCGCCGCTGGCCCTGTCCCTGCGGGGCACGCCCAGGAAGGCACCGCCATCGGCCGACTGGTGCCAGAGGTCGAACCGCCAGGCGCGGTCGTTCCAGTGCCAGGCCAGCCCCGCATCCATCCGCCGGTCAAGCGCGGTTTCCCCGGCGACCGGTTCGCCCAGCGTCAGGGAGATGCGCGAGGTGGCGTGGTCCCAGACCGATTCGACCGACAGGGCGATCTGGTCCTGCGACTGCCGGTCGGGGCCGCCGGTGCGGGCCAGCCCGATGCCCAGTTCATGCAGTCCGCGCGGCGCGGCGATGACCCTGGACAGGCCGACCGAGGCCTGCCACGCCGACCGGTCGCCGAGATCGCGCCAGCTGCGTGACCCCCGGGCACAGAGATCAAGGAAGGTCCAGCCGGTGACATGGTTGCGGGAGCACAGCGCCAGCGCAGCATCGCCGCGATACAGGTCGTGTTCCGGCGACCAGGCGAATTCCGCCTGGCTGCGCAGTTCGATCACGCGGCCGTTGGCCCAGGCCAGACGCATCTGGCCCCCGGCCGAGGCCCCCGCGACGACGCCCGCGCGCGCCCGGAAGGCGGGATCGGCCTCGAACAGCAGGTCATTCTGCCAGAACCTGTCCTGCAGGACGCCGCCGTTGATGTTGCCGTCCCATGACAGCAGCGGTGCGGCCCAGAGACCGGTTTCGACGACGGCGATTCCCGGCCCGTCGAAGTAATAGCCCTGCCGCACCATCTCGTGACGCATCCGGGCGATTTCGGCGGGACCGGCACGTTCGGCTGAAAGAGCCTGCCCGACGGCGCGCAGGCGCAGCCGTTCCGAATCGGCAAGCGTGGCACTGCGCATCCGCGCCGCTTCATCGGCCGATGCCGGACCGGCAAGCGCCACAGCCGCGATCAGGACGGCGAGGCATGCCGCCCGATCAGGGAAGCGCATTCGGATCGGTGCCGTAGAACACGCCATCAACCGACACCGCCGTGCCGCCGTCGATTCCGGTGGCGGTGTAGAGACCCGATGTCGTCATGCCATGCGTGGGCCCGGAGTAGACGGGCGCACCGCCCACCGAGCCGCGCAAGGCGCCGTCGATTCCGAAGATCAGGCTGGAACCGGGATCCCAGATCTGGACCGTGACGTCGCCGCCGTAGGCACCGGTGACGATGTTGAAGGGAAGGCGGGTTCCGGTCACCTCGGTCCGGACCTCGGACGCACCTGACACGCCGGTCCGCAGGTTGATGTCGGCACTGGCGCTGTCGAAGTCCAGAACAAGGTCCACGAGACCGCCCGCCGTCTGGTTGCCGGACAGGAGCGGGCCGCCATTGATCGTGACCCAGGCGAAATTCTGGCCCCGCAGAAAGAACTTGCCGCTGCTGGTGACAAGCCGCCCGCCCGAAATGTTCTGCAGCGGCTCCTGATCTGCGGTCAGCCGCAGGATGCGCGTCGCCTTGTCGCCGTTCGCCGGATCGACCTGGGCGATGACCTCGATCGTCATGCGCCCCGTGTAGGCCGGATCGCTGAGCGCGATGAGCTCGCGATATCCGGCCGGCGAGGCGGGATCGCTGTCCTCGAACTGGGCGATCACCGGGGCGTCGGCCGGGGTGCTGCGATCCAGGCGGACCCGGCTGTAACCGTTGTGGTTTGTCGTGTAGGACTCGAAGGCGGGGGTGTTGACATCGACCCCCGTGGGCACGCCGCCCGCGCCGCCACCACAGCCCGCAAGCGCGAAGGCCAGCACAACCGCAAGGCGTGCCCGTCCGGCACGATCGCCAGAAAAAGCGCCACGGCGGGGAACCGCCCTGTCCGAATGTGCGGGTTTGGCCATATTCTGCACGTCTGATACCCTAAAGTCCGCCACAACTTGCGGGATACCCTAACCGAGGGACAACGAGGGGTCGACAAGCTTGTTTCCGTCAACCGAACCACCACATAGCGACGGGGGCATGGGGCTTGGCGGTTCCGTTCCTGTTCGGCAGGCGCGCAGATTCCCCGAGGGCAACGATGGCAGCCAGATGAGAGAGAGACGCCGACTGGCCGCGCTGTTTTCGCTCGATGTGCTGAACAGCCCGCGTGAGCCGATCATCGAACGCATCCTGCGGCTGGCGCGGAGCGAGCTTGGCACCAGTGCTGCGGCGATCGTGCTGATCGACCGGACCTCGGCGATCTTTCACACACGGATCGGCACTACCGCCAAGCGCTGCCCGCGTGACGGCTGGCCCTGCAACCTGACCATCAGCGGGGAAGAGCCGCTGATCATTCAGGACATGGCGACCGATCCGCGTGCCATCGCGCTGGCCGATGTGGCGGGCGCCCCGCCGGTGCGCAGCTACGCGGGCTTTCCCCTGCTGACGCGCGACGGGCTGGCGATCGGCACGCTGGCCCTGTTTTCGGCACGGCCCGACAGCATCACCGAAGGCCGCGAGGACATCGGCCGCAGCCTCGCGGCGATCGTGATGGACGCGCTGAACCTGCAGCGGCTGGCCTCGCGCGATCCGCTGACGGGCGTGCTGAACCGCCGCGGCTTCATGGAACAGTACGACCGCGAACTGCGCCGCAGCGAGGTCGAGGGAACGCCCCTGTCGCTGGCCATGCTGGACATCGACCGGTTCAAGCAGATCAACGACCAGTTCGGCCATGGTGTCGGCGACAGCGTGCTGCGCAGTGTCGCGGCGACCTTGCGCCTGCCGCAGGAAGAAGCCGCCTCGGTGGGGCGGATCGGCGGCGAGGAATTCGCCATCCTTCTGCCGGGCATGACCGGCGATCAGGTCGCGGCCGTTGTCGAGGGCCTGCGTCTGGCGATCTGCGACCTGACCTTTGCCGACGCGCCCGCGCTGAATGTCAGCGCGAGCTTCGGGATTGCCGAACTCGGTCGGGACGCAACCACCGATGTGCAGCTCATGGCGCAGGCCGACGCCGCGCTGTACCGGTCGAAGGAGACCGGCCGCAACCGGTGGACGCTGGCACGCGACCTTCCCGAGGCCGCCGCGTAGCAGCACGCAGGCCCCGCTGAGAGGTGGTAGGCCCGGAGGGATTCGAACCCCCAACCAAGGCGTTATGAGCGCCCTGCTCTGAACCGTTGAGCTACAGGCCCGTGCCCTTTGCCTAGGACAAGGCAGGGCTGGCGGTCAAGCCCGGGCCGGGCCCTTTTTCAGACAGAGAATCGTTGCCGTTCGGGCAGTTCTTCGTCCCAATGCCACCGGTAGGTGGTGGCCTGAGAGGGGTGGCGATGGCGGCGGATGCGGTGACCGACCTTGGCGAGATCATCAAGGCGGCCAAGCGGCGCCCGCAATCCTGCGCGATGCTGATCGGCCCGGACGGGCCGGTGATCGAGGCACATCCCAAGAAACCCGTCGAGATGATGCGCCGTGCAGCCAAGGCCCGGGGCGGCGGCCCGAAGGGTGCGCAAGGCATCCTGACGGTCGAGGGCAAGTGCCTGACACTGACCTGCGAGAACGATGACGTGCCGGCGTCGCTGCCGCGCATGGTCCGGCGGTTCCTTGCGGGGCAGGGCTTTCCGCTGAAGGTGGCCTTTGTCCTGCCGTCGGGCGGGCGCATGGAGGACGGTGAGGACGAGGTGGCGGCACTGGCCGAGGAGCCGCCGGTCGCGGCGCCGCCCGCGGCGTCCGCGGCCCCCGCCGCGCCAGCACCGCCAGCACCGCCGGTGCCGCCACCGCAGCCGATGCGCCGCGCGGCGGCGGCGCCTCCGCCACCACCGTCATCGGCGCCGGGTCCGCGGGCGGCGGTTGCGCCAGAGACACAGGCGATGCTGGCGCGGCGACTGGCGGCAGCGGCCGAGGCGGTGCGTGGCCTGCCTGCCGACGGGTCAGGCGTGGCAGAACGGCTGGGCAAGGCCCTTGCACTGGTGCGTGCGGCGCTGCTGCGGGGCGATGCCGCCGGAGCCGAGGCCGGGCTTGCGACCATCGAGACTGCGCTCGAACGGTTGCGGGACGGGCCGGGCATGGGTGCGGCAGCCCGGAGCACAGCGGTTGTGCCACCCGAACATGCCGCGCCGGTGCGCGACCTTGGCGCCCGCGTCACCGCGCTGGCGGCTGCGGCGCCGGGCATCGGGCGGGTGCTGGCGCGGGCCATGCTGGAACTGGTCATGGCGCTGCAACTGGGCAACATGCAGCGTGCCGCACAGATCAGGGCGCGTGTCGAGCAGGCGCTGCAGAAAGAGGCGCCGACGGCAACCGCAGCGGCATCTGTGCCCGGATCTGTGCCCGGATCCAAGACGGAGGCACCCGATGCCGCGACGGAGACGCCCGACAAGGTTGCGGCCAAGGCTGCGAAGCTGAAGGAGGTATTCCCGGGCGTCTCCGACGACTGGACCACCGCGATGGCCGAGGAGCTGACGGGAGCGGTTGGCGACGAACTGCTGTCGAATCCGAAGCGCCGCGCGCATTTCTTCGGGCAGGTCCTGCAGGAGGTGGGGGCACGCGGAACTCTGTCGGAGAACCTGAACTACACGCCCGAGGCGCTGATCGCCACCTTCAAGTACTTCAGGGACAACCCGGACGACGCCACCAAATATGGCCGGACCGCCGATCATCCGGCCGACCCCGAGGCGATAGCCAACCTGGCCTATGGAGGCAGAAAGGAACTGGGCAACGGCGATTCTGACAGCGGTGACGGCTGGAAATATCGCGGACGCGGCCTGATCCAGTTGACCGGCAAGGCCGGCTATGAGCGCTTCACCAAGCTGCATGAGGAGGTCTATGGCGAGAAGGTCGATTTCGTTGCCGACCCCGATCTGCTGCTGCAGCCGAAATACGCCATGCGCTCGGCCCTGATGTACTGGAAGGACAACGGGTTGTTCGAGATTGCGGATGAAGGCGTCACGCGCGAGGCGTCGGACAGGATCACAGCGAAGGTCAACAAGCACACCAAGAGCTATGAGGATCGCTGGAAGAACTCGCAAAAGCTGGATGCGTCGGGTGTGCTTGCGGATGATGCCGAGGACGCCCCGCAGGTGCCCCCGCCACCCTGAGGCGCGACGCGATTGCAGCCGCAGCGCCTTTTGCGTAAAGCGCGGCGGTGTGAACCACGGGGGCGGCGATGACCGACGGCAGGAACGGGCTGACCTATGCGCAGGCGGGCGTGGACATCGACGCGGGCAATGCCCTGGTCGAGCGGATCAAGCCTGCGGCGGCCGCGACGGCACGACCGGGAACCATGGCCGGGCTTGGCGGCTTTGGCGCGCTGTTCGACCTGAAGGCGGCGGGCTACCGCGATCCGATCCTGGTTGCCGCGACCGACGGTGTGGGCACAAAGCTGCGCATCGCCATCGACACCGGCAATGTCGATACCATCGGCGTGGACCTGGTGGCGATGTGCGTGAACGACCTGGTCTGCCAGGGTGCGGAACCGCTGTTCTTCCTTGACTATTTCGCGACAGGAAAGCTCGAGGTCGATCAGGCTGCGCGGATCGTCGAGGGTATCGCGCGGGCCTGTGCCGCAAGCGGCTGCGCGCTCGTGGGCGGAGAGACGGCCGAGATGCCGGGGATGTATCACCGCGGCGATTTCGACCTGGCCGGGTTTGCCGTGGGTGCGATGGAGCGCGGGGGCGACCTGCCGCAGGGCGTGTCGGAAGGCGACGTTCTGCTGGGACTTGCGTCCGACGGCGTGCATTCCAACGGCTACAGCTTTGTCCGCAAGGTGGTCGAGATGGCGGGCCTTGGCTGGGATGCTCCCTGCCCGTTCGGAGAGGGCAACCTGGGTGCGGCGCTGCTGGCGCCGACACGCCTCTATGTGCGGCCCGCGCTGGCGGCGATACGGGCGGGCGGTGTGCATGGGCTGGCCCATGTGACCGGCGGCGGGCTGACCGAGAATCCGCCGCGCTTCTGCCCCGAGGGGCTGGGCTGCCGGATCGATCTTGAGACGATCGTCCTGCCGCCCGTGTTCCAGTGGCTGCGGCAGACTGCCGGAATGGCCGAGGCCGAGGTTCTCAAGACCTTCAACTGCGGCATCGGCATGGTGCTGGCCGTGGCCGCCGACCGGGCGGCGGCGATTTCCGACCTGCTGTCGGGTGCGGGCGAGCGCGTCACGGTGATCGGGGCGATCGAGCCGGGCGCGGGTGTCAGGTACACGGGCCGTCTGGCGTGAGGCGCGTCGCCATCCTGATTTCGGGTGGCGGGTCGAACATGGCGGCGCTGCTGGCCTCGATGACGGGGGATCATCCGGCGCGGCCGGTGTTGGTTCTGTCGAACGACCCCCGCGCGGGTGGCCTGGCGCGGGCTGCGGCTGCCGGGGTTCCGGTGGCCACGGTCGATCATCGGACGTTCGGTCGGGACCGTGCCGGCTTCGAGGCCGAACTCGCGGCCGCACTTGACGCGGCCGCGCCCGACATCCTGTGCCTTGCCGGTTTCATGCGGATCCTGACGCCCGGCTTCGTGGCGCGGTACGCCGACCGGATGCTGAACATCCATCCGTCGCTTCTGCCAAAGTATCCGGGCCTCGATACCCACCGCCGTGCCCTGGAGGCGGGCGACACCGAAGCGGGCTGCACGGTACATGAGGTGACGGCAGATCTGGATGCAGGCCCCATCCTCGGGCAGGCGCGGGTACCGGTGTTGCCGGGCGACACGCCCGAGACGCTGGCGGCGCGGGTGCTGCCAGCGGAACACGCCTTGTATCCGGCGGTGCTGCGCCGGTTCGCGGCGGGCGACCGCAGGCCGGTCATCCTGCCCTGAGCCCGTCAGGCGGGTTCTCGGATCAGCCCCGCCTCGCGCCCGGTCAGCATGCGGCTGGCGGGCCTGACGGACTGGCCGGTGACAAGTTCGGGAAAGATCGCGGCAAGTTCCCGTCGCGCCGCCTCGGGAAGGGCGGCGAGCGCCATCGGCCCGGGATACAGGCTTTCTGTCAGCATCCCCTCGGCGCTGATGATCTCGTGCCGGTCAAAGGCAATGTGGACATAGTCCACGCGCGATCGCGGCGTCACCCGCACGCGCGCCCCGTCGACCAGATGCAGGGCCGCCACCAGAACCTCGGGTTCGCCGAAGTGCAGTTCGGCACGCCAGCCGGACACCAGGATACGGTGCTGCGGCGAGACCGTCACGGGCCGGGTGTTGCCGAACGCGCCTGTGTCGATGCAGACGGGCGCCAGATCGCCTGTGCCGCAGACCTGCCGCCGCCCGATCCAGCGCAACGGCTGCATGCCATGATCCCGTGTCCAGACCCTGTCGCCGCGCCGTAGCGTCTCGATCCGGCGCGGCCCCTGCGCGGTCAGGATGCGGGTGCCCGCCGCGAAGCAGATGACGATCTGGTCGGGCGAGGTCGCATAGGCCGAGAACCGCAGCCGTGCGCCAAGCGGCTCGTTGATGTCAGGTCCATAGACCCGCGTCCCGGGGGTTATGCCGTTCACGTCGAACAGCAGGCGGCTGCTGCTGGAGAATATCTGATAGGTCGAACCCGAAGCCTTGCCCTGGAACATGTCGTCCTGCGGGTTCAGCCAGGAATAGACGAGCGTGCCCTGCGGGTTGTCCGGGCTGTAGGTGTAGATCGAGACCCACTGGCCGTTGTGGAAGAAATCGACGCCGTTGTTGACCTGGGTGACGACGATGCGAAAGACGTCCTGCGAGGTGCCGAGGGGCTGCACGCCCGTCAGCGTCACCGTCATCTTTGACCCGTTGCCATGCGACGAAACACCGGTGTAGGTGCCGATCTCGTCGCCGACCATGTAGAGCGTGACGGTTGCCACAGACGACTCCGAAGGGGGCGACGCCGACCGGCGCGCCCTCGGCAAGGCCACCCACCTTCCCCAAAGGTGGCAGACCGGTTCCGCAGCAGGACAAGGCTACCGATTTTCCTGCGCCTTTACAAGGCTGTGGCTTTTCCATGACGGCAATGGAGCAGCACAGGCTTTTCTTTTGGGCATTCGCTGCCTATGACGGAAACAGGCGGGATGACCCCGCACCCACAGGCAGGCGCATGCGCACCATCACCACGACCGACGAACTGGCCGACTTCTGCGCGGCAGCCAGGGAAGAACCCTACGTCACCATCGATACCGAGTTCCTGCGTGAGCGCACCTATTGGGCCAAGCTGTGCCTGATCCAGATGGCCTTGCCCGGAAAGACCGGCGATGCCGTCCTGGTGGATCCGGTCGAGGGCGAGGGCATGAGCCTGGCGCCCCTCTACGACCTGTTCCGCCATCGGGCGACCGTGAAGGTATTCCATGCGGCGCGGCAGGATCTGGAAATCTTCTTCGTCGAGGGCGGCGTGTTTCCCGACCCGCTGTTCGACACCCAGGTCGCGGCGATGGTCTGCGGGTTCGGCGAACAGGCGGGATACGAGACGCTGGTGCGCAAGATCGCGCATCAGGCGCTGGACAAGACCAGCCGGTTCACCGACTGGTCGCGCCGCCCGCTGAGCGAGGCACAGAAGGTCTATGCCCTTGCGGATGTCACGCATCTGCGGGTGATCTATGAAAGCCTTTCGGCACAGCTGGCACGATCGGAACGCCAGCCGTGGGTCGAGGAAGAACTGCGCATCCTGACCGATCCGGCCACCTACACGGTGTCTCCCGAGGATGCCTGGCAGCGTATCAAGACGCGGAGTTCCTCGGGCCGGTTCCTGGCCGTGGTGAAGGAGCTTGCGCGGTTCCGCGAGGAATATGCGCAGCGCATGAACATTCCCCGTTCGCGGGTCCTGAAGGACGATGCGCTGCTGGAACTGGCATCGACCAAGCCCACCACGCATGAGGAACTGGGACGATCGCGCCTTCTGCTGCGCGAGGGACGGCGCGGCGACATCGCGGACGGGTTGCTGGCCGCGGTGAAGGCGGGCCTGGAAATGCCCGCGGACAAGATGCCGAAACCCGAGGCTGACCGCGATGCCGCCCAGGTGAACCCGGCGCTTGCCGATCTGCTGCGGGTGCTGCTGAAGGCGAAGGCCGAGTCACTGGGTGTCGCGCCGCGGCTGATCGCACCGGCATCCGATCTTGATGCGATCGCGGCCGGCGCCCGCAACGTCGAGGCCTTGTCGGGCTGGCGTCGCGAAGCCTTTGGCGAAGACGCGTTGCGGCTGTGCCGGGGCGAGATCGCGCTGACGGCAAAGGGGTCGGATGTAAAGGTGATCCGGCTCTGACGCCCTGGCGCCTCAGCGGCGGGTGCTTCGCGCGGACAGTTCGCCCTGCACCGTGATCTGGCGCAGGCCCTCAAGCATCTGGTTCGACAGGAAGGTCGCCACCACCACCTCGCGCGAGCGTTGCGTGGACACGTCGGCGGGCCGGGGCGGCGGGAACACGCGGAAATCGAACACCAGAACACCGTCATCGACCGGGCGCGCCACCAGTTCGGCCTCCCAGTAGCCCTGGGTCGGCGGCAGGCCGACAGCGCGCAGGATGGCGCCGCCGGGCGTTCGGTCGAGTGTCAGATCAATGACCTGCGCGACAAGCCGCCGCCCGTCCTGTGCGACCGCCGCATCCGTCACCACCACCTCGGCGGGCTGCGAGCGGCCGAACCAGTTGAACGGGTTCAGGCGCGAGTCACGGATGCGACCGCAGGCCGACACCGCAAGAACCACGACCATCATCGCCAGAAGCGGCTTGCGCATTGACCCGTCCCCTGTTCCGCGCCGTCTCGTGCGGGCGCCAGACTTGGGTAGCCCATGGCGGCGGCTTTGAAAAGCCGCCCCCGGCTGGACCTTTGGCGCCGTGGCGCCTAAGTCAGACCCGACAAGGAGCGCGCCATGGCCACCCCCGCCTTCGACGAGATTGCCGAGACCTTCGCCTTTCTGGACGACTGGGAGGACCGCTATCGTCATGTGATCGAGCTTGGTCGAGCCATGCCGCCGCTGGACGACGCCTTCAAGGTGCCCGCCTTCAAGGTGGACGGTTGCGCAAGCCAGGTCTGGCTGCGCCCGATGGTGGCGGACGGGCGGTTCGATTTCCAGGGCGACAGCGATGCGATGATCGTGCGGGGGCTGATCGCGGTGCTTCACGCGCTTTACTCCGGGCTGCCGACCGACCAGGTGGGGCAGGTGGACGCGGCGGCCGAACTGGCGCGGCTTGGCCTTGACCGACATCTGTCATCGCAGCGGTCGAACGGGCTGCGCGCCATGGTGGAACGGTTGCGCGCAGTGGCGGCTCAGTAGAGCCGTTCCACCGTCACGCGGTCCGTATAGAACGCCAGATGCCCGGCGATCTGCGACACATCGTCGATGGGTGTCTCATAGGACCAGACGGCATTCTCGATGCGGCCCTCCGGCGTGACCACCGAGAAATAGCTCGCCTGCCCCTTCCACGGACATGTCGAACTGCGGTCGGTGCGATCCAGCATCGCCATCGCCACATCGGCGCGCGGGAAATAGATGACTGGCGGGTAGCTGCCTTCTGTCAGTTCGAGGGCCCGCCTGCTTTCGCCAAGGATGGCGCCCCCCGCCCGCACCACCCATGTGCCCGGCGCCGTGCGGATGCGGATATGGTCGGCCATGCCTGTCCCCTGCGTGCCTTCGGTGATCCCCGGCGTCAGACTGGCATGGTCGCGGCAAAAAGCCAGTCCCGCGTTGTCGCGGACACGCGGTCTGCCAATTTTTCGCGCACCTCGGCGTGATAGGTGTTCAGCCAGCCGCGCTCTCCCGGCGACAGCATGTCGGTCCGGATCAGGCGGCGATCGAAGGGGACAAAGGTCAGCGTCTCGAAGGCATGCTGCAGGCGGTTGTCGCCCAGAGGCGGCGCCTCGGTCACCACGATCAGGTTCTCCAGCCGGATGCCGAACGAATCCTCGCGGTAATAGCCGGGCTCGTTCGACAGGATCATGCCGGGTTCCAGCGGCACTTCCGATATCCGCGACAACCGTTGCGGCCCTTCATGCACCGACAGGAAGGCGCCGACGCCATGCCCGGTGCCATGGTCGAAGTCCTGCCCGGCAAGCCAAAGGGCCTGTCGTGCCAACGGGTCCAGGTCGCGTCCGGCCAGCCCACGCGGAAAGCGCACGCGGCTGATTGCGATCAGGCCTTGCAGGACACGGGTGTAGCATTCGCCCGCTTCCGGTCCGGGGTCTCCGACGGCCACCGTGCGGGTGATGTCGGTCGTGCCGTCGGCATATTGGGCACCCGAATCGACGAGCAGCAGTTCGTCCTGCCCCACGCCCCGGTTCGAACCCTCGGTCACGCGGTAGTGCATGATCGCGCCGTTCGGACCGGCGCCGCAGATCGTGTCGAAGCTGATGTCGTGCAGCGCATTCGTGGCACGGCGAAACCCCTCGAGCGCGCGCACCACGTCAATCTCGGTCAGGCCACCCTGCGGCGCGTGGAAATCGAGCCAGCACAGGAACTCGCACATCGCCGCGCCGTCCCGCAGATGGGCATCCCGCATCCCCTGCACCTCGGCCGGGGTCTTGCGCGCCTTGGGCAGGCGGCACGGATCATCACCCCATGCGACGGACACACCCGCCGCCACGAGTTCCCGGTGGACCGCCAGCGGTGCGGTCGCCCTGTCGATCCGGACCGGCCCGGAAAGGGTGCGCAGCGCCGAGGCAAAGGCCTCCGGCGGACATAGCGTGACCTGTGGGCCAAGGTGCCTGCGCAGGGCGTCGTCGAACTTTCGCACGTCGGCAAAGACGGTGATGCGGGCGTCGTCATGCAGCACCGCAAAGCCCTGCAGCACCGGATTGCGCGGCACGTCAGCCCCCCGGATGTTCAGCAGCCAGCACAGCGAATCGGGCAGGGTGATCACCGCAGCGCGCTGACCCGCCAGACGCAGCGCGTCGGCGAGGGCGATGCACTTTTCGGCAGATGTTCTTCCGGCCAGCGCATCGGGATGCGCGAAGGCGCGGCCGGTCGGCGGGCCGGGCTGATCCGGCCAGATCGCATCGACGGCGTTGGCCACGGGGGCCAGCGCGATGCCCGATCCGGACAGACCATCCTCGATGCGTCCGATCTCCTCGGCGGTGTGAAGCCAGGGGTCGAAACCGATCGTGCCACCGCCGGACAGGTGGTCGCGCAGCCAGTGCGCGGGTTTCGTCTCGGGCCAGGGAACCGGCGTGAAGTGGCCCAGGTCGACCTGATGCTTGACCTGCACGCGGTATCGCCCGTCGATGAACACCCCTGCCACCTGCGGCAGGACAATCGCAAAGCCTGCCGATCCGGTGAAGCCGGTCAGCCACTGAAGCCGTTCGTCGCGCGGCGCCACGTATTCGCCCTGATGTGCGTCGGACCGTGGCACGATGAAGCCGTCCAGCCCCTGCTCTGCCAGCAGGCGCCGGAGCGCGGCCAACCGTGGAGGGCCCTGTGATGGGTCGGCGGTTGACTCGAACGTCTGGAACACGGGCTGCCCCCTTCACCTTGATCGAATGTGGCCTGTCCCAGTGCCTGGCTACCCGGCCCGCCGTGTGGCTGCCGCGCGCGCCCGTTTCCTGGGATCGCTCTCGAACAGGCTGGCCAATTGCTCGGTCATCGCGCCCGCAAGCTGTTCCACATCGGTAATCGTCACCGCCCGCTGGTAGTAGCGCGTCACGTCATGCCCGATACCGATGGCGATCAGTTCCACCATGCGGCGCCGCTCCACCATGGCGATCACGTCGCGAAGGTGCTTTTCGAGGTAGTTGGCGGGGTTGACCGACAGTGTTGAATCGTCGACCGGTGCCCCGTCGCTGATCACCATCAGGATCTTGCGAACCTCGGGGCGGGCCACCGCGCGTCGGTGCGCCCATTCCAGCGCCTCGCCGTCGATGTTCTCCTTCAGCAGGCCCTCTTTCATCATCAGGCCGAGATTGTCGCGAACCCGACGCCAGGGTGCGTCGGCGCCCTTGTATATGATGTGCCGCAGGTCGTTCAGACGGCCCGGTGCCTGCGGCCGCCCCTGCGCCAGCCACCGTTCGCGGCTCTGCCCGCCCTTCCAGGCCCGCGTGGTAAAGCCGAGGATCTCCACCTTCACGTCGCAGCGTTCCAGCGTGCGCGCCAGAACATCGGCGCAGATCGCCGCGATGCTGATCGGCCGACCCCGCATCGAACCGGAGTTGTCGAGCAGAAGCGTGACCACCGTGTCACGGAACTCGGTGTCCTTCTCGACCTTGAACGACAGCGGCGTGGTGGGGTTCGCCACCACCCGGGCAAGGCGTGCGACGTCAAGGATGCCCTCTTCCCGGTCGAATTCCCAACTGCGGTTCTGCTGGGCCTGCAACCGCCGCATCAGCTTGTTGGCAAGTCGGCTGACAGCGCCCTTCAGGGGCTCAAGCTGCTGGTCGAGATAGGCGCGCAGCCGCTCCAGTTCGGCAGGTTCGGCCAGGTCTTCGGCGCGGATCTCCTCATCGAAATCGGTTGTGTAGGCACCATAGTTCGGGTCGGCATCGGAATGTGGCGGCGGCGGTGGCGGCTCCAGCGGGGCCTCGCCCTCGGGCATCTCGGCCTCTTCGCCTTGCTCCAGCTCCGACAGGTCATCCTGGCTGACGCTTGCCTCGGCCGCATCCTGCTGCTGGTCCTGGCTCTGTTCGGGCGATGCCTCGGAATCGTCCTGATCCTGGTCCTGCCCGGTCGAGTCGGGCTGGTCCTCATCCGCTTCGGCGTCCTCGCCTGGGTCGTCATCCTGGGGTGCGTCAGGGTCGTCGCCGAGCTGGTCACCATACCCCAGATCCGAGATCACCTGCCGGGCCATGCGCGCAAAGGCGGCCTGATCGGTCAGCACGTCGTCGATCGCATCCAGCGTGCCGCCCGCCGTCTGGGCGATATGCCCCGACCACAGGTTCATCACCGTGTCGGCACCCCTGGGCAGGGCGCGCCCGGTCGCAAGATGGCGCACCATGTACCCCGCCGCGACCGACAGCGGCGCGTCCGATGGCTGCGTGATCTGCGCATAGCCCTTGCGGTCGGCTTCATGCGCGATCTTGGCGTCGATGTTGCCTGCGGTGCCGGGCATCGTTCGGGCGCCGACGGCCTCGCAGCGCGCGGTTTCCATCGCGTCATAGATGTCGCGGGCCAGTTGGCCCACGGGCGCGTACCTGCTGGACACGCCCTCGTCGTGATATTTCCGGCGCAAGGCGAAAGCGTCGGCCGTGCCGCGTGCCAGCATCACCTCGTCACGCGACATGCGGCGGCTGACCTGCGGCAGGCGCACGCCTTCGCGGTTCATCCCCGGCGGATCGACCGAGTAGGAGACGGTCATCTCGGGATCATCGGCCATGGTCCGGGTCGCCTCGGCCAGCGCCTTCTTGAACGGATCGGCGGGATTGTCGCTTGGCTTGCTCATGGCGAAAGGTAAAGCACTGCGCCCGGCCGGGGGCAAGGCCCCGGGCGGTCTAGTCGGCCGCGTTCCGTGCGGCATAGGCCGCGCGCGCCGCGTCGATGCGCGCGGCATTCGCGATCGTCCATTCCGCCAGTGCCTTGACCGGTGTCAGCAGGTCATAGCCGAGGCCGGTCAGCGCGTATTCCACCTGTGGCGGCTTCGACGGCGTCACCTTGCGCGTGACGAAGCCGTTCTCCTCAAGGTCGCGCAGGGTGGACGCCAGCATCTTCTGGCTGATGTCGCCGATGTCGCGGCGCAGCGCGTTGAAGCGCATCGGACCCTGCCCGAGCGTTCGCACCACGAGCAGCGTCCACTTGTCGCTGATGCGCGCCAGCATCTCGCTGACCCTTGCGCAGGCGGCGGTATCCTCGCCGCTACAAGGTAACCCGCAGGTGCCTTCTTGATCGATCAGGTGTTCCATCCGATATCCACGCAGTTACGATTCGTAACCATAATACGAGAGGATACTACTGTGGCGAAGCCCCGCATCGCACTCATCATCGGATCGACCCGGCCCAATCGCTTTGCAGAGGGCCCGGCGAACTGGTTCCTGAAGCAGGCACAGACCCGCGGCGACATCGACGTCGAGGTGGTGGACCTGCGCGATCATCTCCTGCCGTTCTTCGACGAGGTCAGTTCGAACCTCTGGACGCCCAGCCAGAATCCCGAGGCGCAGCGCTGGCAGAAGAGGCTTGCAGGGTTCGACGGCTTCATTTTCGTCGTCGCCGAATACAACCGCTCGATCACGGCGGTGCTGAAGAACGCGCTCGACCAGGCCTACAACGAGTGGAACCGCAAGCCCTTTACCGCCATAGCCTACGGCGGCACGGGCGGCTCGCGGGCGCTTGAGCATCTGCGGCTGATCGGCGTCGAACTGCAGATGGTGCCGACCCGGACCGCGGTGCATATCGGCGGGGCGGATTTCTATGCGGTGCATCCGATGGCCGGAAACAAGCCGATTGAATCGATCGAGGCGTCGTTGCTGCCTTCGGCAAAGGCGGCACTGGACGAGCTCGTCTGGTGGGCCGGGGCAACGATGGCGGCACGTGCCAACACATCTGCGGCGGCGGCCTGAGGCTTCAGATCAGCCCGCGTGCCCGTGCCGCATCCTCGCACCCGCGCGCCAGCCTTTCCATGAGGTCACGGCTCGTCCGGTCGCCGTCGATGGCGGCACGGATCATCCGCGCCATGTCGCGGGTGTCGCGGTCAAGGTGACGCGCAGCCTCGTCCGGATGCTCGGTGCGCGCTGCGGCGGCAAAGGCATGGGCAAGGGCGGCGTCGGCCGGATCCTGTGGCAGGAAGGGTGACCCTTTCGCAACGATCACCCAACCTGCCCAGAAGGCCGCGCATTGCACGGTGGGCGAGGCACGTTCTGCCCTTGCCGGCAGAGCGACGGCAACGGCGATGACGACAACGGCGAGAATCGAGACTGTTTTCATGTCGCAAACATGGGCATTGCGGCGCGATTCGGGCAAGGGCGCGGCTGCGTTTCAGATGCCTGGCAACAGACTGTCGCAGGCTGCGAGCCAATTGCGGGCCAGGCGCGCGGCCCGCGCATCGCCCGCAAAGCTGGCCCTGTCCCACAGGGCGCGCTGCGCCGCCTTGGCGGCGACGCGGCGATGCAGGGCCGCGGCGGGATCGGGAAATGCCGCAACCAGATCGGCGAAGGCATCGCGCCGCCGCTCCGCCTCTACCGACAGGGCGCCATCGAAAAGCCAAAGATGCTCGACTGTCGCCGAATAGCGACCGGCGCAGTCGGCAAAATCCATCTGTCCCGCCCCGGTGCCGGTCACATGCGCACCCGCCGGCGAATATGCCGCGGCGAGTGCCGCCAGAAACCACATGGTTTTCATACCGCACATGAATCGGATTCTACGCCGAAAAATCTGCCGATAAAGTAGGCAGATCGAAAATCACCGCCCCGGTGCGACCGGGCTGCAACCCGTGATGCGGCGGCCGCTGACAAGGTTGCTGTTTGGTGCAAGACTGCGCCCGCTGCTATGGCCAGGGACGGCCGCTCGCGACGGGGAAGGGGTGACATGGCCGAGAATGGTGAGAAAGATCGCGCGCCGCGGGTCCGCAAGCCCTGGAAACCCCGGCCCCTGCCGCCGATCGAACCCGGCACCGTCCGCCTTCTGACCGGGGGTAACCCGCAGATCGCCAAGGCAGACGGCGAGGCTCCGGTAGCCGCCTATATCGCGGCAATGCCTGGCTGGAAATCAACGGTGGGTCGCCGCATCGACGATCTGGTGCGCGAAGTCGTCCCCGATGCTGCGCGTGCCGTGCGCTGGAACGCACCCTTCTGGGGGGTGCCCGGACAGGGCTGGATGCTCAGCCTGTCCTGCACAGCGCGCTATGTGAAAGTGGCGTTCCTCACCGGCAGCGCGCTCCACCCGATGCCGCCCGAGGCATCGAAACATCCGGCGATGCGCTATCTTCATCTGTACGAGGATACATCGCTCGACCAGATGCAGTTCGCGGACTGGCTGCGGCAGGCGGCAGCGATTCCCGGTGACACGCTGTTCTAGAGACTGCGTCGCCCGGTTGCGAGATCCGCCAGAACCGCAACATGAACGTCAAGCGCGTCGATGACGGGATAGCCGGGTTCCGCGCCATCGAAGGCAAGGTTCAGGTCGGTGCCTGCCAGCACGACGGCCTCGGCCCCCGCCGCCACCATCCGCCGCCCGGCGTCGAGGAAGGTCGCGCGCTGCGCGGCAGTGCAGGCCCCCGCCACGGCAACATCCTGATAGGTCTGGCCCAAGACATCGATCTCGTCATCCAGTGCGATCGAGCGCGTCTGCCGCAACTGGCCGTAAAGCCGCGTGCGCATCACCACCCGCGTGCCAAGCAGCCCCACGATCCCGATCCCTTGCGCAACGAAATGCGCGTCCAGCGGTGCGACCGCCGAGACCAGGGGCAGCAACGACCGGGCGACCGTCTCATCGAAACAGAAATGCCCGCCAAGCGACGTGATTGCCGCGCAGTCGCAACCCGCCGCAGCCAACCGGTCGATCAGCGCAGCGTAGATGACAGCCTGTTCGGCGCGCCTGTCGGCGAGGTTGTTCGCGATCAGCGTCTGGATGTCGGCCTGCACGATGGTCAGGTCGAGCACCCCGCCCCGATCCGCGACCGCCCGGCACAGCCGCTGATAGTAGGCCACCGTGGCGGCCGGGCCGATCCCGCCGATCAGCCCAAGGTGCATGTCACTTCATCGCCATGCTGGCCGCGCTTTCCGGCAGTTCCTCGCCAAAGCAGCGCTGGTAGAACTCCGCGACCGTCTGCCGCTCCAGTTCGTCGCACTTGTTCAGGAAGGTCAGCCGGAACGCATAGCCCACATTGCGGAAGATCTCGGCGTTCTGCGCCCAGTTCAGCACCGTCCGGGGGCTCATCACCGTCGACAGGTCGCCGTTCATGAAGGCGGTGCGCGTCAGGTCGGCCACCGTCACCATCTGGCTGATGGTCTTGCGTCCCGCAGCGGTATTGTAATGCGGGCTTTTCGCCAGGACGATCGCCGTCTCGGCGTCATGGGACAGATAGTTCAGGGTGGCAACCAGGCTCCAGCGGTCCATCTGCGCCTGGTTGATCTGCTGCACCCCGTGATACAGGCCCGTCGTATCGCCCAGCCCCACGGTGTTCGACGTGGCGAACAGACGGAAGGACGGATGCGGCGTGATGATCTCGTTCTGGTCCAGCAGCGTGAGCTTGCCGTCATGTTCCAGCACGCGCTGGATCACGAACATCACGTCGGGGCGGCCCGCGTCGTATTCGTCGAACACGATGGCCACCGGATTGCGCAGCGCCCAGGGCAGGATGCCCTCGTGGAACTCCGTCACCTGCATGCCGTCGCGCAGCTTGATCGCGTCCTTGCCGATCAGGTCGATGCGGCTGATGTGGCTGTCAAGGTTCACCCGCACGCAGGGCCAGTTCAGCCGCGCCGCAACTTGCTCGATATGGGTCGATTTTCCGGTGCCGTGGTAGCCCTGGATCATCACGCGGCGGTTATAGGCAAAGCCCGCAAGGATCGCCAGGGTCGTGTCAGGGTCGAACTTGTAGGTCGGGTCGATCGCGGGCACCCGGTCGGTTGCCTCGGCAAAGCCCTTCACCCGCATGTCCGTGTCGATGCCGAAAACCTCGCGGACCAGAATTTCCTCGGTGGGTCTTGCGGGCGTGTCGAGCATCGGGCTTTCCTCAGGCAGGGTGCGGGCGAGTGATGGATCATATCGCGGGTGCGTGCAAGGGGAAGGCCCGCCAAGCCTCTTGCCTTCGCTCGGCGTCCGCGCGATGGGCAGGCATGACCGAACGCTTCTCCTTTGCCCTGCAGGCCCGCGACGGCGCGGCACGCGTCGGCATCATCCATACCCCGCGCGGCGACATTCGCACGCCTGCCTTCATGCCGGTCGGCACGGCCGCCACCGTCAAGGCCATGCTGCCCGAAAGCGTTGCGGCCACCGGCGCGGACATCCTTCTGGGCAACACCTATCACCTGATGCTGCGTCCCGGGGCGGAACGGGTGGCACGGCTGGGCGGGCTGCACCGCTTCATGAACTGGAATCGTCCGATCCTGACCGACTCGGGCGGCTTTCAGGTCATGAGCCTTGGTGCGCTCCGCAAGCTCTCGGAAGAGGGCGTGACCTTCTCCAGCCACATCGACGGGTCGAAGCATGTCCTGACGCCCGAACGCAGCATGCAGATCCAGCGCCTTCTCGGATCCGACATCGTGATGTGCTTCGACGAATGCCCCGCGCTGCCCGCCAGCGACGACGAGGTGGCGCGCGCCATGCGCCTGTCGATGCGGTGGGCGCAGCGGTCGCGGGACGCCTTTGGCGACAGGCCGGGACACGCGCTGTTCGGGATCATGCAGGGCGGCGTCACCCGCGACCTGCGGCAGGAAAGTGCCGAGGCGCTCACCTCCATCGGCTTTGACGGTTATGCGGTCGGCGGCCTGGCGGTGGGCGAGGGGCAGGAGGCGATGTTCGGCGTGCTCGACTATGCCCCGGGCTTCCTGCCGCAGGACAAGCCGCGCTACCTGATGGGTGTGGGCAAGCCGGACGACATCGTGGGCGCGGTGGAACGCGGCATCGACATGATGGACTGCGTCCTGCCCTCGCGTTCGGGCCGCACCGGCCAGGCCTGGACCCCGCGCGGCCAGGTCAACCTCAGGAACGCCCGCCACAAGGATGACCCGCGCCCGCTCGACGACACCTGCACCTGCCCCGCCTGCCGGGGCTACAGCCGCGCCTACCTGCACCACGTGGTCAAGGCGGATGAGATCATCGGGTCCATGCTGCTGACATGGCACAACCTGCATTACTATCAGATCCTGATGCAGGGCCTGCGCGATGCCGTCACCGCCGGGCGGCTGGCGGCCTTTGTCGCGGGCTTCCATGCGCTGCGGGCAGAGGGCGACCTGCCGCCCCCCTGAGCGGCGCGGCACCAGTCCGGCCGCCCCGGGGGCTGCCGCCCCCGGACCCCTGCGGGTATTTGGACAAAGAAGAGAACGGCAGGCTCGGATCCGGTCTCTGCCCTGCGCAAGTGCCCTGCGGGGGTGCGGCGCCTGTGATCGCCCGGGCTGGCGTCGGAAGCCCCGGTTGACTCCCCCCGCGCGAAGCGTATATGGCGCCCGGGTCTCGGGCTTGCACCGGGGCTTTTCATTGGTGTTGGTGGCCCGCGCAAGCGGGGACCTGTCGCCGGGGTTCCCCGGAAAGGACAACGCCCTTCGACAACATGAAGGAGATCAGCGGTGACCAAACGCACCTCTGCCAAGTACAAGATCGACCGCCGCATGGGCGAGAACATCTGGGGCCGTCCGAAATCCCCGGTGAACAAGCGCGAATACGGTCCCGGCCAGCACGGGCAGCGCCGCAAGAACAAGCTGTCGGACTTCGGCACCCAGCTGCGCGCCAAGCAGAAGCTCAAGGGCTACTATGGCGACCTCACGGAGAAGCAGTTCAAGCGCATCTATGCCGAGGCTGCCCGCGTGACCGGCGACACCGGCGAGAACCTGATCGGCCTGCTCGAGCGGCGCCTCGATGCGATCGTGTATCGCGCGAAGTTCGTCCCCACCGTCTTTGCCGCCCGCCAGTTCGTGAACCACGGCCATGTGACCGTGAATGGCAAGCGGGTGAACATCGCCTCTTACCGCTGCAAGGAAGGCGATGTCGTCGAGGTGCGCCAGAAGTCGAAGCAGCTCGCCCTCGTTCTCGAGGCCGTTGCGCTGACCGAGCGGGATGTGCCCGACTATGTCGAAGTCGATCACAACAAGATGACGGCGAAGCTGCTGCGCCAGCCGAGCCTCGGTGATGTGCCCTATCCGGTGCAGATGGAACCGAACCTGGTCGTGGAATACTACGCCAAGAACTGATCCGGCCGCGGCCGCGACAGATGCGGGGGCCGCGCGGCTGCGCTGCCCCTTTTTTGTTTCGGATCAAAATATTGTTATCCGGGCGGGCCGATTGCAGGTTGACCCGCTTCCAGATCGCTTTCAACTTGGTGAAGTGATTGAACAATATTGGTATTCTCGTGGCATCCAGTCTTTCTGCGCCGGTCGGCGATCCGAAATCGAAATCCGTAAAACCTGCCAACAAGCCCAAGGATGTCGAACTGCTGCAGCTTGCGCTGCTGGCCAACGGCTATCCGGTGGAGATCGACGGCAGGATGTCCCAGGGCGTCGTCACCTGCATCGAGAGTTTCCAGCGTCACAAGGCCAAGCTGAAGCCCACGACCGGCGTCATCGAACCCGGCGACCGCGTGTGGAAGCTGCTTCAGCCCCGGCTTTCGGCCTATGAGAAGGAGATCGCATCCTTCGAAGCCTATCATGTGATCGAGAACGGCAAGCCCAAGCAGATCACCGTGCAGGACTGGATGCGGCTGGAGCAGGAGGCGCGTGCGCGGATGCTGGAACGTGCCCGCGCCATGACGACCGAGGCCGACAACATCAGCAAATGCATCCGCGAGATGCACAAGGCGGCCGACGGGTCGGAAGGATATGTGAACGCGCTCGTCAGTCTCGGGGTGCGGATGGGCAAGGGAATCGACATCCCGAGCGAGCGCGCCGCACTCGATGCGCGGGGGGCCGCACAGCAGCTCGTGTCGCTTGTCGACCGCACCAAGCCCGACTGGGAGAAGGTCGAGGCGCAGCACCGCAAGGCCTCGCAGGCGATCAACAAGGCGGTGAAGGAATGGCAGGCCTTCGACCGGAAGTATATCGAGGGCGCCGAAAGCGGCCTGCTCGGCGCGACCGTGACCCGCGACGTCAGTTTTGGCGTGCTTGAGGTTCTGGCGACGGGCTACCTGATCACGACCAAGCGGATGCCGCCGGCCCAGGCCGCCGCGGTCGCGGCAGCGGGCTGCGAGGCGCTGAAGACCGGCGCGGGCGAGATCGGCGAATACACCGCCAATGACACCTTCGATCCCAAGGCTTCGGCTCGGAAGATCGTGGCGAATTCGCTGCTCGCCGGCGGAGCGGGCTTTGTCGGCGGCAAGCTGACCGGCCCGGCCTTGCAGAAGGTGACGAACAAGCTGGGCGAAAAGTTCGCCATGAAGGTGTCGAAGACAGCCGCGAACTATGTGTTCAAGTATGTCGACAAGGTGCTTGAATCGAAACTGGGCGAGGAACTCATCAAGAATGCCACCGCCGAGGCGATCAAGCTTCTGCAGAAGCCGCTGGGCGAGGGCAAGGCGCCGGGCGCGGACGATGTGATCAACGCCGTGCTGGGCGCGGTATCCGGCGGATTTCTGGCCAGCAAGCCGGTCAAGTCCCTGACCCAGTTCGACCAGAACTGGCCGAAGCACGCGCTGATGGACCTGATCGAGGTCGAGCGCGGGCCCGCGCTCAAGGCGATCCAGTCGCAGATGGTTCGGCACTTTCCCAATGATGCGGTCGATACGCTGCTCAGCAAGGCAGGGCGCGACATCCTGAACGAGGTCGCCGGCAAGATGCGCGACGAGGCCACGAAAGTCGGCCTGCAGCATGCGCTGTCGTCTGCAACCGGCCTCGAGGCGACGGCGGCCGAATTCAGGGCGCGCGCCATGGCGGCGCTGCGCGACGATCGGACCCTCGGCGCCGCGTTCGAGGCCGAGGCGGTGCTTGCCGCCCGCAAGCGGCTTGAGGCAATGCAGAAGTCGAAACGCTAGCACCCCGCCGGGCGACGGTTCCCACTGGTCAGGCCGGTGCCCCGCAGGTATGACGCGGGCGCGACAGGGAGCGACGCATGACCGAAGCCATTACACCCCAGCCCGGTATTCTCGAGATCGCCCTTTATCAAGGCGGGGCGAGCCACGTGGCCGGGGTGTCGAATGCGATCAAGCTCAGCTCGAACGAAAATCCCTTCGGTCCGTCGGACCGCGCGAAGGAGGCGTTCGCGCGTGCCGTCCACGGCCTGCACCGCTATCCGTCAACCGATCACGCCGCCCTGCGGCAGGCGATCGGCGAGGTTCACGGGCTCGAACCGGACCGGATCATCTGTGGCGTCGGGTCGGATGAGGTGATCACGTTCCTCTGCCAGGCCTACGCCGGTCCGGGCGACGAGGTGATCCACACCGAGCACGGGTTCCTGATGTACCGCATCTCGGCGCTTGCGGCAGGTGCCACGCCGGTCGAGGTGCCCGAACGCGAACGCACGACCGATATCGATGCGATCCTTGCGGCATGTTCGGATCGGACAAGGCTGGTGTTCATCGCGAACCCCAACAATCCAACCGGCACGATGATTTCTCACAGCGAAATGGAACGCTTGGCGGATGGAATTCCGACGGGCGCCATCCTGGTGCTGGACGGTGCCTATGCGGAATATGTGGAAGGCTATGATGGCGGCGCCGGTCTGGCGACCGACCGCCGCAATGTCGTCATGACGCGGACCTTCTCGAAGATCTACGGTCTCGGCGGGCTGCGCGTCGGCTGGGGCTACGGACCGCGTGACATCATCGACGTGCTCAACCGGGTGCGCGGCCCGTTCAACCTGTCGAATGCCGCGCTCGACACGGCCGAGGTGGCGGTGCGCGATCAGGACTGGGTGAGCCGCTGCCGCGCCGAGAACGCGCGGATGCGGCAATGGCTGGCTGGCGCACTGGCCGAACTGGGCGTGCCTTCCGATACCTCGATGGCCAATTTCGTCCTGGCGCGCTTTGCCTCCGAGGCCGAGGCGGGCGCTTGCGACGACTATCTGCGCGGGCAGGGCCTGATCGTGCGGCGCGTCTCGGGCTACAAGCTGCCCGCTTGCCTGCGCATCACGGTGGGCGACGAATCCGCCTGCCGCCGCGTGGCGCATGCGGTGGCACAGTGGAAAGGCCTGCGATGACCGTGATCTATGACCGCGTGGCGCTGATCGGGCTGGGCCTGATCGCGTCCTCAATGGCCCATGCGATGAAGGCGGGCGGTCTTGCCGGCGAGATCGTGGGCTACGCCCGGACCGAGGCCACCCGTGCGGCCGCGGTCGAGATCGGGTTCTGCGACCGCGTCACCGCCACCGCGTCCGAGGCCGTGGCCGGTGCCGATCTGGTCGTGCTGGCGGTGCCCGTGGGGGTCATGGCCGACATCGCGGCCGAGATCGCGCCGCATCTGGCGCCGGGCGCCTGCGTGACCGACGTCGGGTCGGTGAAACAGGCGGTGATCGACGCGGTATCCCCGCACATTCCCCCGGGCGTGTCCTTCGTGCCGGGTCATCCGCTTGCCGGAACCGAACATTCGGGTCCGTACAGCGGCTTTGCGACACTCTTCCGGAACCGGTGGTGCCTGCTGACCCCGACCGAGCTTTCCGCGCCCGAGGCCGTCGCGCGCCTGCGCCGCCTGTGGGAGGCGATGGGATCGAACGTCGACGAGATGGACGCACCCCACCACGACCTCGTGCTGGCCGTGGTCAGCCACACCCCGCACCTGATTGCCTATACGATGGTCGGCGTGGCGGACCACCTGCGCCGCGTCTCGAACTCCGAGGTGATCAAGTATTCGGCCAGCGGCTTTCGTGATTTCACCCGGATCGCCGCCAGCGATCCCGTGATGTGGCGCGACGTGTTCCTGACGAACCGCGAGGCGACGCTGGACATCCTCGGCCGGTTCACCGAGGAACTGTTCGTCCTTCAGCGTGCCATCCGCATGGGCGATGGCGAGGCGCTGCATGCCTATTTCACACGCACCCGCGCTATCCGGCGCGGGATCATCGAGGCTGGGCAGGATACCGCCGCCCCCGATTTCGGGCGCACCGGCGCGGTTGCACCGCAGGGCACGGGCCGCTAATCCTCGTGCCCATGCGGTTCCTGCTGGCCCTTGCCCTTGCGTCCTGTCTCGCCCCGCCGGTGCTGGCCGAAGGGTTGCGCCCCCTGGCCCGGCCCGCATCGGTCGAGCGCCTTGCGGCTTTCTCGCACGCCACCGACCTTGCCCCCCGCCAGGTCATGCGCCCGCGCGCCGGTCCCGCGGCCATGTCGGCGCCAACCGAACCCGTCCTGCCGGTGCTCGCCGCGGCACCCCGCCTGAGCGGCCCGTCCGCCGCGCCGGAACCGATCGCGGATCCTGCCCGCGCGCTCGGCGCCACGCGCGGGCTTGCCGTCACGCTGTCGGCGTCGAACGCAAGGGCGCCGGTCTTCATGCCCGTTGCCATGGCAGTGCCGCGCCCGCTGCTGCGTCCCGCTGTGGCAACGGCCCCGGTCGCCGTGGCGCCCGCCATGCCGCGGCCGCATGCACGCCCGTCCGGCCTGGCACCTCTGGAATCCGTTGTGCCCGCGGCCTTTGTCGTCGTCCCCCGGATGCCCGCGGCGGCCGCGGCGGTTGCCGCCCTTGTCTCGCCGCGTCCCGCGCCCCGCCCGCGCAATCTGGCGGCCCGCGCCGCAGCGCCCCGCAAGGCCCCTGCGCCCGAAAGCCTGATACAGGCTGCTGCCGCACCGCGCATCGACCCGGGCAAGGCCCTGACTGTGCCCAAGAAGAAGGGTGCACTTTGCGGTGATCCGCGCATCCAGGGGGCCGCGCTGGCGCCCATCACCTCCAGGGTGCAGGGCTGCGGTATCGCCCAGCCGGTGCGCGTGACGCAGGTGGATGGCGTGCGCCTGTCCACTCCCGCCACGCTCGACTGCGATACCGCCCGCGCCCTGACGCAATGGGTTGCGACGGGCCTGAAGCCGGCGGCAGGCCGTGCCGGTGTGGCCGAACTCAAGATCGCCGCACATTATGCCTGCCGTCCGCGCAACAACGTCAAGGGCGCCCGTATCAGCGAGCATGGCCGGGGCCGTGCCATCGACATCGCGGGCATAACCCTTGCCAACGGCAAGCCGCTGTCCGTCCTCGGTGACTACCGGCGCAGCGAAGTGCTGCAGAAGGTGCGCCGCGCCGCCTGCGGGATCTTCGGCACCACGCTTGGCCCGGGGTCCGACCGCCATCACAGCGACCATTTCCATTTCGACACCGCGCGCCACCGCAATGGGCCCTATTGCCGCTGATCCGCTTGGGACTTGCCTGATCCCGGGCGCAACCCCTATCCTGTGTCCATGTCATTGCCCTTGCAGCATTCCCGCCGCTGGCTGATCGCGGCCCTCCTGTCTGCCGCCGCGGCCCCGGTGCTGGCCGAGGCGCCGGCGCGATCGATCCGCCCGCCGCCCCGCCCCGGCACGCCCCGCCCTGCCGCCGAGCCTGCCCGTGCGGCCACGCCGGGCCCCGACCTCGGCCGGCTGGTCGAGGCGGCAAAACTTGGCGGGGCGACCGGCCTCGTGGTGATCGACGCGGCCAGCGGCCGCGTGATCGAGGGACTGAACGCCGACCGCGAGCTTCCGCCCGCCTCGGTCGCCAAGGCGATGACCTCGCTCTACGCCATCGACCGTCTGGGAACCGCACACCGCTGGACAACCCGCGTGATCGCCACCGGGCCGGTGGCCGGGGGGGCGGTGCAGGGAGATCTGGTGCTGGCGGGCATGGGCGATCCCACGCTGTCCACCGATCATCTGGGCGACATGGCCGCGGCACTGGCCGCGCG
This sequence comes from Paracoccaceae bacterium, assembly GCA_019454225.1. Lineage (NCBI taxonomy): Bacteria > Pseudomonadati > Pseudomonadota > Alphaproteobacteria > Rhodobacterales > Paracoccaceae > Paracoccaceae bacterium. Next base: position 3,450,480 of record CP075370.1, on the reverse strand, counting down.
CGGCATCAGGGGCGTCACCGGCCGATTCCTGATCCACGCGGGCGCCCTGCCGCGCGTCGACCGGATCGACGACGGCCAGCCTGCGCATGTCGGCTACAACCCCACGCTCTCGGGCATGATCCTGAACTACAACCGCGTGCATTTCGAATGGAAGCGGAACGGCCAGGGCTGGGCGCTGACCATGGACGCGCGGGGCGAGCGCTTCGTCCCGCAGGTCGGCATGGCCACCATGCGTGCGGTGAACCGCGAGGCGCCGCTGTTCACCTATGCCAAGGGGCAGGGCACCGACGACTGGACCGTGGCAGCGGCGGCGCTCGGAAAGGGCGGGGCGCGCTGGCTGCCGGTGCGCCACCCCGAACTTTATGCGGGCGATGTGTTCCGCACGCTCTGCGCCGCGCGCGGGCTGCGCCTGCCCGCGCCGCGCGTCACCGCATCCCTTCCCGGCGGAACCGTTCTGGCCCAGGTGCAAAGCGACAGTCTCGTTCCGATCCTGCGTGACATGCTGCGCTATTCCACCAACATCACGGCCGAGGCGGTCGGCCTGACGGCATCGCGCGCGGGCAGCCTGCGGGCGTCGGGTTCGGCGATGACCGACTGGGCGCGCAGCCGCTACGCCACGGGTGGGCGGTTCGTCGATCATTCGGGTCTTGGCGGCGCCGCGCGGATATCGGCCATCGACATGGCGCGCGCCCTGGCGCGCGGGGCCGCCAGCGGCCTGCCGTCGATCCTGCGCGAACACGGCATGCGCGATGCGAAGGGCAACACCATCAAGGGGCATCCGGTGCGGGTTCTTGCCAAGACCGGCACGCTGAACTTCGTGTCCGGGCTTGCGGGCTATATCCAGCCGCCGAACGGCCGCAGCCTGGTGTTCGCGATCTTCTCGGCCGATGTCGCCCGGCGGGATGGCCTGCCGCAATCGCAGCGCGAACAGCCGCCGGGCGGGCCGGAATGGACCCGCCGGGCACGCGGGCTCCAGGCGCAGCTGGTTTCCCGATGGGCGGCGCTGACCGCCTGACGCCCGGTAGTGCCCCGGTTTGAGGATGGGCGGGGTTGACTCGGCCCCGTCGCGGGTCTATCCGCCCCGCAGTTCCCCGAAGGCCCGTGCCTTCGGTCCCTTGGCCCATGCCGGGATCGCCGTCTGCCAGCGCGTTGCGCCCGCAGGCGCCGTAGCCCATTGGTCCGCCCGCCGCCCGGCCCCATATCGGGGTCCCTGACAGGAGAACGCGATGTTCGAATCCCTTTCCGAACGCCTGGGCGGCGTATTCGACCGGCTGACCCGGCAGGGCGCGCTGACCGAGGCCGATGTCGAAACCGCCCTGCGCGAGGTGCGTGTGGCGCTTCTCGAGGCCGATGTCAGCCTGCCTGTCGCGCGCGACTTCATCCGCGCGATCAAGGGCAAGGCGACCGGCCAGGCGGTCACCAAGTCGGTCACACCCGGCCAGCAGGTCGTGAAGATCGTGCATGACGAACTGGTGCGCGTGCTGGCCGGCGATGGCCCCGCCGATGCGCTGAAGATCGACAATCCCCCGGCCTGCATGCTGATGGTGGGCCTTCAGGGGTCGGGCAAGACCACGACGACCGCTAAGCTTGCAAAGCGCCTGCACGACAAGAACGGCAAGCGCGTGCTGATGGCCAGCCTCGATACCAACCGCCCTGCGGCGATGGAGCAGTTGCAGATCCTCGGCGGCCAGATCGGCGTGGACACGCTGCCCATCGTCAAGGGTGAATCCGCTGTCCAGATCGCGCGCCGCGCCAAGACGCAGGCCGCAATGGGTGGCTATGACGTGCTGATGCTCGACACCGCCGGGCGCCTGCACATCGACGAGGTCCTGATGGACGAGGTGCAGGCGGTGCGCGACATCGCCCAGCCGCGCGAGACGCTTCTGGTCGTCGACGGGCTGACCGGGCAGGACGCCGTGCGCGTGGCCACGGAATTCGACGGCAAGGTCGGCATCACCGGCGTGGTGCTGACCCGGATGGATGGCGACGGACGCGGCGGCGCGGCGCTGTCGATGCGCGCGGTCACCGGAAAACCCATCCGCTTCGTCGGCCTCGGCGAGAAGATGGACGCGATCGAGACCTTCGAGGCCGATCGCGTGGCGGGACGGATCCTCGGCATGGGCGACATCGTCGCGCTTGTGGAAAAGGCGCGCGAGACCTTCGAGGCCGAACAGGCCGAGCGCATGATGAAGCGGTTCCAGAAGGGGCTGTTCAACATGAACGACCTCAAGGCGCAGCTGGAACAGATGATCAAGATGGGCGGCATGCAGGGCCTGATGGGCATGCTGCCCGGCATGGGCAAGCTGCAGGCCCAGGCCGCCGAGGCGGGCATCGACGACCGCATGCTGCGCCGCCAGATCGCGCTGATCCAGTCGATGACCAAGAAGGAACGCGCCAATCCCGACCTGCTGCAGGCCAGCCGCAAGAAGCGCATCGCCGCCGGTGCGGGGCAGGACGTGGCCGATGTGAACCGCCTGCTGAAGCAGCACCGCCAGATGGCCGACATGATGAAGAAGATGGGCAAGGGCGGCGGCATGAAGCAGATGATGAAGCAGATGATGGGCAAGTCGGGCCTGCCCGACCCGTCCAAGATGTCGCCCGCCGAACTGGAAGAGGCCGCGCGCGGCATCAAGCAGGGCATGGGCGCAGGACCGCAGATCGGCATGCCGCGCGGGCTGACCCTGCCGGCCGGCCTCTCGGGGCTGATGCGCAAGAAATGACCGCCGCCGCCGTCCCCTCGCTGACCGGCACGCCCGTTCTGGAAACGGACCGGCTGGTGCTGCGTGCGCCGGGGCTCGCGGATTTCGACGCCTATGCCGGGTTCTTCGCCTCCGCGCGGTCGGAAACCGTGGGCGGGCCGACGCCGCGGGCGCTGGCATGGCGCTATTTCGGCCACCATGTCGGCCACTGGGCGCTGCGCGGCTTCGGCTCGTTCTTCATGGCGCCGAAGGACGGGGGGTCGGCGGTCGGCCTGATCCTGGCCTGGCAACCCGAAGGCTATCCCGAACGCGAGATCGGCTGGGCGATCTTCACGGAGGCGGCCGAGGGACGCGGTCTTGCGGAAGAGGGCGCGCGCGCCGTGCTGGCGCATGTCTTCGGTGCCGGGGGTTGGACGACCGCGGTCAGCTACATCGACCCCGCCAACACCCGCTCGGCGCGGCTGGCGGAACGGCTGGGCGCGCGCCGCGATACGGCCGCGCCCACCCCTGACGACGACAGCGGCGCAGACGTCTGGCGCCACCTGCCGCGGGGCGCGGCATGATGGCGCCCACCCTGACCACCGCGCGCCTCGTGCTGCGCCCCATGCGGCCGGGGGACTTCCCGGCCTATGCGGCGTTCATGGCCACGGCCCGCGCCGGCTTCATGGGCGGTCCCTTCGACACCCGCGCGGCCTGGGGCATCTTCTGCCACGACGCGGCCGGATGGGCGCTGTTCGGCCACGGCGCGCTGATGATCGAGGCGGGGGGCGAGACGGTGGGGCAGGTCGGCATCAGCCACGGGCCCCTGTTCCCCGAGCCCGAGATCGGCTGGCTGCTCTACGACGGGCACGAGGGGCGCGGCTACGCGACCGAGGCGGCGGCGGCGCTGCGCGACTGGGCGTTCGCGCAGGGCCTGCCCACGCTGGTCAGCTACATGGATCCGCAGAACCGCGCCTCGGCGGCGGTCGCCGAACGGCTGGGCGCGCGGCTGGACCCGGCGGCGACGCCGCAGGATGCCGGCGACCTCGTCTATCGCCACGGGGGGGCATCCGCATGATTCCCCATCTGTCCACAGGCGAGCTGACCCTGCGCGCCCCGTTGCTTGCCGATTTCGAACATCGCGCGGCCTTCTACGCCTCCGACCGTTCGATCTTCGAGGGTGGCCCGCTGACCCGCGCGCAGGCCTGGCGCATCTGGGCGTCCGAGGTCGGCCAGTGGCCGCTGATGGGCTATGGTCCGTTCAGCGTCGATCACCTGGGCGCCTATGCGGGCGAGGTGGGCATCTACCACGCCGCCGAATACCCCGAGCCGGAACTGGGGTGGTTCGTGACCCCCGAGGCCGAGGGGCGGGGTCTTGCGGCGCAGGCCGCCCGCGCCGTCATGGTCTGGGCGCGCGGCACCTTTGGCTGGGATCACCTCGTCAACATCATCGACCCCCGGAACACCCGCTCCATCGCCCTGGGCCTGCGCCTCGGCGGCCGGATCTGCGATCGGCCGGGCATCGACCCCGGCGACGTGGTGATCGAGCACGACCTGCGGGGGCTGGCATGACCGCCCCGACCCTGATCACCCCCCGCCTGACCCTGCGCGCACCCCGCCCCGATGACCTGCCCGTGGTCGCGGCCTTCTACGCGACCGCGCGCGCGCGGTACATCGGCGGGCCGGTGCCCGAGACCGAGGCGGCGGGCTATCTGCACACCTCCCTCACCAACTGGGCCACGCGCGGCTATGGCTGGTGGACGGTCGAGGACCGCGCCAGCGGCGCGATCGCGGGCCGCTGCGGCATCGGCCACCCCGACGGGACCGCGACGCTGGAGCTTGGCTGGCAGGTCTATGACGGGTTCGAGGGGCAGGGGCTGGCCTTCGAGGCTGCCACCGCCGCCCGCGCCCATGCGCAGGGCGTCTGGGGGATGCGCGAACTCGTGTCGATGATCCACCCGGACAACCTGCGTTCCCGGCGTCTGGCGACCCGTCTGGGCGCCCGGTTTGACCGGATGGGAACCGTCGAGGGCGAAGTCTGCGAAGTCTGGCTGCACCCCGAGGCCGCCGCATGATCACGCTGTCCAGAACCCCGGTGCTGAACACCCCGCGCCTGACCCTTCGCGCCCCCGTGGCGGCCGACTGGCCGCATTTCCGCGATTTCGCGCTGTCCGAGCGGTCGCATTTCGTGCGCGCGCCCGACATCGACGAAACGCTGGCCTGGCGCGGCTTTGCCCATGTCATCGGCATGTGGGTGCTGCGCGGCTATGGCAGCTTCATCTTCTGCCGCCATGGCGAAGACCGCGCCCTTGGCATGACTGGCCCCTGGCATCCGGTGAACTGGCCGGAACCCGAGATCGGCTGGACCGTCTGGGATGCCGCCGCCGAGGGGCAGGGCCTGGCCTTCGAGGCCGCAGAAGCCGGGCGCACCCACGTCTTCCGCGATCTGGGCTGGCCCACGGTGGTCAGCTACATCGACCCCGCCAACACGCGGTCGATCCGGCTGGCGGAACGGTTGGGCGCCCGGCCCGACCCCGCCGCGCCGCATCCCAGGCCCGACGAGCCCTGCCTTGTCTACCGCCACCCGGCACCGCAGGGCATCGCATGACCGCTCCGCACGAAATCGCCTTTGCCGGCCCGGCCGCAGACCTTGCGGCCACCCTCGCCGCCGGGGTGCCGGTGATCGACACGCCGCGCCTGCGCCTGCGCGCGCCGGGGCTGCACGACCTGCCGGCCTGGCTGTCGATCTTCACGACCGAACGTGCCGCGCATATCTGCGGGCCATTCTCGCGCGATGACGCCTTCACCGAATTTGCCGCGACCGTCGGCCTGTGGCTGCTGCGCGGCCACGGTCCCTGGGCGGTCGAGCGGCGCGACGGCGGCGGGACCATCGGCTTTGTCCTCGTCGGGTTCGAAGCGGGCGACCGCGAACCCGAACTCGGCTTCCTCTTCACCGCAGAGGGCGAGGGGCATGGCTTCGCGCAGGAGGCCGCGCTGGCGGCCCGCGACTGGGCCCTGCGCGACATGCGCCTGCCCCGGCTTGTCAGCTACATCGCGCCCGGAAATGTCCGGTCGCGTGCCCTCGCCCGCCGCCTCGGCGCCCGTCCCGATGGCATGGTGGACGGTGCCGAGGTCTGGCGCCACGCCCCCGGAACGGAGACTGCCGCATGAACGACACCGCCGCACAGAACACCGCGGGCCTGGCCGCCGCCCTGCTGAAAGGCCATCGCGAATCGATCGACCGGCTGGACGCCATCCTGGTCTTCACGCTGGCAGAGCGGTTCAAGCACACGCAGGCCGTCGGGCGGCTCAAGGCCGCGCATGATCTGCCCCCGTCCGACCCCGCGCGCGAGGCCCAGCAGATCGCGCGTCTGGAACAGCTTTCCGCCGAAGCCGACCTCGACCCGGAATTCGCCAGGAAATTCCTGACCTTCATCATTGGTGAAGTGATCAGGCATCACGAGAAACTGCAACGCTGACGGGCATTTGCCCACCCAAAGCCATCAAAGGAGAATACCCATGGCCATGAAAATCCGTCTTGCACGCGGCGGCTCGAAGAAGCGCCCGCACTATTCCATCGTCGCCACCGACAGCCGCATGCCGCGCGATGGCCGCTTCATCGAGAAACTGGGCACCTACGATCCGATGCTCGCCAAGGACAACGAGAACCGCGTGAAGATGGATCTCGATCGCGTGAAGCACTGGCTGTCGCAGGGCGCCCAGCCCACCGACCGCATCGCCCGCATGCTGGAAGCGGCCGGCGTGGTGGAAAAGAAGACCCGCAGCAACCCCAAGTCCGCCGTGCCGGGCAAGGCGATGGCGGAACGCGCCGCGAAAAAGGCGGCCCGCGCCGCCGAACCCGCGGCCGAGTGACCGGGTTCCGTGCGGGCGCCCTCGCGGGCGCCCGCCGCCGCAAGGGATGACCATGGCGAACCCTGACCGCATCTGCGTCGGCGCCATTGCGGGCGCCTTCGGCGTCGCCGGTGAGGTGCGCCTGAAATCCTTCTGTGCCGAGCCCGAGGCGATCGCGGGCTATGGCGCGCTGTTCGTCGAGGACGGCACGCGATCCTACACGGTCCGGCTGACCCGGCCGGTCGCCGGGGGGCTGGGCGCGCGCCTGTCGGGCGTGCGCACCAGGGAAGAGGCCGACGCGCTGCGCGGCGTCACGCTCTGGGTGGATCGGTCGCGCCTGCCGCGCCTGCCCGATGACGAATTCTATCATGCCGACCTGATCGGTCTTGCCGTGCAGGACACCGGCGGTGCGGCGCTTGGCCGGGTCACGGCGGTCCACAACCATGGCGCGGGCGACATGCTGGAAATCGCCGCCCCGGGCGGCCGGTCGATCCTGCTGCCCTTCACCCGCGCGGCGGTGCCGACGGTCGATCTGGCAGCGGGTCGCATCGTCGCCGATCCGCCCGAAGAATCGGAATGAACGCCGCCGTATTTTCGCCGCCAACCGGGGCTAGGATGCACCGTCGCTCGCGGCAGCCGACTGGGGACAGACCAACATGAACCGCCTGCTTCTTCTGAAGATCCTGACGTTCATGCTCTATGCGGGGCCGCTGCTGGCGGGGCTCGCAGGGCAGGGCTGGGGGGTTCTTCCCGCCTTCGCGGCGGTGTTCCTGCTGTGGCAGGCGGTGATGCGCCCGGCCGACTGGCCGCGCGACCCCGCCCGCTGGGCGGAACCGGCACAGCTCGGCGCGGCCGCCGTCCGCATTGCCATCCTCGTCGCGCTTGTCGCGCTGATGTTCGGCATCGGGCGCGGCATCGGCGGCGTTGCCGGGCACCTGCCCGGCATGCCCGCGTTGCTGCCGCTGGCGCTGTCCTTCCTCGCCGTGCCACTGGCGCGGCTCACCTGGGATCCGGCGAAGGCGGCCGAGATGGATGCCCTGCTCGATCAGGCCATCGCCCGGATCCGCACTGCCACCCCGCCCGATGACGAGGATGCCGCAATGGCGATCGAACCCCTGCTGCTGCTGCCCGACGACACACCCGACGAAACCGCCCGCGCGGGCGCTGCCGACATCCTGTCGCGCGGCGACGCCCCGCGCCGCTGGCGCGCGCTGTCCGCCGCCCTGCGCGACGCGCCCGGCGCGCATCGCGCCACCCGCCGCGGGTTCATCCTCTGGGCCACCGACCCCGATACCGCCCGCGCCTGGGACGGCCTGACGATGCTGACCGACGCGTTCCAGGCCGCCGGCCACGATGCCGAGCTGCTGCGCCTCTACGCCGAACGCGCCCTGCCGCTGGCCGACAACATGCCTGGCGCCTGGGGCGATTTTCCCGCGCCCGAACTGCGCGTGGCCGCCGCCGAAGCCTGCGGCGATCCCGAGGTTGCCGCCCTGATCATCGAACTGTCCGACCGCATCGACGCCCACGCCCCCGAGGACTCCCGCGAGTTCACCCGGATGGGACGCCGCAGCGTCGGCAGTGCCTGAAGGGGACTTCCCGCGCCGGGCCGCCCGGGCTAATGACCGGGCATGTCCGAACCCGACGATCCGCCCGCCCCCCGCCGGTCCCACGGCCGCCTGACGATCCGCCCCTCGGTCACACCGCGCGACCTCATGGGGCCGCCCCAGGTGCATGGCGCATGGGAGGCGCGCGTCATCACCCTGTTTCCCGATGCGTTCCCCGGCACGCTCGGCCTCAGCCTGACCGGCAAGGCGATGGATGCCGGGCTCTGGCGGCTGACCCCGATCGACCTGCGCCCCTTCGGCGAGGGCCGGCACCGCAACGTTGACGATTCCCCCGCGGGCGGCGGCGCCGGCATGGTGCTGCGCGCCGATGTGGTCGACCGTGCCCTGGCCGAGGCGGCGCGCGGCACGCCCGCCGAACGCGCGCTGTGGCCGGTTGTCTACCTGTCACCGCGCGGCCGCCCCTTCACCCAGGACACCGCCCGCCGCTGGGCGGCAGGGCAGGGGATCACCCTGCTCTGCGGCCGGTTCGAGGGGGTGGACCAGCGTGTCCTCGATCATCACGGGGTGGAAGAGGTCAGCCTCGGCGATTTCGTCCTGACGGGGGGCGAGATCGCGGCACAGGCGATGCTCGACGCCACGATCCGGCTGATCCCGGGTGTTCTCGGCAACGCCGCCTCGACCGAAGAGGAAAGCTTTTCCCACGGCCTTCTGGAACACCCGCAGTTCACCCGCCCTGCGGTCTGGCAGGGCCTGCCGATCCCCGAGGTCCTGCTGTCCGGCCATCACGCCGACATCGCCCGCTGGCGGCGCGACCAGGCCGAGGCGCTGACCCGCGAACGCCGCCCCGACCTCTGGGCGGCGCGGGGCCGCGATGGTGGCTGACGGGCTGCCCTGCGGCCCGGCCGATCTGACGCCCGGCTGGCTCTCCGCCGCGCTCGCCCGCCCGGTCACTGCGGTGCGGACCGAACCCCTGAGCCACGACCGGGCATTTTCGGGCGGCTTGCTCCTGCGCCTGCATCTCTCGGGGCCGGGCGCCCCGGAAACCCTTGTGGCCAAGCTTGCCCCCGCCCGCCCCGACCTGCGCAGGCACCTCGCCGCCGCCAACGCGCGCGAGGTCGCGTTCTACGCCCGCCTTGCCGCCGATACGCCCGGCGTGGCCGGGGCGCTCTTCGCGGCCGTCGACGGGGCGGGGGGCAGCGTGCTGATCCTGCCCGACCTTTCCGACCATGCGGCCCTGCCGCTGGTCGCGGGTTGCCCCGTCGTCCGGGCCGATGCCGCGGTGCGCGCCCTTGCCCGCATCCATGCCCGCTGGTGGAATGCCCCCGCGCCCGCCGCGCTGCCACCGGCGGACCTGGCGCGGGACTTCGGCTTTGCCGCCCTCTGGCCGGGCTTCCGCACCGCGAACCCCAGCCTGCCGCCGCCGCTCGTGGCGCTTGGCGACCGGCTGGCGGCGGGCGCCACCCCGTCGCCCGCGCCCGCCACCCTCGTCCACCGCGACGCGCATCTGGAAAACGTGCTCTTCACGCGCGACGGGGCGGCGCTCTGGCTCGACTGGCAGATGGCCGGCTGGGGCGCGGGCGCCACCGACCTCGCCTATTTCCTGGCCGCCTCGCTGCCGCCCGATGCGCGGCGGCAGTCCGAGGATGCGCTCGTCGCGGCCTGGCACGCCGAACTGGCGGCCGCCGGCGTCACAGGCTATGGCCTTGCACAGGCGCTGCGCGACTATCGCGGCGGCCTTGGCGGCAAGCTTGTGCTGACCGTGGTTGCCACCGCCACCTTCGACAACGCCGGCCCCGCCCGCGCCGCCTATCGCAGGGCCGATCTCGACCGGCTCTGCGCCTTTGCCGCCGACCACCTCTCGGCCGACGGAACGCCGCGCCTGCGCTGACCTCCCGGCCCGCCGGATGCCCCTTGACCCGCCACCGCCCCGGCCCTATACGCCGCGCGTCCGGGGTCCGCAGGGGCCGCCGGGCCGCTTTCCTTTTGCCGTGCCGTCCCTGACCGGATGTCCCGGCCGGGCGGGCGGAACGACCAGAAACGCGCGCCTCACCTTCCCAGGGCCCCCATGCAACCGGCATGGCCCGCGCCCCCCGCCACGGGAAGCTCTAAGGCCGCACCACCTCTGCGGAATGAACCGCAGGCAGTGAAAGGACCAGGCATGAACCTGATCGCTCAGATCGAGGCGGAACAGATCGCCGCCCTCGGCAAGACCATCCCGGATTTCAAGGCCGGCGACACGATCCGCGTCGGCTACAAGGTGACCGAAGGCACGCGCAGCCGCGTGCAGAACTACGAAGGCGTCTGCATCGCACGCGCGGGCGGGGCCACCATCTCGGCCAGCTTCACGGTGCGCAAGATCTCCTTCGGCGAGGGTGTGGAACGGGTGTTCCCGCTCTACTCGACCAACATCGACTCGATCGAGGTCGTGCGCCGCGGCCGGGTGCGCCGGGCCAAGCTCTATTACCTGCGGTCGCGCCGCGGCAAGTCCGCCCGCATCGCCGAGAACAGCAACTACAAGGAAAAGGCGGAGTAAGCGCGATGAAAAAGGGCATCCATCCCGACTATCACTTCATCGACGTCAAGATGACCGACGGCACCGTGTTCCGCACCCGCACGACCTGGGGCAAGGCGGGCGACCAGATGGCGCTCGACATCGACCCGCTGTCGCATCCCGCCTGGACTGGCCAGACCGCCAAGCTGATGGACACCGGCGGCCGCGTGTCGAAGTTCAAGAACAAGTACGCGGGCCTCGGCTTCTGATACGGGCCGCATCGCCGCAGCCTTCGACGCCGCCCCCCGGGGCGGCGTTTTGCATTCCGCCGGGGCTTTCCCCGGCGGGCGTGCGGCCTCACGGTTCGTTAATCCGCCGCGCGCCCTGTCGGGACGGATGCCATACGCAAGACCGACGCCCGCGGGACGGATGCCATACGCCGTCAGGCGGTCTCCAGCGCCGCCGTCAGGTCGGCGATCAGGTCGCCCGCATCCTCCAGCCCCACCGACAGGCGGATCAGCCCGGGCGTGATGCCCAGCGCGTCCTTCTGGTCCTGCGGCAACCGCTGGTGCGTCGTCGTGGCGGGATGCGTGGCGATCGACTTCGCATCGCCCAGGTTGTTGGAAATCTTGATGATTTCCAGCGCATTCATGAACCGGAACGCGGCTTCCTTGCCCCCGGCGATGTCGAAGGACAGCATGGTCCCGCCCGATCCCATCTGCGCCATGGCCAGGCCGTGCTGCGGGTGCGACGGCAGCCCCGGATAGATCAGCCGCGTTATTTTCCCGTGCGATTCCAGCGCCTTCGCAATGACAGCCGCGCTCTCGGCCATGGCCCGGCAGCGCAGGTCCAGCGTGGCCATCCCGTTCAGCATGATCCAGGCGGTGAACGGGCTCATCGAGCCGCCGGTATGCTTCATGTAGGGTTCCAGAACCTTCCGCACCCATTCCCTTGTGCCGCAGACCACGCCCCCCAGGGCACGGCCCTGACCGTCGATATGCTTGGTGGCGGAATAGACCACCACATCCGCCCCCTGCTCGACGGCCCGGCTGAAGATCGGCGTGGCAAACACGTTGTCGGCCACCACCAGCGCACCTGCGGCATGGGCGATCTCGGAAACCGAAGCAATGTCAACAAGTTGCAGGGTCGGGTTCGACATGGTCTCGAAAAACACGGCCTTCGTCCCCGGCGTCACCGCCGCGCGCCACTGGTCAAGGTCCGACCCGTCGACAAACGTCACCCGCACCCCGTAGCGCGGCAGGATTTCCTCGAGAATATAAAGGCATGACCCGAACAGCGCGCGGGCCGACACGACATGGTCCCCCGCCCGCAGCATCGCCATCAGCGCCCCGTTGACCGCCGCCATGCCGCTGGCGGTGGCAAAGGCATCCTCGGTCCCCTCGATCGCCGCGATCCGTTCCTCGAACATCCGCACCGTGGGGTTGCCGTAGCGGGCATAGATGAACTCGTCCTCGCCCGCCTTGATGAAGCGCGCCTCGGCCTGTTCGGCGCTGTCATAGGCAAAGCCCTGCGTAAGGAAGATCGCCTCGGCCATCTCGCCATACTGGCTGCGGCGGCTGCCTTGGTGAACAAGGGCGGTGCGGGTTTTCCACGGGTCGGTCACGGCAGCCCTCCGGCCATCAAAAAGCCCCGGAAACCAAGAGGTTCCGGGGCGATGCCCGTCACCCTTTTAGCGGTTTGTTTAACGTGGCCCGCAATCCGGTCACAAAGCGCCACGCCCGCCGTCTAATCCCGCCCCGCGCCGCCGTCAATGGCCCCGGATGGCCCGATCGTTACCCATCCGTCACGCCCGCTTCACCGGGCCTTTGCGGCGGCACCTTACAAGAACCTGAAATCAATGGGGGAACCCCCCGGGCAGGAAAGGTGCCGTCCCATGACGGTTGTCGCGGTGAATGCCGGAACATGCGGCGACGGGCTGCCGCCCGGCATTGCGCCGCACCTGCGGGCCGGGGCGCCGGTCACGGTGATGATCCACGGGTTCCGCTACACGCCCGACGATCCGCGCCGCGATCCGAACGCGGACATCTTCGCGCTGTCACCCCGGGGTGGCCTGTCCTGGCCGCGCAGGCTGGGCTATGGCCGGGGCGCGCCGGGGGTGGCGGTGGGCTTCGGCTGGCGCGGGAGCGGCACGCTCTGGCAGGCGCATGAACGGGCGGAACAGGCGGGCGACGCGCTCGGGTCGCTGGTCCGCGGGCTGCGCGGCGCGGGTGCGGGCCGCGTCAACCTGATCGCGCACAGCCTGGGCGCGCGGGTGGCGCTCGCGGCGCTGCACGGGCTGGCGCCGGGCGATGTCGGGCGCATCGTGCTTCTGTCGGGCGCAGAGTTCCGTGAACGCGCGAAGGCCGCGCTGATGACCCCGGCCGGCCGCGCGACCGAGGTGCTGAACGTCACCAGCCGCGAGAATGATGCCTTCGATTTCCTGTTCGAGACGCTGATCGGGCGGCGGCATGGCCCGACGCTGGGCGCGGGGCTGCACCTGCCGCACTGCGCGACGCTGCAGATCGACGGTGCCGCACATCGCAAGGGACTGGCATCGCTGGGCTATCCTGTAGCGCCCGCAAGCCGGCTGGTCTGTCACTGGTCGGCCTACATGCGCCCGGGGCTGTTTCCGCTGTATCGTGCCTTCCTGCACCAGCCCGACCGCCTGCCTCTCGGGCTGCTGCGCGGGGCGCTGCCCTCCGACACCGCCCCCCGATGGTCGCGCATCCTGCCGCGCGCACCCTTGCCCCCGGGCCGGATTGCGGCACAGTAAGGGCAACCGCGAGAGGATTTGCCCATGCCCGCCCCCATCGACCTGCACTATTGGCCCACCCCGAATGGCTGGAAGATCACCATCGCCCTGGAGGAGATGGAATATCCCTACACCGTTCACTACGTGAACATCGGCAAGGGCGAGCAGTTCCGCCCCGAATTCCTGGCAATCGCCCCGAACAACCGGATGCCCGCCATCGTCGATCCCGAAGGGCCGGATGGCGCGCCGGTGTCGATCTTCGAATCCGGTGCGATCCTTCAATACTTCGCGCGCAAGTCCGGCCGATTCTACGGCGCGACCGAGCGCGACAGGATCGCCGTGGACCAATGGCTGATGTGGCAGATGGGCGGCGTCGGGCCGATGGCGGGGCAGGCGCATCACTTCCTGAAATACGCGCCCGCCATGGACCCGCCGAACGACCTGCCCTACGCCAAGGGCCGCTACCGGTCCGAGGTGGCGCGGCTTTACGGCGTGCTCGACCGGCAACTTGCCCGGGCGGAGTTCGTGGCGGGCGATTTCCTGTCGATCGCCGATTTCGCGATCTGGCCCTGGGCAAGCCTCTGGCAGGGGCAGGAACAGACGCTGGAGGACAAGCCGAACCTCGCGCGCTGGCTCGACGCGCTGGCGGCGCGCCCTGGTGTCATCGCGGGTCGCGCCGTAGGTGCCGAAAAGCGCAACGACATCGCGACGGATCGCAAGGCCCAGGAGGTTCTGTTCCGCCGGTAGCCCGGGGCGCGACGGGCTGCTGCCTGCACGCGCGCCGGATCGGCGGGGATGTGTCGGCGTGCCGGGACACTATCTCGCAAGTCATTGAAAATGAACAGCATTTCTGCCGATTCGACGGGTCCTTGATCATGCCGGCCATTTTGCGAACTGGCCCGGTGCGGTCGAGGGCGGCGTGCTTGCCCCGCCCACGATCACGTGGGCAGCAGGTGCCTTCGCCCCGTCCGGGTTCGCGCTGCGGCCGAGCGGACCCCCACTGGCCGAGGGCAGGGCACGGCACAGGGCTTGACACCCGGGGGGCCCGCGGCAAAGCCTGCCGCGCATGATCGACCTGCGCCCCGTCGGATACGTCATCGGCCTTCTGGTCGCCGTCATGGGCGCGATGATGGTCTTTCCCATGGCGCTCGACTACATGGCGGGCGATCCGAACTGGCTGGCCTTCCTCGAGGCGGCGGTCATCTCATGCGTCACCGGAGCGGTGCTTGCCCTGGCCTGTGCCAACGGGGCGGGGCGCGGGCTGACCCTGCAGCAGAGCTTCGTGCTGACCACCGGCGTCTGGGTGGCCCTGCCGGCCTTCGGCGCGCTGCCCTTCGTGTTCGGCGCCCCCGACGTGCCCTATATCGACGCCGCCTTCGAAAGCGTGTCGGGCATGACGACCACCGGCACCACCGCCTTTCCGCATCTCGACGGGCTGCCCCTGGGCACCAACCTGTGGCGCGGCATCCTGCAATGGCTGGGCGGGCTCGGGATCGTCATCGTCGCGATGATCTTCCTGCCGGTGATGAAGGTCGGCGGGATGCAGTTCTTCCGCTCGGAAGGCTTCGACACGCTGGGCAAGATCCTGCCCCGCGCGCTCGACATCTCGTCGGCGCTGATCCAGATCTACGTGGTGCTGACCCTGGCCTGCGCGCTTTCCTATTTCGCCTTCGGGATGAACGGCTTCGACGCGGTGATGCACGCCCTGACCTCGATCTCGACCGGCGGATTCTCGAACTACGACGCGTCATTCGCGGTGTTCAGCGGGCCGCTGGAATACATTTCTGCGGCGTTCCAGATCCTCGCGTCGCTGTCCTTCATCCGCTTCGTCCAGCTGATGCAGGGCGATCCCCGGCCGCTGTTCCGCGATGTGCAGGTGCGGGCCTACATCCGGTGGACGGCCTATGCCGTGGGTGTGATCGTCGCCTACCGCATGGCGGCGCTCGGGGCCTCGTTCCTGCCCGCGTTGCGGGAAACCACCTTCAACGTGGTTTCGGTCTTTTCCGGGACGGGCTATGCCAGCGCCGATGTCACCGCCTGGGGACCGTTCCCCTTTGTCGTCCTGATCGCCGTGGGCCTGATCGGGGGCTGCACGTCTTCGACCGGCTGCTCGGTCAAGGTGTTCCGCTATCTCATCCTGTTCGAGGCGGTGAAGGTGCAGATCGCGCGGCTGACCAATCCCTCGGCCGTGGTCGCGGTGCGCTATGACGGGAGGCGGGTGGACAAGGAGGTGATCGATTCGGTCATCCTGTTCTTCACGCTGTTCATCCTGACCTTCGGCGTGATCGCCGTTCTGCTGTCGCTGACCGGCCTGTCCACCCGCACCGCCGTCACCGCCGCCTGGACGGCGGTGGCCAACGTCGGACCTGTGTTCGGCGCGGGGGTGGGGCCGACCGGGTCGATCGAGGGCTTTCCGGCCGCCGCCAAGGTGCTGATGATCATCGGCATGATCCTGGGGCGGCTGGAACTGCTGTCGGTCTATGTGCTGTTCCTGCGGGGGTTCTGGCGGGCCTGACGGCCGTCACTTCCAGCAGGATACCAGCACGGTCATCCGTGTCGCGCGCTGCGTCAGGTCTTCGGGCGACAGCGCGCCGCCCGCGATGGCCGCCAGTGTGGCAACCCCGGCCTCGGCCAGCCGCGCCGCGATGCGCTCGGCCGAGAGGGCAAACGTGACACCTGGCGGAAGCTGCCGCGCCGCGTCGCCATCGCCCGGCAGCAGCATCCCCAGAACCGCACCCGACCCGTCCAGCACCGGCCCCCCGGCATCGCCGGGCAGCGCGGCGATCGCCAGGCGCCGCAGGTCGGCCTCGCCGTTCAGTCCGGTGGCCTGCGCCAGCGATCCGAAGGTCAGCGCCGGGGCAGGCAGCGCATCCTCATAGGAATACCCGGCCAGCGCGACCTCGCCCCCCGGGCGCGGCGACTGGGCCGACAGCGCGGCAACCGCCGGAGGCGCCAGCGGCGCGGCAGGCGTCAGCACCGCCAGCCCCAGTGCCGCATCGGCAAAGGCCACCCGTGCCTCGGTCGTGCGGTCAATGGTCAGCCGCGCGCAGCCCTGTAGTGCGTCGGTGGTTGTGGCCACGTCGCCGGTCGACGAGACATAGAAACCCGACCGCGACAGCGCCGGACGCCGAACCTCCATCCCCGCCAGCATCGCCGCCTGCGTGCCGCCGTCCAGCGGCACCAGATTGGGGTCGAGCGCCCGGCGTCCGGTGGCCTTGAAACTGGCCTTCATCAGCGGCAGCACCTGCGCCGCAAGGTCGGCGGCCTGCGGTTCCCAGATCAGCATCCAGCCCTTGATCAGGCCCTGCGAAAGCTCGGCATAGGTCTGCGACGCCACCCGTTCGTTTGCCGCCTCGATCGAAAAGCTGCGGTCCGACAGGGCGCGGGCGCCCTGCATCGGCACGACCTCCAGCGATTGCAGCAGGTCATAAAGCCCGCGCAGCGACCCCGCGTCGCCCGGCTGGCTGATCAGCACGACGCGCAGGCCGCTGTCGCCGCGTTCCGCATAGTTCACGAAGGGGGGCGCATAGCCATCGAAGGCGACGTGCCGCAGCGGCAGGGAAATCTCGATCCCGGCCTCGGGTTCCGCCACCGAGGACAGGCCAAGCGCCGATTCAAGCGCGGCCCGCTCGCCCAGAAGCGTCTCGCGCTGCCGGGTGGTCAGATAGCCGGTGGCCTCGACCCCCCGCGCAGTCTGCCAGGCGGTGATCGACCCGCGCGTTCCGGGCCCGAATGCGCCGTCGATCGCCGAGGTATAGAACCCGGCCCATTGCAGCGCCGACTGGATGGCCTGCCGTTCCTCGCGGTTCAGCCGCCCCTCGGCGGCGCGGGCCTCGGCCAGGGTCTCTTCCGGCGGCACCACCGGTGCCGCGACCTCGGGGGCGGGCGCGGCGCCGGGTTCGGGCAGGGGGGCCACGACGACCGGCCCGGTCGCCGGCGGTGGCGCGGCCGGCACCTCGACCGGGGCGGCTGGCGGCTGCCCGCCCACCGGCCAGAATGCCGCGCGATACACCTCGCCTCCGGCAAGGAAGCTGTCGCCCGGGATCAGGTTGTCGGCCCGCAGCGTCGCCAGCCGTTCGGCGGCACCCTCGCGGGTGTAGGGGCCCAGCGAAATGGCATACCACCCCGAGGCCATGCGGAACCCGGCGACATCCGGGAACACCTGCGCCCAGGCACGAGCCCGCGTCTCGGCGTCGGCAAGGCCGGGCTGCGCCTCGATCTGCACCCAGAACAGCGGGGCGGTCTGGGCGCGTGCGGTGACGGGCAGGAGCAGGGTCAACGAAAGGACGATGGCGATACAGGCAACCAGCCGCGACAGGCGCATGAACGGAAATTCCTTCGAAACGGTCATTCTGGCCGGAAACCACAGTTTGCCGATGATTTCCAGCGGTTCCGGCCCCGTTCCGGCGATTGTGACATCCCCCGTGGCGCGGATGCCCTCCCCCGGCGCTGCCCGGGCGCCGCATTGACCATCCCCCCCTGCCTGCCTATGGAAGGGGCGCCAATCCGACAGGGTGTTCCGATGCAGCAGTTCCCCGCCGCGCCCCGCAGCTTTCAGGAGATCATCCTGCGGCTACAGTCCTACTGGGGTGCGCAGGGCTGCGCCATCCTGCAACCCTATGACATGGAGGTGGGGGCCGGCACCTTTCATCCGGCGACCACGCTGCGCGCGCTCGGCGCGCGCCCGTGGGCCGCGGCCTATGTCCAGCCCTCGCGCCGCCCGACCGACGGGCGCTATGGCGAGAACCCGAACCGCCTGCAGCACTACTACCAGTATCAGGTCATCATCAAACCCTCGCCCGAGGATTTGCAGGAACTCTACATCGGATCGCTTCGGGCCATCGGCATCGACCCCGCCCTGCACGACATCCGGTTTGTCGAGGATGACTGGGAAAGCCCGACCCTCGGTGCCTGGGGCCTTGGCTGGGAGGTGTGGTGCGATGGCATGGAGGTGTCCCAGTTCACCTATTTCCAGCAGGTCGGCGGGCACGACTGTCGGCCCGTCTCGGGCGAACTGACCTATGGGCTGGAGCGTCTGGCCATGTATGTTCTCGGGGTGGCGCATGTCATGGACATGCCGTTCAACGACCCCCAGTCGCCCATTCCGCTGACCTATGGCGATATCTTCCGCCAGACCGAACAGGAATACAGCCGCCACAACTTCGATGCCGCCGATACGGCGCAGCTTCTGCGGCATTTCGAGGATGCCGAGTCGGAATGTGCCCGGCTTCTTGCCGCCCCGGCCGAGGACCCGCGCACCGGCCGTCGCATCGTGATGGCGCATCCTGCCTATGACCAGTGCATCAAGGCCAGCCACCTGTTCAACCTGCTGGACGCGCGGGGCGTGATCTCGGTCACCGAACGGCAGGCCTACATCGGCCGGGTCCGTGCCCTGGCCAAGGCCTGCGCCGATGCCTTCGTCACGACCGATGCGGGGGTTGCGGCCTGACATGGGCCGTTTCCTCGCCATCGTTCTCATCGCCTCGGCCGTCCTTGCGGGCGGCGGCATGTATTACCTGCAGGTCTACGGCTACTACCGCACGCTCGACCCGGCGTCGCCCGAGGCGATGCTGACCGTGGTCACCGATGCCGGACCCGTCCCCCTGGCGGTGGGCGCATTCGAGGGGATCGACAGCGACAGCTCGCCCATCCGCTTCCGCGCCTGCGCCCGGCTGGCGGGCGACCTGCCAGCCGACGCGCGCGCCCATCCCGCCGCCGTGCCGCTGACCGCGCCGGGCTGGTTCGCGTGCTTCGACGCCGCCGAGATCGGCGGTGCGCTCGAACGCGGCGAGGCGCGGGCGTTCTTTGCCGCCGAACACAGCCCCTGGGGCGTCGACCGGGTGCTGGCCGCCTTTCCCGACGGCCGCATCTTCGTCTGGCCCCAGATCAACCCCTGCGGCGCAGAACTGTTCGACGGCAAGCCCCTGCCCGAGGGCTGCCCGCCGCCGCCTGCCCGCCCCGAACCCAGCACCGGATACTGACGCCATGCCCGATCTCCTCCTTGAACTGTTCTCCGAGGAAATCCCCGCCCGGATGCAGGCCCGCGCGCGCGACGACCTGCGCCGCCTGGTGACCGAAGGGCTGGTGCAGGCCGGACTGACCTATGTTTCGGCCGGTGCCTTCTCGACCCCGCGCCGCCTGACGCTGGCGGTCGAGGGGCTGACCGCCGAAAGCCCCGCCCTGACCGAGGAACGCAAGGGCCCGCGGACCGACGCGCCCGAGGCCGCCATCGAGGGCTTCCTGCGGTCCACCGGCCTGACCCGCGACCAGCTTGTCATCCGTGACGACAGGAAGGCGCAGGTATTCTTTGCCGTCACCCGCAAGCCCGGCCGTCCGGCCGCCGCGATCGTGGCCGAGGTGGTGGAACAGGTCATCCGCACCTTCCCCTGGCCCAAGTCGATGCGGTGGGGGGCAGGGTCGCTTCGCTGGGTGCGGCCGCTCCGCGCGATCCTCTGCCTGCTGACGACCGAGGCGGGCGCCGAGACGGTGCCCCTGACGGTCGATCACCTGACCGCGGGCAACACGACCGAGGGCCACCGCTTCCTGTCGCCCGGCCGTTTCGCTGTCACGGGCTTCGATGACTACCGCGCCAGGCTCGCCCGCGCCCATGTCGTGCTGGATGCGGCCGAACGTGAGGCGGCGATCTGGCACGACGCCACCCAGATGGCCTTTGCACGGGGGCTGGAGGTCGTGCCCGATGCGTCGCTGCTGGCCGAGGTCGCGGGGCTGGTGGAATGGCCTGTCGTGCTGATGGGCCGGATCGCCGACGATTTCCTGCACCTGCCGCCCGAGGTGCTGCAAACCTCGATGCGCGAGCACCAGAAGTTCTTTTCGGTCCGCAACCCCGCGACGGGGCGGATCGAGGGCTTCGTGACGGTCGCCAACATGGAGACCGCCGACCATGGTGCGACCATCCTGGCGGGCAACCAGAAGGTGCTTGCGGCGCGGCTGTCGGACGCGCGGTTCTTCTGGGATGGCGACCTGCGCGTGGCCAGGGCTGGCATGGGCGACTGGGCCGAGGGGCTCAGGGCCGTGACCTTCCACAACAGGCTGGGCAGCCAGGCCGACCGCATCGCCCGCATCGCGGCCCTTTCGCGCGAGATTGCACCCGTGGTGGGGGCCGACCCCGAGATGGCCGACCGCGCCGCGCGGCTGGCCAAGCTGGACCTGCGGTCGGCCATGGTGGGCGAATTCCCCGAGCTTCAGGGCGTCATGGGCCGCTACTATGCGCTTGCCGCGGGCGAGGCGCCCGAGATTGCCGATGCCGCCCGCGACCACTATTCCCCGCTGGGCCCGTCCGATGCCGTGCCCACCGACCCGGTGACGGTGGCCGTGGCCCTTGCCGACAAGATCGACACGCTGACCGGGTTCTGGGCCATCGACGAGAAGCCGACGGGCAGCAAGGACCCCTTCGCGCTGCGCCGGGCGGCACTGGGGGTGATCCGGTTGGTTCTGGCCAACGCGCTGCGCCTGTCCATCGACCGCCTCGCGGATGTTCAGGTTCTGCGGCACCAGATCGGGCCGAACCCCGTCCAGGCTGCACGCCTTGAAGCGATCCTGTCTGTGGCGGTCGCGCAGGGCATGTTCGGCGACGCGACGCGCGACCTTGTCGCCGAGGTGCAGCCAGAGGCGGCTGACTGGTTGCCCCTGATCCGCGATCACAACCCCAGCATCAGCGACAGCCTGCGGGACTTTGTGCATGATCGCCTCAAGGTTTATCTCAAGGATCAGGGCATCCGCCACGACATCATCGACGCCTGCCTCGCCATGGAGGGGAACTGCGACCTCACCCTCCTCGTCCGCCGCGCTGACGCCCTGTCCGCCACCCTGAAGACCGACGACGGCGCGAACCTCCTTCAGGGCTTCAAGCGCGCCAACAACATCCTGACGCAGGCGGAAGCGAAGGATGGCGTCGAGTACTCCTACGGTCCCGATCCGAAGCTGGCCGAGACGCCCGAGGAAACCGCGCTCTTCGCCGCGCTCGATGCCGCCGAGGCGCAGATCGCCCCCGCCATGGCGGCCGAGGATTTCGCCGCCGCCATGTCCCACATGGCCGCCTTGCGCGCGCCCATCGACGCCTTCTTTACCGCCGTGCAGGTGAATGTGGCGAACCCGGTGATCCGCCGCAACCGCCTGAACCTGCTGCACCGCATCCGCGCCACCTGTGCCCAGGTTGCCGACCTGACCCGGATCGAGGGATAACCCCTTATTCTGTCTTGGAATATCCAACGGGCGCGCGGGGGTTGGCCATCGCCGCGTGCGACCGTTGCGCTTGCGTGACGGCCCGACAGGTGTATGCTGCACCAGACAGAAAAGGTGCCGCAGTGCAGAAATTCGAAGCCCCGCCCGAATTCGCCGCGGTCACCCCCACGGCGCGGATCAGCCCCGAAACCCACGGCTGGCGTGCCAAATGCCTGCAACGGCTGATCCGGCTTGACCTGCCGGTGCCGGTGACGGTCGCACTCCCGGCCGCCTCGGTGCGGGCCATCGCCGCCGGCCAGCCGGTCGACTGCGGCGCGATCCTCGGGCATTTCGGCGCGGCGCCCCTGGTTTCGGTGCGCCCCTCGCCGCAGCGGCCGGAATGGGGCGGGCCCTCGACCGTGCTGAACATCGGGCTGAACGCCGCGCGCCACGCGCTGCTCGCGGAAAGCCATGGCCAGCAGGCGGCCGATGCGCTGTACCTGCGGTTCGTGCAGGGCTATGCGATCAACGTCGCCCGGCTCGACCCCGACCGGTTCGAAGGGCTGACCCCCACGGGCGACAGCCTGACCCGGGCGCTCGCGGCCTATGAGGCCGAGATGGACGAACCCTTCCCCGACGACCCCGCCGCGCAACTGATGGGCGTGTTGCGGTCGATGGCCCGCGCCTGGGAAGGCACGTCGGCCCGCCTGCTGCGACAGGCCAAGGGTGCCCCCGCCGAGGCACCGCTGGGCCTTGTGGTGCAGGCCATGGCGCAGGGGTTCGGGCCGGGGCTTTCCGGTTCGGGCGTGGTCCAGTTCGTCGATCCGGTGACCGGCCACCCGCAGGTGACCGGCCGCTATCTGGCGCAGAGCCAGGGCCGCGACGCCCTGAACCGCACCGAGGCGATGTATCTGACCCGCGATCCGCGCGGCCCCTCGCTCGAGGATCTGGCGCCCGCGGTGTTCGCCGACCTGCTCCGCCACGGCGCGATCTGCCGTCAGCGGCTGCGCGAGGAGATGCAGATCGAGTTCACCATCGAGGGTGGACGGCTGGCGGTGATCGACGCGATCAAGGTGGTCCGGTCGTCGCGCGCATCGCTGCGCATCGCCGTGGCTCTGGCCGACGACGGGGTGATCGGCCGGGATGAGGCCGTGCTGCGCGTCGAGCCGCGGGCCCTGTCCGAGCTTCTGCACCCCCAGGTGGACCCGCGCAGCCCGCGCGATGTCTTTGCGCGCGGCATTGCGGCCAGTCCCGGGGCCGCGACGGGGCGGATCGTGTTCTCGTCCGCTGCGGCGCAGGCAAGTGCCTCGCGCGGCGAGCCCTGCATCCTGGTGCGGCGCGAGACCAGCCCCGAGGATATCCGGGGCATGCATTCCTCTGCCGGCGTGCTGACCGAACGCGGCGGCATGACCAGCCACGCGGCGGTGATCGGGCGGGGGCTCGGGTTGCCCTGCATCGTCGGCGCCTCGGATCTGCGGTTCGACAACAGGGAACGGCGGATCGTCGCCCGGGATGGCCGGATCTTCCGCGAGGGCGACATCATCACCGTGGACGGCACGACGGGCGAGGTGCTGGCCGGTGCCGCCGACATGCTGCCCCCCGCCCTGGACGACGCCTTCGACCGGCTGCTGGGCTGGGCCGACACGTTCCGCGACATCGGCATCCGCGCCAACGCCGACACCCCCGCCGATGCCCAGACCGCCCGCGCCTTCAAGGCGCAGGGCATCGGCCTGTGCCGCACGGAACACATGTTCTTCGAGGAAGATCGCCTTGTCGCCATGCGCGAGATGATCTTTGCCGACACGCCCAAGGACCGCGCCGCCTCGCTGGCCCGGCTCCTGCCGATGCAGCGCGCCGATTTCGTGCAGCTGTTCGAGATCATGCAGGGTCTGCCGGTCTGCATCCGCCTGTTCGACCCGCCGCTGCACGAATTCCTGCCGCAGGGCCGCGAAGGTCTGCGCGAGCTGGCCGAGGCGCTTGACCGCCCGCTGTCCGAGGTGACGCGCCGGGCCGAGGCCCTGGCCGAGTTCAACCCGATGCTGGGCATGCGCGGCGTCAGGCTGGGTGTCGTTCTGCCCGAGATCTACGACATGCAGGCGCAGGCGATCTTCGAGGCGACGGTCGAGGTTGGCCGCCGCGGTGCCACCGTCGTGCCCGAGGTGATGATCCCGCTGGTCAGCGCGCGGCGAGAGGTCGAACTGGTCAAGACCCGCGTCGATGCGGTGGCCGCCATGGTGCGCACCCAGACCCGCGCGGATTTCGCCTATCGGCTGGGGGTGATGGTGGAGACACCGCGCGCCGCGCTGCGCGCCGGCGAGATCGCGCAGCATGCCTCGTTCCTGTCCTTCGGCACGAACGACCTGACCCAGATGACCTACGGCCTGTCGCGCGACGACGCGGGCAAGTTCATGAACACCTATGTCCAGCAGGGGGTATTCCCCGAGGACCCGTTCCATGTGCTCGATGTCGACGGGGTGGGCGAGCTGCTGCTGGTCGGGGCCGGGCGCGGAAGGGCCACGCGGGGCGATCTGATCCTGTCGATCTGCGGCGAACATGGCGGAAACCCCGAATCGATTGCCTTCTGCCGCAAGGCCGCTTTCGACTATGTCTCGTGTTCGCCCTACCGCGTTCCGCTGGCGCGGCTGGCGGCGGCGCATATTGCGCTGTTGGACCGCCCGGCACAGTCCTGACCCCCGGCACGCGATCGGTTCCGGTCCGGCAACGGTGTGTGCCGGTTTCGGCGGGAATCTGCCGAAGCGAATGCGTGTGATGTTGCAGTTTTGCAACATCGCGTGGACTCATTGATCTTTCTGGCTTATGGCTTTGCGCTGCTTGCGGACGGGGTCAACTCCGCCGCGTTCGGTCGGGGGGCCAGACGTGATGCTTACCTTGAATTGCCGGGCGGCGCTCATTGCCGCGACGATGACGGTGTTTGCCTCGCTGGCGCAGGCCGATGCGACGCTCAGCCGCGCGAACGCGCCTGTTCCGGCAGGTGGCGCGCATCTTGCAGCATTGCTGGGCGCCGAACGCAACGCGCTTGCCGCCCTGCCGCCCGATGCCCTGGCCGCGCGTCCGGCCCGTCCTGCCACCGATCCCGCCGGGCTGCGCTACGATGACGTCTGGCTCGCCTCGCAATCGCCCAAGACCGGGGGCCGCGATTGGGAATGCCTGTCGCGCGCGGTCTATTTCGAGGCGCGGGGCGAAACGCTGCCGGGCCAGTTCGCCGTTGCCGAGGTGGTGCTGAACCGTGTCGACAGCCCGGCCTATCCCAACTCGGTCTGCGCGGTCGTCGGGCAGTCGGGCGGCGGCGGCTGCCAGTTCAGCTTTGTCTGCGACGGCAAGCCCGACACGATCGGGGAAAAGGCCGCCTGGCACCGGGCGGGCAAGATCGCCGCGCTGATGCTCTCGGGTGCGCCGCGCGCGCTGACCAAGGGCGCCACGCATTTCCACACGACCAGCGTCCGCCCCTCATGGGCGCATCGCTTTCCGCGCACCGCCGCCATCGGCGCCCATCTGTTCTACCGGCAACCGGTCCGCACCGCCCCCTGATGTCGGTCGGGGCTGCTTGACGGTCGCGCGCGGACGGGGCAGGGCGGTCGTACCGGGCCATGGGTTGCGGCAGAGGTGCCCGGATGACCGTTGAACCCGCCGCCGACCCCGTTGCTTCGGCTTTCGCCCATCCCGAGGCGCGCGCCCGCGCGTTGCGCGGACCCATGCCGCGTGACCGCATCCTGCTGCGCGAGCACATCGTGACGGCCGATATCGGTGCCTTCCAGCCGGAACGCGGCCGCACGCAACGCCTGCGCTTTGATGTGGCGGTCGAGGTGGCACCGGTTCAGTCGCCGCTGGCCGATGATGTGGACCGCATCCTGTCCTACGACCGGATCACCGATGCGATCGCGGCCGAACTCGCGGCCGAGCGGCTCAACCTTCTCGAAACGCTGGCCGAGCGGGTGGCGACCCGCGTGCTGGCTGAACCGCAGGCCGAACGGGTGTTCCTGCGGGTCGAGAAGCTCGATCTCGGGCCGCATGCCAAGGGCGTGGAAATCGTGCGCAGTCGCGCCGCCCTGCCCGAAACCGCCCCCCAGGACGCGCCGCCAAGACCCCTCGTGGTGCATCTGGATGCTGCCGCCGTGGCCGCGCCCGACCTGCCCGACCGGTTGTCCCGCTGGCAGGCCGACGGGGCGCCGCTGGTGATGACCGTGGGCTTTCCCGACCTGCCGCGCCCCCGCACCGGGCACGCCCCGACCGAGCGGCGCATAGACCTGCTGGCGATCGAACAGCAGGCCTGGGTGCTTGCGGCGCGCGACCGGCGCTGCGTCGTCGTGGCGACGCGCACCGAGATCGACTGGGCGCTGCGCCAGGGCCGCTGCGTGGTCTGGGCGCCGGGCAAGATGGTGCTGGATGCCGTGGACGGCCCGCGGTTCTCCGACCCGCTGGTGCTGGCGCTGTGGCTGGCCGAGACGTTCCACGCGCGCGCCGTGCTGGTTCACGGCGATGTCACATTCCCCGGTCCCGCGGGTATCCCCGTGATGCGCGCCTGATCCGCAGCCCTTGCGCAACCTTCCGCGCTGCGGCAGAGGGCGGCCCATGGCCGACCCCTGCTATCCGCGACCCATCCCCTGCACCGATCCGGTTCGCCCGCCGGATGCCCAGCCGCTGGCCGGGGGCTGGTGCTGGTTCGACCGTGTCCACCTGATGCAGCGCGGCGGCCCCGGCACGGTGGTTGCGGCACGGTCGCTGCCATCCGCGCTGCTTGACCGTCTGACCGCGCCGCGCGCGCCGCTGGCCGGGCTTTCCCTTGACCGCCCCCGGATCATGGGCGTCCTGAACATCACCCCCGACAGCTTTTCCGACGGTGGGCGCTTCCTGGGCACGGGCGCGGCCCTGGCACAGGCGCGCGCCCTGACCGACGGAGGTGCGGACATTCTCGACATCGGTGGCGAAAGCACGCGCCCCGGGGCCGAGCCCGTACCGGACGGGGCCGAGATCGCGCGCACGGCACCGGTGATCGCGGAACTGCGCCGCGCGGGCCTTGCCGCGCCGATCTCGATCGACACGCGCAAGCTGGCTGTGGCGCGGGCGGCGGTGCAGGCCGGTGCGGCGATCCTGAACGATGTGTCGGCGCTGACATGGGATGCGGCCCTCGGCCCCTACGCGGCGGACGCGGGCCTGCCGGTGATCCTGATGCACGCCCAGGGCCTGCCCGAGACGATGCAGGACGATCCGCGCTACGACGATGTGCTGCTGGACGTGTTCGACGCGCTTGCCGCCCGGATCGAGGCCGCGATGGCGGCGGGCATTCCGCGCAACCGCCTGGTGGTCGATCCCGGCATCGGTTTCGGCAAGACGGTCGCGCACAATCTGGCGCTGATCCGGGGTCTGTCGCTGTTCCATGCGCTTGGCCTGCCGGTGTTGCTGGGTGCCTCGCGCAAGCGGTTCATCGGGACGATCGGCGGGGAACCGCGTGTCGACCGGCGGATGCCGGGGTCGCTGGCGGTGGCGCTTGCGGGGCTGGCGCAGGGCGCGCAGATTGTGCGGGTGCATGACGTGGCCGAGACGCGGCAGGCCGTCGCGTTGTGGCAGGCGATCCATACACCCGGCGAACGGGGGGAGAGGGCATGAGCAGGCTTTTCGGAACCGACGGCGTGCGCGGCACGGCGAACAGCCATCCGATGACGGCCGAGATGGCACTGAAGCTGGGGTCGGCCGCCGGGCGCTACTTCCGCGCCAGGGGGGGCATGGGCGCGCATCGCGTGGTGATCGGCAAGGACACACGGCTGTCGGGCTACATGCTGGAGAACGCGCTGACCGCCGGGCTGACCTCTGCCGGGATGAACGTGCTGCTGCTGGGGCCGGTCCCGACGCCCGCCGTCGGCTTCCTGACGCGGTCGATGCGGGCTGACCTTGGCGTGATGATCTCGGCCAGCCACAACCCGGCCGCCGACAACGGCATCAAGTTCTTCGGCCCCGACGGGTTCAAGCTGTCGGATGAGGCGGAGGACGAGATCGAGGCGATCGTCGCCCGTGCGATGGATCTTGTTCCCCCCGCCGACATCGGCCGCGCCCGGCGGATCGAGGACGGCCGCGGGCGCTATCAGGAATTCGTCAAGACCACGGTGCCCGCCGGGGTGCGGCTGGACGGGCTGAAGGTGGTGATCGACTGTGCCAACGGAGCGGCCTACCGCGCCGCGCCCGAGGTGCTGTGGGAACTGGGGGCGACCGTGGTGCCGGTGGGTGTGGCGCCGAACGGGCTGAACATCAACGACCGCTGCGGGTCCACCCACCCCGAGACGGCGGCCGAGGCCGTGGTGGCCCACGGCGCGGATGTGGGGATCTGTCTGGATGGCGATGCCGACCGGGTGATCCTGATCGACGAGCACGGGGCGGTGGCCGACGGTGACCAGATCATGGCGCTGTTCGCGGCCCGCTGGGGGGCCGAGGGGCGGCTGAGGGGCGGCACGCTGGTTGCGAGCGTGATGTCGAACCTCGGACTGGAACGGTTCCTGACCGCGCGGGGGCTGCGGCTGGAGCGCGCGCCGGTGGGCGACCGCTATGTGGTCGAGGCGATGCGGCGGGGCGGCTGGAACCTGGGCGGCGAGCAGTCGGGGCACATCGTGATGACCGACTACGCGACGACCGGCGACGGGCTGATCGCGGGGCTGCAGTTCCTGGCCGAGATGGCGCGCACCGAGTCCCCTGCAAGCACCCTGGCCCGGCAGTTCGATACCGTGCCGCAGATGCTGAAGAACGTCCGTTTCGCCCCCGGCCAGACGCCGCTGGAGGCGGCCCCGGTCAAGGCGGCCATCGCTGCGGCCGAGGCGCGGCTGAACGGGTCGGGGCGGTTGCTGATCCGGAAATCGGGCACCGAACCGCTGATCCGGGTCATGGCGGAATGCGAGGACAAGGCGCTGCTGGCCGAGGTTGTGGGCGACATCGTGGGCGCGGTCGAGGCCGCTGTCTAGGCCGCCGTGCAGAGGCGTCCCACGGTGGGACGCTTTTCGTCGCCTTTGATATCAACGGGTTGCGTTTTCAGATTCACCGTTTCTTAACGAATGCGCGACGCCCGGCCTGCCGTCAGGCCATGCGGGGTGCCGGTTCGGCCGCGCGCGGGAAGGGCCGGTAGGTCAGCGCGATCAGGCAGGCCGACAGGCCGAAGGCGAAACTGGTAATGTAGAGGCCGCCGTAGCTGCCGGTGACATCGAAGATCCATCCGCCCACGACCGGGCCTGTCGCCATGCCGAGCGTGCCTGCCACGCCGACGCCGCCCATCACCCCGCCCATGATCGCGGATGAGAAATTCTCGCGGATCAGCACGTTGTAGAGCGGCATGATGCCCGCGTAGATGAACCCGAAGATGGCGGCGACGACATAGAACTCCCACAGGTCGCGGGCAAAGAAATATCCCATGGCGCCGAATCCCTGGGCGAGCAGGCCGATGACGAGGATGCGCTTTGCCCCGAAGCGGTCGCCCAGCATGCCAAATCCGATACGGCCGCCGAGGCCCGCCAGCCCCTCGACCGAATAGATCGTCACGGCGGCAATGGTCGCGATGCCGCAGAACTCGGCATAGCTGACGGTGTGGAAGATCGGGCCGGAGTGCGTGGCGCAGCAGAAGAAGAAGGTTGCGAAGAGGACGAGGAAGGGCACCGAGGCCATTGCCTGACGCAGTGTCATGTCGGCGGGCGGGGCGTCGGGCGTGGTCACGGCCGGGCGGTCGGGAGGTTGGCGCAGCAGCAGCGCCGCCGGGATCGTGATGGCCGCCACGATGGCCGCCAGCAGGGCCACGACCGTCCGCCAGTCGAAACTGACGACCAGCCAGGCGGCGAGCGGCGACATCGTGGCCGGCGCAAGCCCCATGCCGGACGAGACGAGCGAGACGGCAAGGCCGCGCCGCGTGGTGAACCAGCCCGTCACATTGGCCATGAGCGGGGCCATGAAGGCCATGATCGAACCGCCGAGGAGCAGGCCGAACAGCGCCTGGAACATCCAGAGCGCGGGCGCCCGGCTGGCAAGGAACAGGCCGAGCGAAAAGATCACGGCTCCGGTCAGCACCACGGGCCGCGTGCCGAAACGGTCGGAGGCCATGCCCCAGGGCAGCGAGGTGGCGGCCATCGCCAGGAAGGCGATGGTCATGGCGGCAGAAACCCCGGTGCGCGACCATCCGGTTTCGGCCGTGATGGAGTTGAGCAGCACCGGCAGCGAGAACAGCGCCCCCATCGCCGCACATCCCAGAACGCCGCCTGCCGCGACGATGACCCAGCGATAGGGCGGATCGGGCTGCTGGTGTTCCATCGGGCAGACCTTTCTGTTGCAATGGCCTTCGGGTCCGATTGCATGAGTCGGGAAAGATTGATATCAAAGCAACATGACTGACGCAACGGGCATGATCGAGACGATCCACGCGATCCGGGACCAGTGCCTGTGCCTGGCGACGCAACGGGCGGCGCGGGCACTGGCGCGGCGTTTCGACCGGCTGTTCGCGCCGCTGGGCATCACCAACGGCCAGTTTTCGCTGATGTGCGCGCTGATGGGCAGCTGGCGCCCGAAGCTGTCGGAGCTGTCGCAGTTTCTGGCCATGGATCAGGCGACGATGACAGCGGCGGCGCACCGGCTGGAGCGCAAGGGGCTTCTGGAGCTGGTCGCGGACGAGGGCGACCGGCGGACGCGGCGGCCGCGCCTGACCGATGCGGGGCGGGCCATCGTCGTTCGGGCGATCCCGCTGTGGAAGGCGGAACACGCGGCGTTGCAGGCAGAGGTCACCGGCGCCGACCCGAGGGACCTGTCGCGCATCCTGTCGCAGATCGGCCACGGCGCGGCCGAATAGGACAGGGACCCGCAGGGCGGCCGGGTCCGTGCCGGGCTACCCCGTGCCGTGATGCGCGAGCGCATGAAAAAGGGCGCCGGTGGCGCCCTTTCCGTCTGCCGGTGCGGCGCGGATCAGTTCCGCGCCTTGTCGACCATCTTGCCCTTGGAAATCCACGGCATCATGGCGCGCAGCTTTTCGCCGACCTGTTCGATCTGGTGTTCGTCATTGATGCGGCGGGTGGCCTTGAAGAACGGCTGGCCGACGGCGTTTTCCTGCATGAAGTCGCGCACGAACTTGCCGGTCTGGATGTCGCGCAGGACCGCCTTCATCCGGGCCTTGGTCTCGTCATAGGGCAGGATGCGGGGGCCCGAGACGTATTCGCCGTATTCCGCGGTGTTCGAGATCGAGTAGTTCATGTTGGCGATGCCGCCTTCGTAGATCAGGTCGACGATCAGCTTCACCTCGTGCAGGCACTCGAAATAGGCCATCTCGGGCTCGTAGCCGGCCTCGACCAGGGTCTCGAAGCCCATGCGGATCAGCTCGACAAGGCCGCCGCAGAGCACGGCCTGTTCGCCGAAGAGGTCGGTCTCGCATTCCTGGCGGAAGTTGGTCTCGATGATGCCCGACCGCCCGCCGCCGATGGCCGAGCAGTAGGACAGGCCGATTTCCAGCGCGCGGCCCGTCGCATCGTTGTGCACCGCAACAAGGCAGGGCACGCCGCCGCCCTTGACATATTCGCCGCGCACGGTGTGGCCGGGGCCCTTGGGCGCCATCATGATGACATCGACGCCCTTCTTGGGCTCGATCAGGCCGAAATGCACGTTCAGGCCATGGGCAAAGGCGATGGCCGAGCCTTCGCGCAGGTTGTCATGGACATATTGCTTGTAGGTGGCGGCCTGAAGCTCGTCGGGCATGGTGAACATGATCAGGTCGCACCAGGCGGCGGCCTCGGCGATGCCCATCACCTGCAGGCCTTCGGCCTCGCACTTCCTGGCGCTGGCCGAGCCGGGGCGCAGGGCGACGACCACGTTCCTGGCCCCCGAATCGCGCAGGTTCAGCGCATGGGCATGCCCCTGCGACCCGTAGCCGAGGATCGCCACCTTCTTGTCCTTGATCAGGTTGATGTCGCAATCGCGATCGTAGTAGACGCGCATGGCTCTCCCGCCCTTTGTCCCGTGTGCGGGCCCGTCCATAGGGGAGGCGGCGGCGAACCGCAAGGGCAAGGGGATTTGCCCGGCCGCCCCTGCCGCGCTAGCCTGCGGCAGCGACAAAGGAGATTCCCATGCCAGCCTTGCACGATGACGTCGACGAGGGGGGGCTCGACGAGTTTTCCGTGGTCTTCACCGACCGGTCGCTGAACCACATGTCGGCGCGGTTCCAGCAGGTGATGCGCGACATTTCGGCGGGCCTGCGCGAGGTCTATGGCGCGGCGGCCGTGGCGGTGGTGCCCGGCGGCGGCACCTATGCGATGGAGGCGGTGGCGCGCGCCTTCGGGCGCGGGCGGGTGACGGTGATCCGGAACGGCTGGTTCTCGTTCCGCTGGAGCCAGATCTTCGAGGCGGGCGGGTTCGCCGGATCGGTGGACGTGGTGATGGCGCGGCAGTCGGGCAACCACCCGCGCGCGCCCTATGCCCCGCCGCCGGTCGAGGAGGTGGTCGCGCGCATCCGCGAGACCCGGCCCGCGGCGGTCTTTGCCCCGCATGTCGAGACGAGCGCCGGGATCATCCTGCCCGACGGCTATGTCGCGCAGGTGGCGGCGGCGGCGCATGAGGTGGGCGCGCTGATGGTGCTGGACTGCATCGCCAGCGGCTGTGTCTGGGTGGACATGGCGGCGACGGGGGTCGATGTGCTGATCTCGGCGCCGCAGAAGGGGTGGTCGGCCTCGCCGTCGGCGGGTCTGGTGATGCTGTCGGCGGCAGCCGAGGCGCGGCTGAAGGACGCGGTGCCGGATACCTTCGCACTGGACCTGAAGCGGTGGCGCGGGATCATGGCGGCCTATGAGGGCGGCGGCCACGCCTATCACGCGACGATGCCCACCGATGCGCTGCGGGGCTTTCGCGACGCGATGGCCGAGACGCGGGCGATGGGCTTTGCCGAGGCCCGCGCCGCCCAGTGGGAACTGGGGGCGGCCGTGCGGGCGATGCTGGCGGCGCGGGGCGTCGCCTCGGTCGCGGCCGAGGGGTTCGGCGCGCCGGGTGTCGTGGTCAGCTACACCGACGATGCCGAGGTGCAGTCGGGGCGGAAGTTCCTGGCCGAGGGCATGCAGATAGCCGCCGGGGTGCCGTTGCAGGTGGGCGAGGGGGCAGAGTTCCGCACCTTCCGCATCGGGCTGTGCGGTCTGGACAAGCTGCGGGACGTTCCGGGGACGCTGGCGCGGCTGGAGCGGGTGGTCGACCGCGTCCTGTGATCCAGCCGGCGGGGATGCTAGCGCATCCCCATGCCCGCCTTCATCAGCCCGCGCCGCACCGGTGCCAGGGAATAGAGCGCGTCGAGTGCCGCCGCGCGCAGGTCGCGCAGCGGCTGCGCGCCCGCCATCGAGGCGCGGTTGAGCAGGTCGACCCCGGCCACGCGCGCCTTCACCTCCCAGTGGCGGCGGCGGTGATAGGCATCGAGCATCCGGGCGCTGCCCAGTCCCGCGGGGTCTGCGGTGGCAAGGTCGAGCAGCGCGGCCAGATCGGCCAGGCTCATGTTCAGGCCCTGCGCGCCGATCGGCGGCATGACATGCGCGGCCTCGGCCATCAGCGCGCAGCGCTGCCCCGCCATGCGGTCGGCGACCTGCGAGATGATGGGCCAGACCTGCCGTTCGCCGGTCAGCGTCAGCGGGCCGAGGATATGGCAGGACCGCGCCGAGGCCTCGGCCTCGAAGGCGGCGGGCGGCAGGGCGGCAAGGCGGGCGGCCTCGGGGCCGCGCTCCATCCAGACCACGGCCGAGGCGGGGCTGCCCTCTCGGTCGGGCAGCGGGACCAGGGTGAACGGCCCGCCCGAGCGATGAACCTCGGTCGAGACCTGGCCATGCGGGACCGGATGGGTGACCGAAAAGACCACGGCCTTCTGCCCGTAGCGCTGCGTGGTAACGCCGATGCCCGCGGCGCGGCGCACCAGGCTGTCGCGCCCGTCGGCGCCGACCAGCAGGCGCGCGGACACCTGCGTGCCATCGGTCAGCGTGACAAGCGCCTCGGATTCGCGGGTGGTGACCAGGGCGGTGCCGGTTCCGGGGCGGAAGGTCACGGCGGGCAGGGTGGCAAGATGCGCCACCATCTCGCGCCGCAGCAGCCAGTTGGGAAGGTTCCATCCGAACGGCTGGTCGGACACGTCGGCGGCGTCGAAATCCTTGATCACGCGGGGTTCGGCATCACGCCCGCCGGCATCGACGATCCGCATCACCTGCAGCGGCGCGGCATGGGGCGCGAGCCGTGCCCAGAGGCCCGCACCTTCCAGAAGCGCGACCGAGGGTTGCAGGAAGGCCGTGGTGCGCAGATCGGCGCCCGGCGCCTGCGCCTCGGTCACCGGGGGGGCGGGGTCGACACAGAGCGTGCGGAAGCCTGCCGCGCCGAAGGCCGCCGCCGCCGAAAGCCCGGCGACGCCGCCGCCCGAGATCAGGATGTCCACCGTCTGCCGCATCTGCCGCACCCCGCTTTGCACCCGATATAGGACGCTTCCGTCGGCCCCGCACGCGGCAAGGCGCCGCGTCACCCCCGGGTGATCAGGACCAGCGTGACGAACATCACCGGAACCATGGCGAGCGCGGTCATGGCCAAGGCGGCAATGCCCCAGGTCTTGACCGCCAGCACGACGATGGTGAGCAGGATGACAAGCGCGTAGAACACGTTTTCGGTGCCCCTGGCGATGTCGCGGGCGATGGTGCCGACGATCGGCAGGGCATGGATCACCCGCATCAGCGGGGATTCGCGGGTGGAGAGGGTCTGGGTCATCGGCGGCTCCTGAATTGATGAGCGGCAGATAGAGCTTCTGCGCGGCGCCGCGACGGGGCGGGTTGCCGCAGCGCGGCAGCCTGCCGCAGGCATGGTCAGCCGGTCAGCCGGGCCAGGAAATCCGACAGGTCGGTGTGGTGGTGGTGGATATGCGGCGCGGGTTCGGGGCGGGGCGCGATATGCACCGTCCGCATCCCGAGGGCATGGGGCACGGCGAGGTTGCGCGCGTCATCCTCGAACATGGCGGCGGTGGCGGGGTTCAGGCCGTCCGCGGCAAAGACCGTGGCGAAGGCCGCGGCCTCGGGCTTGGGCCGGAAACCGGCGTGTTCCACGCCGTAGACCGCATCGAACAGGCCGGACAGGCCCCGCGCCGCGATCACCTGCCGTGCGTAGGGGCTGCTGCCATTGGTATAGACGATCCGCCGCCCGGGCAGCGCGGCGATGCGGTCTGCCAGCGCCGGGTCGACGGGGATCACCGAAAAGTCGATCTCGTGCACCTCGGTCAGGTAGGGGGCCGGGTCGGCGCCATGTTCGGCCATCAGGCCCGCCAGCGTCGTGCCGTAGCGTGCCCAATAGCTGCGGCGCAGGCTGTCGGCAGTGTCGCGGTCGACCCCCAGTTCGCGCATGACCCAGGCGGTCATCCGCACCTCGATCTGGTCGAACAGCCGGACGGACGGCGGATAGAGCGTGTTGTCGAGGTCGAAGACCCAGGTATCGACATGGGCGAAATGGCGTGCGGGCATGGCACCAGCATAGCCGCCCGCGCGGCCGGGGCAACCGCGGTCCCGCGCGGCGGGGATTGCGGTTGAGAAGGCTGGCGCAGGTTTGTAACCTGCGCGTCATGCCATCGCGGCGGTGCAGGGGGACCGGTGCAGAAAGACGCCTATACGCTGATCCTGGACGCGATCGAGGCCGGCACCTACAAGCCCGGCGACCGTCTGGTCGAATCGGAACTGGCCGAACGGCTGGGGGTGTCGCGCACCCCGGTGCGCGAGGCGCTGCAGCGGCTGGAAACGCAGTCGATGCTGACACGGGACGGGCGCAGCCTGATCGTGGCCTCGCTCGACCACAACCAGCTTGCCGAGCTTTATGCCGTGCGGACCGAGCTCGAGGGGCTGGCGGCGCGGCTGGCGGCGCGCCATGCCTCGGGCGAGGAGGTGCGCGTGCTGCGCGGCATGGTCGAGGAGGACAAGCGGCTGCTGGGGGGCGATCCCAAGGCGCTGAGCCGGGCCAACAAGCGGTTCCACCGGCAGATTCACCTGGCCAGCCACAACAGGTTCCTGGTGCAGCAACTCGATCTGGTGCACCGGTCGATGGCGCTGATGACGAACACCTCGTTCGCCGCCGAGGGGCGCGATGCGGCCGGGCTTGCGGAACATGACGCGATCGTGGCCGCGATCGAGGCGGGCGACGGCGATGCGGCCTACCAGGCGCTGCGGGCGCATATCAGCCGGGCCTACGAGACGCGGCTGCGCGTCGACGCGGGCGAGTTGCGCACGCGCTGACGCTATTCGGCCGCGACCGGCGGTGCCCTGCGCCGCAGCAGCGGCGGCCGGGGCGTCCTGGGGGCGGCGCCGGGCAGAAGCGAGGGATGCAGGCGCCGCGCGCGGTCAAGCGCCTCGGCCCGCGACAGGCGGGCCGGTTCCTGCGGCGCGGCGGGGCCTGCCGCGGCATCCGAAAGGCCGTGCGCGGTCTTGTCCCAGTAGAACGGGTTCGTGACCATTTCCCAGGCGGCCTTGTAGGCGGCCAGGGTGGCCAGCGGGAAATAGGCGTGCAGCGCCAGCAGCCACAGTGGCGAGAACCGGTGCCCGGCACGCCGCAGCCCGACCCAGCCGACCGCCAGGTTCACCGCCTCGGTCAACAGGAACAGGCCGATCATCGCCGCGAAGGCCGGCGGTGGCAGGGCCGTGGCCACCGGATGGGCCAGGCCGAAGGGCACCAGCAGGAACGACCACAGCAACGGCGCCAGCAGGAACTGCGTGAGCGTTCCGAGGAACATCACCTGGAAGCCCAGAAAGCCGCGCGGGCCGAGGTCGCGCCACAGGTCGCGCGGGCGGCGCATGTGGACCGCCCAGGTCATCATGTAGCCCTTGATCCAGCGCGAGCGCTGCTTCACCCAGGGCCAGGGGCGGCAGTTCGCCTCTTCCCCCGTTACCGTCTCGATCAGTTCGGTCCGGAACCCCTGCCGGGTCAGCCGGATGCCCAGGTCGGCATCCTCGGTCACGTTCCAGGCGTCCCAGGCGCCGACCTGTTCCAGCACCGCGCGGCGGAAGAACAGCGTGGTGCCGCCCAGTGGCACCGCAAGGCGCAGCCTGTCGACCCCGGGCAGCACCATGCGGAACCATGCGGCATATTCCATGGTGAAGGCGCGGGCCATCCAGTTGGCGCGCGGATTGTAGAAGTCGAGCATGCCCTGAAGGCAGGCGACCTGCGGCGGGCATTCGTGAAAGCGCTGCACCACCCGGGCGATCTGGTCGGGGGCGGGGGCATCCTCGGCGTCATAGACGCCGACGATCGACCCACGGCACAGCCCGAGCGCATAGTTCAGGGCGCGCGGCTTGGTCTTGACGCGCCCGGGGGGCACGGCGACGACGCGCATCCAGGGCGGCAGCCCCGCCCGGGCAAGCGCATCCCGCGTCAGGTGATCGCCCGCCTCGACCACCAGCACGATGTCGAGCAGGTCGCGCGGATAGTCCAGCCGTTCCAGGCGCCGGACAAGGCGCGGGGCGATGTCGGCCTCGCGGTAGAGCGCGACCATGACCGAAACGACGGGCAGGCGCGCGATCACCGGCGGCGGGGCGGCGGGCGGGGCAGGGCGCAGCGCGGCGAGTGCGGCGGCCGCACGCAGGCCGGTGCACAGGACCAGCGTCAGCACCGTCCACCCGGTCAGCGCCAGCACCAGCACCTGCGGCATGTGCGTGGCCACGAGCAGGATTGCCGCCGCCGCCGCGGCCAGCCAGCGCCACAGCCCCGCCCCGCCCCATGTGCGGCTGCTGTCCTGCGCCGGCACCGAAAGCTCGGCCGCGCGCGCCAGGGCGGGCCCGGCAACGGCCAGCGTGGCAGCCTCGATCGCGGCGGGGGGCGACAGCGCCATCGCCACCGGACCCAGACACTCCTCAAGCGCCGCGCGATGGCGGTGAAAATCCGTCGGATGGGCCACCACCACATGCACGACCGGGCCAAGGCGGCGCCAGGGCAGCACGCCATGGCGCAGCGCCCGCGCGGCGCCGTAGCGTTCGACCAGGCCCGGATCGGGGGGCAGGGCGACCGGATCGACCCGCGGCACCTGCCAGTGTCGCGCCATGGCGGCATAGAGCCGGCCGGCGGCCGCCATGCCCTGCGTCAGCAGGATGTCGGTGAGCCGCCCACCGTGACGGCGCTGCACGGCCAGGGCACGCACAAGCGCATCGCCCGATACCACCCCCTCGGCGCGGAGGCGCAGCGCCA
Organism: Paracoccaceae bacterium; assembly: GCA_019454225.1. Classification (NCBI taxonomy): domain Bacteria; kingdom Pseudomonadati; phylum Pseudomonadota; class Alphaproteobacteria; order Rhodobacterales; family Paracoccaceae; species Paracoccaceae bacterium. Next base: position 3,412,773 of record CP075370.1, on the reverse strand, counting down.
GGCCGGTTTCGGTGGGCTGGCCGGGCCCCGGACGGGACGGCTGCGCCGGGTTGACCGGCACGGATCGGACAGGCGCGGCGGCAGCAAACATGCGGGTTCCCGGCGCGCGGGACGTGGCGCCAGCGTAACGCTATGCGGCGGAAGCTTAATTTTCAGTTAATGCCGTCCGCGCGCCCGGCCGGCCCGCCGCTAGGCCGCGCGGCGGGCGCGCATGGCAGCGGCGAAGCGTTCGAACAGATAGACGCTGTCCTGCGGCCCGGGGCTGGCCTCGGGGTGGTACTGGACGCTGAACACAGGCCGGTCGGTCATGCGGATGCCGCAGTTCGACCCGTCGAACAGGCTGACGTGGGTTTCGATCACGCCGGGGGGCAGGGTCTGGCTGTCCACGGTGAAGCCGTGGTTCATGCTGGTGATCTCGACCTTGCCGGTTTCCACGTCCTTGACCGGATGGTTGGCGCCGTGATGGCCATGGTTCATCTTGACCGTCCGCCCGCCAAGCGCCAGGGCAAGCATCTGGTGGCCAAGGCAGATGCCGAACACCGGCAGGTCGGCCGCCAGCACGCCCCGGATCATCGGCACGGCATAGGCGCCGGTGGCCGCCGGATCGCCCGGGCCGTTCGACAGGAACACGCCCTCGGGGTTCAGTGCCAGGACCTCGTCGGCGGTGGCGGTGGCGGGCAGCACGGTCACCTCGCAGCCCGAGGATGCAAGGCAGCGCAGGATGTTGCGCTTGGCGCCATAGTCGATGGCCACGACGCGGAGCCCCGGCCCCTGCCGCCGCAGGTAGCCCTGGGGCCAGGCCCAGGTCATTTCGTCCCAGCGGTAGGATTGGGCGCAGGTCACGTCCTTCGCCAGATCGAGCCCGACCAGCCCGCGCCAGCCACGGGCCGTCGCGACCAGCCGTTCGAGGTCGAACTTGCCTTCCGGATCATGGGCAAGCGCGGCATGCGGGGCGCCCTGCTGGCGGATCGCGCGGGTCAGCCGCCGGGTGTCGAGCCCGCCCATGCCGATGCGCCCCCGCGCCGCCAGCCAGTCGGTCAGCCGCGACTGCGCGCGCCAGTTCGACGGTTCGGTCGGATCCCATTTCACCACCATCCCGGCGGCCACGGGGTCGGCGGTTTCGTCATCCTCGGAGGTGGTGCCGACGTTGCCGACATGGGGAAAGGTGAAGGTGACGATCTGTCCGGCATAGGACGGATCGGTCATGATTTCCTGATAGCCGGTCATCGCCGTGTTGAAGACCAGTTCCGCGACCGTCTCGCCAGTGGCACCGAAGCCGTGGCCGTAGAACACCGTGCCGTCGGCCAGCACGAGGCAGGCGGTGGGGCGTGCTGGCGTGCTGAGGGGCATGGGCGAACTCCGCTGTTCGGGGGCTGGCGGAACCTAAGGGGCCGGGGGGCGGGGGTCAAGGCCCTGTGAGAAAAGGAAAAAGCATTGAAATTCAGCAATTTGCACAGGACCGTGCCGGTTGCGCCCCGGGGGTGGTTCGGGCTATGGTCCTGCGGCCAGCGAAGCGGGGACCTCGGGATGACATTGCGCGAACGGCTTCAGGCCGAACTCAAGGATGCGATGCGGGCCAAGGCGGCGGACCGGCTGTCGACGCTGCGGCTGATCAACGCGGCGATCAAGGATCGCGAGATTGCGGTGCGCGGCACCGAGGATGCGGGCGAGGTGGGCGATCCCGAGATCACCGCCATCCTGGGCCGTCTGGTGAAGCAGCGGCAGGAAAGCGCGCGGGCCTATGAAGAGGGCGGGCGGCTGGAGCTGGCGGAGAAGGAACTGAACGAAATCAGGGTGATCGAGGAATTTCTGCCGCGTCAGCTGGAGGCCGCCGAGATCGAGGCGGCGGTGGCTGCGGCGATTGCCGAGGTCGGGGCCACCGGTATCCGCGACATGGGGCGGGTGATGGCGGCGCTGAAGGCACGGCACACCGGGCAGATGGATTTCGGCGCCGTCGGCCCGATGGTGAAGGCGCGGCTGACCTGACCCGCGCGCCGCCGCCCGGTGCCTGCGCGGTGTGCCTGCGCGACCGGCCCTGAAGAATTCGCTAACGGTCTGGCAGGCGTCTGGCATCCGTCTGGCCTGCGTATGGCGCGGCGGCAGGCAGCATGGGGTGCGGCTCAGGGTGCGGTCACGCGGGCGATGAAGGCCGCGGCACGCCCGAGGGCCAGCTGTCCGGCCGGGCTGCCGAGGTCGAACTGGTACTCGTGTCCGAGCGGCGGCTGGTGGTCGGGCGGGAAGAACAGCGTGTCGGTCGGTATCCCCAGGTCGGCGGCGCGGGTGGCCACAAGGTACGTGGGCGGGGCCAGCGGATCGGCATTGCCGACCGACAGGAACAGGGGCGGCACCCCCGGATGCAGGTTCGGCGCCACCTCGAACAGGTCGAGCCCCGGAATGTCGGCAAGCGAACGGCTGCCGAAATGCGCGAAAACCACGGCCCGCACGAAAAGCCCCACGATCCCGCTGCGCGGCAACCCCTCGATCCCCAGGCCGCCGCAGAACAGCACCATGCCGCGCAGCGCCGCCGCGGGCACCGCGGGCGCGACGCCAAGGCGCGCGGCATAGGCGGGGTCGGTGATCGCAAGCCCCGCCTGTGCCGCCACCTGCGCCCCCGCGCTGTCGCCCGCAAGGACGAGGCGCGCGGGGTCGATGCCGTAGCCTGTGGCGTTGGCGGCCAGCCAGTCGGTTGCGGCCAGGAAGGCGCGTGCCGGTTCGGGGTGGCGGGCGCGGGGAGACAGCGGATAGGCGGGGGCCGCCGTGGCAAAACCCTGGCCTGCCAGCACGCGCAGGTAGTTCGCGACCTCCTCCTTCGACCCCGACACCCAGGCGCCGCCGAAAGCCCAGACCACGACGGGCCAGCCGCCCGGCGGCGGGTCGCCCGGCGGCAGGTAGATGTCGAGACGCGCGGCGGGGCTGGCCGGATCGAAGGCGATGTCGCGGTGTTCGGTCAGGCCCTGCGGCACGAAGGGTTCCTGCGCGGCATGGGTCGCGGCGGCACCGCGTTCGAAGACCGTCCTGATCAGCAGGGCCGAGGGCCAGGGCGAGGCGACGAAGGCCGCGGTGGCGGCGACCGCCAGCAGCAGGACCACGGCAATCAGGCGCAGCAGAAGGCTCATGCAGGACCGTTCGCAACCGCAGGTGGACCAGACCTAGCACTTCCGGCCCGCCGAGGCGACGCCCCGATGCGCGGCGCGCCGCTGTCCGCGACGCCGCGCGACGCAGGGTGCCCGGCCGATCAGCGCAGCCGTGCAAGGGCGTTGCGCAGTTCCTCGGTCAGCGCGAGCCGTTCGTCTTCCGACAGGAAGGCGCCCAGTTCGACCTCACGCGGGCCGCCCTGCAAGGTCAGGTAGTTGGGAACCGGCCCGCCCGACGGATGCAGCACCGCGCGCACCCAGTGCGGATTGGCCTGCCAGTCCTGCCGCCGCCCGCGCGGGCCATGGCGGGTCAGCGTGATGCGGTCGGGCAGCAGCGCCAGATCCTCGATGATCTCGGCGTCGCGGTAGCTGCGGTCGAGCGCGAACCACAGCGCCCCGACGGCGAGGGCCAGGAACGGCAGCAGGCCCCAGAGGACGGGTGAGCCCAGCACCGACAGCAGCGGCACGGCGATCAGCAGGGCGGTGGCGCCGATGAACAGCGCCTGCCCGCGACGGGGCAGCGACCGGTAGGGCCAGAGGTGCAGCCTTGCGCCGGTCTGGCTGGCGTCGGGCGGGGGGAGCCATTCGTAGGGCATGGCACGGACGATATGCGGCCGGGCGGTTTTGGAAAGCGCCATGCGCTGCGACGCCCTGCCGCAGGTGCCCGCCCTGCCGGGGGGCGGCCCGTTCAGCGGCCGACAGGCCCCGGGGGCAGGTGCCGCTCGGCCCGGTAGCGGGCCGCCCAGAGGGCGCTTTCGGCATCGGCCATGCGGCGGTTGGGGGCGGCGATGACGGTGCCCGGTGCGGGCGACAGGCCGAGGCCGGACAGGAGGGCGGTGACGGCCGCCGCGGGCGCGTGGGCGAATTCCTCGTAGACGAGGGTCCGGGGGGCGATGCCGTTCGTCGCGAACCAGTCCTGCCACATGGCGTTCTGCGCGGCCGCCTCGGCCCGGAAGGTGTCGATCCGTGCTGCGTCATAGGCGGGCGTGGCGCGGGGGCGGTCGTTCTCGACCCCGTCAAGGTGCCAGACCTGGCTGACCTCGGCCTTCAGCCGCGAGACGGCCTGCGCCACGTCATCGCGGCGGCGGACAAGGACATAGCGGCAGGGGCCGAAGGCGCGTTCCAGAACGGCGGGATCGGCGGGCATCGCGCCGTGCAGGGCGCGGAGTTCGGCCAGCAGGGGCGCGAGGGTGGCGCCCTGGATGCGCAGACCGAAGGTGCCGTCGCGGCCCTGCCCGGCGCGGATCGCGGCGGCGAGGAAGGCGGCGCTGTCACCGGGGGCGGTGCCCCAGTCGGCCTCGTATTCGGCGCGGTCCTCGGCGCGGAACCAGCTTTCGGGCCAGCCCGCCACACCCGAGGCCCGCAGCAGCGCGCAGACCAGCGTGGAGCCGCTGCGCGGCGTGGTGCAGATGATCAGGGCGCGGGGCGGCGGCATGGCGGCACGCTAGGCGGGGGCGCGGCGCAGGGCAAGACCGGCCGCGCGGGGGTCAGGGGCGGCCCCCGGGGTCAGCGGCGATCACGGCGACCGCTGCCGCGCCCAGGGCCGAGACGGCGGCGTTGCGCCGGTTCCAGTCGGCGGGCGTGTCGGAGAGATAGATCGCGACGAACCAGGGCGCGCGGCCGGGCGGCGTGATCATCGCGGTGATCGCGCGCGTATGCTGCCGCCCGCCGCCGGAGCGGTCGGAGATGGCCCATCCCGGGGGCAGGTGGGGGCGGATCAGGGCACCGGTGACGCCGCCCGGCGCCATCCAGCCCGCCAGCCGTGCCCGCGACCCGGGCGACAGCAGGTCACCCGTGAGCATCCGCTGCCAGGTGGTGGCCATGGCCCCGGGGCTGGTGGTGTCGCGCGGGTCGCCGGGGGCGAAGATGTTCAGGTCGGGCTCCTTGCGGTCGAGGCGGGTGACCGGGTCGCCCGCGCGGCGCAGGAAGTCGGTGACGGCCCCGGTTCCGCCCAGCCGGTCGACCAGGAGGTTGGCGGCGCCGTTGTCGCTCTGGTCCAGGGTGGCGCGGCAGAGGTCGTCGATGCGCATCGCGGCACCGGCGCGGGGCCGGGTGACGGGGGCGTGGCCGTGGATCTGGTCGGCCCGGACCGGGAGCCGTTCGTCCAGCGACAGGGTGCCTGCATCGGCGCGTTCCAGCACGGCGGCGCAGAGCAGGGCCTTGAAGGTGCTGGCCATCAGGAAGCGTTCGGATGCCCGGTGGCCCCAGTGCCAGCCCGTGCCGCCGTCAAGCAGGTAGACGCCGATGCGGGCGTCGAGCCGCGCCTCGGTCCGGGCGATCCGATCGGCCAGGGCCTGCAGCGCAGCATCCCCGGCCCGCGCCGGGGTGGCGAGAAGCGACAGTGCAAAGGCCATCGCCGCGAGGAGGGAGGGGAGGAAGGGCATGCCGCCATCCTGTGCCGGGGTCGGGCAGACGAAAAGGCCCCGGGGGTCATCCCGGGGCCTTCCGTCGTTCCGGCCTGCTGCCGTCAGTGGGCGTGGCCCTTGTCCCAGTCTTCGCGCTTCGGCAGCTGCTCGAACGTGTGTTCGGGCGGCGGCGAGGGCAGGGTCCATTCCAGCGTGTCGGCATAGGGGTTCCAGTAGTTCTTTTCGGTCACCCGGGCCCCGCGGGTCAGCGTGTAGAACACGATGCCGAGGAAGAACACGAAGGAGGCGAAGGAGATGAAGGCGCCGATCGACGACCACCAGTTCCACAGCGCGAAGGCCTCGGGGTAGTCGATGTAGCGGCGCGGCATGCCCTGGCGGCCGAGGAAGTGCTGCGGGAAGAACGTCAGGTTCGAGCCGATGAACATCGCCCAGAAGTGCACCTTGCCCGCCCATTCCGGATACTGGCGGCCCGACATCTTGCCGATCCAGTAGTAGACGCCCGCGAAGATGCCGAACACGGCGCCGAGCGACATCACGTAGTGGAAGTGCGCCACGACATAGTAGGTGTCGTGATAGGCCCGGTCGACGCCCGCCTGCGACAGGACGATGCCGGTGACGCCGCCGACGGTGAACAGGAACAGGAAGCCGAAGGCCCAGAGCATCGGCGTCTTGAACTCGACCGAACCGCCCCACATGGTCGCGATCCACGAGAAGATCTTGATGCCGGTGGGCACCGCGATGACCATCGTGGCCAGCATGAAGTAGGACTGCTGGGTCAGCGACATGCCCACGGTGTACATGTGGTGCGCCCAGACGACGAAGCCCAGCACGCCGATCGCAACCATCGCATAGACCATCGGCAGGTACCCGAAGATGGGCTTCTTCGCGAAGGTCGCGATCACCTGGCTGATGATGCCGAAGGCGGGCAGGATGATGATGTACACTTCCGGGTGGCCGAAGAACCACAGGATGTGCTGATACAGGATCGGGTCGCCGCCGCCCGCGGGCTGGAAGAAGGTCGTGCCGAAGTTGCGGTCGGTCAGCAGCATGGTGATGGCGCCGGCGAGGACCGGAAGGGCCAGCAGGATCAGCCAGGCGGTGACGAAGATCGACCAGGCGAACAGCGGCACCTTGTGCAGGGTCATGCCCGGCGCGCGCATGTTCAGGAAGGTGGTGATCATGTTGATGGCGCCGAGGATCGACGAGGCGCCCGACAGGTGGACGGCGAAGATCGCCAGGTCCATCGAATAGCCGCCCTCGGAGGTCGACAGCGGCGGATAGAGCACCCAGCCCACGCCCGACCCCATCTGCCCGTTGCCGCCCGGCGAGAACACCGAGGCCACGGCCAGCGAGGTGCCCGCGACATACATCCAGTAGGACAGGTTGTTCAGCCGCGGGAAGGCCATGTCGGGGGCGCCGAGCTGCAGCGGCATGAAGTAGTTGCCGAAGCCGCCGAACAGCGCCGGGATCACCACGAAGAACATCATCAGGATGCCGTGGCCGGTGATCATGACGTTCCAGAGGTGGCCGTTCGGGGTGCATTCCGCCGTGGTGGTGGCGGTCAGGCGCATGCCTTCCATGCACATGTACTGCACGCCCGGCTCCATCAGCTCCATCCGCATGTAGACGGTGAAGATGACCGAGATCAGGCCGACAAGGCCGCCCGTGAAGAGATAGAGAATCCCGATGTCCTTGTGGTTCGTCGACATGAACCACCGGGTGAAGAAGCCCCGGGTGTCGTGTTCGTGGCCATGGATGGCTGCGTCGGCCATTGGCGTCTCCCGCTTGTCTGTCCCTGAAGGTCGCTGCGGGGGCGCAGGTGGCACCGCCCGACCGTTCCATGCGTTTTCTAGAATGTCCGCCGTGCGCCGTCCACCACCGACTTTGACGCAGGTCAAGCGGATGCCGGATTCCGGCGGCGAAAAGGCGGACGCGTTGTCGCAGGGGTGCGATGACAAAGGGCGCGCCCTGCGGCGCGCCCCCGGTCCGGCCCCGTCGGGGCTTCGGTCAGTTGGTGGCCGGGGTGGCGAAGGTCGCCAGATAGGCCGCCACGTCCTCGCCGCCCTTGGCGAGCTTGAAGGTCATCTTGGACTTGGCCTTGTCGCCGCCGCCGTTGGCCTTGAGCCACTTCACCGGGTCCTTGACATATTCGGCCAGCATCGCCGCATCCCAGACCACGCCCGCCGCGCCGACGGCCTTGATGCCGTCGCCGTAGCCGAAGCCTTCCTGGCTGGCGACCGGGCGGCCGATCACGCCCCAGAGATTCGGGCCAGTCTTGGGGCCCTTGACGATCTCGGTGCCGTCGGCAGCGACGATCATGTGGCAGGTCTTGCACTTGCCGAATTCCTTCTCGCCCTTGGCGGCGTCGCCTTCGGCGAAGGCCGGGGCGGCGAGGGCGGCCGCAACAAGCGCGGCGATCAGCGTGATGGTTTTCATGGTGTCCCTTGGTCCTTCTCTCCCTGGGTCCCGCAGGCGGCACGGTATCCGAGTCGCCGGGTGTGGCGCGATGAGGGCCCTCATGCGGATGATATGCAATAGCGGCAACTTGTCACTCGCGCGAGATCGGCAAGATGGTGCGCGTCGGCAGCGGGTCAAGCCTCTGCCGGGCAGCGGAAGGCCCGCGGAAAGGTCGCCATCAGCGCCGCGTCGAGATCGGCCAGGGTGACCGGCAGGCCAAGGTCGACCAGGCTGGTCACGCCATGGTCGCGGATGCCGCAGGGGACGATGCCGCCGAAATGGCCGAGGTCGGGTTCGACATTGATCGACAGGCCGTGAAACGAGACCCAGCGGCGCAGCCTGATCCCGATGGCGGCGATCTTGTCCTCGGCCGGGCTGCCGTCGGGGCCGGGAGGGCGGTCGGGGCGCAGGACCCAGACACCGACGCGGCCCGGACGGATTTCGCCGCGCACCCCGAATTCGGCCAGCGTGGCGATCACCCAGTTTTCGAGGTCGCGCACGAAGCAGCGCACGTCGCGCCCTCGCGCGCCGACGTCGAGCATCGTGTAGACGACGCGCTGACCGGGCCCGTGATAGGTGTACTGCCCGCCGCGCCCCGCGGCATGCACCGGAAAGCGGCCCGGATCGGTCAGGTCGGCCGGGTTGGCCGAGGTGCCCGCGGTGTAGAGCGGCGGATGTTCCAGCAGCCAGATCGCCTCGGGCGCGGTTCCTGCGGCGATCTCGGCCGCGCGCTGCTCCATCGCGGCGAGCGTTTCGGCATAGGGCGAGAGGCCCGGAAGATGCGTCCATTCGACCAAGGTGATGCGCCCCCGCCCGCGTTCGGCGGTTTCTAGCCCAGCGGCGGGGGTCGGGAAACCCCTACCCTCCGGCGCGGCCCGCAGATCAACTTTCCGTTTCCCGATGCAAACATGCAGGTGTTACCATCGCGCCAGATTCGAATCTGATTGGTGGAGTCACAGACATGGCATTCCGGAATATTGCAGGCTCGGCGCTTATTGCCGCGATGGCCGTGGGTCCTGCGGGGCAGGCGGCGGCAGACAATGCACTGGTGGGCGGGATCGTCGGCGGGATCATCGGCGGCGTGATCGTGAACGAGGCCAACAAGAACCGGCAGAAGCAGCGCGTGACGACCACGCGGTCATCCTCGTCGGGCCAGACCTCGGCCACCCGCGAGGCCAACCGCGAGGTGCAGATCGCGCTGAACTATTTCGGTTTTCCGGTCGGCACGCCGGATGGCGCCATCGGCCCCCGGTCGCGCGCGGCGATCAGCGAATACCAGGCGCTGATGGGCTATCCGCCCACGGGCAACCTGAACACCTTCGAGCGTGACCATCTTGTCGCGTCCTACTATCGCGCGCAGTCGGGCGGTGCGCTGACCGGCCAGCAGATCGCGTCGAACCCGATGGGCGTGCGCGGCCTGCTGCTGACCTATCGCGACGAGCGGATGGGCGTTCCGGCCGCCGGCTTTGCCGGCGGTGCGATGGCCGGGGCCGGGGCGAATCCGTTCGCCGGGGCGCCTGCCGCGCCCGCCATGCCGACGGCCGCACCCGCGATGCCGACCTTCGCGCCCGCCGCGGCCCCGGCGGCCCCGGCGCTGCCGTCGTTCATGGGCGGCGGTGCGGGCACCGTGTCGCTGGGGACGCATTGTTCGCAGATCGCCGTGACCACCTCGGCCAACGGCGGCTACATGACCCAGATGACGATGTCGAACCCGGTGCTGGCGCTGTCCGAACAGTTCTGCCTGGCGCGCAGCTTTGCCATCGCGCAGAGCCAGGACCTGATGTCCAAGGCCGCCGGTTTCACCCCGGCCCAGATCACCGAGCAGTGCGCGGCCTTCGGGCCGGTGCTGAAGGACCATGTGGCGGCGGTGTCGATCAAGTCGCGGGGCGAGGTGCTGTCGGGCGTGCAGTCCTTCGCGCTGACCTCGGGCATGGCGCCCGCGCAGCTTGGCGCGACGGCGCGCACCTGCCTTGGCAGCGGCTATGCAACCGACAACATGGATGTGGCGATCGGATCGGCGCTGATCCTGACGGTGCTGGGCGAGCGGGCCTATGGCGAGCTGGTCGGGCACCATCTGGCGACCGGGATCGGGGCCGCCGCGCGGGCCGACCTTTCGCTGGCGTGGTACGATGACGCGCTCGGTGCGCCCGGGGCGGAGGTGCCGCAGGTCTTTGCGCCGGGCATGCCTGACCGCGCCGGACTGGTGCGCATGGCCGCCTATGGTGCGGCGGGGCGTCCGCTGCCGGGCGGGTCGGTGATGCCTGCGGCGGCGCCGGTGATGCCCGCCCCGGCACCGGTCGCGGCAGCGCCCGCGCCGGCGCCTGCGGCGGCACCCTCGGGCGGGTTCCAGATGCCGAGCTTCAACCTGCCGATCTTCGGCGGGGCCGCCAAGCAGCCCTGACCACAGCGCTTCAAGAACGGCGTGAAGGGGCCAGATTGCCCCTTCACATCGCAGCGGCGCTTCGCTAGAGAGCGCCCTGTCCGGCGCGATGCGGATGTGGCGGAATTGGTAGACGCGCAGCGTTGAGGTCGCTGTTCCTTAACCGGAGTGAAAGTTCGAGTCTTTTCATCCGCACCACCCGGACCTGATCGAAGGGCGCGCCATGGGCGCGCCCTTTGCGTTTCTGCCCGTGCCGATGTCTTGCGCGGCCGGGATTGCCGAAGGATTGGGCATCTGACTGCCCAGGGGCAGGGCGGGCACGATCCTGTTGCATTGACCGGCCCCATTCGGTTTAGTCGGGGCATGAGCGCGGAGAACGCGCCGGTATTCAGGGGGTGTCGGTTGGCCAATGAAACCCGGGACGAAGGCTTTGTTGTCTTCGATCACGTCCAGAAGAGCTACGACGGTGTTTCGCTGGTCGTGAAGGACCTGAACCTGTCGATCGGAAAGGGCGAGTTCCTGACGATGCTGGGTCCGTCGGGTTCGGGCAAGACGACCTGCCTGATGATGCTTGCCGGGTTCGAGACGGCGACGCATGGCGAGATCCGGCTGGACGGCCGCCCGATCAACCAGGTTCCGCCCGAGAAGCGCGGCATCGGCATGGTGTTCCAGAACTACGCGCTGTTCCCGCACATGACGGTCGGCGAGAACCTTTCGTTCCCGCTTGAGGTTCGCGGCATGGGCAAGGACGCGCGCGAGGGCAAGATCCGGCGCGCGCTTGACATGGTGCAGATGGGGGCCTTCATCAACCGGCGGCCGGCGCAGCTTTCGGGCGGCCAGCAGCAGCGCATCGCGCTGGCCCGGGCCCTGGTGTTCGAGCCCGAGCTGGTGCTGATGGACGAGCCTCTGGGCGCGCTCGACAAGCAGCTGCGCGAGCACATGCAGTTCGAGATCAAGCACCTGCACGAGACGCTGGGGATCACCGTTGTCTATGTGACGCATGACCAGGGCGAGGCGCTGACGATGTCGGACCGCGTGGCGGTGTTCAACGACGGCGTGATCCAGCAGCTTGCGCCGCCCGACGAGCTGTACGAACGGCCGCGCAACAGCTTTGTCGCGCAGTTCATCGGCGAGAACAACAAGCTGAACGGCACGGTCGAGGAGATCGCGGCCGGGCGGGCGACGGTGCGGCTGGATACCGGCGAGGTGATCGACGCGACCCCGGTGAACGTGACCGCCAAGGGGCAGCGCACGCTGGTGTCGATCCGGCCCGAGCGTGTCGAGTTCAAGCCCGAGATGATCCCCGAGGGTGCCCACACCATCGAGGCCGAGGTGATGGAGTTCATCTACATGGGCGATCTGTACCGCACCCGGCTGAAGGTCGCCGGGTCGGAGGAGTTCGTGATCAAGAGCCGCAACACGCAGGGTCAGCGCCGGCTGAGCCCCGGCGAGAGGATCCGGATCGGCTGGGCGCCTGCGGACGCCCGGGCACTCGATCCGGCATGACCCGTTCGCGGGACGAGGGACAATAACCAACGACCAACCGGGAGATACCGATCCATGAAGAAACTGCTCATTCTTTCCACCGCGCTGTCCGGCGTGGCGTTCGGCGCGCAGGCGCAGTCGCTGACCGTGATGAGCTGGGGCGGCGCCTACGAGACGAGCCAGGTCGAGGCCTACAACAAGCCCTTCGCCGCGATGAAGGGGATCACCGTCAACATGACGGCCGCCGACAACCCGGCGACACCGATCAAGGCGCAGGTCGAGGCGAACAATGTCACCGTCGACGTGGCCGACATCGAGCTGTCCGATGCTGTCCGCCTGTGCGACGAGGGCGCGCTTGAGCTGATCGACCCGGCGATCCTGCCGCCCGCGCCCGATGGCACGCCCGCCACCGAGGACTTCATCGACGGCGCGCTGACCGACTGCGCGGTGGCGAGCATCGTGTGGTCGACCGTCGTGGCCTATGATTCGTCCAAGACCACGGGCGTCGCCACGCTGGCCGACTTCTTCGACCTGGAGAAGTTTCCGGGCAAGCGCGGCCTGCGCAAGGGCGCCAAGGCCAATCTGGAAATGGCGCTGATGGCCGACGGCGTTCCGGCGTCCGAGGTCTATGACGCCCTGGGCACCGACGAGGGCGTGGCGCGCGCCTTCGCCAAGCTCGACACGATCAAGTCGGAAGTCGTCTGGTGGGAGGCCGGCGCGCAGCCGCCGCAACTGCTGGCCGATGGCGAGGTGGTGATGACCACCGGCTACAACGGCCGGTTCTTTGCCGCAGCGGTGGCCGAGGGCAAGTCGTTCGACATCGTCTGGGACGGGCAGATCATGGACCTTGACCTGTTCGTGGTGCCGAAGGGGGCGCCGAACAAGGATCTGGCGATGGAATACATCGCCTTCGCGACCGATACCCAGCGGCTGGCCGACCAGGCGAAGTGGATCAGCTATGGCCCGGCGCGCAAGTCCTCGGCGCCGTTCGTCGGCCTGTTCCAGGACGGCAAGACCGAGATGGGCCCCCACATGCCGACCTCGCCCGAGAACCTGGGCAACGCGCTGCTGAACGATTTCGCATTCTGGGCGGATCGCGATGTGGAGCTTTCCGAGAAGTTCAACGCCTGGCTTCTGCAGTGATCTGACGCAGCGGGGCGGCCGTCCGGCCGCCCCGCCACCAACGGAGGACCGCAATGGCGGATGCGACGATGGAGGCCCCGGCGGGCGCGGGGCTGACCACCGCGGACGGGCAGCCGCTCAAGGCGGCACTGGCGCGCGCCACCGCGCGGTCGCGGCGACGGGCGTTCCTGCTGGTCCTGCCGCTGCTGGCCTTCATCCTGATCACCTTTGCGGTGCCGATCGCGCAGATGCTGACGCGGTCGGTGGCGAATGCCGAATTCGCGCGGAACATGCCCGATCTGGTGTCTTGGTTCGATGCCAACCCCGACGCGGCGCCGGACGAGGCGGCCTTTGCCGCACTGGCCGCCGATCTGGTCCGGGCGGCGCGGGAGCGCACCATCGGGTCGGTCGGAACCCGCATCAACTATGACGTGCCGGGGACGCGGTCGCTGTTCACATCGACCGCGCGGGGGGCGGCAAAGCTGGCCGCACCCTACCGCGAGGCGCTGATCGCGGAAAACCCCGACTGGGCCCGCGCCGACCTGTGGTCGGCGATGCGGACGGCGTCAAAGACGGTGACCGGCAGTTTCTATCAGGCCGCCTTCGACCGCAAGCTGACCGCCGAGGGCACCTATCAGGCTGCGCCGCAGGACCAGCAGATCTATCTGAAACTGTTCCAGCGGACGTTCATGCTGTCGGCGGCGATCACGCTGATCTGCCTCTTCATCGGCTTTCCGGTCGCGCACCTGCTGGCGACGCTGCCGCTGAGCAAGTCCAACCTGCTGATGATCCTGGTGCTGCTGCCGTTCTGGACCTCGCTTCTGGTGCGGACGACGGCGTGGATCGTGCTGCTGCAGGGGCAGGGCGTGGTCAACAACACCCTTCTGGCCATGGGCCTCGTGACCGATGACGGACGGCTGGCGCTGATCAACAACCAGACGGGCACGATCATCGCGATGACGCATATCCTTTTGCCGTTCATGATCCTGCCGCTCTATTCGGTGATGAAGACGATCCCGCCCAGCTATGCCCGGGCCGCGCGGTCGCTGGGTGCGACGAGCTGGACCACCTTCCGCCGCATCTATCTGCCGCAGACCGTGCCCGGGATCGGGGCGGGTGGGATCCTGGTGTTCATCCTGGCGGTGGGATACTACATCACCCCCGCGCTTGTCGGCGGCGCTTCGGGCACGCTGATCTCGAACCAGATCGCGTTCCACATGCAATCCTCGCTGAACTGGTCGCTTGCGGCGGCCCTGGCCTCGATGCTGCTGGGGTCGGTGCTGCTGCTGTACTGGATCTACGATCGGCTGGTCGGCATCGACAACATGAAGCTGGGGTAGGGGCATGGACGAGATCGACCCCGCGCGCGAGCGCCTGATCGAAAAGGCCCGGGCCGAGATGGCGCTGCTGGCGCTGATCGGGGCGCTTGCCGTCGCGACCTTCCTGATCATGTTCTTCACCGAGACCCGGATGGACCCCAAGGCGGCGGCGCTTGGCGTGGTCTGCGGGGTGTTCGGCCTTCCGATCGTGGCGCTGAAGGGGCCGCTGGCAACCCGGCAGTGGCCGGGCGCCGCCGTGACGCTGGGCCTGGTGGCAGCGGTCGCCTGGATCGCGACGGCGGGCAACCTGTGGGTGGCAGCCCTTGCCGCGGCGACAGGTCTTGCCGGAGCACTGGCGTTCTATCGCATCCGGAACAACACCGCCTATCGCCCGCGCCTGAGGGGGGAACCGCGTTGAAGCTGCCCGTCTACGCCACACCCCTGGAGCGCGTCTGGGCCTGGACCTACCGGATCATCTGCGCGGCGATCTTCACCTTCCTGATCGCGCCGATCCTGATCGTGATCCCGCTGTCCTTCAACGCCGAACCCTATTTCACCTTCACCGAGAAGATGCTGACCTTCGATCCCGAGGGATATTCGCTGCGGTGGTACGACAACCTGCTGACCTTCGGCATGATGGCGCCCGATGCGACGCGGGACGGGTCGTGGTGGTCGGATGCCTGGAACAACTCCACCTGGGTGCGGGCGGCAAAGAACTCGGTCATCGTGGGGTTCTTCTCGACCATCCTGGCCACGGTGCTGGGCACGGTGGCGGCGCTTGGCCTGGCGCGCGCGGAAATGCCCTATCGCAAGGCGATCATGGCGGTGCTGATCTCGCCCATGATCGTGCCGATCATCATCACCGCGACGGGCCTGTTCTTCTTCTATTCGAACCCCTGTTCGGTGCTGGGGCCGCTGGCGCCCGAGGGCGGCTGCGGGCGGCTGACCTCGACCTATGTCGGTGTCGTGCTGGCCCATGCGACGCTGGGCATTCCCTTCGTGATCATCACCGTCACCGCCACGTTGATGGGGTTCGACCGGTCGCTTCTGCGGGCCTCGGCCAGTCTGGGGGCGGGGCCGGTGACGACCTTCTTCAAGGTGCAACTGCCGCTGATCACGCCGGGCGTGGTTTCCGGCGCGCTGTTCGCCTTTGTCACCTCGTTTGACGAGGTGGTGGTGGTACTGTTCATCGGCAGCCATGACCAGCAGACGATCCCGCGCCAGATGTGGAACGGCATCCGGGAACAGATCAGCCCCTCGATACTGGCGGTGGCGACGATTCTGGTGGTGGTTTCCATCGCGCTTCTGACCACGGTGGAACTGCTGCGGCGGCGGTCGGAGCGGCTGCGCGGGGTGAGCCCGGCCTAGCCCGGCCGCGCGCCCTAGGGCAGCAGTTGCAGCCAGACCCAGGCCGTCACGAGACAGCCTGCGGTTCCGAACAGCACCGACGAGGCCGACACGCGCCTGGCCGCGTCGTAGAGGTTCGCGTAGAGATAGGCATTGACCCCGGGCGCCATCGCCGCCGTGATCACCGCCGACCGCATCGCATCGGTGCCGAGGCCCAGCAGATGGCCCAGCCCGAAGGTCACGGCGGGATGCAGGATCAGCGACACCGCGCAGACCATGGCAATGGTGGCGCGGTCGCCCTCGGGCCGATAGCGGTTCAGCACGCCGCCAAGCCCGAACAGCGCGGCCGGGATGGCGGCGACCGCGATCATCTCGATGGCCGACCAGGCAACGCCCGGCAGCGGCAGGCCGGTGACGTTCACCGCCAGGCCTGCGCTCAGCCCCAGGATCAGCGGCTGGCTGATCAGCCCCTTGCCGATCAGCCCGGAGATCGCCACCGGCGACAGGCCGGTTCCCCGCGCACGCGCCAGTTCCATCAGCGAGATGCCGAGGATGTAGAGCAGCGGGGCATGGATCGAGATGATCGCATAGTTGCCCGCAAGGCCCTCGGGGCCATAGGCGCGCTCGGTGATGGGCAGGCCAAGCAGCAGCGTGTTCGAAAAGGCCGCCGTGAACCCGATCGACAGGGCGTCGACCGCCGACCGCCCGAAGATGCGCCGCGCCGCCAGGTATCCCGCCCCGTAGGACGCGATCACGCCCAGATAGAAGGCTGCGATCAGCGCCGGATCGAAGGCCTGCGCCAGATCCAGCCGGGCGACGCCGCGGAACAGCAGGCAAGGCACGGCGAAGGTCTGGGCAAAGCGCATGACGCCATCGACCATGCCGTCGTCGAACAGCCCGGCCCGGGCCGCCGCATAGCCTGCGCCAAGCACGAGGAAGACGGGCAGGATGACCTGAAGAAGGGCTTCCATCGGGACCTCGACGTGGTGGCGGCGCCGCGCGCTGGCCGGTCAGCCCGCAGGCCACGATTCCGGCCGACCCGCGTCCGGGATAGGCGCCGCGCCGCGAAAGGGCAAGGCGCGGCGGCGCCGGTCAGGCGACGGGCAGTTCGATCACCATGCCATCATGGGCGGGGGTGACGTGTGGCGGCGTTTCGGCATCGACCTCGGCATGGTCGAGGTCGATGTGCATGTTCGTCAGGATGGCGCGGGCAGGGGCGGCGCGGGCGATCCAGTCAAGCGTGAGGGCGAGGTGCGCATGGGTCGGGTGCGGCTTGCGCCGCAGCGCGTCGACCACCCAGACGTCAAGGCCCTGCAGATGCGGCCAG
Source organism: Paracoccaceae bacterium (assembly GCA_019454225.1). Classification (NCBI taxonomy): domain Bacteria; kingdom Pseudomonadati; phylum Pseudomonadota; class Alphaproteobacteria; order Rhodobacterales; family Paracoccaceae; species Paracoccaceae bacterium. Next base: position 3,395,836 of record CP075370.1, on the reverse strand, counting down.
CTGTCCTCGGGGATCGCCACGGCGTCGGGCAGATAGGCCAGTTGCCCGATACGGAAGCCGAGCGTGTGGATCGTGCCGTGGTCGGCCTCGAAGGGGTCCAGCCGTATCGCGCCGCCGGGGCCTGCCACGGTCAGCGGTCCGTCGATGGTGAACAGATCGAGGATCGGCGGATAGGGCGAACCCGCGGGCTGCACGAAGGCATATCCGAAGCGCGACAGCAGCGCGTCCTGTGTCGCCCCGTCGGCCCATACGGCCAACCGCCCGCGCATGTTGAACACGATCTGCCGCAGGTCGTCGATGCCATGGACGTGATCGGCATGGGCATGCGTGTAGACCACCGCATCCAGCGTGCCGACGCCCGCATCCAGCAGCTGCTCGCGCATGTCGGGCGAGGTGTCGATCAGCACGCGGGTGGTGCCGCCGGCGCCGATGCGTTCGGCCAGCAGGGAACAGCGGCGGCGGCGGTTGCGCGGATTTGCGGGATCGCAGGCGCCCCAGTCGTTGCCAAGGCGCGGCACCCCCCCCGAGGACCCGCAGCCAAGGATCGTGAAGCGGTACCGATCGGTCATGCGGCCGCCCGGTGTCCGGCAGCCTTGGCGAAGAGCCGGTCGAAATTGGCCGACGTGATCCTGGCGAAATCGTCAAGGCTCAGGCCGAACAGGTCGGCCCCGACCCGGGCGGTGTGGGCCGTGTAGGCGGGTTCGTTGCGGCGGCCCCGGTGCGGCGGCGGCGCCAGATAGGGGCTGTCGGTTTCCAGAAGGATGCGGTCGACGGGCGCGGCCGCGAAGATCGCGCGCAGGTCGTGGCTTTTCGGAAAGGCCGCGATGCCCGACATCGACAGGTAGAACCCGAGGTCGAGCGCGGTCCGCGCCAGTGCCGCGCCGGACGAGAAGCAGTGCATCACGCAGGAATAGGCGCCGTTGCGGAATTCCTCGGACAGGATGCGCGCCATGTCATCGTCGGCGGCGCGGGCATGGATGATCAGCGGCAGGCCGGTTTCGCGGGCGGCGTCGACATGGACCCGCAGCGATGCCTGCTGCACGGCGGCGGTGTCGGCGGTGTAGTGATAGTCCAGCCCGGTTTCCCCGATGCCGACGAACTTCGGGTGCCGCGACAGCGCGACCAGGGTGTCGGTGGTGACCGGCGGGTCCTCGGCCGCGCGCATCGGGTGGACACCTGCGGCATAGAACAGGCCAGGCGTCGCCTCGGCCATGGCGCGGACCTGCGGTTCCTGATGCAGGCGCGTGCAGATCGTGACCATCCGCGTGACGCCCGCAGCACGGGCGCGGGCGATGACCTGCGGCAGATCCTCGGCAAAGTCGGGGAAATCGAGGTGACAGTGGCTGTCCACGATCTCGGGCGGGGCGGCGGGGGTCATCGGGGCATCCCGGGGGGTCATCTCTGGGCGAGGATTCCCGCCGTCTCGTCGATCCTGAGGAGCATATCCATGAGAAGCGCAGCAGGGTCAAGGTTGACCGCCCGGCCCCTGCGGGCGCGGGCGCCGAGCGTCTGGGCAAGGTCGGCCCAGGCGCGGGCGGTCGCGGCGTCCGGGGCCAGGCGGGCGAACAGCGCGGCCTCGCCCGGGGCGGCCTCGGGGGCGGGATGGCCGCTGGTTCCGGCGCGCGCCAGCCGCGCCAGGGCGGTATCGACCAGGCGCACCGTCAGGTCGAAGCGCGCCTCGGCGCCCTTGCCCGCGACGGTGTCGGACAGCGACAAGGCGCGGGGCCGGTCCATCCGGGGCAGGGTGGCCAGCAGATCCACGATCCGCCGGTAGAGGTCGAGCCCTTGCAGGGCCTCCAGCCGGATGGCCTCGCCCGGGGCGCCGCCTGCGAGTTCGGCCAGCGCGGCGGGGTCGGGGGCCTCGAACCCGGCCTGTTCCATGGCACGTGCCAGGTCAGCGGGGGTGAGAGGCGACAGCCGCAGTTCGCGGCAGCGCGAACGGATCGTGGGCAGAAGGCCCGCCGGGCGGTGGCTGATCAGGAAGAAGGTGACGCGGGCGGGCGGTTCCTCCAGCATCTTCAGCAGGGCATTCGCGGCGTTGGTGTTCATCTCGTCCGCCGAATCGATGATCACCGCGCGGTGGCCTCCGTCGGCTGCGGACAGGTGCAGGTATTCGGTAAGCTTGCGCACGTCCCGCACCGTGATGACCGGGGATACCTTGTCACCTGCGTCTGTCGGCCCCCGCCGCAGCAGGTACAGCCGCCCCTCCGACAGGGCGCGCATCCGGCGGGCGACCGGGTGTTCGGGGTCGACATCCAGCGTGTCCGGCGGCGGCGGCGCACCGAACAGTCCGTCACCGGGCGCTTCGGCGGTCAGCAGGAAGCGCGCGGCCCGCCAGGCGAAGGTCGCCTTGCCCAGGCCCTGCGGCCCGGTCACCAGCCAGGCGTGGTGCAGTCGCCCCGACGCATGGGCGCGCAGGAAGGCGGCTTCGGCCTCGGTGTGACCGAACAGGCGGGCGGTCTCGCGCGGGTGGGGCACGCCCTCGACCCGGTCGGGTTCGGGCAGGTCGGACGGTTCTGACCTGGGCGCGCGGCTCATCGCGCGTCGAAGGCGGCAAGGACGTCGCCGGCGACGCTGGCGGGGGGGCGCGCGCCGTCGATCACGCGGAACCGCGTGGCATGGGCGGCGGCAAGCGCCAGAAACCCCTCGCGAAGGCGGGCTTGCAGTGCGGCGCCCATGTCCTCGAACCGCAGTTCGGCGCCTGCGCGGGCGCGGGCGCGGGCAAGGCCGGTCGTGGCGTCGATGTCGATCAGGAAGGTCAGGTCGGGTTCGGTGCCGATCATCCGGCTGTGCAGGTCATCGACCATCGCGCGCAGCCGGTCGCCGCCCTCGCGCGCGGTGCCCTGGTACATCCGCGTCGAATCCGCGAAACGGTCGGTGATCACCACCTCGCCTCGGGACAGGGCCGGGCGGATGGTGCGTTCCAGATGGTCGCGGCGGGCGGCGGTGAACAGCAGGATCTCGGTTTCCGGCGACCAGCGGTCGGTGTCGCCCTCGAGCACGAGGCGGCGGATGTCCTCGGCCCCTGGGCTGCCGCCCGGTTCGCGTGTCAGCGTGACCGCAAGGCCGCGCGCCCGCAGCGCTTCGGCCAGGAGGCGCGCCTGCGTGGTCTTGCCCGACCCGTCGATGCCTTCGAAGCTGACGAACACCGTGCCGTGCCGGTGATCAGGAGGCGGGCGGGTTCAGCCGCGCGATGACCATCCGGCCCGCGGTGGTCAGGCGCGTCATGAATCCCCCGCGCGCGACATCCGCCTCGGCCACCAGGGCCACCCGCGTTTCCGGCAGTTCCGGCACGCGGATCACCAGTTCCGCGACGGGCTGCCCCCGGGTCACGGGCGCGGTCAGCGGGCCGGTATAGACCACCTCAGCCCTTACACCGTCCTGCACGAGCGCCGGCAGCAGGATGGTCAGGTCCGACGCGGGGACAAGGCCCACGGTCTTGGCCGCCCCCATCCAGACCTCGGCCTCGGCCACGCGGACACCCGCGCGCGCGACGGTCTTTTCGACGAACTGGCGGAACGCCCAGTTGACGATGGACTGGCTTTCCTCGGCGCGGGCCTTCTCGCTGTCGAGGCCAGTGATCACGAAGATCACCCGGCGGTCGCCGCGCAGGGCGGATCCGACCAGGCCATAGCCCGCCTCGGAGGTGTGTCCTGTCTTCAGCCCGTCTGCCGTCCAGTCGCCGCCCGAGATCGCCAGAAGGGGGTTGCGGTTGCGCGCGTTGGCCGGGGCGCGGTCCTTGTAGTTGAACTCGGTCATCGCAAAGACCGGGTAGTATTCCGGAAACTCGACGATCAGCCGCCGCGCCAGGATGCCCAGGTCGCGCATCGACTGCTGGTGGCCCGCCGCCGGCCAGCCCGAGGAATTGATGAAGGTCGAGTTGGTCATGCCAAGCGCGCGTCCGCGCTCGGTCATCTGGCGGGCGAAGGTTTCCTCGCTCCCGGCGAGCCCCTCGGCCACGACCACGCAGGCGTCGTTGCCCGAGTTGATGATGATGCCCTTGATCAGGTCATCCACCGTCGGCTTGTCGGTTTCGTTCAGGAACATGGTCGAGCCGCCCATCGCCTTGGCGCGCGAGGACACGGGAAACACGGTTTCCGGTGTCACCCGCCCGTCGCGCAGCGCCTCGAACAGCATGTTCAGCGTCATCAGCTTGGACATCGAGGCGGGTGGCAGGGGCTGGTCGGCGTTCTTGTCCAGAAGCACCGTGCCCGACTTGACGTCATAAACCCAGGCCGCCGTCGCCCGCGAGTCGAATGCCCAGGCCATGGCAGGCAGCCCGAGGATCAGCACGGCGAGCGACAGGAGGCGGATCATGGCTGGGTCCTTTCTGTCTAGCGCGACACGAAGTAGGCGTCGCCAAAGCCTGCGGATTTCACCTTGGCAAGCATCTGGTCGCGGGTCATCGCGGCGGGCGCGGGTCCGGCGACCACGCGCCAGAACGTCTTGCCCTGGCTTTCCTCTTTCAGGATGCGGGTCGGCACGTCGGCCTTGGTCAGCGCGGCCGAGGCGCGGCCGGCGTTGGCTTCGACGCTGAAGATGCCGATCTGCACGAGACTGCGGCCGGCCGGGGCCGAGGCGGGTTTCGCGGTCTGCGGCTTGGGTGCCACCGGCGCACGGGCCGCGGCCGGTGTCGGTGCGGGCGCGGCCGAGGCGACCGTGGCGGCGGCGATGGCCGCGGGCGCCGCGACCGGGATGGCCGGTTTCGCGGTATCGGCGCGGTCGATGGCGGCCGTGGCGGTTGCAGCGAGCGTGGTGGTCTCGACCGTTTCGGCGGCGTCGAGGATGGGCGCGGTTGCGGTCGCGGGCGGTTCGTCCGCCACCTCCTCGCGGCGCAGGGCGGTCACGCTGAGCGTTGCGGGCTGCCCGGCTAAGATGTCGAGCGCCCCGGCCGCATCCGACGAGATCTGCAGCGTCGGACCCGGGTTCAGCCGTTCGCGGCGGAACAGCGCGCCGATCACGAACTTGCCGTTTGCCGGGTTGCGGATGATCACGCGTTCCGGATCGACCGCATCTGGCGATGCCACCCAGACCCCGCCGAGCGAGGGGCGGCCGTCCCACAGCGCCTTGTCGGTGGCCTGGAACACCTGCGGCGCCTCGATGTCGCGTTCGATGAGACGGGTGGAGGTCGCCGAACGGGCCACCGGCGCGGTTCCGTCGGCATCCTCGGTGCCGCCGCCCCCGGCGAACAGCCCCTTGCCCTCTTCACATCCCGTCAGCATCAGCATGGCGACGATGGCCGTCGCCCCCAGATAGGATTTGCCTGCCCGTTGACCGTTCCGAATACGGATCGCCCGTGTCATTCCTGCCTCGCTTGCCTGCGTGCTCTGACGGCCCGCTTGCCATGGTCCCCCGTTTTCCGGAGGCGATTGCCCGAAACGCCATGATGGCGTTGATGAGACAATAGCCGGAAGCGCGGCCTGTGGGAAGGGACACGCAATTGAACCGCGCGTGATCGACTGGGGGCGTGGCGGTCTTGCGCCGGTCATCCCGCGACGCGGCCTATTCTCCGCGGGGAAACCGCTTCTGCTCTTCCAGGACGTTCAGGTCCATGTGGTTGCGCATGTAGCGTTCCGAAGCGCGTTGCAGCGGCTGGTGGTCCCAGGGGTAATAGGCGCCATTGCGCAGCGCGGGATAGACCACCCACCGTCGCGCCTGGCTCTCGCGCACCGCGGCGTCGTAGGTGGCGAGATTCCAGCGTGCGTCCGCCATCTGGCGCAGCCGCGCCAGAGCCTCGGCCGCTGCCGGGGCGTCGGCAAGGTTCGCCCGTTCCTCCGGGTCGGCGTCCAGATCGAACAGCATCTCGGGGTCGGCGGCGCAACGGATGTACTTCCACCGGCCCTGGCGCAGGGCCACCATCGGGGCAATCGACCCTTCGGCGGCGTATTCCATGGCCACGGCGGCGGTGCGCGCCTTGCCCTGCATCAGCGGCAGCAGGCTTTCCCCATCGGTCCAGGGCATCACCCCGCCCATGTCCACCCCCGCCAGGTCGCAGAGCGTGGGTGTGACGTCGATGGTCGAGACCGGAGCGTCCACGAGGGCGGGCGCGACGCCCGGCACCGCGACCATCAGGGGCACCCGGGCGGAGCCTTCGAAGAAGTTCATCTTGAACCAGAGGCCGCGCCGCCCCAGCATCTCGCCATGGTCCGACACGAACAGGATCACCGCCTCCTGCCGCGTGGCCTCGAGCACGGCAAGGATTTCGCCGATCTTGTCGTCGACATAGCTGATGTTGGCGAAATAGCCCTGTCGGGCGCGGCGGATCTGGTCCTCGGTGATGTCGAAGGCCCGCCAGTCGCAGCTGTCCATCAGCCGCCGCGAATGGGCGTCCTGCGCGTCATAGGCGATGGCAGCGGGCGGCGCGAGTTCCGGGGCGTCCTGGTACAGGTCCCAGTAGCGACGGCGTGCCACGAAGGGGTCGTGGGGGTGGGTGAAGCTGACCGTCAGGCACCACGGCCGCGCATCCCCCCCGCGCGACAGGTCATAGAGCTTCTGGATCGCCTGGTGCGCCACGTCGTCGTCGTATTCCAGCTGGTTGGTGATTTCCGCCACCCCCGCCCCGGTGACCGAGCCGAGGTTGTGATACCACCAGTCGATCCGCTCGCCCGGCTTGCGGTAATCGGGGGTCCAGCCGAAGTCGGCGGGATAGATGTCGGTGGTCAGCCGTTCCTCGAAGCCGTGCATCTGGTCGGGGCCGACGAAATGCATCTTGCCCGACAGGCAGGTCTGATAGCCCGCGCCGCGCAGGTGATGGGTGAAGCAGGGGATGTCCGAGGCGAATTCGGCGGCGTTGTCATAGACGCGCGTGCGATGCGGCAGCTGGCCCGACATGAAGGAAGCCCGGCCGGGCGCGCAAAGCGGGCTGCCGGTATAGGCATTGGCAAAGCGCACCGACCGTGCGGCCAGCCGTGTCAGGTTCGGGGCGTGCAGGAACGGCGCCGGGCCGTCGGGGAACAGTGTTCCCGTCAACTGATCGACCATCAGGATCAGGATGTTCGGGCGGGCGGGCTGGTCGGGTCGCATACGGGGGCCTTTCTGTCGCGATGCGCCAAGCGGAAGGTCGCGCGGCGCCATGACATGCGCGCGCCGGGGGGCGCGTCTGTCCCGCCCGCGACGCATGGCGCGACGGTTGCGCCGGAAGGGACCGCACGGATGACCGCGACCGCGAACGAACCCCTGCCGCTTCTGGACCTGCCGGACGAAGGCATCGCGATGCCCGATGGCACGCGGCTTTCGGCACGCATCTGGCGACCGGACGCGCCGGGCCGGTATCCGGCGATCCTGGAGTTCATTCCCTACCGCAAACGCGACGGGACCCTGGCGCGAGACGAGCGGATGCACCCCTGGTGGGCCGCACGGGGCTATGCGTGCCTGCGTGTCGACCTGCGCGGGTCCGGCGACAGCGAGGGGCTGCTGACCGACGAATACACCCCGCAGGAACTGGCCGACGCCTGCGCGGTCATCGGATGGGCCGCGGCGCGGCCATGGTGCACCGGCGCGGTGGGCATGATGGGAAAAAGCTGGGGCGCGTTCAATTCCCTGCAGACGGCTGCCCTTGCGCCCCCGGCGCTGAAGGCGGTGATCGCGGTCTGCGGCACGACGGACCGGTTTGCCGACGACATCCACTTCAAGGGTGGCTGCCTGATGGGCGAGAACCTGGGCTGGGGTGCCACGATGCTGTCCTATTCGTCGCGCCCTGGCGATCCGCTGCTGGATGCCGGCTGGCGTGCGCGGTGGCTGGAACGGCTGGCGGAACAACCGTTCCACGCGCCGGAATGGGCGTCGCACCAGGCGCGCGATGCCTACTGGCGGCACGGGTCGGTGTGCGAGGACTGGGCCGCGATCCGCGCGCCGGTGCTGGCGATCGGCGGCTGGGCCGATGGCTACATGAACATGGTGCCCGCCCTGCTGGAGAACCTTTCGGTGCCGGTGAAGGGCATCGTCGGGCCCTGGGTGCACCAGTATCCGCACACGGCCGTGCCCGGCCCGCGCATCGGCTTCCTGCAGGAGGCGCAGCGGTGGTGGGACCGCTGGCTGAAGGGCGAGGCGAACGGGGTCGAGGATGACCCGGCGTTGCGCGCCTTCATGCCGCATTCGGCGCTTCCGGATGCCTCGGTTGCCGAGCGTCCGGGTCGCTGGGTTGCAGAGACCGCCTGGCCCTCGCCGCGCGTGGTGCCGACGCCCCTGGGCCTCGCGCCCGGGCGGCTGGGGCAGGGCACGGCGATGGACCTGCCGGTTTCGACGCCGCAGCATCTGGGCCTGCATGCGGGCGAGTATTTTCCGATGGGGCTGAATGCCGAAATGCCCGGCGATCAGGCGGCCGACGATGCCATGTCGGTTGTCTTCGACACCGAACCGCTGGCGGAGGGGATGGCCCTGCTGGGGGCTGCCGTCCTGCGGTTGCGGCTGTCGTCGGATTCCCCTCGGGCGCATCTGGTCGCGCGGCTCTGCGATGTGGCGCCCGGTGGGGCGTCGACCCGCATCGCGCATGGCATGCTGAACCTCTGTCACCGCGACGACCCGGCGAACCCGTCGGATGTGCCGGTCGGAACGCCGTTCGACATCGTGCTGCGGCTGGACCATTGCGCGCACCGGCTGGCCCCGGGGCACCGGCTGCGGCTGGCCCTCTCGACCACCTACTGGCCCTTCCTCTGGCCTGCGGGCCGTTCGGCGGTGCTGACCCTGCAGGACGGCACGCTGACGGTTCCCACCCACCAGGGCAGCGACGGGGATGAATGGGTCTTTCCGCCGCCGCATGTGCCCGACGGCGCCGGCGTCGCCGCGCTGACCCCGCCCGAGGCGGTGCGGCGGATCGAGCATGACCTGCTGACCGGCGAGATTTCGCTGGTGGTCGACGATGCGACCGGCCGGCAGATGGTGGAACGTCATGGCCGCGTGGTGGCAGAACGCACCACCGAACGCTGGACGATCCGCCCGGACGACCCGCTGTCGGCCCGCGCGACGATCGACTGGCACCAGCACCATGCCCGCGGTGCCTGGGAAATCACCACCGAGGCGCGTGTCGCGATGACCGCGACGGCGGAGGCGTTCCGCATGACGGCCACGCTGATTGCCCGCGAAGGTGGCATCGAGGTGTTCCGCCGCGACTGGGACGAAAGCGTTGCGCGCCGCTTTGCATGAAAATCCGATGACAGGCGAGAAAACCCTTCGCGGACCGGGAAAGCCTTGTTATTGATTCGCCAATCAACAAAAAACCGAGATCAGGGAGACGACCATGAACGACGACCTTTCCCGCCTTCTGGCCATCATCGACCGCGCGGGACTTACGCGCCGATCCTTCCTGTCGCGCGGCGCGGCGATGGGGGCGGTCGCGGCCATGGGTGCCGGCCTGCCCGCCCGCAAGGCCATGGCACAGACACCGAACAAGGGCGGCACGCTTGTCATGGGCCTGGGCGGCGGCGAGAGCACCAACAGCCTTGATCCGGCACTGGCGGCCAGCCAGGTGCCGTTCCACCTGCTGCGCACCACCGGCGAGACGCTGGTCGATGTCACCGCCGACGGCATGCTCGACATGCGGGTTGCCGAGGCGGTCGAAAGCACGCCCGACGCCAAGACCTGGATCTTCCGCATCCGCAAGGGAATCGAGTTCCACAACGGCAAGACCCTGACGCCCGACGATGTGCTTGCGACGCTGGAGCGCCATTCCGACGAGAAATCGCAGTCGGGCGCCTTCGGCATCATGCAGGGCATCGAGAGCATGAAGGTCGATGGCGACAACGTGCTGGTGACGCTGGCGACCCCGAATGCGGACCTGCCCTATCTGATGGCCGACTACCACCTTCAGATCCAGCCCGGCGGCGGGCGCGAGAACCCGGCGGACGGCATCGGCGCGGGCGCCTATCGGATCGTCACCAACGAACCCGGCGTGCGCCATACCTTCGCCAAGCACGCCAACTACTACGATTCGACGCGCGGCCACTATGACGCCGTCGAGTTCCTCGTGATCAACGACGCCACCGCCCGGATGGCCGCGCTGCAGTCGGGCCAGGTCCACATCGCCAACCGGGTGGAGCCGCGGGTCGCGGCGCTGCTGTCGCGGGCGCCGGGCATCCAGGTCAAGAACGTGCCTGGCCGTGGGCATTATGTGTTCATCATGCACTGCGACACCGCACCGTTCGACAACAAGGACCTTCGGCTGGCGCTGAAATTCGCCATCGACCGGAACGAGATGGTCGACAAGATCCTGCAAGGCTACGGTTCGATCGGCAACGACATCCCGATCAACGCGGCCTATCCGCTGTTCGACGAAACGCTGGCGCAGCGCGAGTATGACGTCGAGAAGGCCGCCGCGCACTACAAGGCCAGCGGCCACGATGGATCGCCCATCGTGCTGCGCGTCGCCGACGGCGCCTTCCCCGGCGCGGTCGATGCGGCGGCCCTGTTCCAGCAGTCGGCGGCGAAGGCGGGCATCCCGCTCGAGATCCGGCGGGAACCGAACGACGGCTACTGGTCGGAGGTCTGGAACAAGCAGCCCTTCTGCGCCTCTTACTGGGGCGGCCGCGCGGTGCAGGACCAGATGTATTCCACCGCCTATTCCTCGACCGCGGACTGGAACGATACCCGGTTCGTCAACGAGCGCTTCGACAGCCTGCTTCTTGCCGCCCGCGCCGAACTCGACGAGGCCAAGCGCAAGGAGATGTACGGCGAGATGGCCCGCCTCGTGCATGACGAAGGCGGCCTGATCTGCCCGATGTTCAATGACTGGATCGAGGCGATCAGCGACAAGGTGCAGGGCTGGGAAGCCGACGGCGTGCAGGAAGTCATGAACGGCCTTGCGCCGCACAAGACCTGGCTCGCATAGGCGGCGGGTGATGCACCCGATCCTAAAGCTTCTGGTCCAGCGAATCTCGCTGGGCCTGGGGCTGCTGCTCGCCGCCTCGGTGCTGATCTTCGTCGGCACGCAGATCCTGCCCGGCGACGTTGCGGCGTCGATCCTCGGTCAGGGTGCGACCGAGCAGTCGCTGAACAACCTGCGCGAGGCGTTGGGTCTGAACGACCCGGCGTATGTGCGCTACTTCAAATGGTTGGGCAGCGCGCTGCAGGGCGATCTGGGTGTGGCACTGACCAACGGACAGGATATCGCCACCTCGATGGGCGGCCGACTGTCCAACACCCTGTTCCTTGCGTTCTGGGCGGCGGTGATCTCGGTGCCGCTGGCGATCCTGCTTGGGTTGCTGGCCGTGCGCTACCTTGGCCGCTGGCCGGACCGGCTGATCTCGGGTGCGACGCTGGCGACCGTGTCGGTGCCCGAGTTCCTGCTGGGCTACATCGTGATGTTCGCGTTCGCGGTGCAGTACCAGGTCTTTCCCTCGGTCTCGACGATCAACGACACGATGTCGCTGGGACAGAAGCTGAACGCGATCGCGCTGCCGGTGATGGTGCTGGTCATGACGGTCCTGGGCCACATGATGCGCATGACCCGCGCGGCGATCCTGAACGTGATGCAGTCGGCCTATATCGAGACCGCCGAGCTCAAGGGCCTGCCGCCCTTCACGGTGATCGCGCGGCACGCGTTCCCCAATGCCATCGCCCCGGTGGTGAACGTGGTGATGATCAACCTCGCCTATCTCGTGGTCGGCGTCGTGGTGGTCGAGGTGGTGTTCGTCTATCCGGGCATGGGTCAGTATCTGGTGGACCACGTGTCAAAACGTGACGTGCCGGTTGTGCAGGCCTGCGGGCTGGTCTTTGCGGCCGTCTACATCGGGCTGAACCTGCTGGCCGACGTGATCTCGATCCTGGCCAATCCGCGGCTGAGGCACCCGAAATGAGGATACCGCTGTCCGCCCTGATCGGCCTGTTCCTTACCGGGCTGTACTTCTTTGCCGCAATCTTCGCCGACCTGCTGGCGCCCTACGGCATGGCCGAGATCGTCGGCAGCGTCTGGGAGCCGTCATCGTCCCGACACTGGCTCGGCACAGACGGCATCGGGCGCGACCTGCTCAGCCGGATGATCTATGGCGGCCAGACCACGATCTTTGTGGCGACCGCCGCCACGCTGCTGAGCTTTTCGGTCGGTTCGATCCTCGGCTTCACGGCCGCGGTGGCGGGCGGCTGGCTTGATCAGGCGCTGTCGCGCTTCGTCGATCTGATGATGGCGATCCCGTCGCTGATCTTCGCGCTTGTGGTGCTGTCGGTGATGCCCGTCACGCTGCCGGTGCTGATCCTTGTGATGGGACTTCTGGACGCGACGCGGGTGTTCCGGCTGTCGCGCGCGGTGGCGGTGGACATCACCGTGATGGATTATGTCGAGGCTGCGCGGCTGCGCGGCGAGGGCCGTGGCTGGATCATCTTCCGCGAGATCCTGCCCAACGCGCTCAGCCCGCTGGTGGCGGAGATGGGCCTTCGCTTCATCTTCATGGTGCTTTTCATCTCGACGCTGTCGTTCCTCGGACTCGGCATCCAGCCGCCGCTGGCCGACTGGGGCGGCATCGTCAAGGAGAACCGCGAAGGCATCGTCTACGGCATTCCCGCCGCGCTGATCCCCGCCATCGCGATCGCGACGCTGGCGATTTCGGTGAACCTTGTGGCCGACTGGGTGCTGAACCGCACGACCAGCCTGAAAGGGGGCCGCGGTGGCTGACCTGCTGACCATCCGCAACCTGCGCATCGAGGCCACGAGCTATCCGCCGGGCGAGCGGCCGCGCGATGTGGTGCTGGTGCATGACGTGTCGCTGACCCTTGCCAAGGGGCAGGTGATCGGCCTGATCGGCGAATCCGGCGCCGGAAAGTCCACCATCGGCCTGTCGTCGATGGCCTATGGCCGGGGTGGCGTGCGCATCACCGGGGGCGAGGTGATGCTGAACGGCCGCGACATCCTGAAAGCCGGTGTCCGCGGCCTGCGCACGCTGCGCGGACGCGAGGTGACCTATGTGGCGCAATCGGCGGCCGCCGCCTTCAACCCGGCGAAGCGGCTGATGGAGCAGGTGGTCGAGACCTGCGCGGTTCACGGCGTGATGGGCCGGGCCGAGGCGGAGGCGCGCGCCGTCGCGCTGTTCCGCAAGCTGTCGCTGCCTTCGCCCGAAACCATCGGGCAGCGCTATCCGCATCAGGTGTCGGGCGGGCAGTTGCAGCGCGTGATGACGGCGATGGCCCTGTGTCCGAAGCCCGATCTGGTGATCTTCGACGAACCGACAACGGCGCTTGACGTGACCACCCAGATCGACGTGCTGGCCGCGATCAAGGCGGCGATCCGCGACGAGGGGGTCGCTGCGCTCTACATCACGCATGATCTTGCGGTGGTCGCGCAGATGGCCGACCGCATCATGGTGCTGCGCGGCGGCAGGATGGTGGAAGAGGGCGACACCAGCCAGATCATCCATGCCCCGCGCGAGGAATACACCCGGGCGCTCGTGTCCGTGCGCAGCATCGACCATGCGGAAAAGGCACCCGCCGAACCCGTCCTGCGGATCGAGAACGTGACCGCCCGCTACAGCGGCACGAACTTCGACGTGCTGAAGAATGTCAGCATGGACCTGCCACCCGGTCAGACGCTGGCGGTTGTGGGGGAAAGCGGTTCGGGCAAGTCGACGCTCGCGCGGGTCATCACGGGCCTTCTGCCTGCATCGCGCGGCCGCATCGCCTTTGCCGGTCGCACCCTGTCGCCCGACCTGGCCGCCCGGACCCGCGACGACCTGCGCGAGTTGCAGATGATCTATCAGATGGCCGATGTCGCGATGAACCCGCGCCAGACCGTCGGAACCATCATCGGGCGCCCCCTGCAGTTCTATTTCGGCCTGACCGGCACGGCGCAGCGGGCGCGGGTGCAGGAATTGCTGGACCAGATCGAGATGGGCAAGGGCTTCATCGACCGGTATCCGGCCGAACTGTCAGGCGGGCAGAAGCAGCGTGTCTGCATCGCGCGCGCACTTGCCGCCAAGCCGAAGCTGATCATCTGCGACGAGGTGACATCCGCGCTCGATCCGCTGGTGGCGGACGGCATCCTGAAGCTGCTGCTGGACCTTCAGGCGCGCGAAGGGGTGGCCTATCTGTTCATCACCCATGACCTTGCCACGGTGCGCGCGATTGCCGACCGGATTGCCGTGATGTGGAAGGGAGAGGTGCGGCGCTACGGGTCCAAGACCGACGTGCTGACGCCGCCGTTCGACGACTACACCGACCTTCTGCTGTCCTCGGTGCCCGAGATGGAACTCGGCTGGCTGGAACAGGTGATCGCCCACCGCAAGATGGCGGCGGGCGGCCACTGACGGCAGCGGCCTCAGGCCGCGTCGAGCAGCCCGCGGCCCTTCAGCAACGCCTCGACCCCCGGCATGCGGCCACGGAACCGGGTGTACAGCACCTCCGGGTCCTCGGACCCGCCCGCCGACAGGATGTGCCGTTCCAGCCGTTCGGCCGTGGCCGGGTCGAAGGGATCGCCGGCCTCCTCGAAGGCGGCGAAGGCATCTGCGTCCATCACCTCGGACCACATGTAGCTGTAATAGCCCGCCGAATAGCCGTCGCCCGAGAACACATGCGCGAAATGCGGCGTCGCGTGGCGCATGCCCACGGCGCGCGGCATGCCCAGACCCTCCAGCACCGTGGCCTGCATCGCCATGGGATCGGCGGGCGGCTCGCCTTCGTGGAACGCCAGATCGACCAGTGCCGACCCCAGGAACTCGACCGTGGCAAAGCCCTGGTCATAGGTTGCCGCCGCCAGCAGGCGGGTCCGCAGCGCGGCGGGCATCGGCGCGCCGGTCTGCCAGTGGCGCGCGTGGGTTTCCAGGACCTCGGGCACCGACAGCCAGTGTTCGTAGAGCTGCGAGGGCAGTTCCACGAAATCGCGCGCCACCGATGTGCCGGATACGAAGCCATGCGTGACCTCGGACAGCATCTGGTGCAGGGCGTGGCCAAATTCGTGGAACAGCGTGCGCGCGTCATCCCATGACAGCAGGCAGGGATCGCCCTTGGCGAAGTTGCAGACATTCACGACGATCGGCCGCACCTCGCCGCCCAGTTTCCGCTGTGACCGCATGGCCGAGCACCAGGCGCCCGAACGTTTCGAGGCGCGCGCGAAATAGTCCCCGATGAAGACGGCGATGTGCCGGCCGTCGCGCGTCACCTCCCAGGCCCTTGCGTCGGGGTGATAGAGCGGCAGGTCGAGCGGGCGGAACGACAGGCCGAACAGGCGCGCCGCGCAGTCGAACATCGCACCCAGCATCGCCTCGAGCGACAGGTAGGGTTTCAGCGCGGCCTCATCCAGATCGTGCTCGGCCTTGCGGCGCCGTTCCGAATAATAGCGCCAGTCCCAGGGCTCCAGCGGCCCGTTGATCCCGTCGTCGGCCATCATGGCCTGCAACACCTGTCCATCGGCCTCGGCCTTGGCGCGGGCGGGGACCCAGACCCGCATCAGCAGGTCGCGCACGGCCTGCGGCCTGCGCGCCATCTCGGGCTCCAGCTTGAAGTCGGCGAAGGACGCATAGCCCAGCAGCGTGGCACGCTCGTGGCGCAGCGCCAGGATTTCGGCGGCAATCTCGCGGTTGTCGTGGTCGTTGCCGTTGGCGCCGCGTGACGTCCAGGCGGCATGGGCGCGGGCCCTCAGGTCGCGTCGGGGCGAGAATTGCAGGAACGGCACGATCAGCGAGCGGTTCAACGTGATCACCGGGCCGGGCCGTCCCCGTTCGGCCCCCGCCGCGCGGGCGGCGTTCACCACGAACTCCGGCAGGCCGGTCAGGTCGTCCTCGTCCAGATCCATGAACCATCCGCGTTCCTCGGCCAGCAGGTTCTGGCCAAAGGCGGTGCCCAGCACGGCAAGCCGGGACTTGACCGCCGTCATGCGGTCGGCATCGGCGCCCTGGAGCATCGCCCCGGCCCGCACGAACATCCGGCGGTAGAGCGTCAGCACCCGCATCTGCTCGGGGTCGAGGCCAAGACCGTCGCGGGCCTGCCACAGCGTCTCGATGCGCCCGAACAGCCGCTGGTTTCCGGTCACCTCGGAATGAAACGCGCTCATCTTCGGGGCAAGGTCGCGCATCAGCGCCTCGCGCGCGTCGGTCGAATCCGCGCCGGCGAGGTTGTAGAACACGCCCGCGACCCGATCGAGCGTTTCCTCCGCCAGTTCAAGCGCGGCGATCGTGTTCGCGAAGGTCGGAGCCTGCGGCGCATCCGCAATGGACGCGATGGCGGCGCGCGCCTCGGCCAGCCCGGCGTCGAAGGCGGGGCCGAAATCGGCATCGTGGATCGTTGCGAAGGGCGGCATCCCGAAGGGGCTGTCCCATGGCGCAAGCAGCGGGTTCGTCCGGGTCATCGGTGGTCCTCGGCAACGGGTTTTGCAGGGAACCTAGACGTCCGGGTCGGCGTGGTCCACCCCGCGCCCCTCTGCCAGCGCCAGGAGCGCCGCGCAGATGCGGGCAAAGCTGGCCCCGGCGCGCGGCACGCTGTGGCGTGCGCGCAGATAGCCGTGCACCAGCCCGGGTTCCTCGATCCACACCGCCTGGCCACCCGCGGCCCGGATCGCCCGGACATAGTCCTGCCCGTCGTCCGACAGAGGGTCGCATTCGGCCGTCACGACAAGGCTTGGCGGCAGGCGCGAGAAATCGTTGTCCTGCAGCGGGCTGGCGGTGGGGTCGCCGACCGGCGGCGGGCCGCCGTGCCGCAGCCTTGCATAGGCCAGCACATCGTCGCGCGTCAGCATCGGCGCATGCGCGTGGCGGATGTGGCTGCCGCGCCCGGTATCGCCGCCAAGGCCCGGATAGATCAGCACCTGGCCGATCAGACCCGGCGCCCCCCGCAGGGCATGGACCACAGCGGCGGCAAGATTGCCGCCCGCGCTGTCGCCGCACAGGATCGTCGGCCCGGCCGCCAGGGCGGCCCGTGTGGCGGCAAGGGCGTCGTCATAGGCCGCGGGATGCAGGTGTTCGGGCGCCAGGCGATAGTCGATGCTGCTGACCGGCAACCCCGTCGCAGCGCAGATCTCGGCGCAGACATCGTCGTGGCTGTCGAGTCCGCCCACCACGAACCCGCCGCCGTGCAGATAGATCACCCGCACCAAGGCCGGGCCGCTGCGGTAGTGCCGCGCCGGGACCCCGCCCAGATCGGCATCCGTCACGGCGACCCCCTCGGGGCGGGGGCGGCGGAAGGCCGCGCACATCGCATCATAGACCCGCCGCTGTTCGGCGACGCCCTGGAATGCGGTGTCGTCGGGGTAGTGGGCGGCCGTCGCATGGATGAATGCCCAGGTCGGGGCGTCGATCAGGGTTTGATAATCCGATTCGGTCATACTGTCCTCCGACCGCCGTGGCCGTCCGAATTGTGGCAGGCCCGCGGTGCCACCGCCCCTTGTGCCCCGTCCGGGCCGCAATCGGGGTGAGTCGAGCGGGAAAATAGCCCGATTCCGTCGCGGTTCCGCCCTGCCGGGGCGGTTTACTGCCTTCAATCGAAACAATCACGTCGTGAGGTCAGGGTCCATGCAGCTGTTTCGTCCGATCGATACCGAGAGCGCCGCGCTTGTCGGCTGGGGGGTGCGGGTGATGCTTCTGTCGCCCAGCGGAGGTGAGGGGCCGGGGCGGATCGCCGACCGGATCGCCGGGTTCGGCGGGCTGATCGAGGCCGAGGCCGACCTGTTCGCGGCGGTCGAGGCGATGCAGTCCGATGCCACGGGCTACGGGCTGTTCGTGATGGAATGCGATGCCTATGGCGGGCTGGAGGCGGGGCGCAGGGCCGTGGCGCTGATGGGGCGCGCGGCGGAGCGGACGCGGGTCATCCTGATCTCGCGCGAGGTCGAGGTGCAGCGGTTCCCCGAGGATGTCGCGGAACCCATCCTGCTGCGGTCGCCCATGTCCGCGGTCAGCCTGCGGGTCGGGTTCGAACATGCGCTGCGCGAGCGGCTGGTCTACATGGCCGCCTGAAGCCGTTGATCCGAAATGAAAAAGCGGGGCCTGACGGCCCCGCCCGGTATCCGGTCCCGAAGCTGCCGATCAGGCGAGCGACAGGTTCGTTGCCGATTCGCGGCCGTCGCGGCCCGACTCGATGTCGAAGGTCACGGCCTGGCCGTCCTTCAGGCCACGCAGGCCAGCACGTTCCAGAGCGGTGATGTGGACGAAAACGTCCTTGCGGCCGCCCTCGGGGGCGATGAAGCCGTAGCCTTTGGTTTCATTGAACCATTTCACGGTGCCCTTGGCCATCGTGAAGTCTCCTGTCAGTCTTGCCGCCCGCGGAATTGCGGCGGCCCGGCACGTCAGCTTGGATCGAAGGCTGTTGCGTCGGGGAGACGGAAGACAGGTCGATAGAGATAACGTCGCGTATCTCATATGGACGTGAAGCGCCCGAAAGGCAAGGATTTTCGCGTATGGCGGGCGTCTGGCCCGCGTCTGGCATGCGTATGGCATCCGTCCCGACAACGGTCGGGCACGGGGAGGGGGATGCGATGGGACCGGTGTCGCTGGTGGCTATCCTGATCGTCGGCGGCGTGGCCGGGTGGCTGGCCGGACGCATCGTCACGGGGCGGGGGCACGGTCTGCTGGGCAACATTGTCGTGGGCATCGCGGGTGCCGTGATCGGCGGGGCCGTGGTGCCGATGCTGGGGCTGGGGCTGGGCGTCGGGCTGGTGCGCCAGGTGATCACCGCGACGCTGGGCGCGGTGATCCTGCTGGGCA
This sequence comes from Paracoccaceae bacterium, assembly GCA_019454225.1. Lineage (NCBI taxonomy): Bacteria > Pseudomonadati > Pseudomonadota > Alphaproteobacteria > Rhodobacterales > Paracoccaceae > Paracoccaceae bacterium. Next base: position 3,377,228 of record CP075370.1, on the reverse strand, counting down.
TCGTCAAGGTCGTGCGCAAGGTCTGAACGTGGCATTATGGCGGCGGGAGGACCGCGCCATGCAGATCAGCCAGGACTTCGACGGGCAGACCGTCATCACCACCTTCGAGACGACCCCGGGCCAGTGCCCCGACCTGATGGAGGCGCTTGCCGCCGCCTATGACGAGGTGATCCGCCACCAGCCCGGGTTCATCGGCGCGGCGCTGCACATGAACGACGCGCAGACCCGCATCGCCAACTATTCCCGCTGGCGCCGCCGCGAGGATTTCATGGCCATGCTGCGGACGCCCGAGATGCGGGAACGCAACCGGCGGTTCAGCGCGCTGTGTTCGCGGTTCGAACCGGTGATGTACGAGGTGACGGGGGTGGTGGCTGGCTGACGGGCCCGCGGGGCGCCTTTTCGCCGTGGCCCGATCGTGTTTGACTGCGGGGTCCGGCACGCCCACGGTGTCATGACACGGGCAAGGGGCCCGCCGAGGAGGGTTCCATGGGAATCGAAGGCATACTGGTTACACTGCTGATCGGTGCCGTGGCGGGCTGGCTGGCCGGCAAGATCGTGTCGGGATTCGGCTATGGGCTGATCGGCAACATCGTGGTGGGCATCCTGGGCGCGCTGATCGCGGGCTACGTCCTGCCGCGCCTTGGCCTGTCGATGGGCGGCGGCACGCTGGCCGCCATTGTCCATGCGACGCTCGGTGCCGTCCTGCTGCTGGTGCTGATCAAGGTGGCCAAGAAGGCATGAGGGATCTGCGGTTCGCCAGCCTGTCTGCCGCAGGACCTGCGGTTCCCCGGGAAGAAGGCGGGCGCTGAGCATGTTCCTGTGGCTTGTCGCGGCTGTGTCGGCGGTGGGTTCGGCCATTGCGTTGCTGGTGCCGGGGCAGGAGGGCCTGCTTCTGGTGGCCGCGCCCTGCCTTCTGGCAAGCCTGATCCTTGCCGCGCGGCGCAGGCCCGCGCGGCGCGGCAAGGGCCGACCGGTCCGGAACGGCATCATCGTGGATGGGTCCAACGTGATGCACTGGAAGGGGGGCGTGGCCGACCTGCAGACGGTGCGGGCGGTGCTGGACGAACTGGCGCGTCGCGGTTTCACCCCCGGCGTGATCTTTGATGCCAATGCGGGCTACAAGCTGGCCGACCGCTACATGGACGATGCCGAGCTGGCGGCCCTGCTGGGCCTGCCCGAGGACCGGGTTCTGGTGGTTCCGCGCGGCACGCCCGCCGATCACTACATCCTGATGGCCGCCCGCGACATGCAGGCGCGGGTTGTCACCAACGACCGCTATCGCGACTGGGCCGGCGAGTTCCCCGAGGTGGCGGAGCCGGGTTTCCTGATGCGCGGCGGGTGGCGCGGTGACGGGCCCTGGCTGGCCGACACGGTCGAGGCGCGGCAGGTCGCCGCCGCAGGGTAGGGGCCGCCGCCGCCCCTTCAAGGTCCGGATCGGGCAGGCGGGCGGTCAGGCGGGCGTGGGCACGGCGCGGGGCCGCCGGGGCGGCGGCGGCGATCACCGCCTGCCGCCCCTTGACCGCTTTCCACCCCGCATCCCGGCGCGGCCGCCGGTGGACCGGCCGCGCGATTTCACCGCGTCTTCGACCGCCTCTTCCACCACCGATTGCCGGGCCAGCGGGTCGTCGGCGATCGCAAGCTCCACCGCTTCCAGGCGCTTGACCTCATCCCGCAGGCGGGCGGCCTCTTCGAATTCCAGGTTCTCGGCGGCCTTGCGCATGGCGGTGCGCAGCCCGTCCAGATGCGCGGCGAGGTTCGCACCGACCATCGGCTTCTCGACCCTGGCGGTGACGCGCGCCATGTCGGTGTCGCCCTGCCACAGGCCCGCCAGCACATCCTCGACGTTCTTCTTCACGGTCTGGGGCGTGATGCCGTGCTGCAGGTTGTAGGCCATCTGCTTGGCGCGGCGCCGGTTGGTTTCGGCCATCGCCCGTTCCATGCTGCCGGTGATGCGGTCGGCATACATGATCACCCGGCCCTCGGCGTTGCGGGCGGCGCGGCCGATGGTCTGGATCAGGCTGGTTTCCGAACGCAGGAAGCCTTCCTTGTCGGCGTCGAGGATCGCGACCAGCCCGCATTCGGGAATGTCGAGCCCCTCGCGCAGCAGGTTGATGCCGACGAGCACATCGAAGGCGCCAAGCCGGAGGTCGCGCAGGATCTCGATCCGCTCGATCGTGTCGATGTCGCTGTGCATGTAGCGGATGCGGACGCCCTGTTCGTGCAGGTATTCGGTCAGGTCCTCGGCCATCCGCTTGGTCAGCACGGTGACCAGCACGCGCAGGCCCCGGGCGGCGACGCGCCTGACCTCGTCCAGGAGGTCGTCGACCTGCATCTCGACGGGCCGGATTTCGATCTGCGGGTCGATCAGGCCGGTGGGGCGGATCACCTGTTCGGCGAACGTGCCGCCGGACTGGTCAAGTTCCCATGCCGCCGGGGTGGCGCTGACGAACACCGACTGCGGGCGCATCGCGTCCCATTCCTCGAACTTCAGCGGGCGGTTGTCCATGCAGGAGGGCAGACGGAACCCGTGTTCGGCCAGCGTGAATTTCCGCCGGTAGTCGCCCCGGTACATGCCGCCGATCTGGGGGACGCTGACGTGGGATTCGTCGGCGAAGACGATGGCGTGGTCGGGGATGAACTCGAACAGGGTGGGGGGCGGCTCGCCGGGCGCGCGCCCCGTGAGGTAGCGCGAATAGTTCTCGATCCCGTTGCAGGACCCCGTGGCCTCGAGCATCTCGAGGTCGAAGTTGCAGCGCTGTTCGAGCCGCTGCGCCTCGAGCAGGCGGCCTTCGGCGACAAGCTGGTCGAGACGCTGGCGAAGCTCGATCTTGATACCCTGGATCGCCTGCTGAAGGGTCGGGCGCGGGGTCACGTAGTGGGAATTGGCGTAGATCCGGATCTGCCGGAAGCTGTCGGTCCTGGCGCCGGTCAGCGGGTCGAATTCCACGATCGATTCCAGTTCCTCGCCGAAGAACGAGAACCGCCAGGCGCGGTCTTCCAGGTGGGCGGGCCAGATTTCCAGCGAATCACCCCGGACGCGGAAGCTGCCCCGCTGGAAGGCCTGGTCGTTGCGGCGGTATTGCTGGGCGACGAGTTCGGCCAGCACGCGCCGCTGGTCATAGCTCTGCCCCACGGTGAAATCCTGGGTCATCGCCGAATAGGTCTCGACCGAGCCGATGCCGTAGATGCAGGACACCGAGGCCACGATGATCACGTCGTCGCGTTCCAGCAGCGCGCGCGTGGCCGAGTGGCGCATCCGGTCGATCTGTTCGTTGATCTGCGATTCCTTCTCGATATAGGTGTCCGAGCGCGGCACATAGGCCTCGGGCTGGTAGTAGTCGTAGTAGCTGACGAAGTACTCGACCGCGTTGTCGGGAAAGAAGCCCTTGAATTCGCCATACAATTGCGCGGCCAGCGTCTTGTTGGGCGCGAGGATGATCGCCGGGCGCTGCGTCTGCTCGATGATCTTGGCCATGGTGAAGGTCTTGCCGGTGCCGGTGGCACCCAGAAGGACCTGGTTCTGCTCGCCCGCCAGGATGCCCGCCGACAGCTCCGCGATCGCGGCCGGCTGGTCGCCCGCGGGCTGGAACGGGGTCGACAGGACGAAGCGGCGCCCGCCTTCCAGCTTGGGCCGGGTCAGCACCTCGGGGCGCGGGGCAGGGGTGTTGGCGTTGTTGTGGGGCATGGGCGATTCCCTTCCTGGCACGAAGATGGTCCGTTTTTGTTCCGCCGCAAGCAGGAACCCCGTTGCCGCAGGCCCCGCGCCCCGCTAAGTCGTTTCAATGGGGGGGAAAATCGATACGCGGGCCATCGGGCTCGATACCGGCCTTGCGATGATCCGATGGATCACCGGGGCGGAAAGCCTGCATTATGGCGACTGGACCGGACTTGACGTCTGCGCAGGCAACCTGCGCGCGGCACAGGACGCCTATACCGACCGGGTGTTCGCCCTGCTGCCGCCGGCGCCGTGCCGGATTCTCGATATCGGCGGGGGGGCGGGCGAGACGGCGAAGCGGTTGCTGGCGGTGGGCCATGGCGTCGAGATCGTCGTGCCCTCGGCCTATCTGGCGGCGCGGTGCCGGGCGAACGCGCCCGCGGCGCAGGTGCACGAGACGACGTTCGAGGCATTCCGCGGGAGCGGGCCCTTCGATGTGTGCCTGTTCTCGGAAAGCTTCCAGTACATCCCGCTGACCGACAGCCTGCCGCGCGTGCTGTCGCTGCTGGCGCCGGGCGGGCAGGTGGTGATTGCCGACTGCTTCCGGTCGGACAGCTATCGCGGGCGTGACTCCCACGGGCCGCAGCCGGGGGGCGGGCATCGCCTGTCGGCGTTCCGGGCGGCCCTGGCCCGGCTGCCGGTGACGGTGACGCATGAGGAAGAGATCACGGCGGCGGTGGCGCCTTCCATCGACCTGGAGCAGGCGTTCTTCAACGTGATCGGGCTGGGCCTGACACGGGCGCGCGAGGAACTGGCGGCGAAACGGCCGCTGGCCTGCTGGGCGGTGACGCGGGCGGCGGCGGCCCTGCTGTCACCGGCGTCGCGGGCACGTCTGGCCGCGCGCCTGAACGGGACCGCACGCACGGCCGAGGCGTTCCGGACCTTCAACCACTACATGATCTATCGCCTGACGCCGCAGCCCGCGCAGCCCTTGCCGCAAGGTTAACAGCGGAATTTCAATCTTAGCGAAAATCCGCCTGAACCGCGCATCTTTCAGTTGAGATTCGCGAACGAAGGGGGCACATTGATCGGGCAAGCAGCAGAAGCGCTGTCGACGGGTTGCACCCCACACACCCCACCCACACTCCCCGTGATCCGTCGGCAGCGTCCTGTTGCAGGGGCTGCGGCGGCGCGATCCGCCGCCTGCTTGCCCCTTGCGGGGGGCGGGCACCTGCGGCATATCGGTGGCAACGGCAGGAGACCCCCCATGCGCGCCCGCATCTATCAGCCCGCCCGCACCGCCATGCAGTCCGGTTCGGCCAAGACGCAGGACTGGTACCTTGATTTCGCGCCCGGTTCGGCGCGCGAGGTCGATCCGCTGATGGGGTGGACATCGTCGGACGACACGCAGACGCAGGTCCGGCTGCGCTTTCCCACGCGCGAGGCGGCCGAGGCCTATGCGGCCGAAAAGGGCATCGACTATGTCGTGACCCTGCCCAAGCCGCGCAAGCCGGTGATCCGGCCGCGCGGCTATGGCGAGAATTTCGCAACCGACCGGCGCGGGGCCTGGACGCATTGAGCCTGCGGATCACCGAGGAAAGCCCGCTGGGTGCCGATCTCGGCCTGCTGTTCGACCGCCATACCCAGGCGATGCATGCCGACACCCCGCCCGAAAGCATCCACATGATGGACCGTGGCGCGCTGACCGCGCCGGGGATCCGGTTCTTCGTGCTGCGCGATGTGGGGATGCCGGTGGGGATGGGCGCGTTCAAGCTGCTGTCGGGCAGCCATGCCGAGATCAAGTCGATGCATGTGCTGCACGAACTGCGGGGGCGCGGTCTGGCGCGGAAGGTGCTGGACCACCTGATCGCCGAGGCGCGCGCCATGGGGCTGCGCCGCCTGTCGCTGGAGACCGGCGCACAGGACAGTTTCGCCCCGGCGCGCAAGCTGTACGAGATCGCCGGGTTCACCTATTGCGCACCCTTCGAGGGCTATGGCCCCGATCCCAATTCCGCCTTCATGACGCGCGAAATCTGATTGCACGGGGCTGGGGGCTGGGCCATGAACGGGTCAGCGGCCCCGTAGCTCAACCGGATAGAGCAGGGACCTTCTAAGTCCAAGGCTGGGGGTTCGAGTCCTCCCGGGGTCGCCATCCCATCCGTAACGTTTTGTAAGTGCTAGGTTATTTCCGGCGGGTTGCAATTTGGGACGCATGGGTTGCAACGTTCCCGTCCCGTTCTGTTCCCATCACGGCGCGGCGGCGGTCGGCTGCCCGGGTGTAGTGCTGCACCTCGGACAGGCTTTCGTGGCCTATCCAGGCGCCGATCTGGTGGGCCGTGGGCCTGTCCCGGCCGGAGTACCGCAAGCGGTTCGAGAAGTTCCAGCACGCGTTCGGCGCGGACAGGCTGGAGGTCTGGGCCTATGAGGCGTCCGGCTTTCCCGAGGGCTGCGTGGTGAAGGATTTCGCGGCGCGCATCGGCATCGATGCCAGCGGGATCAAGGTGGTGCGCAGCAACGAGAGCATTTCGTCGGAGATTGTCGCGCTGACGATCGACTGGATGCTGCCCGAGGCGCTTCGCCGCAGTCCCGAGGCCGACATCCGGCTGCGCCGCCGTGTCGTGGGGCTGCTGTCCCAGGGCCTGCCCGGCAAGTTCCGGTTCTCGCCCGATCTGGTCCGCCAGCATATCGACGCGGAGGATCTCGACTGGCTGCGCGAACAGTTCGGCATCGATTTCACGGGCCAGATCGAGAGTGCGCGGCACGCGCCCGGCGACATCGAGGATCAGGCATCGCTGGTCGCAATGCGGCCCCGCGCCATGTCCGGCCTTCGGAATGCACTGCAGGAACGCGGGCTGGACGCGGCGGGCGATGATCCCCATGCCCTGCTCGACCGTCTGGCGGCGTGGGTCCAGGGCAGGTTGGACTGATGGGCTGGTCAGGCGCCGCCGCCCGGCCTGACCTATACCGATGATCCGTTGCCCGGCCTGCGTCCGCGCATGATGCTGCGGGGATTGGATCGGGCATTCGGGAGAAGAACATGTTCGGCGGATTTCGGGTTCTCGGGGCGTTGGCCCTGGTTGCGGGGGCGATGCTGGCGGGGGTGGCGCAGGCGGATACGCGCGTGAAGCTGACGGGGCATATCGAGGGGATCAAGCTGTCGTTCGATGGCACGCCCGGCCTTGTCATGGTGGCCTCGCTTCGCGACATGGGGGGGCGGCTGGGTGTCTGCGGCCTGTCCTTTGCCGAAACCGCCAGCTCGCATGTGCTGAGCCGCAGGCGCGAGCTGCTGGGCCTTGTCGTGGTCGAGTTGCGCCGCAGGGCCTTGCCCGTCGCGACGAACGATTTCCCGTTCTACCCCTCGCTGAAGGAGGCCGAGGCGGGCACCGCGCGCTGCCTTGCGGTGAACCGGCCCTGGGAGCCGGCCTATGCGACGGAGCGGTTCACGCTGCGCACCCGGTCGAACAGCATCAGCGAGTGACCGGCCCCCGGTCGTGCGGGATCGACGAGGGCGCGCCGCCCTCGAAGCGGTTCGGCTCGCGGTAGCCGCAGGGCGCCTCCTGCATCTCCAGATGCAGCCGGGTGCCGGTGTAGGGGTGGGCGCGCGCCAGGTCCTCGTCGAACTCGATGCCCAGGCCCGGGGCCTCGGGCGGGATGATGTAGCCGTCTTCCCAGCGGATCGCGTGGCGGATCAGCCGCTGGTGGAAGGCGCCGCCCGTCTCGATCGTCTCGGCGATCAGCAGGTTCGGGATCGACGCCGACAGATGGATGTTCGCAGCCCATTCGACCGGCCCGGCATAAAGATGGGGCGCCATCTCGGCATTGAACACCTCGGCCATCGCCGCGATCTTCTTGGCCTCCCATATTCCGCCCACCCGGCCGAGCGCCGGTTGCAGGATCTTGACCCCCCCCATGCGCAGGAGCGCGCCGAATTCGGTCTTGGTGGTCAGGCGTTCGCCGGTCGCCAGCGGCACCCGCACCTGGGCGGCCACATTGGCGAATTCGGCCAGGTTGTCGGGGGGGATCGGTTCCTCGTACCAGAGGGGGTTGTAGGGTTCGATCTCGCGGCCGAGGCGGATCGCGCCTGCCGTGGTGAACTGCCCGTGCGTGCCGAACAAGAGGTCGGCACGGTCGCCCACCGCCTCGCGGATCGCCTTGCAGAAGGCGACCGAGCGCGAGATGTCCGACATCGCGGGCTGGTGGCCGCCCCGGATCGTATAGGGGCCGGCAGGGTCGAACTTGACCGCCGTGAAGCCCATGGACACGAAGCGTGCGGCCGCTTCGGCCGCCATCTCGGGGCTGACCCAGAACTCGGCCGATTCCTGTCCGGGTTCGGGGTAGAGGTAGGTGTAGCTGCGGATGCGGTCGTTCATCCGGCCGCCCAGCAGTGCCCAGACCGGGCGGTTGCGGGCCTTGCCGAGGATGTCCCAGCAGGCGATTTCCAGGCCCGCGAAGGCGCCCATGACCGTGGGGTCGGGGCGTTGCGTGAAGCCGGACGAATAGGCGCGGCGGAACATCAGCTCGATGTTCTCGGGGTTCTCGCCCTCCATGTGGCGGGAAAACACATCCTCGATCACCGCCTGCATCGCCTTTGGCCCCACGGTCGAGGCGTAGCATTCGCCGTATCCGGTGATGCCGCAGGCGGTCGTCAGCCGGGGGAATATCCAGTAGCGCCCGCCCCAGCCGGGGGCGGGGGGCGCGACCACGAAGATTTCGAGCGACTGAAGCTTCATGCGATCCGATCCTGTTGTGGCGAGCGACGGAACAGTGACATGGCGAAAGGCTAGGCGTGCGCGCCCTGCGCCGCGCGGCCGCCCGCGACATGCGCTGCAATGGCCGCGACCATCAGGAGCGCCGCCAGCAGGAAGGGCGCCCCCGGTGCGAAGACCGGCGCCGATGGGGCGGTGAACAGGGCAAAGACATTCGTCATGACCAGCGGTGCCGTGATCATCGCGATGGCGTTGAGCGAGGACAGCACGCCCTGCAACTCGCCCTGCGCGTTCTCGGGCGTCTGGCGCGACAGGATGGCCTGCAGCGCCGGGGTGACGACCCCACCGAGTGCGGTGATCGGGGTGACGAACAGCGCCAGCAGGCCCGATGTGATGAGGCCGAGCGCGGCCAGCGTCGTGACATCGACCCACATGCCGTACAGCGCCGCGCGATGTTCGCCGAACCTGCGGATCAGCGGCCCGACCAGCAGCGCCTGACCGGCGGCAAAGGAAATGCCGTAGATCGCCAGCGATACCCCGATCATCGTGGTATCCCAGCCGAACCGGGCGGTGCCGTAGTAGGCCCAGATCGCCGGGTAGACGTTCATCGCGATGCCGAGCAGCAGGAAGGTCAGCAGCGGCAGGCGCAGCGCGCAGGCGGGTGACGGCCCGCAGCGCGCCCAGCGGGTTGGCGCGGGCAAGGCTGAACGGGCGGCGGGTGGCGGCGGTGACGGTTTCGGGCAGCACGAGCGCGCCGAAGGTCAGGTTCGCGGCGGCCAGGGCGGCGGCGGCCCAGAACGGCGCCCGGGTGTCGATGCCCGCCAGAAGGCCGCCGATCAGCGGGCCCAGCACGAAGCCCACGCCAAAGCCCGCCCCGATCAGGCCGAAACGGCGGCCGCGGTCCGCCGGGGCCGAGATGTCGGCGATGAAGGCGGCGGCGGTGGAATGGGTTGCCGCCGCCATGCCCGCCACGATGCGCGCCAGAAGCAGCAGCCAGATCGTCGGGGCCACGGCCATCACCACATAGTCCGCCGACATCACGGCCAGCGAGACCAGCAGCACCGGGCGGCGCCCGAACCTGTCGGACAGCGCCCCGACGACGGGGCCGAACAGGAACTGCATGACGGCAAAGGAGGTGGCGATCACGCCGCCCCAGATCGCGGCATCCGACAGCGTGCCGCCCGTCACCTCCTCGATCAGGGCGGGCATCACCGGAAAGATCAGGCCGATCCCGATCGCGTCAAGCGTGACGGTGCAGATGATGAAGGCCAGCGCGGCGCGCGGTGCGGGTGTCACGGCGCGGCTGCCGTGAATCGGGGAATTCGCAGCATCTGCCACAGGCGCCGCAGATCGTCATCCGCTGCGGCATTCGGGCGCGAAATCAGCATAGCCCTGTCTTTCCAATGGCCTGGCGGCGTATTGTGCAGCGGCGCATGAAATGCTGTGGCAGGATGCGTTCCCGTGGACATGTTCGGTTTGTCATGGGCCGGCATGGCCGATGCCATCAAGGAACGTGCCCGCGACGGCGGCCCATTCGGCCGGCGCGTCGATGGTGGGCAGGTGCCCGGCGCTGCGGATCAGGTGGAACCGGCTGCCCGGGATCAGATCGGCCAGGTCGCGCACCAGATCGGGGGGCGTGGTGCCGTCATGCGCCCCGGCGATCACCAGGGCGGGCAGTCGCAGCGTGGCGGTGGTGGCCAGGAAATCGCTGCCCCCCACCGCATGGGCCGCGCCGCACCAGCCCTCGGCCGGCGTCGCCACCAGCCGGTCGCGCCACAGCCGCGCCTCGGGCCCGTCGCGGAACGGGCGCGGAAACCAGCGGGCCAGCGTGGCATCGGCCAGCGCCGCCACGCCGTCAGACCGCACGGTGGCGATGCGCGAGGCCCAGATGTCGGGGGTGGCGATCTTGGGGGCAGTGTTCGACAGGATCAGCCCCCGCACCAGATCGAGCCGCTTGACCGCCAGCCCCTGCGCCACCATCCCGCCCAGCGACACGCCACCGAACACCGCATCCCGCACGCCCAGATGATCCATCAGCCGTTCGGCATCGCGGATCAGCGCACCCATGGCATAGGGTGCGGGCGGCACGTCCGATGCGCCATGCCCGCGTGCATCGTAGCGGATCACCCGCAGGCCCGGCGGCAGCAGCGGCACAACCGCGTCGAACAGCCGGAGGTCGAGGCCCAGCGCATGGGCAAGCACCAGCACCGGCCCGTCGCGCGGCCCGTCGTCGCGGTAGTTCAGGCGCAGGTCGGGCAGGAAGGCCAGGGGCATCCGGGGTCAGGCCGGGAAACGGGACAGGGCCGTGGCGAAAACCCCGGGGTCGACGTTGCCGCCCGACGCGGTGGCGATCACGTCATCACCCGCGATCTGGTCGCCATGGAACAGCGCGGCAGCCAGCGCGACGGCCCCCCCGGGTTCCAGCACGATCCGCAGCCGGGCAAAGGCCAGCGCGACCGCCTGCAGCGCCTGATCATCGGTGACGACAAGGCCCGGCCCGGCCAGCCGCCCGAGAATCGGCAGGGTCAGGTCGCCGGGCGTGGGCGTGAGGATGGCGTCGCAGAGCGAACGGGCGGCGGCGTTGCGTTCCTTCCGCCCTGAGGCGAGGCTGCGGGCCATGTCGTCGAATCCGGCCGGTTCGGCGGTGCGGACGCGGAGGGCCGGGGCGCGGTCGGCCAGCGCCAGGGCGATGCCCGATGACAGGCCGCCCCCGCCGCAGCAGACGATCACATCGGCGGTCCCGATCCCCGCCTCTGCCGCCTGCTCGGCGATTTCGAGACCGGTCGTGCCCTGTCCGGCGATGACCTGTGCGTCATCGAAAGGCCGGATCAGCGCCAGGCCGCGTTCGGCCGCGATGCGGGCGCCGATGGCGTCGCGGTCTTCCGTCGCGCGGTCGTAGAGCACGACCTCGGCCCCCAGGTCGCGGGTGTTGGCGATCTTGACCTGTGGCGCATCGGCCGGCATCACGATGACGGCTGGCAGGCCATGGCGGGCGGCGGCCAGCGCCACGCCCTGCGCGTGATTGCCCGAGGAATAGGCGATCACGCCCTTCGTTCCCTGCGGAAGCGCCGAGACGGCGGACCAGGCGCCACGGAACTTGAAGCTGCCAGTGTGTTGAAGGCATTCGGCTTTTACCCAGACCCGCCGTCCCGCGATGCGGTCGAGGAAGGGTGATGTGAGAAGCGGCGTGCGCCGCGCGTGGTCGCCGATGCGCTGCCGCGCGGCCTCGATCATCGCAATGTCGGTCATTCTGTCCCCCGTCTGGCGCCCCTTCCTAGCCAGCGGGGCGGTCCGGGGCAACGGCGGTCAGGAAGGCGCGGATCGCGGCGAGGGATTCGGGTTCGTCCAGAAACGGGATGTGGGCGCGGTCCGGCACCTCGGCCAGGATCATGTCGGGGCGGCGGCGGTGCATCTCGGCGGTCGTGGCGGGCGAGAGGAGGTCCGAGTTCGCGCCACGGATCAGCGCGACCGGCAGGCCCGCCAGCGCGTCGAACAGCGGCCAGAGGTCGACGGGCGGCCCGGCGAAAGCATTGAGAAAGGCGGTGCGCAGGGCGGGGTCGTAGGTGATGCGCAGGCCCGCCGGGGTCTCGGCATAGTGCAGCCTTGCCTCGGCCAGCCAGCGTTCGGGCGGAACATTGTGGAATCCCGGCATGTTGCGGGGCAGTGCGGCGGCCAGTTCGGCATGTGTGGCGGCACGCGGGTTGCGGCCCACATAGTCCATGATCCGGTCGAGGCCGCTGCGGTCGATCACCGGCCCCACGTCGTTCAGGGCCAGGCCCAGCAGGCGGCGGCGTGCCGTGGCCGCGAGGAACATGCCGATCAGGCCGCCCCGCGAAGTGCCTAGAATTGCTGCCTTTTCCACGCCCAGATGGTCCAGCAGCGCGACCGCGTCGGCGGCTTCCTGCGGCACGGTGTAGGTTGCGGCCCCGGTCCAGTCGCTGGCGCCGCGCCCGCGATAGTCCATCCGGATGACCCGGCAGGGCGGCAGGTGGGGCATCAGATAGTCGAAATCGCCGATGGTCCGGGTGAGCCCCGCGAGGCAGAGGAGCGGCAGCCCGTCGCCCTGGTCGGCATAGGCCAGGCGAGTGCCGTCGGCGGTCGTGAAGTACTTGATCATGCTATGCTTTGCGCAGGATGTCGGGCAGCCCCGAAAGGTCGGGCAGGATATGGGCGGGGCGGTGCGGCAGCCGGTCGGGCGGCAGGCCCGCGCGGTTGACCCAGGCGGTGACGAAGCCGAAACCGGCGGCCCCCGCCGCATCCCAGCCGTTCGACGAGACGAAAAGGACCTGATCGGGGGTCGTGCCGAAGCGGTTCCCGACAAGCGCGTAGACGCGGGCCGAGGGCTTGAAGATGCCGGCGTCCTCGACCGATAGGACGGCGTCAAAGGCCGCGTCCAGGCCCGCCGAACGGACCGCGGCGGCCAGCATGGCGGGCGTGCCGTTCGACAGGATCGCACAGGCAAGCCCTTGGTCACGCAGGGATTTCAATGTCTGTGCTGCCTCGGGGTAGGCCGGCAGCTCGTCGTAGAGGGCAATCAGCCGTGCGCGCAGGTCGGGGTCGGCCAGGCCGGACGCCTCCATCGCCCAGTCGAGGCCATCGGCGGTGACACGGGCGAAATCGGCGTGGTCGCCGGTGATGGCGCGCTGCCAGGTGTATTCGAGTTGCTTGCGCCGCCAGTCTTCGGCGAGACGGGGCCAGACCGCAGCCAGCGCCGCGCCCCCGGGCTCGGCCGCGGCGCGGCGGGCGGCGCCGGCGACATCGAACAGCGTGCCATAGGCATCGAAGACGGCGAGGCGGATCATTGCCGCAGGTTAGGCGGTCGCGGGGGGATGGGGAAGGGGGAAGGTGCAACGCCCCCGGGGTGGCGCGAATCGGGGTTAATGCACTGAGATGGCGGGATTTCGCCTGTATGGTCTACGTCCCGCCCGCGTCCGTTCCGCGTATGGCCTCTGTCCCGACAGGGGGTGCGGGGGCGGGCGGGTAAACGCAACGCGCGGTGGCGGCGGAAGGCCGGGGGCGGCAGCCTGCAACAGGCGCCGCGCCCGGCTCCGATCAGGCCCAGTCCCAGGGACGGGTGAAGGCGCCCAGCACCTCGTTCACCCGGGCGTCGTCGACCGGGGCGTCCTTGGCGAGTTGCGCCACCAGTCCGCGCTTCTTGTCCTCGACCACGCCGGTGACATGGGCGGGGATCCCGGCCCCCTTGAGCGCGGCGTCATAGGTGCGGGTGATCGCCATGCGCCGCAGGTCGGGTTTGAACACCTTGCCGACGGCGGTCTTCGGCAGTTCGGCCAGAACCTCGATGTGCTTGGGCAGGGCCGCGCGTTCGTGGATGTGCTTTTCGGCATAGGCCATCAGTTCGTCGACCGTGGCGCCCTTGCCCTTGACCAGTTCGACATAGGCGCAGGGCAGTTCGCCCGCATGGGCATCGGGCTGGCCGATGGCGCCGACGAAGGCCACCGATTCATGGCCCATCAGCGCCTCTTCGATGAGGGCGGGGTCGATGTTGTGACCGCCGCGGATGATCAGATCCTTGGCGCGGCCGGTGATGTAGAGATAGCCGTCGGCATCCAGCCGCCCGAGGTCGCCGGTGCGCAGGTAGCGGCCTTCGGCGAACAGGCCCTTGTTCTTGTCGACCTCGGTATAGGTCGAGCCCTCGAACACGCCCGGGTTGGCGACGCAGATCTCGCCCACCTCGTCCACCGCGCATTCGCGCTGCACCGAACCGTCGCCGTTGGCGTGCAGGATGCGGACATGGGTGTAGGGCAGCGGGATGCCGACCGACCCGATCTTCTTGGCGCCCTCGGGCGGGTTGCACGAGACAAGGCAGGTGCATTCGGTCAGGCCGTAGCCCTCGATGATCTGGACGCCGGTCGCGGCCTCGAACCGCTTGTAGAGTTCGAGCGGCAGGGGCGCGGAACCCGAGAAGGCGCCGCGAACCGACGAGATGTCGGCATTGATCGGGCGCTGCATCAGGGCCGACAGGGCCGTCGGCACGGTGATCAGATAGGTGCAGCGGTAGCGTTCGATGAGTTTCCACAGGTTGTCGAACACGCCCTCGCCCCGATAGCCTTGCGGCGTCGGAAAGACGACATGCGCGCCCGAGGCGATCATCGACATCAGGATCGGATAGGCGGCGAAGACGTGGAACAGCGGCAAGGGCGTCATCACCACGTCGGAGGCGTTGAACATCAGGTTCGCGCCGAGCCAGCCGTTGTAGACCATGCCCGACACCTTGTGCTGGGCGACCTTGGGCATGCCGGTGGTGCCGCCGGTGTGGAAATAGGCGGCCACGCGATCGGCGGGATCGTCGGCGAAGGTCAGCCTGTCGGAAGGCTGGCGGGCGCATTCGGCCGCGAAATCCTTGACGTTGGCGGTATGGCCCACGGGGTTCTTGGGGCGCACCAGCGGCACGATCCAGGATTTCGGCGGGGTCAGGTAGCGGTTCAGGTCGACCTCGAGCACGGTCTTGACGCCGGGGGCGTGCTTGACCGCCTCGGCCACCTTCTGCGGCAGGTCGGTCTTGGGGAAGGCCTTGAGCGTGACCACGACCTTGGCCTTGGTCTCGCGCAGGATGGCGCTGATCTGGTCGGGTTCCAGAAGCGGGTTGATCGGGTTGACGATGCCCGCGACGGCGCCGCCGACCAGCGTGACCGCGGTTTCCATCGCGTTCGGCAGGATGTAGGCCACCACGTCGCCGGGGCCGATGCCGAGGCTGCGGAACAGGTTGGCGGCCTGGGTGACGCGGGCGTGATACTGCGTCCAGGTCAGGGTCTCGCCCTTCGACCTGGGGTCGGAGAGAAGCTGGAAGGTGATCGCGGACTTCGATCCGTGCCGCGCCTTCGCCTCGCTCAGGAATTCGTACATGGTGCGGGCGACCTTGCGGTCGGCCCATGTCGCCTCGGACTCGATGCGGTCACGATCGGCGACGGATGCGAAAGCGCCCATCGGTATCTCCTCCCCTTCCTGACCCCCTGTTGATCGGGGGTTCCCTGAGCCCGAAAGATGCGGGGAAACCGGCCGTGTCGCAACCGAAACCGGGGGCGGAAACGCAACGTCAGGCGGGGATCGCGGCCAGCCGGGGCGACCGGCGGCCGGGCCGTGCGCTATTCGGCGGCCATGCCGTCGGTGAACTGCAGCCGGGCGAGGCGGGCGTAGAGCCCGCCCTGGGCGACAAGCTGGTCATGCGTGCCCTGCGCGACGATGCGGCCCTGGTCGAACACCACGATGCGGTCGGCCTTTTTCACCGTGGCCAGCCGGTGCGCGACAACCAGCGTGGTGCGCCCGGCCGACAGCCGTTCCACCGCCGCCTGGACCGCGCGTTCGGATTCGGCATCAAGTGCCGAGGTCGCCTCGTCCAGCAGCAGGATGGGGGCGTCGCGCAGGATGGCGCGGGCGATGGCGATGCGCTGTTTCTGGCCGCCCGACAGCATCACGCCGCGTTCGCCGACGAAGGTGTCATAGCCCTGCGGCAGCGCGGCGAGAAAATCATGCGCGGCGGCGGCGCGGGCGGCATCCTCGATTTCGGCATCGGTCGCGCCGGGGCGGCCGAAGCGGATGTTGTCGCGGGCGGAGGCGGCGAAGATCACCGGGTCCTGCGGGACAAGCGCGATGGCGCGGCGGAAATCGTGGCGGGCGAGCGTGGCGATGTCGGTGCCGTCGATGGTGATGCGCCCGCCCTGCGGATCGTAGAAGCGCAGCAGGAGTTGCAGCACCGTCGTCTTGCCCGCCCCCGAGGGGCCGACCAGTGCCAGCGTCTCGCCCGGGCGCACCGAAAGGTCGATGCCGTCGAGGGCCGAGACCTCGGGTCGGGCGGGATAGCGGAAGCGCACGCCGTGAAAGCCGATCGCGCCGGACACCGGGCGGGGCAGCGCGGCGGGCGCGCGCGGATCCTGCACCGGGTCGTCGGTGGTCAGCAGTTCGACGAGCCGTTCGGTGGCCCCGGCCGCGCGCTGCAACTCGCCCCAGATTTCCGACAGGGCGCCGACCGAGCCCGCAACCATGACGGCATAGATCAGGAACTGGATCAGCTCGCCCGGGGTCATGCTGCCCGCGCGCACGTCGCGCGCGCCGACCCACAGGACGCCCACGATGCCGCAGAACACCAGGAAGATGACGATCACGGTCATCGCGGCGCGCGTCTTGACCCGTGCCAGCGCGGTGTCGAAGCTGCGTTCCGTCATCCGGCCGAATTCGGCGCGGCTTTCGCCTTCGTGGGTGAAGGCCTGCACGGTCTGGACCGACAGCAGCGCCTCGGAGGCGTTGCCGGAGGATTGCGCGATCCAGTCCTGGTTCTCGCGGCTGAGCACGCGCAGGCGGCGGCCCAGCGTGACGATGGGCACGATGACCGCCGGGACGATCAGCAGGACAAGGCCGGTCAGCTTGGGCGAGGTCAGCATCAGCGCGACGAGGCCGCCGAACAGCAGCAGCAGGTTCCGCAGCGCGACCGAGACCGACGAGCCGATGACCGACAGGATCAGCGTGGTGTCGGTGGTGATGCGGCTGAGCACCTCGCCGGTCAGGATGCGTTCGAAGAAGGCGGGCGACATGCCCAGGACACGGTCGAACAGCGCGCGGCGGATATCGGCCACCACACGCTCGCCAAGCCGGGTGACGAGGTAGTAGCGCAGCCCGGTGCCCAGTGCGAGCAGCGCGGCGATGCCGAGGGCGGCGGCGAAATACTGATCGAGCAGAGCGGCGTTGTCCTCGGCGAAGCCGTCGACGACGCGGCGGACCGCGAGCGGCAGGGCCAGCGAGACGCAGGCGGTGAGGACAAGCGCGGCGAAGGCCAGTGCGAAGCCGCCGCGATAGGGTGCCATGAACGGCACGAGACCGCGCAGTGCGCCGATTCGGCGCGACTTTGCACGGTCGTCCGCATGCGCGGCAGTGTCAGCCATCCCTCACCCCTCCCTTCGGGTGGCAAGGGTCTAGGGTGCGGGTGCGCGCAGCGCAAGCGCCCCAAGGCCGCACCCCGGCGCCGCGTCAGAGCGTATCGGTATCCATCCAGATCGTGACCGGTCCGTCGTTCAGCAGGTCAACCGCCATGTCGGCGCCGAATTCGCCCTGCGCCGTGGGAATGCCCTGGTCGGCCAGCGCCGCGATGAAGCGCAGCCACAGCGCGCGGCCGGTATCGGGGGCTGCGGCGGTGGAAAAGCCGGGGCGGTTGCCGCGCAGGTCGGCGGCCAGGGTGAACTGGCTGACCACAAGGGCCGCGCCGCCGGTATCGCGCAGGCTGCGGTTCATCTTGCCCGCGTCGTCGCGGAAGATGCGCAGCTTTGCGATCTTGTCGGCCAGACGCAGCGCCTGCGCCTCGGTATCGCCCTGCATCGCGCAGAGCAGGATCAGAAGGCCGGGGCCGATGCTGCCGGTGACGCGCCCCTCGACCGTGACCGAGGCGCGGGCGACCCGCTGGACAACCGCCCTCATGCCCGGGGGCCGTGGATCATTCGCCAAGCTCCCGCGCCCAGGGCGGGTTGGCGCCGGGGCGGCTGACCGTGACGGCGGCGGCGCGGGTGCCGAGCGACAGGGCGGCATCGAGCGTGGCATCGGGCAGCGCCGCCAGCGCCGCGCGGGTCAGCGCGCCCGCGCGGTGCAGGGCGGCCAGCGCGCCGGCGTTGAACGTGTCGCCCGCACCCACCGTATCGGCCACGGTGACCCTGGTCGCCGCGACGAAGCGGTTCTGCGTGGCGGTGATGGCGCGTGCGCCTGCCGCGCCTTCGGTCACGAACACCACGCTTGGCCCGCGCCCCAGGATGCCCCGCGCCAGTGCCGCGATGTCGCCCGGGCCTTCCAGCCAGTGCAGATCCTCGTCGCTCAGCTTCACGATGTCGGCGGTGGCGATCATCGTGGCGATCCGGGCGCGATAGGCGGCGGGATCGGTGATGAAGCCGGGGCGGATGTTGGGGTCGATCATCGTGACGCGCCCGGCCGCCGCGGCGCGGGCCTGGAAGGCGGCATAGGTGCCCGCCGCCGGATCGTTCACCAGGCTGATGCCGCCGAAGAACAGCGTTGTCACGTCGTCGGGCAGGGCGGGCAGGTCGGCCACGGCCAGCAGGCGCCCGGCGGTATTCTCGTCATAGAAGGCATAGGTGGCCTGGCCGTTCACCAGCTTGACGAAGGCCAGGGTGGTGGGCCGGGCCGAGCGGGCGGCCAGCGCCGTATCGACCTGGCTCGCGGCCAGCGTCTCGACCAGGATCTCGCCCATCAGGTCGGTGGAGAGGCCCGAGAAGAACCCGGCCGGCACGCCGAGGCGGCCCAGCGCGATGGCGGTGTTGAACACGGCGCCACCCGCATAGGGGGCAAAGGCGGCCTCGCCCGCCGTGGTGGTGCGGGGCAGCATGTCGATCAGCGCCTCGCCGCAGCAGAGAATCATGGCCGTTCCTCCCCCGTTTCGGCGACTGTTAGCGCGAACACCGCGGTTCTGTCACGCTTCGCCCGCGATGAAGGGTGCGAGGTTGGCGGCCACGCGGTCAAGCACCGTGGCACCTGCCGTGTCGGGCACGAAGGGCTGGCCGGTGATCGCCTCGACCGCCGCGACATAGGTTTCGGCCGTCTTGCGGATCATCTCGTCGGGGATCGCGGGGATCGGGTCGCGGTAGGGGTCGCAGCGGGATGCGACCCAGGCGCGGATCACGTCCTTGTCGAAACTGGGGGGGCGGGTGCCCGCGGCCAGCGCCGCCTCATAGCCCTCGGCCAGCCAGTAGCGGCTGCTGTCGGGGGTGTGGATCTCGTCGGCCAGAAGGATGTCGCCGTCGGGCGTCAGGCCGAATTCGTATTTCGTGTCCACAAGGATCAGGCCGCGCGCCGCGGCCATCGCCTGCCCGCGGGCGAACAGCGCCATGGCATGGGCCGAGACCTGATCCCACTGGCCAGGGGTCAGCAGCCCGCGCGCGAGGATGTCGTCGGCCGTCAGGGGCAGGTCGTGGCCCCCGTCGAATTCCTTGGACGTGGGGGTCAGGATCGCGGCGGGCAGGGCCTGGTTCGGGCGCAGTCCCTCGGGCAGCGTGTGGCCATACATGCGGCGCTGCCCCGCCTGATACATCGTCAGGATCGAGGTCGAGGTGGTGCCCGCCAGATAGCCGCGCACCACGATCTCGACCGGCAGGATGGTCAGCCGGCGGCCCAGCGTCACATTCGGATCGGGCCAGGCCAGCACGTGACTGGGGCAGATGTCGGCCGTCGCGTCGAACCAGAAGCGGGCGCATTGCGTCAGCACCTGGCCCTTGTGCGGGATCACCGCGAGGATCCGGTCAAAGGCCGAAAGCCGGTCGGTCGCCACCAGCAGCCGCGCGGCGGGGCGGCGGGGGGTGGCGGGCAGGTCATAGCAGTCGCGCACCTTGCCGTAATAGGGCGAGGGCAGGGGCAGATGCGCCTGCGGCAGGGTGCGCGCGAGGTCGATCATCAGCGCAGCGGGCTGCGATAGGTCATCCGGCGCACCGACCCGGTGCGCGACCGCATCAGGATCGTCTCGGTCGTGACCCAGCCGGGCTCGCGCTTGATCCCGGGCAGAAGCGAGCCCGAGGTCACCCCGGTCGCGGCAAAGATCACGTCGCCGCGCACCAGATCGTCGCGCGTATAGACGCGGTCGAAATTGGTGATCCCGGCCTTCCGCGCGCGCCCGCGTTCGTCATCGTTGCGGAACAGCAGCTTGCCGAAGAACTGCCCGCCCATGCATTTCAGCGCGGCGGCGGCCAGCACGCCCTCGGGTGCCCCGCCCGAACCCATGTAGATGTCGATGCCGGTGACTTCGGGTTCCGCGCAATGCATGGCGCCGGCCACGTCGCCATCGGTGATCAGCCGGATCGAGGCGCCGGTCGAGCGGACCTCGCGGATCAGATCCTCGTGCCGAGGGCGTTCGAGAATGCAGACCATGATGTTCTCGGTCGACACGCCCTTGGCGGCGGCCAGCGCCGAAACCCGTTCCGAGGGTGACATCGCCATGGTCACGGTGCCGGGGCGATACCCGGGGCCGATGGCCAGCTTGTCCATGTAGACGTCGGGGGCGTGCAGCAGCGTGCCCTTGGGCGCCATGGCGATCACGGTCAGGGCATTCGGCATGTCCTTGGCGGTCAGCGTGGTGCCTTCCAGCGGGTCGAGCGCGATGTCCACCGCCGGGCCGTTGCCGGTGCCGACCTTCTCGCCGATGTAGAGCATCGGCGCCTCGTCACGCTCGCCCTCGCCGATCACCACGGTGCCGTCGATGTCCAGAAGGTTGAGCTGGTCGCGCATCGCGTTGACGGCGGCCTGGTCGGCGGCCTTTTCGTCGCCCCGCCCGATCAGGCTGGCCGAGGCCAGCGCCGCCGCCTCGGAGACGCGGGCAAGGCCAAGGGAAAGCAGGCGATCCTGGAAGGTCTGGGCGTCAGACATGGCGATTCCTTCGGCAATTGCTCCGGTCGGATTTCCCTTATAGTCAGAGGCGAGGAGCCGACAAGCTGCTTGTCCGGTTGCCCGAACCGTGCGATGCTGCGCCGCAGAAAAACGAGGTGGTGTTGATGATGTCGCCCAAATACCTTGTGATTGGAATGAGCCATGTCGGCTCGCTGCTGCGCGCAACGTCAGCGACACAGCGAAAAGGCTTCACGATCGTGAATCTGCGGCACGAGAAGGCGGACATCGTCCGCGATCCCGAAGCACGAAAGGCAATGGCCGAGAAGTTCGGCCTTCCCGATGTGCTGTGCCTGGCGCTTGAGGGCAATTTTCACAATGTCATCGCCCTGCTCAACGATCCGGAGCCGTTCTTCATGGTTCCGTCAATCGCCAACGGGCATTTCATTCCGCGCGACATGATGCGGTCGCATATGGAGCTGCGCCATCAGAGGACGTTGCGCCTGGCCAAGGTGATCTGCGAGATGTTTCCGGCAAGACTGCGCATCGTGCTGGATCCGCCCCCGCCTGCCGGAGATGAGGCGCATATCCGTCGGCACCCCGGAATATTCGCCGACAAGATTGACCTGGGGCTGTCACCGACCGCGCTCAGGATTGCAGCGTACCAGTTGCAGAGCGATCTCTTTCGCAATCATGCAAAGGAGCTTGGCGCCGAATTCCTGCCGTCGCCATCGGTCGCGCATGACGAGAATGGAATGCTTGCCTCGAGATACTGGAACAACGATCCGACCCATGGCAACGCCGCATATGGCTCGTTGGTCCTGGATCAGATCGAGGAATTGAGCAGCAAGGCTCTCGGAGAATCCGCCAATGCGTAAGAACCCTTATGCGGGATTGCCCGACCGGCAGTTCTGGAAGAACGACCCGGGCATTGCCGATTACCCTGCATTCGATCCGGTTTCGGAAGTTCCTTTCAGGATTTCACGGAGCGACAAGGTTGTCACCGCCGGAAGCTGCTTTGCGCAGCATCTGGCGCACGGGCTTGTCAAGTCTGGATTCAACCACTTCGTGACCGAGAAGGCGCATCCGATGTTCCCCGAGAGCATCGCGACCGCATTCAACTACGGCGCGTTTTCTGCCCGCTACGGAAATGTGTATACGACGCGGCAGTTTCACCAGCTGTTGCTGCGCGCCTATGGCGAGTTTCAGCCGGTCGAAGCCTTCTGGCCCAGGCCGGGCAGCCAGACCCGCGTTGTCGATCCGTTTCGCCCGCAGATCCAGCCCGACGGCTTCGTGTCGGCAGAAGAACTGGCGGCCGACAGGGTTCAGCACTTTGCGGCGATCCGGCGCGCAGTTGAGGAATGCGATGTCATGGTTTTCACGCTCGGGCTCACCGAGTGCTGGGAGGATGTCCGGGACGGGGCGATCTATCCCCTTGCCCCCGGGGTGGCGGGCGGGGTTTACGATCCGGCCTGCGTCCGGTTCAGGAACTTCGGCGTTGCGGACTCGCTGGCGGACCTGATGGCGGCACTGAATTTCGTGCGCGCGCGCAATCCGGACGTTCGCCTGCTGCTCACGGTTTCGCCGGTGCCGCTGAATGCCACCTACGAGAACCGGCATGTGGCCGTGGCGACGACCTTTTCCAAGGCGGTGCTGCGTGTCGTTGCCGATGCCGCGGCGGGCGCCTTGCCGATGTGCGCCTATTTCCCGTCCTACGAGATCATCACGAGCCCACAGGCGCGGGGCCGGTATTTCGGGCCGGATTGCCGGTCGGTTCTGGCCGAAGGCGTGGCGCATGTCATGCGGACTTTCTTCCGGCATTTCTCGGAGGATGGCCCGCAGACGGCAGTCCCGACGCCAACCCCCGCATCCACGGTCGCGGAAGATCACCGCGCCGAAATGGAACGGCCGATCGACGTCTTGTGTGACGAAGAGGCGATCTCGAACACCTGATCAGACCTCTTCGATTCGCAGGGCGACCGGGGCGCCGACAAGCACCCCTGTGGCGGCAAACAGGCCCATGGCATGGGCGACGTCGTCGCGCGTGGCCTTGTGGGTGACGATAAGTACGGGGGCGTTCGGGCCCTCGTGGCCATACTGCCGCATCCGGTCGATCGAGATTCCCGCCTCGCCCAGCGCGGTGGCGATCTTGGCAAGTGCGCCGGGCTTGTCGACCAGCGTCATGCGCAGATACCAGGCGGCAGGGGTGGCGACAACGGCAGCCACGGGTTTGGCAAGCGTTTCAGCGGGTTGTCCGAAGGTGGGCAGGCGCAGCCCGCGGGCGAGGTCGATCACGTCCGACATCACCGCACTTGCGGTGGGGCCTGACCCCGCACCCGGCCCGCGCAGCACGATCTGGCCGACGCTGTCGCCTTCCAGCACCACCATGTTGGTGCCGCCCTGCAACTGCCCCAGCGGGCTGTCGGCGGGGACGAGGCAGGGTGTCATGCGCTGTTCCAGGCCCCGCCCGGTCAGCTGCGCCACGCCCAGCAGCTTGATGCGATAGCCCATGTCGGCGGCGCGGCGGATGTCGTCGATCGAGATCGCGCCGATGCCTTCCAGTTCCACCGCGTCAAAGCTGACCTGCGTGCCGAAGGCAATGGCGGCCAGCAGCGACAGCTTGTGGCCGGCGTCGATGCCGCCCACGTCGAGGTTGGGGTCGGCCTCGAGGTAGCCGAGCTGGCGGGCCTCCTCGAACACCGTGTCATAGGGCAGTCCGGCGGACTGCATGCGGGTCAGGATGTAGTTGCAGGTGCCGTTCATCACGCCCATGACGCGGCGCATGGCGTTGCCCGCGAGCCCCTCGGTCAGGGCCTTGATCACCGGGATGCCGCCGGCCACCGCGGCTTCGAACCGGATCTCGCGCCCGGCGGATTCGGCCGCCAGCGCAAGGGCATGGCCGTGATGGGCCAGCAGCGCCTTGTTCGCCGTCACCACGTCGCGCCCGGCGGCGATGGCGGCCTCGGTCGCGGTCTTCGCCGGGCCCTCGTGGCCGCCCATCACCTCGACGAAGACGTCGATGTCGGGGCGGCGGGCCAGCGCGACGGGGTCATCCTCCCATGCGTAGCCAGAGAGGTCGGCATCGCGGTTTTTCGTGCGGTCGCGGGCGCTTACCGCCACGATCTCGATCGGGCGCCCGGCCCGGGCGGCGATCAGCGCGGCATGGGCCTGCACGATGCGGACGACGCCGATGCCCACCGTGCCGAGACCGGCGAGGCCGAGACGCAGGGGGGCGGGCATGGGAAACCTCTCGGGCTGGACGCGCGGCACGGGCATAGCGGTTTGCCGGGGCCGGTGCAACGAAGGCCGGTGATCAGGGGGCGGGGCGGCGGCGGATGGTCGCGGCGCGGGCGCGCAGGGCGTCGGCGCGGGCGATCAGGGCGGCGCGGCGGTCGTCGGTGGCGATGGCGCCGGATTCCATCGCAAGCACCTGATCCGTCGGCAGAAGTTGCGGGGCGGGCGCATCGGAATAGGCGCCTTCCGCGCGCTCGACCTCGGGGAAGGCGGCACAGGCGGCAAGGACGAGGGGCAGGGCGAGGGCGGCACGCATGGCGGCACTGTAGGCCGGGCGGCAGGTTGCGGGCAAGCGGCGCCGGGGTTGAATTGAACGTGCGTTCAGATACGCTGGCCGGATGGCCCGAAAGACCGGATCGCATTCCGACATCACCGGCCCGCGTGTCCGTGCGGCGGCGCTGCGGCTGATCGCGCGGCACGGGTATGCCGCCGTCACGATGCGCCAGATTGCCGCCGAGGTCGGTGTGCAGGCCGGGGCGCTGTATCTTTATACCTCTGACAAGCAAGCACTTCTTGCCGATCTGATGCAGGGCCACATGGCCGATCTGGCCGACGCGCTGGCGGCACTGCCGCCGCTGGCCGACCCGGTGGCGCGGCTGGAGCAGTTCGCGCGGTTCCATGTGGGGTTTCACCTGGACCGGCCCGAGGCGGTGTTCGTGGCCTACATGGAGTTGCGCAGCCTGACGCCCGAGAACTTTGCACCGATCGAGGCGGCGCGGCGGGCCTATGAGGACCGGCTGGAGGCGATCCTGCGCGACGGGCGGGCGGCGGGTGTCCTTGCGGTGCCGGATACCAAGCTGGCGGCGATGGCGCTGATCTCGATGCTGACCGGGGTGACGCAGTGGTACCGCGAGGGCGGGCGGCGGACGCGGGGCGAGGTGGTGGCCATCTATGCGGCGATGGCGCTTCGCGCGGCGGGTGTGCAAGCCGTTGGGGACGCTGCATCAAGCTGAGATTTCCGGGGCCGGAACGCGGCTGTTCCGCGTCCCGCGGGTGTCGGTTCGGCGTATGGCATCCGTCCCGACAGCGCGTCACGCGCCGCGCTGTTAACCTGCAACGCGAATCGGCGGCATCCGCCGCCGCCGGTGCGGAGGCGGCGGCCTGCCGGGCGCGCCGGGGCGGGCCGGATCAGTGGGCGGGCCTGATGAAGGTGCCGTTGCGCAGGTCGCGCATCGCCTGTTCGATCTCGGCCTTGGTGTTCATCACGATGGGTCCGTGCCAGGCCACCGGTTCCTGCAGCGGCTGGCCCGAGATCAGCAGGAAGCGGATGCCCTGCGGTCCGGCCGTCACCGTGACCTCGTCGCCGGTGCCGAAGCGCACCAGCGTGCGGTCGCCCGACAGGTCGCGGATGTTGACCTCGTGGCCGGCGACCTCCTTTTCCAGAAGCACGCCCTCGGGTGCGGCGGCGTCGCGGAAGTTGCCCGCCCCCTCGAACACATAGGCGAAGGCGCGGCGCCAGCGGTCGAGCCTGAAGGTGCGGCGGCGCCCGGCGGGCACGAAGATGTCGAGATACTGCGGATCGGCGGCGATGCCGTCGACCGGCCCCGTCCTGCCCCAGAACGAGCCCACGATGACCTTCACGCGGGTGCCGTCATCATCGACGATTTCGGGGATGTCGGCGCCCTTGACGTCCTGGTAGCGCGGCGCGGTCATCTTGAGGCTGGAGGGCAGGTTGGCCCAGAGCTGGAAGCCGTGCATCTGGCCGCGTGCGTTTCCCTTGGGCATTTCCTGGTGCAGGATGCCGGAACCGGCGGTCATCCATTGCACGTCGCCGCCCGCAAGCGAGCCGCGGTTGCCCAGGCTGTCGCCGTGTTCGACGGTGCCCGCAAGGACATAGGTGATGGTCTCGATCCCGCGGTGCGGGTGCCAGGGAAAGCCGCGCAGGTAGTCGCGCGGGTTGTCGTTGCGGAAATCGTCGAACAGCAGGAAGGGGTCGGAGAGTTCCGGCGCACCGAAGCCGAAGGCGCGGTGCAGGTGGACGCCCGCGCCCTCCATCGTCGGGCGCGCGGCGGACTGGTCGAGAACGGGACGGATCGACATGGCGGTGCCTCCTGTGCTGGCGGAAAGATAGAGGCGGGTCCGTGGCCCGGCAATCTTGTGCCGTCGCAGCCGAGGTGTGCAGGGCAGCACAGTGCGCGACGATTCGCTGCGATGCGGTTTGACTTTCGCGTGCGGGGGACGTTCAGTCGGGGGTGTCACGGTGGCGTGATCAATCAGCCAGGAGCATCGGCCATGGAAAGCATCATTCCCCTGATCATACAGGCGCTGTCGGGTGCCGCGGGTGGCGGCCTGGCGGGGGCGACGCTGAAGTCGAGCCCGCTGTCGTCGTCGCTGCGGCTGATCGTGGGCGCGCTGGGCGGCATCGGCGGCAACGCGGCGCTGGGCGGCACGGTGAGCGGGCTTCTGGGGGCGGCCTCGGCCTCGGGTCTGGACATCATGAGCATCGTGAGCCAGGTGATCTCGGGCGGGGTGGGCGGCGCGGTGCTGACCGGGCTTGCCGGTATCCTGTCGGGGATGGCGAAGAAGTAACCCCGCCGGAACGTCGCCGCAGGAGAGCGTGACAGGTGGCCGAGACCGACGATGACACGCCGCGCGTGATCGCCCGGCTTTACCCCTCGGGGCCGCGGCGGGCCTTCGGGGTTGCGGTGCTGGTGGCGCTGGGCGCGATGCTAGTATGGATCGCCATGGCGCGGCCGCCCGAGGCGCTGGGCTGGCGGCTGTTCCTGCTGGGGTTCGGTGCTTTCGTGCTTTGGGCGGCGGTGCGCCTGTGGCAGGCGACGGCGATCGGGCTGGAACTGACCGAGGCGGAACTGCGCGAGGAGGGCGGCGGCCGGGTTCTGGCGGCCGTGGCGCGGATTCGCGGGGTCAGCCGGGGGGCGCTGGCCTTCAAGCCGTCGAACGGATTCCTGATCACGCTGGACGGTCCCGCGCCACGGGTCTGGGCGCCCGGCCTGTGGTGGCGGCTGGGGCGGCGGCTGGGGGTCGGTGGCGTGACCTCGGGCCAGGAGGCGCGGTTCATGGCCGAGACGATCGCCGCGCTGATCGCCCGGAGGGACGGCGGCGACCCGCGCTAGCGGAACACGATCCGCGGCGCGTAGCGGGGCGGGGTGACCACGAATTCCTCGAAGGTCATCGGCTGGAGGCCCGGCAGGTCGGCGAAGCCGAGCGACAGCGCGGGTTCGAAATCGAGCAGCGCCTCGAAGATGATCGCGGTCTTGCCGTCGCCCATGTCGGGGATGCTGCTGCGCATGGATGCGGCGTTGACGCCGGCGGTCGTCAGCTGCGCCATGCCCGAGGGCGAGTTCGACCATTCGACCACGAAGCGGTCCTGGATCTCGCTCCACATGATCGAGGTCACGCGGACCCGGGGCGTCTGGTCGCTGCCGAGCATCGTGCTCATGGTGTTCCGCAGGCCGGTGACATAGGCGGCGTTGATCGTGCGCTGTTCGCGGCTGATGAGGTCGGACATCGCATAGGTGACCTTCTGCAGGTCGGTCATCGTGCGATACGCATCCCAGTAGGAATAGAGCGCGACATAGCCCCAGACGAGGAACGGGATGATCAGGACCGCTTCCACCAGCATGTAGCCGCCCTGTCCGCGGCGGAAGCGGCGGAGGGCGCGGGCAAGACGCAGGCGGGGGCGGGGGCGGGCCATGATGTTCGGGGTCCCTTACGGTTCGTTCACGAAGGACGCGACGGTGACCAGCGCATAGCCGCCCTGGGTGTCGCGCACGATGCCGGAGCCGATGTTGGCGCCGGGGAAGATCGCATCCTGGATCACGCAGACGCGGACGAGCATCAGCTGGTTCTCGACGCCCGGGTTCGGGCGCAGCGAGGGGTTCAGTTCCTCGTCGCGGTCGAAGCAGGTGGTGGAGTCGGTGGGCAGGTTCCAGGTGGTCGTGCTGACCGGGCGCAGTTCGATGCGGATCGTGCTGTCGCAGTCGCGCAGGAACGGGGTGCGGTCGCAGATCGCGGTCTTGAGCACGTCGTGGCCGTTGGCGGCGCTGACGTCGAGCGCGCCCAGCCGCAGGTCGCGGATGGTCAGGTCGACGCCGCGTTCCAGCATGATCTGCCGGGTCATGTACATGCCGCTTTCGAAGGCAGCCATGAACACCAGCATCATCACCGGCATGACGATGACCAGTTCGACCATGGCCCCCCCGTCCTCGCGCCGCTTGAAGCGGGCGAGCATCCGGCGCAGGCGGCCGAGGATGGAGGGGCGGCAGGTCATTGCGTGAGCCTCAGCTGGCTGATGTTGGCCGCGATGGCGCGGAACGCCGTGCGGATGTCGAGCCCCTGCGCGTCGAAGTAGTGGGCGGGCGAGGAGGCGCAGCTTTCGATGGCGGCGCGGCCGTTCGACGGTGCCTCGAAGGCGATGCCGTAGATGATGACGCGCTGGTTCTTGGCCAGGTTGCAGATCGTGGCAAGCTGGGTGTCCATGGACGAGATCGGGGTCTGGCTGCGGAAGTTCGACATCCAGGTGTTGTAGGTGTTGGTGCGCGTCGAGGACGAGGTGCCGAGCGCGCGGGCGTAGAGCTGCCATGCCACCCACTGCACCCGGGCGCGTGCCCAGACCTGCGGCCAGGTCTGCTGGGTGTAGCCCGACAGCATCGACGACCGCCATTCGCCCGCGCCGCTGTTGCGGCTGGGGAACCAGTACTGGTTGGACCCTGCCGACGACGGCCGGCCCGACGTGTGCTGGATTGCGAAGGCGTTGGCGGACGAGGAATACCAGATCGGCGCGTTGCCCGACTTGTAGGCCGTGTTCACGCGGTCTTCCGCGAAGTGCTCGCCGTCGGTCATCAGGATGATGACCTTCATGGCCTCGTCGTCGTTCCAGTCGAACGGCCGCCCGGCGAAGTCGCCGTCGACATGGCCTTCGGTGACCAGTTCGTTGATCAGCGGGCGCTGCGCCGGGTCGAGCAGGGCGAGACCCCAGCGGAGACCCGCGTTGATCGAGGTGGCGCCGATCACCTGGAGATCGTCGATCCAGCCGTTCAGCGTGGTGGCGTCGCTGTTCATGACGCGAACGATGTTGGTGCCGAGCGGCGGGCACCAGTTGTTCGAATGCAGGCCGTCGGCGTTGATCGTATGGCCCTGGATCGCCACCCACGAGGTCGATTGCGAGGTCGAGCTGTAGGTGTCGGCATGGGCCGTGGCGGGCATCGCCAGGGTGCGGGACAGCGTCATCGAGGAATAGACGCTGGAGGGCATGTCCACGCAGTCGACATGCTGGGTGCCGCTGTGGTTGGTCACGTTGAACTTCTGCCGCAGCACCGGCCCGATGTTCACCTGCCCGTTGTAGGGCACCAGGGTGATCGCGATGCGGTTGTCGAGGTCGTTGCCCAGCACGGTGGAGACGAATTCCTTCGCCGCGTCCTTCAGGTTCTGGGCCTTGTTGTTGGTGTTCATCGACCCCGAGATGTCGAGGACCATCGCGATCTCGACATTGTTGATGCGCTGTTCGGCCTGGCTGGTCGCGGGCACCGAGAAGTTGGGCACGCCGACCATCTGCATGAAGAAGTTGCGCAGTCCGGCCGCCGCGTCGGCATCGACGTTGCGGAAGTTCAGCCCCTCGGTGACGGTGACGTCGGTGAGGTATTGCTGCAGGTCCGCCTTGTCCATGTAGTCGTTCACCACGACCTCGGGATCGAGATCCTGGGTGAGCGAGGCAGCGGCGAGGACCGAGCGGTCCAGCGTCTGCTGCAGCGCGACGCGGCGCTGTTCATAGCGCATCACGTCGACGGCGATGCCGCCGACCATGATCATCAGGACGAACAGGATCATCCCGAAGATGAACAGCGATCCGTCCTCGTCCCTGCGGAAACGCGCCAGTCGTCCGCCCGGGCAGGAGGCGGAGGTGGGGCGCGGCAAATACGGCGCGGCGCGGCGGGTCATGTCACAATCCTTCCTCTCGGGCCTGGCAGGGCCCGTGCTGGGGTCACGTCGGTACGGTCCGGCCCCGCCCCTGCGTCCACCGGGCGGGGGCCGGATGGTGAACGCAGGAGTCGGGACAGGCGGGTCCAACGCTCAGATGCCCCGGGGGTTGGGGCAGAAATGTGGCAGGTCCGCGGGGCCGCGGGGCGAAATCGACAGGGGCAGAAACGATCCCCGCTGGCGCCGGTCCATTGTCGATGCCGCCGCGACGGATGCGCCCGCCGGGCCGGGCGGGCGCCGCCATATATCGGACAGAATGGTTAACGGTGGCGCGGCGAGGGGCCGGGATGGCCGCCGCCGCGAATCACCCCGGGGCCGCCGGAGGGTGCCAGATTCCCCGGCACGGGCATCGAATACCGGGTGGCAAGCGGCGTCTTGGGCGATAGGCTGCGCCCACCGGCCCCGCCCGGCCAGGGGCCATGTTCAGGGAGGAACGACCATGCAGCCAGCCGCCCATGTGGGGGAGCCGAGTTTCCGCCAGTCCGTCGATCTGATGTTCAACCGGGCGGTGCGCCTGATGGACCTGCCGCCGGGCCTGGAGGAGAAGATCCGCGTCTGCAACTCCACCTATACCGTGCGCTTCGGCGTGCGGCTGCGCGGCAAGATCGAGACCTTCACGGGCTATCGCTCGGTGCATTCGGAACACATGGAGCCGGTCAAGGGCGGCATCCGCTATGCGCTGTCGGTCAACCAGGACGAGGTCGAGGCGCTGGCGGCGCTGATGACCTACAAGTGCGCTCTGGTGGAAACGCCCTTCGGCGGGTCGAAGGGCGGGCTGTGCATCGACCCCCGCCAGTGGGACGCGCACGAGCTGGAGGCGATCACCCGGCGCTTTGCCTACGAGCTGATCAAGCGCGACCTGATCCACCCGGCGCAGAACGTGCCCGCCCCCGACATGGGCACCGGCGAGCGCGAGATGGCCTGGATCGCCGACCAGTACATGCGGATGAACACCACCGACATCAACGGCCGCGCCTGCGTGACCGGCAAGCCGCCGCATGCGGGCGGCATCCAGGGCCGGGTCGAGGCGACGGGGCGGGGCGTGCAATACGCGCTGCGCGAGTTCTTCCGCTTTCCCGAGGACGTGGCCAAGACCGGCCTGTCCGGCGGGCTGGAGGGCAAGCGGGTGATCGTGCAGGGCCTGGGCAACGTGGGCTATCACGCGGCCAAGTTCCTGAGCGAGGAGGACGGCTGCCTGATCACCGCGGTGATCGAGCGCGACGGCGCGGTGGTGGACCCGCGCGGTGTCAGGATCGAGGACCTGAAGGCCTGGATCGCCCGCCACGGCACCGTCAAGGGCTATCCCGAGGCGGATTTCGTGCCGAACGGCGCGGTGATCCTGGAACAGGACTGCGACATCCTGATCCCGGCGGCGATGGAGGGGGTGATCCATCGCGGCAACGCGGCGGCGATCAAGGCGCCGCTGATCGTCGAGGCGGCCAACGGCCCGGTGACCTTCGGCGCCGACGAGATCCTGCGGCAGAAGGGCTGCGTGATCATCCCCGACATGTACGCCAACGCCGGCGGGGTGACCGTGTCCTATTTCGAATGGGTCAAGAACCTGTCGCACATCCGGTTCGGCCGGATGCAGCGGCGGGCCGAGGAGGCGCGGTCGCGGCTGATCGTGGAGGAGCTGGAGCGGCTGTCGGCAGACAAGGGGCTGGGATGGACGCTGTCGCCCGACTTCAAGCACAAGTTCCTGACCGGGTCGGACGAGCTGGCGCTGGTGCGGTCGGGGCTGGATGACACGATGCGCACCGCCTATCAGGCGATGCGCGAGGTGTGGCACGGCCGCCCGGACGTCGAGGACCTGCGGGTGGCGGCCTATGTCGTGTCGATCAGCCGCGTGGCCTCGACCTACCAGTCGAAGGGCCTTTAGGGCGGCCTCCGCCGCATCACGCCGGGGTGAACCCCAGCGCGAGGCCGTTGATGCAGTGCCGCTTGCCGGTGGGGGGCGGGCCATCGTCGAAGACATGGCCCAGATGCCCGCCGCAGCGGCGGCAATGCACCTCGGTCCGCAGGGCGAACAGGCTGCGGTCCTCGCGGGTGCCCACGGCCCCGGGGATCGCGGCCCGGAACGAGGGCCAGCCGGTGCCGCTGTCGTATTTCGTGGCGGCGTCATAGACCGGCAGGCCGCAGCCCGCGCAATCGTAGGTGCCGGGGCGGGATTCGTGCAGCAGGGGCGAGGATTCGCCCATCAGGCTGTTCGAGAAGGCACGCTCGGTGGCGTGTTCGCGCAGCACGGCGTAGCGGGCGGGCGAAAGCCGCGCGCGCCACTGCGCGTCGGTCATCGTGATCTCGAAGGGCGCGGCGACGATGCGGCGGGGCAGTGCGGCGGCGGCGATGGCGGCGAGGGCGGTGCCGAAGAGGGTGCGGCGATGCATGGCATGTGCTCCTGTCCTGATGTGATACATACGGGTGGGGGGGCGGAAAGGTTTCTTCGCCGGATCATGTTCACGGGCGACGCATTCTGTCGGTGATGGCGCAGGAAAGCGCTGCGGGGCATTGAATATGCCGCCGTGCGGGGGTTTCATGACCGGCGGCACGGGCGGAGGGCATGATGCGGTATTCGGGCGCGCGGGTGATCTGGGAAGGGCTGACGGGCAACCGTGGCTGGCGCCCGGCCTGGCGCGATCCGGCGCCGAAGCCCGCCTATGACGCGATCATCATCGGGGGTGGCGGCCACGGGCTTTCCACCGCCTACTACCTGGCCAAGAACCACGGCCTGACCAATGTGGCCGTGCTGGAGAAGGGCCTGCTGGGGCAGGGCAACATCGGGCGCAACACCACCATCGTGCGCGCCAACTACTTCCTGCCGGGCAACAGCGAATTCTACAGCCATTCCCTGAAGCTGTGGGAGGGGCTGGAGTCCGACCTGAACTACAACGTGATGCACAGCCAGCGCGGGCTGATCAACCTGTTCCATTCGGACGGCCAGCGCGACGCCTTTGCCCGGCGCGGCAATGCCATGATCAACCAGGGCGACGATGCGATCCTGCTGGACCGCGAGGGCGTGCGCGAGCGCCTGCCCTATCTGGACTTCGAGCAGACCCGCTTTCCGATCTACGGCGGCCTGCTGCACCCGCGCGGCGGCACGGCGCGGCATGACGCGGTGGCCTGGGGCTATGCCCGTGGTGCCGACCGGCGCGGGGTCGACCTGATCCAGAACTGCGAGGTCACCGGGATCGACATCGAGGATGGCCGCGTTACCGGCGTGCAGACGACGCGCGGGGCGATCCGGGCGCGCAAGGTGGGGATCGTGGTGGCTGGCCGGTCGGGGCAGGTGGCGGCGATGGCCGGAATGCGCCTGCCGATCGAGAGCCACATCCTGCAGGCCTTTGTCACCGAGGGGCTGAAACCCGTGATCGACCATGTGGTCAGCTTCGGGATGGGGCATTTCTATATCAGCCAGTCCGACAAGGGCGGGCTGGTGTTCGGCGGCGACCTTGATTTCTATGCCTCCTACGCGGCGCGCGGGAACCTGCCGATGGTCGAGCATGTGATGGAGGCGGGCATGACGCTGATGCCGATGATCGGGCGGGCCAAGGTGCTGCGGTCCTGGGGCGGGATCATGGACATGTCGCCGGACGGCAGCCCGATCATCGACAAGACCCATGTCGAGGGTCTGTATCTGGACTGCGGCTGGAACTACGGGGGGTTCAAGGCGGTGCCCGCCTCGGGCTGGTGCATGGCGCACCTGATGGCCACGGGCGAGCCGCATGAGGTTGCCCGACGGTTCCGGCTGGACCGTTTCGCCACCGGCCACGTGATCGACGAAGAAGGCACCGGCAGCCAGCACAACCTGCACTAGGGGCAAGCGATGAAGGCTTTCGCGCTTCTGTTCATGCTCGCGGCCCTTGAGGAGCCGTCGCCCGGATGGCCCGATGACGGCTGCTATGCGCGTGACTATGACGCCGCCCACCTGCGCAGCCATCCGGCGCAAGTCGTCAGGACCATGCACCTGTCGGTCAACCACGGTCCGGCGGTGGGTTTCCATGCCATGCTCCACGTCACGCTGGCCGATCAGGGCCATGCCGGCCGCGACGGTCTGGGCGGGCGGGCGTTCGAGCAGGGGCTGTTCTGCGACGGCGACCGGGGTGCTGTCCTGTGCGTGACCGAATGCCCCGGCGACGGCGCCCTGACGATCACCCGGGATGACGCCGGGATGCTTGAGTTCACCACCGATTTCCTGCTGGTCGGCCCGCGGTCGGCCTGCCCGCGCGCGACCGACCTGGCCGAGGTGCCGGGTGTCGCCGTCACCTACCGTCTGGCGCGCGTGCCCGATGCCGATTGCGAGGCCCCCTGATGCGACTGACCTGCCCCCTTTGCGGCCCGCGCGACCGGCGCGAGTTCTACTACTACGGGGCCGACGACTGGCTGGCCCGGCCCGCGGCCGATGCGGCGCCCGATGCCTGGCACGACTATGTCCACCTGCGCGACAACCCGGCGGGGCCGACCGTGGACCTGTGGTATCACGAGCAGGGCTGCGGCCAGTGGCTGCGGGTGCGGCGCGATACGGTGACCCATGCGGTGCATGCGGTCGACCTGGTGATGCCCGCGGTTCCGGCGCGGGGCGGCGATGCGCCGCCGCCGGCCCGGGCGAAACGCAAGACGAAGGGAGACGGCGATGCGGCTTGAGGGGCGGGGCCTGATCGACCGCACGCGCAGCCTGCCCTTCACCTTCGACGGGCGGGCCTATTCCGGCTTTGCGGGCGACACCGTCGCCTCGGCGCTGATGGCCGCCGGGGTGCGGGTTCTCGGGCGCAGTTTCAAGTATCACCGCCCCCGCGGCGTGATGACGGCCGGACCGGAGGAGCCGAATGCCCTGGTCGCGGTGCTGGAGGATGGGCAACAGACACCCAACGTGCGGGCCACGGTGCAGGAGCTTTACGCGGGGCTGGCGGTGCGCAGCCAGAACCGCTGGCCCAGCCTCGGCTTCGACGTGATGGAGGTGAACGATCTGCTGCACCCGTTCCTGGGTGCGGGGTTCTACTACAAGACCTTCATGTGGCCGCGCCGCCTGTGGGAAGGGCTGTACGAACCGGTGATCCGGCGGGCGGCCGGCCTGGGCAGCCTGTCCGGGCGCCATGACACCGCCCCCTATGAAAAGTGCTGGGCGTTCTGCGACCTTCTGGTGATCGGGGCGGGCCCGGCCGGGCTGATGGCGGCGCTGGTCGCGGCGCGGGCCGGGGCCGACGTCATCCTGGCCGAGCAGGACACGATGGCGGGCGGGCGGCTGCTGGCCGATGCCGGGATGATCGACGGGCGGCCCGGGTCCGAATGGGCGGCGGCGGTGGCGGCGGAACTGGCCGCCATGCCGAATGTCCGGGTGATGACGCGGACCACGGTGACCGGGGCCTATGACCACGGCACCTGGGGGGCGCTGGAACGGTCGGGCCTGCATGTGGCGCCGGGCGGCGACCTGCCGCGCGAATGCTTCTGGCGCATCGTTGCGGGCCAGGCGGTGCTGGCCGCGGGCGCGCTGGAACGTCCGGTCGCGCATCCGGGGAACGACCGGCCCGGGGTGATGCTGGCCGGTGCCGTGCGGGCCTATGTGAACCGCTGGGCGGTCAGCCCCGGCAGGCGGGTCGCGGTGTTCGGCGGCGATGACGCACGGGCGACGGCGGATGTGCTGCGATCCGCCGGGGTCGAGGTGGCAGCCATCATCGACCCCCGCCCCGATGCCGCGCGCGATGCCGATGCGCCGGTCTATCCGGGCGGCCGGGTGGTGGCCACGCAGGGGCGCACGGGCCTGCGTTCCGTCACCATCGCGCATCCCGGGGGCGAGCACCGGATCGAAGCCGACTGCCTGGCGATCTCGGGCGGCTGGAACCCCACCGTCCACCTGTCCAGCCACCTGGGCGCGCGGCCGGTCTGGCGCGACGACATCGCGGCCTTCGTGCCCGCGCCGGGCGGCGTGCCGGGGATGACGCCGGCCGGTTCCTGCAATGGCGCCGGGTCCACCGCCGCCTGTCTGGCCGAGGGGGCCGCGGCCGCCGGTGTCGCGCTGGCCGCCCTGGGCCGCAAGGTGCCGAAGGTGCCGCTGCCCGCCGCCGAGGACGCCGCGGCGGCCGTGACGCCGCTCTGGGCGGTCGAGGGCAGGGGGCGGGCCTGGGTCGACTTTGCCAATGACGTGACGGTCAAGGACATCCGGCTGTCGGCGCAGGAAGGCTTTGCCGCCAACGAGCACATGAAGCGCTACACCACGCAGGGCATGGCCCCCGACCAGGGCAAGTCATCCAACGTGGTGGCGCTGGCCGTGCTGGCCGAGGCCACGGGGCGCGGCATTCCGGAAACCGGCACCACCACCTTCCGCCCGCCGTTTGCGCCCGTGTCGATTGCCGCCATGGGGGCCGGGGGCAGGGCCGAGGGGTTCGCGCCGCAGCGCTTTGTCACCAGCGACCAGGCCAGCCGTGACCGGGGCGCACCGATGATCGAGGCGGGGCTGTGGTATCGCCCGTCCTACTTCCCCCGCAGCGGCGAGACGACCTGGCGCGACGCATGCGACCGCGAGGTCGCGATGGTGCGCGGCGCAGTGGGCGTGACGGATGTGTCGACGCTGGGCAAGATCGACCTCAAGGGCCGCGATGCCGGGCGGTTCCTCGATTTCGTCTATACCAACACCTTCTCGACGCTGCCGGTCGGGCGCGTGCGCTATGGCCTGATGCTGCGCGAGGATGGTTTTGTCATGGATGACGGGACCACCGCGCGGCTGGCGGATGATCACTGGCTGATGACCACGACCACGGCTGCCGCCGGCCAGGTGATGCGGCATCTGGATTTCGTGCACCAGGCATTCTGCCCGGAATTCCACCTGCGGTTTTCCAGCGTCACCGAACACTGGGCACAGTTCGCGGTGGCGGGGCCGCGCGCGCGCGACCTGCTGGCCTCGCTGGGCATCGCCGAGGTGCCGGGGTTCATGGGGGTGATCCCGGTCACGGTGATGGGGGTGGCGGGGCGCCTGTTCCGCATCTCGTTCTCGGGCGAGGAGGGATACGAGATCGCGGTGCCCGCGCGGTTCGGCGCGGGCCTGTTCCGTGACCTGGTGGCACGGGCCGAGACGCTGGGCGGCGGCGCCTACGGGATGGAGGCGCTGAACGTCCTCCGGATCGAGAAGGGGTTCATCACCCATGCCGAGATCCACGGCCGCACCACGGCCTTCGACATCGGGATGCAGGGCATGGTCAGCGCCCGGAAGGACTGCATCGGCAAGGCCGCATCGCAGCGCCCGGGGCTGAGCGGAGCCGACCGCGAGCAACTGGTGGGGCTGCGGCCCGTGCCGGATGCGGCGATCGTGGCCGGTGCGCATCTGTTCACGCCCGGCGATGCGGCGGTGCGCCAGAACGATCAGGGCTATGTCACGTCGGTCTGCTATTCGCCCACGCTGGGGGGCTGGCTGGGCCTCGGGTTCCTGCGCGACGGGCGGGCGCGTCTGGGCAGGCCGGTGCGGCTGGTCGATCATCTGCGCGGTATCGACGTGATGTGCGAGGTGGTGCATCCGGTGTTCCACGATCCGGACGGGGGGAAGATGCGTGGCTGACCTGATCGCAACCGCGCCGCTGGATGCGGCACCGCTGGACAAGGGCGGCGTGACCCTTGCCCTGGTGGACCCCGGACCGGTGACCTGCCTTGCGCTCTATCCCGGGGCTTCGGCCGACATCTGGCTGTCGCCGCTGGACCTGCCGTTTCCGGCGCCGAACCGCGTGTCGGCGGCGGGCGATCTGCGGCTGGTCTGGACCGGACGCGATCAGGCCCATCTGGTGGGGGCGGTTCCCCCGCCGGGCGGCGAGGGCGCGGCGGCGATCACCGACCAGTCCGACGGCTGGGTCTGCCTGTCGCTGACCGGGGCGGAGGCCGGGGCGGTGCTGGCGCGGCTGGTGGCGCTCGATCTGCGCGAGGCGGCGTTTCCGCCCGGCACTGCGGCGCGGTCGGCGCTGAACCACATGCCGCTGATCCTGTGGCGCGAAAGCGACGGGTTCCGGCTGATGACGTTCCGGTCGATGGCGCGCACCGCCTGGCACGAACTGGCCGAGGCGATGGCCCGCGTGGCGGCGCGGGCGGCGCTGCCGCGATGATGCTGTCGAACACCGACATCGCGGAACTGACCGACTGGCGTCGCGCCCTGCACCGGCGCCCCGAGCTTTCGGGGCAGGAGGCGGCGACGGCCGCGGCCTTTGTCGCGATGGTGACGCCGACGCGCCCGACGCGGGTGATCGAGCGGCTGGGCGGGCATGGGGTTGCGGTGGTCTATGACGGACCGTCGCCCGGGCCGACGGTGATGATCCGGGCCGAACTGGATGCGCTGCCGATCCCCGAGACGGGGCGCGCCGACTGGGTGTCCGAGGTGCCGGGTGTCGCGCATCTGTGCGGGCACGAGGGGCATCTGACGATCCTGGCCGGGCTGTCGCGCCTGCTGGCGCGGCGGCGACCGGCCTCGGGGCGCGTGGTGCTGCTGGCCCAGCCCGCCGAGGAGGACGGGTCGGGTGCCGCCGCCGTGCTCGCCGATCCTGCCTTTGCCGGGATCTCGCCCGACTGGGCCTTCGCGCTGCACAACATGCCGGGGATGCCGCTGGGGCATGTCTGGCTGAAGCCGGGGCCGATGAACTGTGCCTCGGTCGGGCTGAAGGTCGGGCTGGCGGGGCGCACGGCGCATGCCAGCGAACCGGGCGCGGGGCTGTCGCCGGGGCTGGCGGTGGCGCGGCTGATCCCGGGGCTGGCGGCGCTGGGGGCCGAGGGGCCGCTGGACGCGGCGTTCCGGCTGGTCACCGTGACGCATGCCCGGCTGGGCGAGCCTGCCTTCGGGATCGCGCCCGGTGTGGCCGAGGTCTGGGCGACGCTGCGGACGCTGACGGATGAGGGCATGGACGACCTGCGGGCGGCGGCGGTGGAACTGGCGCGGGCCGAGGCCGAGGCGGCGGGGCTGGGGCTGACGATCGGCTGGTCGGATGATTTCGCGGCCTGCGCGAACCATCCCGATGCGACGGCGCGGCTGGCGGCGGCGGTGCGGGTGCTGGGGTTGCCGCTGTCGGCGGGCGACCTGCCGATGCGGGCGTCCGAGGATTTCGGGCGGTTCGGGTCGGTGGCGCGGTCGGCGATGCTGTGCCTGGGCGCGGGCGAGGCCTGCCCCCGGCTGCATGCGTCGGACTATGATTTCCCCGACGCCCTGATCGCCCCCGGCGCGCGCATCTTCGAGCAGGTCATCACCGATATCCTGGGCTAGCCCGGCGTGGCGTCCCACGATGGGACATTTTTCGGAACCAACGATATCAAGGGCTTGACCCCCGCGCGTTAAGGGTTTGTCAACGTCTTGCCCGGAACCGGGCCGCCCGGCGCTGGACGCGGGCGCGGCGGGGCCTAGCTGCGGCGGCACGGGCAGGGGGGGCAGGATGTCGGAACGGTCGGTCGTGGTGGTGGGGGCGGGCATGGCGGGGCTGGCCTGCGCGCAGGGTCTGGCCGCGGCCGGATGGCGCGTGCGGGTTCTGGACAAGGGCCGGGGTCTGGGCGGGCGGCTGGCCACGCGGCGGACGGCCGAGGGCGCCTATGACCACGGCGGGGTGGTGCTGCGCCCCGAAGGCGACGCCCTTGCGGGCTGGCTGCGGCAGGCGGCGGCGGCGGGGGCGGCCGCGGAATGGCAGGGCGGATTCACGGGCCTGCCGGGAATGAGCGGGATCGTCGCACCGCTTGCCGCCGGGCTGGAGGTTTCGGTGCAGGCCGAGGCGACGGGCCTGATGCGCGACGGCGGCGGCTGGATCGTGGCGGGGCAGGGCTTTGCCCATCGCGCCGGGGCCGTGGTGCTGGCCATCCCGCAGCCGCAGGCGCTGCGGCTGTGCGGGGGGCTGGCGGTGGCGGGGGCGATCGGCGCGGCGTCGATGCGGGGATGCTGGGCGGCGATGGCGGCCTTCGGCACGCCCCTGCCGCTGGCGGCCGATCTGGTCGAGTGGCCCGACAGCGCGGTTGCGCGCATCGTGCATGAGAATGCCAAGCCGGGCCGGTCGGGCGGGCCCGCGCGCTATGTGGTGCAGGCAGGCGCCGCATGGTCGGCGGCCCATCTGGAACGCGAAAGGGACGAGGCCGCGCGGATGCTGCTGGCCGAAGCCCTTGCGCAGGCGGGCCTGCGGCCGGTGGCGCCGCTGGCCCTGCACGGCCATCGCTGGCGGTTCGGGTTCACCGATGTCGCGCTGGGGCAGAGCCATGTCTGGGACGGGGGCGCAGGCATCGGCCTGTGCGGCGACTGGTGCCTGGGCACCGGGGCCGGCGCGGCCCTTGACAGCGGCCGCGCGCTGGCCGCCGCGATGGTTGCCGCCCGACCGGCCGGGCCGCCGGGGGGTCAGTAAAGCCCGGCCACCCGCGCGCGCAGGCGCACGAGCGCCAGCACCGTGTCGATGGCGGGGGTGGGCGTGCCGGTCAGGCGGCCGAGTTCCGCGACCGAGGCCACCAGTGCGTCGATCTCCATCGGTCGCCCGGCGGTCAGATCCTGCAGCATCGAGGTGCGGTGCGCGCCCACCGCCGCGCCGCCGTCGATGCGGCGGTCGACGTCGATGGGGAATTTCACCCCCAGCGACTCGGCGATCGCCTGCGCCTCGACCATCATCGCGCGGGCCACGGCGCGGGTGCCCGGATCGGTGCAGAGCACGTCGAGCGTGGCATGGGTCAGGGCCGAGATCGGGTTGAACGACAGGTTGCCCCAGAGCTTGACCCAGATCTCGTCGCGCAGGCGCGGCCGCACCGGCGCCCGGAGGCCCGCCGCCGCCAGCGCCTTTGACAATGCGGTGGCGCGCGCGCTGGTTTCGCCCGAGGGTTCGCCCAGCGAGAACCGGTTGCCCTCGATATGCCTGATGGTGCCGGGTTCGGTGACCTCGGCGGCGGGATAGACCACGCAGCCCAGCACGCGGTCGGGCCCGAAGCCGTTCCATTGCGCATCGCCGGGGTCGACGCTGGCCAGGCGCGTGCCTTCCAGGGTGCCGCCGTGGCGGTGGAAATACCACCAGGGCACGCCGTTGACACCGCTGACCAGCGTGCTGTCGGGGCCGAGAAGCGGCAGGATGCGGTTGACCACCGGGGGCACCGAATGGGCCTTGAGCGTGACGATGACATAATCCTGCGGGCCGAGGTCGCGGGCGTCCTCGGCCGCGCGGACGGGCACGGTGACGGGATCGGCGCCGTCCTCGATCAGGGTCAGGCCGCGCGCCTGCATCGCGGCCAGATGGGGGCCGCGGGCCACCAGGCTGACATCGGCGCCCGCCGCCGCCAGCCTTGCGCCCATGTAGCCGCCGATGGCGCCCGCGCCGAAGATGCAGATCTTCATGCGGTCAGCCCCAGCTTTTCGGCCAGGCCGATGCGCATCAGCTTGCCCGTGGCGCCCTTCGGGATCTCGGCCAGGATGACCACGCGGCGCGGCACCTTGAAATCGGCCAGCCGTTCGGCGGCGAAGCGGCGGATCGCGGCCTCGTCGGCCTGCATCCCCTCGCGCAGGACCACGGCGGCGGCGACCTCTTCGCCCAGCCTGGGGTGCGGCATCGCGAAGGTCACGACCTGCTGCACCGCGGGATGATCCATCAGGATGCCGTCAACCTCGAGCGGGCTGACCTTTTCGCCGCCGCGGTTGATGATCTCTTTCAGCCGCCCGGTCAGCGACAGGTAGCCTTCGCCGTCGAGGCTGCCCTGGTCGCCGGTGCGGAACCAGCGGCGGTCATCGGCGATGAAGAAGTTCCTGGCATTGGCGTCGGGGTTGCCCTCGTAGCCCGGGGTGACATTGGGACCGGAAATCACCACCTCGCCGACACCGCCGTCGAGCAGGCGGTTTTCCACCTCATGCGCGATGCGCAGCAACGGCCCGGCGGCGATGCCGACCGAGCCGGGTTTCTGTGCCCGGGGCGGCAGCGGGTTCGAGGCCATCTGGTGCGCGGCCTCGGTCATGCCGTAGGCCTCGATCACGGGGGCGCCGAAGGTCTGCGACAGTTCGACCATGACCTGCGCGGGCAGGCTGGCCGAGGACGAGCGGATGAAGCGCAGCGGGTTCTGCGCGATGATCCCGGCGTTGCGCGCGGCGCGGGACAGGATGGTCTGGTGCATGGTGGGCACCGCGGAATACCAGGTGGGTTTCGCGGCATCGAGCCAGCCGAAGAAGCGCAGCGCGTCGAAGCCCGGGGCGCACCAGATCGAGGCGCCGGCGGCCAGGCTGGAGGACACGGCCGCGACGAGGCCGTGGATGTGGAACAGCGGCATCATGTTCAGGCAGCGGTCGCCGGGGGTCAGCGCCAGCGAGGCCATGATGTGGCGCGCCGAGGCCGCGACGTTCGATTGCAGCAGCGGCACGATCTTGGGGCGCGAGGTGGTGCCCGAGGTATGCAGGATCAGCGCGACGTCATCGGAGCCCGGTGCGGCGGTGTCGGGGGCGGCCCCGGCGGCGCCCTCGGCGTGCAGGGTGAACGTTCCGGCGGGCGTGGCGGGGTCGGTGACGACGCGCAGCACGGCCAGCCCATGCGCCCGCGCGGCGTCGAGCGCGGCGCCCTCCATCCCCTCGGGCAGCAGGATGGCCCGGGCGCGCAGGTCGGACAGGTAGAAATCGAACTCTTCCCGGCGGTAGGCGGGGTTCAGGGGGGCGGTCGTTGCCGCCTGCGCCACGGTCACGAAGGCTGCCGCCATCTCCGGCCCGTTCGGCAGCACGATCGCCACCCGGTCGCCACGCCCGATCCCGGCCGCGTGCAGGGCGGCGGCGGTGGTCTCGGTCAGGCTGCGCAGGCCGCCATAGGTCAGCCAGGGTCGATCCGGCGCGCCGAGGGCGGGGGCATCGGGCGAATGCGCGGCAAGAAGGGCTGCAAGCGTGTCCTGCATGGTCGGGTCTCCGGGGATGGGCGGTCAGACGGGCGACAGATCGCATTCCGCCGCGATGGCGTCCAGTTCGCGCTTCAGCGCGGGGTGGATCGGCACGCCATCGGCCATGCTGCGGGCGCGGCGCGCCTCGCGCCCGTCGCCGGGCACGCGGACGGGATCGTGGCCCGGCAGCGGCGGCGAGGCACGGAATTCGGCAAAGGCGCGGGCGGCGTGGGCCTGGAAGGCGGCGGGGTCGGTGAAGGCCGCGATGTCGATGGCGGCGACGAACTGGCCGGTGTTGGTGGGGCTGGCGCGGTCGGTGGTGAAATCGACCACGTCCGAGCCGAAGGCCGCCCCGTTCAGCACCCCCGCCAGTAGGCCGATGGCCACCGAGAGGCCATAGCCCTTGGCGCCGCCGATCGGCAGCAGGAAGCCTTCGTCGCGGCGGTTCGGATCGGTCAGCGGCCTGCCGTCGCGACCGATCATCCAGCCTTCGGGCATCGCCTCGCCGCGCTGCGCCAGCGTCTTGATCTTGCCCACGGCGGCGACCGTGGTCGCCATGTCGAGAACGAAGGGATCGTCGCCGCCCGAGGGCGCCGCGATGGCGACCGGGTTGGTGCCCAGGAGCAGGTCGGAGCCGCCATAGGGCGCGACATGGTTCGCGCTGCCCACGGCGGCGCAGAGCCCGATCATGCCCGCCGCCGCCTGCGGCCTGACATAGAGCGCGGCCGGTCCGGCATGGTTGCCGCCGCAGACCCCGACCCAGCCGATGCCTGCCCCGCGCGCCTTGGCGATGGCCAGGTCGGTGGCCATGCGCATGGCCAGATGGCCCAGCCCGTTGTCGCCGTCGACCAGCGCGGTGGCCGCGGTTTCGCGCAGCACCCGGGGCCGCGCGGCGGGGTTGCAGCCGCCGCCCCTCAGGCGGTTCACATACTGGCGCAGGCGGAACAGGCCATGCGTGTCGTAGCCCAGGGCATCGGCCTCGACCATCAGCGCCGCCACCGCGCGGGCGTCGGGTTCCGGCACGCCGAGGCGCCCGAACACCGTCGCCGCGAAATCGGCCAGCCGTTCTGCCGGGATCGCCAGGGTCATCGGGATCAGTCCGCCCCGCGGATCACGCGGTCCTTGTGCCAGAACACGAAGGTACGCTGGACCCATGTCACGAAGGCATAGAGGCCGAGGCCGACAATGCTGAGATAGAGGATCAGCGAGAACACGCGCGGCGTGTTGAGCTGTGAGGCCGCGGTGCGGATCAGTTCGCCAAAGCCCTTGCCCCCGCCCAGGAACTCGCCGGTGATGGCACCCGCCATCACGCCGACCGCGCCGATCTTGAGGCCGGTGAAGATCTGCGGCAGGCCGGTGGGCAGCTTCATCTTCACCAGCGTCTGCCAGCGCGAGGCGCCCATCGTCTTGAACAGCATCCGCGAATTGGAATCTGCCGCATGCAGCCCGGCCGCGGTGCCGACCACGATGGGAAAGGTGGCGATGAAGGCGGCAAGCGCCACCTTGCTGTCGATGTCGAAGCCGAGCCAGGCCACGAACAGCGGCGCGAAGGCCACCTTGGGCATCGTGTCGATGGCGACGAGATAGGGCATGATCGCCCGTTCGCCGAAGGCGGTTTCGCCCACGATCACCCCCAGGGTGAAGCCGATGGCGATGGCCAGAAGGAAGCCGTAGAACACCTCTTTCAGGGTGATCCACAGCGCGGGCAGCATGTAGCCGCCCGACAGCAGGTTGTTGCCGACAAACAGGATGTCGCGCCAGGTTTCCCACGGGTTCGGCAGGATGATCGGGGACACGAACTGGAACCGCGTGACCAGATCCCACAGCGCCACGAACACGACGAAGACGAAGGCCATCTGGATCCAGGCCGGAATGCGGTCGACCAGCGGGGTCTCCTCGATCCAGACCGTATCGTCGCCCGAGGCCGGGTTGGCGTCGGCAATGCGTTCGAGGTTCGTCACAGGAAGGCCTCCTTGTCCAGGCGCCCGCGGATCTGGTCGACCAGGGCGCTGAATTTCGGTGTCGTCATCATGTCGAGCGTGCGGGGGCGCGGCAGGTCGATCGGCACCACCTCGGC
This sequence comes from Paracoccaceae bacterium, assembly GCA_019454225.1. Taxonomy (NCBI): domain Bacteria; kingdom Pseudomonadati; phylum Pseudomonadota; class Alphaproteobacteria; order Rhodobacterales; family Paracoccaceae; species Paracoccaceae bacterium. The sequence continues at coordinate 3,332,422 of CP075370.1, read as the reverse complement.
CACGCGGCCGGGACGCGGCTTCATCACATAGACCACGTCGGACAGGATGACCGCCTCGGGGATCGAATGGGTGACAAGGAAGGCCGTCGCCTCGCGCGACATGCAGATGCGCTGCAGCTCCATGTTCATGAAGTCGCGCGACAGTTCGTCGAGCGCCGAGAACGGTTCGTCGAGCAGCAGCACGGCGGGTTCGGTGATCAGCATCCGGCAGATCGAGGCGCGCTGCGCCATGCCGCCGGACAGTTCGTTGGGATAGACATCCTCGAACCCCTTGAGCCCGACCAGTTCGAGAAGCGTGCGCGCCTGGTCGCGCGCGGCCCGTGCGGCGGCCTTGCCGTCGCGGATCTCGATGGGCAGCACGATGTTTTCGATCGTGGTCCGCCAGGGGAACAGGGTGGCCTGCTGGAACATCATGCCGATGTCGCGGCGCGGGCCGGTGACGGGGCGGCCCTGAAGCACCACCCGCCCCGTCGAGGGCGGGATGAGACCCGCCATGATCTTGAGAAGCGTAGACTTTCCGCAGCCGCTCGACCCGATCACCGCCGAGAAGCTGCCCTTGGTCAGGGTCAGGCCGACCCCTTCCAGCGCGTGGATCGACTTGCGCGCATAGGTCTTGCCCACGTTGGTCAGTTCATAGACCGGCTCGCCCCGCTGATAGGCATGGAGCGCGATGGCTGCGGAAGCCTGCATCAGTTGCTCCCGTTCACTTTCAGCGTGAAGTCATTGGTATAGGCGGCGGTCAGATCGGGCAGCGGGCCTGCGAGGTCGCCGCCGGCGATCTGCACCTGCTGCCATTCCTCCCAGACCTCGGGCGGCTGGTAGCCAAGGCCCTTGGACATGTCGACCGGAACGGTCTTGGACCGCACGGCATCGAACAGGGCCGAGGCGAAGGCCGGGTCTTCGCTTTCCTGCGGGTTGCCTGCCACCATATGCGCCAGCACCTTGTCGCGGTTCGCATCGTCAAGCGCGAAGACATGGCCCCGCCAGATCGCGCGGACGAACTTTTCCACCAGTTCCGGGTTGGTGCGGATCAGCTCGCCCGTGGTGATGAAGCCGTTGCCGAAGAAGCGGGCATATTCGGCGGGCGTGATGTCGCGCACCGACACGCCGCGCTGGTTCAGGATCGCGGCATCGGCGGTCGAGGCCGCGTAGGCGGCGATGGCGTTCTGCTGGAACGCCGCGGTGGCGGGGCCGCCGTCGCCGACGGTCAGGAAGGTGTAGTCGGTGCCTTCCGTCATGCCCGAGCCGGACAGGACGTTGCGGGCAAAGCCCACCTCGGCGCCGTCGGCGGTGCCGGTGCCCACGACCTTGCCCTTCAGGTCGGCGGGCGCCTGCACGGGGCTGTCACTGGGGACGACGACGCCGAAGTTCGAGCGGGCGGCGAAGTTGTAGATGAACACCACATCCACGCCGCGTCCGCGCGCCGCGAGGACCGGGCCGGGGCCGGGGCGGCCGAACTGCGCCTGGCCCGAGGACAGGGCCTGAAGCACGGCGCCCGAGCCGTTGATCGCCTCGACCGTCACGTCGAGCCCTTCCTCGGCGAAATAGCCCTCGCCGATCGCCACGAACACGTTGAACGAGTTGATGGCCGAGGGGCTGGGCTGGACGAAGGTGACCTTCGTCATGTCCTGCGCCGCGACGGCCCCGGCGCCGAGCGCCGTGGCGGTGGCAAGCGCCGCGAATGTGGTTGCGAACGTCCGTCTGGTCAGCATGGTGAAGTTCCTCCCTGGATGGTGCGATGGTGAAGTGCGGCGCGGCGGGCTCTTTGCGGCCCGTCTGGCCCTATACGGCGCGGACCCTGTTCGAGAGCCGCCCGATTCCGTCGATTTCGCAGGTAACCTCGTCCCCGTCGGTCAGGAAGCGCGGGGGGGTCATGGCGTAGCCTACACCCGAAGGGGTGCCCGTGGCGATGATGTCGCCCGGTTCCAGCGTCAGCCCCTCGGAGAGCGAGGCGATCAGCGTCGGAATGTCGAAGATCATCGCGGCGGTGGTGCTGTCCTGCCGTTTCTCGCCGTTGACCCAGAGCCGGATGCCGACGGCCTGCGGATCGGGCAGGTCGTCGGCGGTGACGATCCACGGGCCCATCGGGCAGGACCCGTCCAGCCCCTTGCCCTTGAAGTACTGGCCGCCGTGGCGGCGCTGCACGTCGCGGGCGGTGATGTCGTTCAGGATCGTGTATCCGAACACATGGTCGAGGGCGCGATCCTTCGGGATGTCGCGTCCGGGCGTGCCGATGATCACCGCAAGCTCGACCTCGTAGTCGGTCTGGGTGGAGAGCGCGGGGAAGGTCAGCACCGGTTCGGCGGCGCCGATCACCGCCGTCGGCGGCTTGGTGAAATAGACCGGAACCTCGGTCACCGCGACCGTGGTGTTCTGGGCGCGCGCGCCTTCGGCGATATGCTCGGCATAGTTGCGGCCGACGCAGAAGACATTCTTTGCGGGGCGCGGGATCGGGGCGAGGAAGCGGACAGCCGAGGCCGGATGCACGGCATGTGCCAGTTCTCCGGCCTCGGCCCTGGCGACCAGGGTCGCCACCGCCCCGCGCGCCGCTCCCCAGCCGGCGATCAGGGCGGTCATGTCATTGGCGCGGATCGCGGGCAGGCTGTCGTCTGCGGCGGCAAGCGCCAGCACGCGGTCCCCGGACAGGCAGGCAACGCAATGGCGGTTTCCCGCGATCTCGACGGTCGAAAGTCTCATCTTTCCCCCCGGACCTTCCGGTCCAATTCCTTACCAATCCGGGAATGGTCCGCGATTGGTGACGCTGTCTCCCTGCGGCTATCGCGATTATCTGGCGTGATGCCGCTTGTCTTCAAGCACAATTCGCGCCATCACGCGGCGCAGGCAACGAACCAATACGGAAATTGGCCACGCATGAACGCGCTTACGCCACCGGCCAACCTGTCCGACCGCCTGCGGGCCTACATCACCGGCGGCGGGTTCAACCATACCGACAGGCTGCCGCCCGAGCGCGACCTGTGCCATCAGTTCGGCGTCACGCGCGGCGGGCTGCGCAAGGCGCTGGCCGAGCTGGAGGCCGACGGCCTGATCTGGCGCCACGTCGGGCGCGGCACCTTCATCGGGGCGCGGCCCATCCACAACCTTGAGGACGTGACCTTTCTGGGCGAGCTTGCCAGCCCGGCACAGGTGATCACCGCGCGCCTTGCGATCGAGCCCGAACTGGCGCGGCTGGCCGCGCTGTACGGATCGCAGGCGGATTTCGCCGAGATCCTGGCCTGCACGCGGCGTTGCCGCACGGCCGCCGACTGGCGCAGCTATGAGGCCTGGGACAACAACCTTCACCACGCCATCGCCAAGGCCACCCACAACAAGCTGCTGCTGCACCTGTTCGACATCCTGAACGTGGTGCGCCGCTCGACGGTCTGGGGGCAGTTGCGATCGACCCAGCTGCCGCCGCGCGACCACCGCAGTTTCGACGAACATGACGGCATCTATGCCGCCATCGCGGAGCGTAACGCGACGCTGGCCGCGCAACGGATGCGCGACCATCTTGTCTCGGTAAGAGACCGTGTCCTGCCAGCCCTGGCGGGGTGACAGGGGCATGGGTCAGACGACCGTGATCGTCAGGGTGCCGACGCCCGCGACCTCGCCCTCCATCACGTCGCCGCGGACCACGGCGCCGACACCCGCGGGCGTGCCCGTCATGATCACGTCGCCTGCGGCGAGTTCGAAGTAGTCCGAGAGATACGAGATCATTTCCGGAACCTTCCAGATCATCTGGTTCAGGTCGCCGGTCTGGCGCACCTTGCCGTTTACCTTGAGTTGCACCAGCCCTTCCGAGGGGTGGCCGGTTTCCGTGGCGGTGCGCAGGGCCGTCACCGGGCCGGAATGTTCGAACGCCTTGCCGATCTCCCACGGGCGGCCCATTTCCTTGGCGATGCCCTGCAGGTCGCGGCGCGTCATGTCGAGGCCGACGCCATACCCCCAGACGTGATCGAGCGCCTTGTCCACCGGGATGTTGCGGCCGCCGGACTTGAGTGCCACGACCATCTCGATCTCGTGGTGAACGTCCTTGGTCTGTTCGGGGTAGGGGAAGGTATCGCCGACATAGAGATTGTCGGGGTTCTTCTGGAAGAAGAATGGCGGCTCGCGGTTCGGGTCATGCCCCATCTCGATCGCATGGGCGGCGTAGTTGCGCCCGATGCAGTAGACCCGGCGCACCGGAAAGCTGGAGTCGGACCCGGCAATAGGCAGGGTGACGGTGGCAGGGGGGGTGATCGCGAACGACGACATCGACTCGTGGCTCCTGTGCAGGTTCGATGGAGAAGTCGCATAGCGGCGCGGGTCGATCAATCCGGATCAATATGAACGCGCCAAACCAATCGCGGAAATGGTCAGGGGGGCGGCCTTGGGGGGTATCTGGGTGGTGACGGGCCCGTGATGGGTGGGGAATGCTGCAGGCGGGGTGCGTCGCCGACGCCGTGCCTGTGATATCGCGCAAGGCGTAAAACGCTGTAATTCAAGAACAAGTCTTACGCGTTCGGTGTGACAACGGCTGCGGCGCCCCGGTGTTCCGCCCGCCGGTCTTGCCGCGCCGCCGCATGCCGCCTGGCCGGACGCTGGGGGAAGGGCTGGCGCGCAATGCGAAAGAATCGGTTGATCGCGCGCTTGTCATCAACCAATCCGGATCAATATGACCGGTCCAGCAAGAGGGCACGACATGAGCCGGGAGGTTGCCGACGTGGCCAGAGCGCTGCAGACCCCGCTGCCCGAGGCGGCGGCGGACCCGCCGGAGCCGTCGGTTTCCGATACCGCGGCGCTGGCGCATCTGCGTGCGTTCATTCTGGACAAGGGGTTGAAGGCGGGCGACCGCCTGCCCCCCGAGCGCAGGCTGGGCGACGACCTGGGCCTGCGCCGCACCGAGCTGCGCCGCGCGCTGGAGGTGCTGGTGGACGAGGGCGTGCTGTGGCGCCATGTCGGCAAGGGCACCTTCCTGGCCCGGCCCCCCGCGCAATCGGCGCAAAATGACATGGAGATGCTGGCCCGCCGCGTCAGCCCCGCGGATGCCATGCGCGCCCGTGCCGCGATCGAGCCCGCGATTGCCCGCGAGGCGGCGCTGCATGCAACAGCGGCGGCCATCGCGGCGCTGCGCGTGACGGCGGCGCGGTCGCGCGAGGCGGGATCCTGGCGCGAATACGAGGCGCTGGACACCGAGTTCCACCGCCAGATCGCGCAGGCCAGCGGGTCGATGGCGCTGCTGGCGCTGTTCGACCAGCTGAACATGCTGCGGCGCATGGTGTCCTGGGGCCGTCAGGGGCGGCAGGGGGCGCATCCGCCGGCCGACCACCCGAGCTTTGCCGAGCATGACCGCATCGTCGATGCCCTGGACGACCGCGACCCGGAGGCGGCGCATGCCGCGATGCGCTGGCATCTGAAATCGGTCGAGACGAGGCTGGACCCGTGACGGGCGCGCCCCTGACCCTGTCGGTCGCGGCCTGGGACCATGACCGGGTGATGCCCGTGCTGGACGGGCGGATACCGGTGCCGGGGGTCGTGGTGCAACCGCATGTCCTGCCCACGACGCAGCTCTTCCCGATTGCGGTGCAGGAGGCGCGGTTCGATGTGACCGAGCTTTCGCTGTCCAGCCACATCCTGCAGGTGGCGCGGGGCGATGCGGCCTATGTGGCGATCCCGGCCTTCATCAGCAGGGCCTTCCGCCACAACGGGTTCTACCGCCGCGCGGGCAGCGGAATCGGGACGCTGGCGGATTTCGCGGGCCGCGCGGTGGGGGTGCCGGAATACCAGATGACGGCCGCATTGTGGATGCGGGGCGTGATGGCGGACGATTTCGGCGTGCCTGCGACGGCGGTTCACTGGCGCACCGGGGCACTGGACCAGGGCATCCGGCGCGAGCGGCTGGCGCTGGCGCCGCCGCCCGACCTGCGCATCACGCCCATTGCCGATGGCGAGACGCTGCAGGATCTGCTGCTGGCGGGCGAGATCGACGGGCTTCTGGCGCCGAACCCGCCGCGCGCCTTCCTGGCGGGCGACCCGCGCATCGAGCGGGTGTTTCCCGATTTCGAGGCGGCCGAACAGGCCTGGCACCGCCGCACCGGGTTCTTCCCGATCATGCATATCGTGGCGCTGCGCCGGTCCCTGGCCGAGGCGCATCCCTGGCTGCCGATGGCGCTGTACGAGGCCTTCGTCGCGGCGCGCGATGTTGCCATGGCGCGGCTGCGCGAGGTCTGGCTGGGGTCGGCCAACCGGCTGTCGCTGCCCTGGCTGAACGCCGCGATGGAACGGGCGCGCGCGGCGATGGGGGCCGACTACTGGCCCTATGGCTTTGCCCGCGCCGAGGACGAGATTGCGGCGGCCTGCCGCTATTCCGTCGAGCAGCACCTCGCGCCGCGCCTGGTCGCGCCTGCCGAGCTGTTTCACCCCGCCGTTCTGGGAACCTGAGGAGGCCCGGAAAGGAACCGATCACTGCCAACGTCGAATAAGGGAGGACTGCCATGCTTATGAAGACCATGACCCGGTTTGGTGCCGCGCTCGTGCTGGCGCTTGCCGCAGGTGGCGCCCAGGCGCAGGAGATGCGCGCGCCGGAGGGCCCCATCGAATTCACCGTGGGCTCGGGTGCGGGGGGATCGCCGGACGTGATCATGCGCACCTTCGCCCAGATCATGAACGAAACCGGCCTGGTGCCGAACCCGATCGTGGTGCAGAACCGCACGGGCGGCGGGCATTCGAACGCCTACAACCATGTGCTCGGCCTGCCTGGCGACACCAACACGCTGCTGATGCTGGCCTCGCCGGTGTTCACCACACCCATCGTGCAGGGCACCCCCTCGGTCATCGACCAGGTGACGCCGATTGCGGCGCTGGTACAGTCGGAACTGCTGCTGTTCACGACGCCCGACAGCGCCTTCAACTCGCTGACGGACGTTGTCGCGGCGGCGACCGCCCAACCGGGCCGCGTGCGCGTGGCGGGCGGCGCGTCCGGCGGGAACGACCATATCCTGACGGGGCTTCTGGAATCGGCCACCGGCACGACGATGACCTACGTTCCGCACGAAAGCGGCGGCGCGGCGCGCGCCACCTTCCTCGGCGGCAATGTCGAGCTGCACTTTGCCACGCTGTCCGAGGGGATCGAGATGATCACCGCCGGAACGGGCAAGCCGCTGGCCATCTTCTCGAACCAGCGGCGGACCGAAGAGGCCCTGGCGAACGTGGCGACGGCGGTCGAGCAGGGGGTCGACGTGGTCTATACCCAGTTCTGGGGTGTCGGCGGACCCGTGAACCTTGACCCGGCGGTCGCCGCCTGGTGGGCCGACAAGTTCCAGAAGGCCGCGCAGAGCGAGCCGTTCCAGGCCTGGCTGGCGCAGAACCTCTATCGCAGCGACATGGTCACGCTGGCCGAGGCCGGCGCCTATTTCGCGCGCGAACAGCAGACGTTCCGCGACGTGCTGACGCGGATCGGGCTGGCCAAGTAACGGCCCCGCAACCCGGCCGGCCGGAGAGTGCCCATGCGCCTGATCGAGACCATTCCGGCCGCGTTCCTGCTGGCCGTCGCCGGGGCCGTGTTCCTGGGAACGGCGGGCCTGAACTACTGGGACGGGTTCACGCCGGGCGCCCGGTTCTTTCCGGGCATCCTGTCGGCAACCGGTGCCGCCATCGCACTGCTTCTGCTCTGGGCGCAGTCACGCGGCATCGAAAGCGTGCAGGTCGATTTCCCCCGCAACCCGGTCGACGGGTTGCGGGTGGTCGTGACGATTGTCGCGCTGTGCGCGCTTGCCTACGGCGCGCCGCGCATCGGCTTTGTGCCGATGCTGTTCGTGTTCGTCCTGTTCATGCTGCTGGCGGTGCTGCGCCAGCGGATCGCACCCTCGCTTGTCACGGCGCTGATCGTGGCGGGTTTCACCCATGCGGTGTTCATCCGGTGGCTTTCGGTGCCGATGCCGCAGCCGCTGGGTTTCTGACCCCGGAACCGAGGACGTCACGATGTTCGACCAACTGCTTCTGGGCTTTGCGACCGCGCTGGAGCCGCAGAACCTGCTGTTCATCTTTCTGGGCGTGCTGATCGGCCAGGTGGTCGGGGCGCTGCCCGGGCTCGGCCCCTCGGCGGGCATGGCGCTGCTGCTGCCCCTGACCTTCGGGCTGGAGCCGGTGACGGCGATCATGATGCTGGCGGGCATCATGTATGGCGCGCAATACGGCGGCACGCTGACCTCGGTGCTGATCAACGTGCCGGGCGAGGCGTCGGGGGTGATGACGGCGGTCGACGGCCATGCAATGGCCCGTCAGGGGCGGGCCGGTGCGGCGCTGTCGATATCCGCGATCGGGTCGTTCATCGCCGGTGTGGGCTCGGTCATGGCGGTCGCGGTGCTCACGCCGCCGCTGGCCAGTTTCGGCCTGAAGTTCAACGCGCCCGAGTATTTCCTTCTGGCGCTGCTGGGCATCCTGGCGATGGGCAGCCTCGGCGGATCGCCGATCAAGTCGATCGCGGCGGGCGTGCTGGGCCTGATGATCGCGATGATCGGGGTCGATCCGATGACGGGCACGCCGCGCCTGAGTTTCGACCAGCCGATCCTGTTCAAGGGAATCGACTTCATCCCCGTGGCCATCGGCGTGTTCGGGATCGCCGAGGTGCTGGCATCGCTGGAACGGGTGCAGAGCGTGCAGCCGATCCGGACCCGGCTGCGCGACATGTGGCTGACGGCAGAGGACTGGACGAAATGCCGGTTCTCGGTGATCCGCGGCGGGGCGATCGGCCTGTTCGTGGGGATCATGCCGGGTGCGGGCGCCTCGATCGCCTCGCTGCTGGCCTATCTGGCCGAGCGCAATTTCAGCAAGACGCCCGAGACCTTCGGCAAGGGGGCGATTGACGGTGTGGCGGCCGCCGAGGCCGCGAACAACGCGGCCTCGCACGGCGCGACGATCCCGATGCTGTCGCTGGGCATTCCGGGGTCGGCCTCGACCGCGATCCTGCTGGCCGCGCTGATCCTGCATGGCATCCGGCCGGGGCCGCAGCTGATGACGCAGGAATCCGCGCTGGTCTGGGGGCTGATCGCCAGCATGCTGGTGGGCAATGTGTTCCTGCTGATCCTGAACCTGCCGATGGCACCGGTCTTTGCGGCCCTGCTGCGCATTCCCTATGTCTATCTGGCGCCCGGCATCCTGGGCCTGTCGCTGGTCGGCGCCTATGCGGCGACGCTGGACATCGCGACCGTCTGGATGGCGCTGTTCTTCGGGGTGCTGGGCTGGCTGATGATGAAGTTCGACATTCCGCGCGCGCCGCTGGTTCTGGCGCTGGTTCTGGCCTCGCTGATGGAGATGTCGCTGCGGCAGGCCCTGCTGCTGTCCTTTGGCAGCCCGATGATCTTTGTCGAGCGTCCGGTTGCGGCGGTCCTGCTGGCGGCGGTGGCCTTTGCGATCTTCCTGCCGGTTCTGGGCGCGGTGCGGCGCAGGCGCGCGCGGCGCGCGTGATCAGGCCGGGTCCTGCCTGGCGCGGATCGCGGCCCCGATCCAGTCCGCGCCCTGCATCTCGCGCAGGCGGCTGACAAGGCGGGCGAACTCGAAGGACCCCTCGCCTTCGGGATAGAGCGCCTGGGGTGGAACCGCCGCGCCGATGATCAGCAGACCCTTCGCCTCGTAGAAGGCGTCGACCAGCGTCACGAAGCGCCGCGCATCGTCGTGGCGGCCCTCGGACAGGCGCGGCACATGGTCGAGCACCAGCACACGCAGCGCGTCGGCCATCGCCAGATAGTCGGCCGGGCTGCGGGGCGTGCCGCAGGCCTCGGCGAATGTCATGCGGGCGATGCCGTCATGGCAGGCGGGCAGCACAAGGTCGCGGCCCTGCACCCGCAGCGTGACGGGTCGCGCCTGGCCGCGGGCAAGATCGGTCCATATCCGGTCGAGCGCGGCGGTGGCGGCGGAATCGTCGGGGTGAAAATAGACGGGGGCACCCGCCATCCGGTGCAGCCGGTGGTCGGTGTCGCTGTCGATGCGGATGACCTCCATCCGGTCGCGCAGCAGGCCGATGAAGGGCAGGAACAGCTCGCGCTTCAGCCCGTCGCGATAGAGATCCTCGGGCGGGCGGTTCGAGGTCGTCACGATCCGCACGCCTGCCGCGAACAGGTCGGCGAAGATGCGCCCGACGATGGCGGCGTCGGCGATGTCCTGCACCTGCATCTCGTCGAACGCCAGCAGCCGCAGGCCGCGGGCGAAATCCGCGGTGACGCGGCCCAGCGGATCGTCCTGCCGCGCCTGCCGCGCACGGTGGACGGCCGCGTGGATGTCGCGCAGGAAGGCATCGAAATGCACCCGCCGCCTGCCGGGAACCGCCGTGATGGCCAGGAGCAGGTCCATCATCATCGACTTGCCGCGCCCGACCCCGCCCCAGAGGTACAGGCCCTGCGGGCCCGCGCCGTCGCGCCGCAACCGCGACAGCCAGCCCCCGCCCGGGCCGCCACGTTCCAGTGCGATCCGGAACGGCTCCATCCGGGCCAGCACGGCGCGCTGCGCGGGGTCGTTGCGCCGGTCGCCGGCGGCGACAAGCCGGTCATAGGCCTCGGTCAGGGAAAACCGTGGTTCCGGTTGCATGCGTCAGGGGCCGATCAGGTTCGATCGCACGCGATGCAGATGCGCCAGCATGGCGGCCTCGGCGCTGTCCGCATCGCGCCGCACCAGCGCCGCGACGATGGCGGCGTGATCGGCCTGATACTGCGCGCGGCGCTCCGGCGTCATGCTGCGCCGCTTCAGTTCGCCCCAGTCGTCGCGTCCCCGCGCCTGGGTGATCAGGTCATAGGCCGCCGCGATCAGCGGGTTTCCGGCGGCCCGGGCGATGGCCGCGTGCAGCGCTGCATCCCAATGCTCGAATCCCGCAAGGTCGGGGGCCTCGCCGCCCTGCGCCAGGCAATCCTGCAGGTGCCGCAGGTCCGCGGCTGTGGCGTGGGCGGCGACCAGATGCGCAAGCCGGGGTTCGAGAAACAGGCGCGTCTCCATCACCTGCGCCGGAGAGGGGCTGGGGGGCGACCGTTCCGGTTCGGCCAGATAGGTGCCGCTGCCCGCGCGGCGCAGCACCCGGCCCTCGCCCGCCAGCACCGCCAGCGCGTCGCGCACCGCTGCCCGTCCGACCGACAGGGCGGCGCAGAGATCGCGTTCGGTCGGCAGCCGGTCGCCGGGGCGCAGCGCGCCCGAGGCGATGACGGACAGCAGATGGTCGCGGACCTGCCGGTCTGGGGTGGCCATGCGCGTTCTCCCTTGCGGATCAGGCATAGCCGATGCGGCCGATTGATCAACCAATTTTCGAACTGGTTGACAACAGGGACGGGCGCCGTATCTCGTCACCCGCAGGCAAGGGAGGACCGGATGAAGATCGCAACCGTCGAATACCAGGGCCACCGGCGCCTCGGGGTCGTGACGCCCGATGGCGCAGGCATCGGCCTGCTGCCGCCCGGACATTCCGACATGATCGCGCTGATCGCGGCGGCGGGCCCGGTGCCCGCGCCCGAGACCACGGTGGCCCTTTCCGCCGTGCGCCTGTGCGCCCCGATCCCGCGTCCGGCGCGCAACATCATGTGCGTCGGCAAGAACTATCGGGAACACGCCCGGGAATTCGCGCGCAGCGGATACGAGGCGGGCGCCGTCGCTGGCAAGGATGTCGATGACTTTCCGGCGCTGTTCTCGAAACTGCCGGGCACGGTGATCGCGCCGGGCGACACCATCGACCTGCATGGCGGCATCACCAGCTCGGTCGACTACGAGGCCGAACTGGCCGTCATCATCGGCCCCGGCGGGCGCGGGATCGCCCGGGCCGATGCCTGGGCACATGTCTGGGGCTACACGATCGTCAACGACGTCACCGCGCGCGACCTGCAGCGCAACCACAAGCAGTGGTTCCTCGGCAAGTCGCTGGACACGTTCTGCCCCATGGGCCCATGGATCGTCACGGCGGACGAGGTCGATGCGCTGAACCTGCAGGTGACTTGCCACGTCAACGGCGAACTGCGCCAGACCGCGAACACCCGCGACCTGATCTTCGACATTCCGACGCTGATCGCCACGCTGTCGGCGGGCATCACGCTTCTGCCCGGCGACATCATCGCAACCGGCACGCCTGCCGGGGTCGGCATCGGCATGGCGCCGCCCCGGTTCCTGGCGCCGGGCGACAGTGTCGAGATCGCGATATCGGGCATCGGCACGCTGGCGAACCGCTGCGCCTGACGGCGCGGGCCGGGCGTCACAGACGCCCGGCAAGCCGCCGCTGTTCATAGGCCTGAAGATGCGCCGTGGCGAAGTCGAGGATCGGCGCGGCGATGCCCGCCGCGCGCGCCCGTTCCGCCATGAAGCCCACGATATGCATCCCCTCGGTGCGCGCGCCCCGTTCGATGTCGCGCAGCATCGACGTGGAATACTGCGACGCGGGGTCCGAGAAGGTGGCGCGATAGGTCGCCATGAAGGCTTCGGACGGCGGATGTCCGCTGCGCGCTGCCACCTCGGCATTGGCCGCCAGCAGGTTCAGCAGCAGGTCGCGTCCCTGCTCGGTCCTGACGATCTCGCCGACATTCGCGCGCATCAGGCAGGTCATGCCCGCCGAGGTGGCCACATGCACCAGCTTTTCCCACATGCGCTGCGCGATGTCGGGCACCGCCTCGGCCACCATGCCCTTTGCCCTGGCACATTCGGCGGCAAGCCCCGCCACCCGGTCCGACATCCGCCCGTCGCGTTCGCCGAAGGTCAGGAACCGCCAGTCGTTCAGGTGCTGCACCACGCCGTCAGGGGAAAGGGTGACCTGGATCTTGGCAGTTCCCCCCATGACCGCCGCCTCCCCGAACACCTGAACCAGCCGGTCAAGATGCGCGATGCCGTTCAGGATCGGCAGGATCGCGGTATCGGGCCCGATGGCGGGGCGCAGCGTTCCGATGGCGTCGTCAAGGTCGTAGGCCTTGCAGCTGACAAGCGCGAGGTCATAGCCGCCGCCGGGATCGGCGGAGGTGGCCACCTGCACCGGCATCGCCACATCGCCGAACTGGCTTGCGATGCGCAGCCCGTTGCTGCGCAGCGCGGCCGCCCGCGCCTCGCGCACCAGAAAGGTCACGTCGGCCCCGCCCTCGGCAAGACGGCCACCGAAATAGCCGCCCGTGCCGCCCGCACCCAGAACCAGAATCCGCATGCCTGCCATGGCTCTCCTCCCTCATCCCGGCACTTGCGTTATGCCCGGCGCACTCTGGGCACGGAACCGCCGGATGACCATAGCAGCGTTGCAGATGCCGCAACGCAGCATCCGGTCATGGCAGCGGCATCTCGTCAAAGCTGGCGGCAAGTTCTGCCAGCAGGTTGCGCGCCGCGCTGCCCATGATCCGCGTCCGGCGCCGGCACAGGCACATCCGCGTGTCGGTGCGTTCGGCGCCCTCCAGCGGCACGACCACCAGGTCGGCATGGGCCGGATCGTCCCAGACCGTCAGTTCCGGCACCACCGCGACGCCCAGCCCCGACTGGGCATAGGCCTTGAGCGCGGCAACCGAATTGGCCGTCATCTGCGGCTGAACGGATTTCATGGCGTCGGGCAGCAGCGAGTTGAAGGCCTGGCGGCTGGAATAGGTGCCGGGCAGGGCGGCGAAGGCCGTGGCCACCACCTCGGCCGGATCCACGCTGGTCCGACCGGCGAAGGGATGGTCACGCCGCACCACCGCCACGACGTGATTGCGCCGCTCTGCCACGATGTCGATGTCGGGATGTGTGGGCACCGTGATGATCAGCGCGAAGTCCGCGACATCCTCGACCAGCGCGCGCTCGGCCTGCCGCCCGGCGGCGACATTCAGCTCGATCTTCACATTGGGATACTTGGCACCCAGTTGCAGCACCCGTGGCATCAGGATGTGTTCCACCAGCGCCTGCGACGCAAAGACCCGCACGAACCCCCGGTTCATCGCATCGCCGTCGTCGATCTCGCTGGCCAGCCGTTCCATCCTGGCGATGACATGGCGTGCCGCCTCGATCACCAGTTGCCCCGCATCGGTCGGCCGCATCCCGCGCGAGTGCCGTTCGAACAGCGCAAGGCCCAACTCGTGCTCAAGCTGCGCGATCTTGCGGCTGAGCGACGAGGAGGTGAGGTTGACCATCTGCGCGGCGGCGAAGGTCGAGCCCTGCTCGCCGATCAGCACCACATAGCGCAGCACCTCCAGCGGCATGCGGGGCAGGGCGCCCACGATCTTTGACCGTCCCATGCGTCGCCCCCCCGGTGCCGGACCCTGAACCAGGCATAGTACAGCTTTGCAGGATGCGCAAAGCAGTTGGCAACATTCACTGATTGTCAAACGCGCCGCAGGCTGCATCTTTCGGCTGCGGAAAAGAGGGCCGCAAGGGTCCCGGACAGACGACGGTCCGGTCAGCCGGGCATATGGCCCGCCCCGGAAGGTCGGGGCGTCCTGACTGCGGCCGGTACCCAGTCGTAACTGTGCCATTCCTGCGAAATCCATGGGAGGATCACGATGACCACACTGTCCAGCATCTCGATACCGCGTCTGGCGCGCGCGCTCGGCGCGGCCGCCATCCTGGCCCTCGGCACGGCCACCGGGGCGATGGCCCAGGGCAAGCAGCCCTCGGGCCCGATCGACATCTCGGTCGGCGCCAGCCCCGGCGGGTCGCCCGACGTGATCATGCGCTTCGTCGCCAAGATCATGGTCGAGGAAGGCATCACCGACGTGCCGCTGGTGGTGCAGAACCGCCCCGGCGGTTCGGGTTCGGTCAGCTACAACTACGTCATCGGCCGCCCGGGCGACGAGAACCTGCTGCTGACGCTGAACCAGTCGAGCTTCACCACGCCGATGATGCAGGGGACCGAGCCGATCATCGACAAGGTCGTGCCGGTCGCCAACTTCATCCAGTCGGACCTGGTGTTCATGGTGCAGCCCGGGGCGCCCTACAGCACGCTGACCGAGTTCATGGAGGCGGCAAAGGCCGCGCCCGCGCAGATCCGCATCGCGGGCGCGCTGGCCGGTGGCACCGACCACCTCGCCACCGCGCTCCTGATGCTGAAGGGCGGGGTCGATCTGACCTATGTGCCTTTCGACGGCGGGTCGGTCGCGATCTCGACCTTCCTCGGCGGCAATGTCGAGGGCGTGTTCGCGACCCTGGAAGAGGGCGTGCCGCTGATCACCGAGGGACGCGCCAAGCCGATTGCGGTGCTGGCCGGGCAACGGATGAATGTCGAACCCTACACCAATGTGCCCACGGCGGTCGAACAGGGCTTCGACATCGTGTTCGGCCAGTCCTGGGGAGTTGCCCTGCCGCCGGGCACCGATCCCGAGGTTGCGGTCTGGTGGGACGACAAACTGCGCAAGGTCGTGGCCAGCCAGACCTGGCAGGACTCGATCAAGGCCAAGATGCAGCAGAGCGAATACTACGGCGTTGACCGCATCGCCCAGCGGCACGAGGAACTCAACACGCTCTACGGCGACCTGATGCGCGCCGTGGGCCTGGCCAAGTGATGCCGGCGGGGCAGGGGGCGCGCGCGATGCGGTTGACCGAAGCTCTCCCTGCCCTTGTCATGCTGGGGCTTTCGGCGGTCATGGTTCTGGGCACCTGGTCGCTGGG
Organism: Paracoccaceae bacterium; assembly: GCA_019454225.1. Lineage (NCBI taxonomy): Bacteria > Pseudomonadati > Pseudomonadota > Alphaproteobacteria > Rhodobacterales > Paracoccaceae > Paracoccaceae bacterium. Next base: position 3,316,870 of record CP075370.1, on the reverse strand, counting down.
CGTCTGGGAACGGTTCACCCCCGGCCCGGCCTTCTTTCCGCTGCTGATCGCAATCTTCGCCACATCCTGCGCCGTGCCGCTGCTGATCCGGGCGCTGCGGGGCAAGGGTGGCGAGGGCGTGGAATGGCCCGCGCCGGCGGTGTTGCGCACGGTCGGTGCGGCCTACCTGTCGCTGCTGATGTTCCTGGTGCTGACGCCCCATCTGGGCATGATCCCGTCCATCGTGCTGTTCCTTCTGGCGGTGATGATCGGCGTGCTGCGCCAGCCCGTCACCGGCAGCCTGATCGCCGTGACGATCACCACGGGCTTCATCTACGTCATCTTCGTCCTCTGGCTGGCGCTGCCGCTGCCGCGCGGCCCCCTCGGTCTCTGACCCGCAATTCCGGACATCACGATGGAAAGTCTCGACCTTCTCTGGCAGGGCTTCGCGGTCGCCACGACGCCCGCCAACCTTGCCTTCCTCGTGCTCGGGGTGGTGCTGGGCCAGATCATCGGGGCGCTGCCGGGGATCGGACCGGCGGCGGGCATGGCGCTGCTGCTGCCCTTCACCTATTCGATGGAACCCGTGTCGGGCGTCATCATGCTGGCGGGCATCATGTACGGCGGCATGTATGGCGGCACGCTGACCTCGGTGCTGGTGAACGTGCCGGGCGAATCCTCCAGCCTGATGACGGCGGTCGACGGCTACCAGATGGCGCGCAAGGGCCGCGCCGGCGCGGCGCTGGCCATCGCGGCCATCGGGTCCTTTGCCGCGGGCATCGTGTCGGTCGCCCTGCTGGTCTTCATCGCCCCGCCGCTCAGCGAATTCGCGCTGCGTTTCTCGGCGCCGGAATATTTCCTGCTGGCCGCGCTCGGCATCACCGCCACCGCCAGCCTTGGCGGTTCGTCGGCGCTCAAGGCGCTGCTGGCGGCGTCGCTGGGCCTGATGATCTCGCAGATCGGGGTTGACCCGATCCTGGGCATGCCGCGCCTGACCTTCGGGGATGCACGGCTGCTGGAAGGGATCGACTTCCTGCCCGTTGCCATCGGCGTCTTCGGCATCGCGGAGGTGCTGGCCTCGATCGAGCGGATGGGCGACATGCAGCCGATCCGCACGCGGCTGCGCGACATGTGGATCACCTCGGCCGAATGGGCGCAAAGCCGCTATGCCATCGTGCGCGGCGGCGCCATCGGTTTCCTCGTGGGGGTGATGCCGGGGGCGGGGCCGACCATTGCCTCGATGATGGCCTATGTGGCCGAACGCAAGATCAGCCGCACGCCCGACGAATTCGGGCGCGGCGCCATCGCGGGCATTGCGGCGGCCGAATCCGCCAACAACTCGGCGTCGCACAGCGCGCTGGCGCCGATGCTGGCGCTCGGGATCCCCGGGTCGGCAAGCACGGCGGTGCTGCTTGCGGCGCTGATCCTGCTGGGCATCCGGCCCGGGCCCGGGCTGATGAACGAACAGCCCGATCTGGTCTGGGGCCTGATGGCCAGCATGTTCATCGGCAATGTCGTGCTGCTGATCATCAACCTGCCACTGGCGCCGGTCTTCGCCTCGCTCCTGCGCATTCCCTATGGCTATCTGGCCCCGGGCATCCTGGCGGTGTCGCTGTTCGGCGCCTATTCCAGCACGCTCAGCCTCTACCCCGTGGGCATCGCGCTGCTGTTCGGGCTGGTCGGCTGGCTGATGATGAAGCTCGACTTTCCCCGCGCGCCGCTGGTTCTGGCGCTGGTCCTGGCCCCGCTGCTGGAATCGTCGCTGCGCCAGTCGCTGCTGCTGTCGCTCGGCAGCCCGCTGATCTTTGTCGAACGGCCGATCTCTGCCCTGCTTTCCGTCGCGCTTCTTGCCTCGCTGGTCTGGCCCTTCTGGGTCGCCCTGCGCCGCCGCCGTTCCCGTTGATCCCGTTCCCACCCCGCGCCCCGAGGACCCCATGACCCAGGACATCGTTCTTCTGAGCGGCGGCGCGGCACACGGCCTCGTCGCGGCGCTGGAACCGGCCTTTCGCGCCGACACCGGCGCAGGCATATCCGGCACCTTCGGCGCGGTGGGCGCGATGCGCGATCTGCTGCGGTCGGGCACGGCGGCGGACCTGCTGATCCTGACCGGGCCGATCATCGCCGATCTGGTGCGCGAGGGCCGCGCCCTGGCCGACAGCGTGACCGACATCGGCCTTGTCCGCACCGCCGTCGCCGTACGGGCGGGCGATGCCGCGCCGGACGTGTCGGGGGCCGATGCCCTGCGCGCGGCGCTGCTGGCGGCCGACGAGATCTATTTCCCCGATCCGGCGCTGGCCACTGCGGGCATCCATTTCGCGGGTGTGCTCGACCGTCTCGGGATCGCGGGTCAGATGGCCGACCGCCTGCGCATCCATCCCAACGGTGCGCGGGCGATGGCCGCGCTTGCGGCATCGGGCGCCGCGCGCCCCATCGGCTGCACCCAGATCACCGAGATCCTGATCACCCCAGGGGTCCGCGCCGTGGGCTCGCTGCCCGATCCGTTCGGACTGGCCACGACCTATGTCGCGGCGGTTTGCGCAGGATCGCCGCGCGCGGCCCTGGCGCGCGGCTTCATCGCCGCGATGGTGGCCGACACGGCAGCCGGCCAGCGCCGCCGGTCCGGCTTCGAATAGGTCTCAGCGCCTGTCGGCAAGCCGCAGCATCAGCGGCAGGATGGCGATCACCAGCACGATCCGGAAGATGTGGTGCGTCGCGACGAAGGCCGGGTCATAGCCCAGCGCCAGGCCGATCGCCGCCATCCCCTCGACGCCCCCCGGCGCGAACGCCACCCAGACCGCCGGGAACGACAGACCGGTCAGCAGCGACACCGCCGCCGCCCCCGCCGCCGAGATCGCCACCGAAACCACCGTGGCCGCCGCCCCGGCGATGGCCAGCCGCAGCAGGTCGGCCCGCGCGATGCGGGTGAACCGGCTGCCGATCACGGCCCCGGTCGCGGCAAAGCCGAAGAACACCACGGCTGCGGGCAACCGCCCCTCGACCCAGCCCATCGCATGCGCCAGCCCGCTGGCGCCCAGCCCGGCGAGCAGGTAGGCGGCCGGCGTGCCCAGCCGTTCCAGCCCCGCCCCCCCGGCCATCGCCACGAGGATCAGCACGCCCGTCACCCAGGGCACCAGAACGGCGGCCCCGGACCCGCCCGGGGGCGGCAGCCCGACCCCGGCGATCGCCGCGATCGTCGGCGGCAGGCACAGTGTCACCAGCAGCAGCCGCAGGCTTTGCAGCACCACGACATCGCGCACCTCGCCCCGCCCCTCGGTCGCCAGCGCCACCGCATAGGACAGCGCGCCGGGCGAGGTCGACAGCACCGCGGTCGCGGGTGTCAGGCCGAAGCCGCGCGTCAGGATCGACCCCGTGACCAGCATGATCACCAGGATCGTCACGGTCAGCCCGGCCAGGCTGACCGGCCAGCGCGCGATGTCCGACAGGATGTCGTGGCTGATGCCCGCCCCCAGCGACAGGCCGATCGACACGAAGGCCAGATTGCGCAGGGGATCGGGCACGATCGGCCCGATCCCCATGAGGGCGGCGGCGGCCACCGCCGCCGTCGCCCCCAGAAGCGCCCCTGCCGGAACCCCTGCCCAGGCCAGCAAGGCGGCGGCGGGCAGGGCAAGGCCGAAGGCGATGGCGGTTCCGCGAAGTCTCAATCCCGCCTCTTACTCGTCGTCCTTCACCGCGCGGCGACGGCGCGACAGCCAGATCGGCACGACCACGATGGTGATCGCGAGTGCATAGAGCACGACCGAATTGACCGATTGCACGAGGATTCCCCAGTCGCCGCCCGAAATCGACAGTGCCCGGCGCAGGTTGTCCTCGAACAGCCGCCCCAGCACGAAGCCGAGGATGATCGGCGCAAGCGAGAAATCCATCTTGCGCAGGAACCAGCCGAACACGCCCAGTGCCGTGATCATGTACAGGTCGTGCGGGTTGGACACCACCGAATACACCCCGACGAAGGCCAGGACGGCGATCATCGGCGTCAGGTACTGCTGCGGGATGGTCAGCATCCGCGCAAAGAACCCGACCAGCGGCAGATTGATCACCAGCAGCGCGACGTTCCCGATGTACATGCTCGCGATCAGGCCCCAGGCGATCTCGGGCCGGGTCTGGAACATCATCGGCCCCGGCGTGACCGAGAACAGCAAGAGCGCGCCCAGCAGGATCGCCGTGGTGCCCGAACCGGGAATGCCCAGCGTCAGCATCGGCACCATGGCACCCCCGGCGCTGGCATTGTTCGCGGCCTCCGGCGCGGCAAGGCCACGGATGTCGCCGTTGCCGAAGGTCCCCTTGCCGCCGTTGATGCGCTTTTCCGTCCCGTAGGCCACGGCCGAGGCGACCGAGGCGCCGGTGCCGGGCAGCACGCCCACGACAAAGCCGATGATCGAGGACCGCACGACGGTCCATTTCACCGCCGCCATGTCCTTCAGGGTGACAAAGCTCTTGTCGATCTTCAGCGCCTTGAGCTGCCCCGTCACCTGCTGCTCGACCAGGCTGATAAGCTCGGCCATCCCGAAGAAGCCGATGACGATCACCAGAAAGTCGATGCCCGCCAGAAGGTCCGGCACCCCGAAGGTATAGCGGATCACCCCGGTGTTGGCGTCGATCCCGATCGAGGCCAGCATCAGCCCGATCACTGCACCCAGCAGCGTCTTGATCGGGTTGGCACCGACCAGCGAGGCTAGGCAGGCAAAGGCGAACACCATCAGCGCCACATAGTCCGAGGGCGAGAAGGTGACGGCGTAGGACGCCATCAGCGGCCCGAACAGCGTCATCATCACCACCGAGAAGGTGCCGCCGATGAACGATGCCACCGCCGACAGCGACAGCGCCTTGCCCGCCTCGCCGCGTCGGGCCATCGGGTTGCCGTCCAGCGTGGTCATCACTGCGCTGGCATCCCCGGGCACGTTCAGCAGGATCGAACTGATCCGTCCGCCGAACTCGGCACCATAGTAGACGCCCGCCAGCAGGATCAGCGCGCTTTCGGGGGGGAAGTTCAGGCTGTAGGCGATGGGCAGCAGGATCGCCACGCCGTTGATCGGCCCGATGCCTGGCAGGGCGCCGATCAGCGTTCCGGCAAAGCAGCCGATCAGAACAAGGAACAGGTTGAACGGGTCCAGCGCGACGGCAAAGCCCTGCGCGAGGCCGGAAAAGATGGCGTCCATGTCAGGGTCTCACAGAAGGGGTTGCAGGATGCCCGCAGGCAGGTTCAGGTCCAGCAGCACGGTGCAGACGAAATAGCCGACGATCCCCGCCGCCGCGCCGAAGCCCAGCGCCCGCACCGGGGTGGCCCCCAGGATCGCGCCCAGCACGGTGCAGAATGCCCAGGTCGACAGGATGAAGCCAAGCGGCTGGAACGCCGCCGCATAGGCCATCAGCAGGCCCACCAGGATGACGATGCGCATCGCCGTCGTCCGGTTCACGCCCATCGATTCGATGTCGGGCCGCGCGACGATGGCGGCGGTGCACAGGATCGCCACGATACCCAGAAGGCGCGGCCAGCTTTCCGGACCCAGCGGGTCATACTGGAACGGTGCGCGGATCGCGGTAAAGGCGATCCAGGTGTAGATCAGGGACACCAGCAACAGCACCCCGGCAAAAATACGGTCGGCCATGACGCCCTCCCTGCGCGCGGACCAAGGGGAAGGGGCCGGGCGCGAACGCCCGGCCCCGCTGCGTGATCGCCGTTACTGGATCAGGCCGGCTTCGCGGGCGATGGCGCGCATCGATTCGACCGCCGCCTTCATCTCGGCCTCGAACTCTGCCCCCGCCTTGTTGTAGGGCAGCAGGCCCTTTTCGGCCTGGTTCTTGGTGAAGGCCTCGGTCGCATAGGCCGCGTTGAACGCGTCGACCCAGGCCTGATAGTCGGCATCGGCCACGTTCTTGCCCATGTAGTAGCCGCGAACGATGCCCCAGACCGCGTCATAGCCCTGTTCGCGGGCGGTCGGGAACTGGTCGTAGGGGGGGCCCAGCCGCTCGGGCGACATCACCGCCAGCACGCGCATGGTGCCCGCGCCGATATGCGCCGCCTGCTCGGCCACGTCGCCGGTATAGACGTCGATCGACCCGCCCAGCAGCGCCGCGATCGATTCCCCGCCGCCGTCAAACGCCACGTAGCGCATGGTGCGCGGGTCCAGCCCTTCCGATTTCAGCAGGATCGCCGCCTTCATCCAGTCCTGCGAACCGACCGAACCGCCCGCCCCGAACACCACCTTCGTCAGGTCGGCCTTGGCGGCGGCCATCACATCGGCCAGCGACTGGTAGGGGCTGTCCTGCCGAACCACGACCGCGCCATAGTCGGTGCCCGCCGAGGCCAGCCAGCGCACGTCGTTCTCCGTCCACTGGCCATACTTGCCGGTGGCGATGTTCAGCAGCGAGCCGGACGAGAAGGCCACGATGGCATTCGCGTCGTCGGTGCGCGTGGTGTTGAACAGGTTGATCGCCACGGCGCCGATGCCGCCGGGCATGAACGACACCTGGATCGGGGTCGACATCTGGTCCGCAAGACCCGCCTGCGCCACGCGGCAGGTCAGGTCGAAACCGCCGCCCGGGTTGGCGGGGGCGATGCATTCGGGCCGGTTGATCTCGGCCGTGGCGGCAAGGCTCGTGGCGCCATAGATGGCGATCGCGGCTGCAATTCGGGTGATCTTCATGCCTTCCTCCCGTTGGCATTGTCATGGCGGGAGTCTGCACCGGCCCCGCGCCGCCGTCAGGCGCCGTGCCGGTCTGTCCTCCCCCGGGTCCGCGATAGCGGCCTGCGCTGACCGCTGCATGACCCGAAACTGACGCGACGCTGACACGGGGGAACCGGGACGACATTTCTGATGGAATCCCGCCGCCGCCGCGGCATGATCGCATCATGCGCATGCTGCTGGTCGAGGACAACGACGAACTGGCCGAGATGGTCATGGACCGGTTTCTGGCCGAGGGCCACGCCATCGACCGCGAAAAGGACGGCGCGCAGGCCGATGCGCTGCTGGTCCACAGCCGTTTCGACCTGCTGATCCTCGACATCAACCTGCCCGGCCTGTCGGGAACCGAGCTTCTGCGGCGGCTGCGCGCGCGGGGCGACCGGACGCCGGTGCTGATCCTGACCGCCCGGTCCGAAATCGACGACCGCATTGCCGGGCTCGATTCCGGCGCCGACGACTATGTGGTCAAGCCCGTTGACTACCGCGAGCTTGCGGCCCGCGCCCGCGCCCTGATCCGGCGCCGGTCGGGGCAGGCGGCCAACCAGTTCGTCGCCGGCGGCCTGATCTATGACCGCGCGGCCAAGCGCGCCACGCTGAACGGCGTCGATCTGGAACTGCGCTCGCGCGACGTGCAACTGCTCGAGGCATTTCTCGGAAGCCTCGGCCGCGTGCTGTCCAAGGAAGAGGTGGCTGATCGTCTCTATACCTTCGAGGAGACACCCACCCTGAACGCGGTGGAACAGGCGGTCGTCCGCCTGCGCCGCAAGCTCGAGGGTTCGCCCCTGCACCTGCGCACGATCCGGGGCCTTGGATATATCGCCGATGTCCGCGACTGACGCGCTGGGCCCGCCCTATTCGCTGCGCCGCCGCCTCATGGTGGCGATGCTCGCCGGCTTTGCGGTGATCATGACGGTGCTGTCCCTCGGCCTGTGGACCTATGCCCGCAACGCCGCCGACACCACCTTCGACCTGCTTCTGGACGGTGCCGCCATCGCCATCCTCGACAGCGTGACGGTGACACCCGCCGGGCTGACGGTGGACCTGCCGAACTCGGCACTTGAAATCCTGGGCCTGGCCGAGCGCGAACGGGTCTTCTACCGCATCGCCACGCGCGAGGGCGAGGTTCTGACCGGTGATGCCGCGCTGCCCTTGCCGCCGGGCAGCGTTCCGCGTGGCGCTCCCCGCGCCGGGCGCACCCTGTTCGACGCGCCCTTCGGCGGCGAAACCGTCCGCTTCGTCCAGCGCGTGCAGGAGGTGCCGGGCGCCTCGGGGCCGGTCTGGGTGGCGGTGCAGGTGGGCCAGACGCGCGGCGCGCGCGATGCCGTCCAGCGCGACCTGTTCGTGAAGGGCCTGGTCGGCCTCTCGGTGCTGGCGCTGATCGGCCTGTTCTTCGTGCGCGCCGCCATCCATCTGGCGATGCGCCCCCTTGCCGGGATCGAGGCCGACATCCAGGGCCGCGACCCCGCGAACCTCGCCCCGCTCAAGGCGCTCCCCCCGCGCGAGATCGCCGGTCTGATCGCCGCGATCAACGGCTTCATGCGCCGCCTCGGGTCCAGCAAGGACAATGCCGAGGCCTTCATCGCCGATGTGGCGCATCAGATCCGGACCTCGCTGTCGGCCCTGCGCGGGCAGCTTGAACTGGCCTCGGAAACCGCCGAGCCCGTGCTGCAGCGTGCCCGCGTCGCCAAGGCCGCCGATCAGGCCGCGCGCACCATCCGCCTGACCAACCAGCTGCTCGCCCATGCCATGGTGATGCACCGTGCCGACACCGCCCCGCGCGAGGCGGTCGACATGGTCGCCATCGCGCGGGGCCTGATCGAGGAAACCATCCGCGCACCCGGCGACGCGGGCGAGCCGGATTTCGAGGTGATGGTGGAACCGGGCGCCGAGGCACTGCGCGTGCCCGGCGATGCGGTCAGCCTGCGCGAGGCGATGCGCAACCTGATCGACAACGCGCTGCGCCACGCGGGCCCGGCGCCGCTGGTGCGCATCGCGCTGGCCGAGGACGTGCTGGGCCGCAGCCCCGCGCTCGAACTGCGGGTCGAGGACAACGGGCCGGGCATCGCCGCCGCCGACCGCGCCCGCGCGCTGGAACGGTTTGCAAGCCTTGGCGCAAGCGGCGGGTCGGGCCTGGGCCTGGCCATCGTGGTGGCGGCGGTGGCGGCCCATGGCGGCCGTTTCGAGCTTGACACCTCGCCCGAGGGCGGCCTGTCCGCCCGCATCACCCTGCCCGCCGAAGTCGCGCAGGCCGCCGCCGCATGATCCGCCTGCTGGCCCTTCTGGCGGCGCTGGCCGCCCCCGCCGCGGCCCAGACCGACCGCCTGCTGGTCCACAGCGCCACCGACACCGCCTCGATCGTCTCGGTGATCGAGCGTTTCGAGGCGCTGAACCCCGGAACCGACATCGTCTATCGCGAATACAACACCAGCGAGCTTCACGCCGCCGTCCTGGTGGCCCCGCCGGGCGAGATGGATGTGGTCATCTCCTCGGCGATGGACCTGCAGGTCGATCTGGTGAACCGCGGCCTGGCCCTGCCGTTCCGCCCCCGCGATGCGGTCGACCTGCCCGACTGGGCGGTCTGGCGCGATGAACTCTACGGCTTCACCTTCGAACCCGTGGTCATGGCCTACAACCGCGCCGCCTTCCGGGGCCGCGACCTGCCGCGCACCCGGTCCGATCTCGCGGGGCAGATGCGCGACGATCCGGCCTTCTTCAACGACCGGGTCGGAACCTATGACATAGGGCTCTCCGGTGTCGGCTACCTGTTCGCGGCACAGGACGCGCGCCGGGGCTACCAGTTCTCGCGCCTCGTGGAATCGCTGGGCCGGGCGCGGGCAAAGACCCACTGCTGCACCTATCTGATCATGAACGGCGTGGCCGACGGATCGCTGGTCTTCGGCTACAACGTCATCGGCTCCTACGCGATCGACGCCGCCACCCGCGACCCCCGCATCGGGCTCTACATCCTCGACGACTACGCCCTGGTGATGAGCCGCACCGCCCTGATCCCCCGCACCGCGCCCAACCCCGCGCTGGCGCAGCGCTTCGTCTCGTTCCTCCTGTCGCGCGAGGGGCAGTCGCTGATCGGGCAGGACGGCGGGCTGATCCCGCTGACCGCGCGCGACGATGCGGTCGCCCCCGCGCGCGTCGCGGCGCTGACGCGGGGCAAGCCGCTGTTCCCGATCCGCCTCGGCCCCGGCCTGCTGACCTATCTCGACCGGGTCAAGCGCGCGCGCTTCCTTGATGACTGGGCTGCGTCATTCGCGGCACCCGCCGCCACCGAATGACCCCGCCGCCGCCTGCGGCCTTGTGCTGCGGGCCGTTATCGCCTTACCTTCCGGCACGTCGCCGCCCCGTGACCGAAGGGACCCCTTCCTGATGATCCGCCCGCGTCTTCTGCCCGCATTCGCCGCACTCCTGTCCATCGGGGCCGCCGCGCCGCTGTCGGGCCAGTCGGGCGCCGGGGCACCCCCCGCCGCGCCGCGCAACGGCGACACATTCGGCGCCTGGGTGCTGACCTGCGAGGCGGTGGGCGTCAACCAGACCACCTGCGCCCTGCGGCAGCGCGTGCTGCGCGCCTCCGACCGCGCCTTCGTCGCCGACATGCTGGCCTTCTCGAACCGCGACGGGTCGAAGCGGTTCCTGGCCGCGCGCGTGCCGCTGGGCGTGCATCTCGCCTCGGGCTTCGCGATCCGCCCCCGGGATGCCGAGACGGAAACCCCCTTCGTCTGGCAGATCTGCAACCGCGAGATCTGCGAGGCGCTGGCCGAGGTCACCGACGACCAGCTTGCCGAGTTCGACGATGCCGAATCGATGGTCGGCGGCTTCCGCCCCGGCATGACCGCCCAGCCCCTGGTGTTCGGCTTCTCGATGGCCGGCGTGGTCGACGGACTGATCGCCCTCGACGCCTCGCGCGCCACCGCTCCCTGACCGCCGCCCGAAACGGTGCAGGCCCTTGCGGGCGCGCGGATTCCTGCGCGCACGCTGGCTTTTGCGGCGGCCACGGGGGTCCGCGACCAGACAACTGCATTCATGAAACTGTTGCAAATCTGTTGAATAACTGTCGCCGCGCGCGGTTACGCCCCGGGATACGCGGGCGCCACGGGTGCCCCGACCGCGAATCCAACGGAGTGATCCATGAAAACGATGAAACTCACCGCCTCGGCCCTGGCCATCGTGGCTGTGTCCGCCACCGCTGCCGCCGCCCGCGATCAGATCCGCGTCGTCGGCTCGTCGACCGTGTTCCCCTACAGCCAGGCTGTTGCAGAGGAATTCGCCAACCAGACCGGCGCACCGGCTCCGATCGTCGAATCGACCGGCACCGGCGGCGGCTTCCAGGTGTTCTGCGGCGGCATCGGCGAGGCACACCCCGACATCACCGGCGCCTCGCGCGCCATGAAGAAATCCGAGCATGACCTCTGCGTGCAGAACGGCGTGACCGACATCTCCGAAGCTCTGATCGGCAACGACGGCCTGTCGATGTCGGTGTCGCGTGGCAACACCTTCGACTGGGACATGACGCTGGGCGAGATGTATCTGGCCCTTGCCGCCCAGGTTCCGGTCGGCAACGAGTGGAAAGACAACCCCTACAAGATGTGGAACGAGATCAACCCGGCGTTCCCCGCCGTGGCGATCACCGTCTACGGTCCCCCGCCGACCTCGGGCACCCGTGACGCCTGGGTCGAGATCGCCATGCACGGCGGCTGCAAGCAGCTCGACTTCGTCAAGGCCGGCGGCTTCGACGGCAAGTGGATCAACGAGAACTGCTCGCGCATGCGCACCGACGGCCCGTTCATCGAGGCCGGCGAGAACGACAACCTGATCGTGCAGCAGCTGGAAGCGAACGCGAACGCGTTCGGCATCTTCGGCTACTCGTTCCTCTACGAGAACAACGACAAGCTGAAGGGCGTGAAGTTCGGCGGCGTCGAGCCCAACTTCGACACCATCGCGGCCTATGAATACCCGGTGTCGCGCCCGCTGTTCTTCTACGTCAAGAACGCCCACCGCGGCGTGATCCCGAACATGCAGGAATTCATCGAGGAATACATGTCCGATGAAGCCCTGAAGGTCGGCGGCTACCTGGCCGAGCGCGGCATGACCCCGCTGCCGGAAGCGACGATGAAGCAGTATCAGGACAGCGTGATCGGCGCTGCCAACATGACCGCTCCGAACAGCTGATCTGCCCGACAAGACAGGTGCCGCCCGGTCCGCCCGGGCGGCACATCCCTCTGCCGGACGGCGCAACTCGCCCACAGGATCGGCCATGACCTCCCTCGCATTCCTTATTCTCTTTGTGGTCGCCCTCGGCGGCTACATCCTGAACCGTGCCGCAGCCAACCAGTTGCGCGACAAGGGCTTCCGGCTGCATTCGCTGGCGGGTTTCCACGGCCTCTATGCGGGCCTCGTGGTGATGGTGCCCACGGCGGTGTTCCTGATCCTGTGGATACTGTTCCAGAGCAGCGTGATCGACCGCATGACGATGGGTGGGCTTCCGCCAGGTTCGCTCGACGGGCTCGATTCCGGCGCTGTGCAGTTGATCCTCGCCGAGATCAAGCAGATATCCACGGGCCGCGTGTTCGGCACGCCCGATCCCTGGAAGATGGACGCGGCCGAGCGAATGACATCCCTACGCGGCGCCGCCGCCCTGCTGATGGTCGTGCTGACGACGGTTCTGGCAACGGCCCTGGCCGTGTTTGCCTGGCGCCGCGTGGCACCCGAGTTCCGCGCCCGCCAAGGCGCCGAGGGGATCGTGGGCGGGCTCATGATCTTCTGCTCCACGGTCGCGATCTTCACCACCATCGGCATCATCGCCTCGCTGGTGTTCGAGACGTGGAAGTTCTTCACGCTGGTTCCGTGGTATGACTTCCTCTTCGGCACGAAATGGGAACCGCAGATTCCGCTGCGCGCCGACCAGATTGCCGCCGAAGGCGCCTTCGGCTGGTTGCCTGTGCTGCTCGGCACGCTGGTGATCTCCTTCGTGGCGCTGTTCATCGCGACCCCCGTGGGGCTCCTGTCGGCGATCTACCTGAACGAGTTCGCATCGCCCGCCTTCCGCAGGGTGGCCAAGCCGGTGCTCGAGGTGCTGGCGGGGATCCCGACCGTCGTCTACGGCTTCTTCGCCGTGCTCACCATCGCCCCTGCGCTGCGCGGCTTCGGCGAGTGGTCCGGCCTTCCGATCGCACCGAACACTGCCATGGCGGCGGGCATCGTGATGGGGGTCATGCTGATCCCGTTCATCTCGTCCTTCGCCGATGACGCGCTGTCCGCGGTGCCGCGCTCGCTGCGTGACGGCTCGCTCGCCCTCGGTGCCACGCGCGCCGAGACGGTGGTGAATGTGCTGTTCCCGGCGGCCATTCCGGGAATCGTCGGGGGGATACTTCTGGCCGTCAGCCGCGCCATCGGCGAGACCATGATCGTCGTCATGGCCGCAGGTCTGATCGCCAAGATGACGATCAATCCGCTGGACAGCGTGACCACGGTAACCGTGCAGATCGTGACCCTCCTGATTGGCGACACCTCTTTCGACAACCCCAAGACCCTGGCCGCCTTCGCGCTGGGGATGATGCTGTTCATCGTGACGCTGGGCATCAACGTGCTGGCCCTGCGCATCGTGCGCAAGTACCGCGAAATCTACGATTGAGGACGACAGGACCATGACCGACATCACCTCCGCCCCTGCCGCGCCGCAGGGTACGCGCAAGGTCGACTGGACCTCGCCCGAGATCGGCAAGCGCGTGAAGACGCGCAACGGCTCCGAAGCGCGCCTGAAGTACATCGGCCTCGCCGCCATCGGCTTCGCCTTCGCGATGCTGGCCACGCTGATCGGCTCGCTCGTGCTGACCGGGCGCCATGCCTTCACGCAGACGCATGTCACCCTGGACGTGACCTTCAGCGAGGAGTTCATCAACCCCGACAACCTGGCCCGGTCCAACTATCGCGGGCTGATGCAGGCGTCGGTGGCCGCCTCGCTGCCCGGCCTTGCCGAGGATGAACAGCGCATCGCCACTGCCATCCTGTCGAACGCCGCACAGTTCGTGGCGCGCGACCGGATCGTGGCCGACCCCTCGCTGATCGGCCGGACCATCACGCTCAACGTGCCGACCTCGGACCCCTACGACCAGCTTGCCAAGGGCCTGATCGACCGCTCCACCCCCGAGGAGTTCCGCCGCCTCAAGGACAACGAGATCGCGATCTTCGACCGCATGGTCGAGGCCGGCCGCGTGTCGAACCCGCTCAACACCGCGCTGTTCAACAACGCCGACTCGCGCTTCCCGGAACTCGCCGGCCTGCGCGGCGCGATCATCGGCTCGTTCTGGGCGCTGCTCACCTGCTTCGTGCTGTCGTTCCCCATCGGCATAGGCGCCGCGATCTACCTCGAGGAATTCGCGCCCAAGAACCGCATCAGCGACTTCATCGAGGTCAACATCAACAACCTGGCGGCCGTGCCCTCGGTCGTGTTCGGCCTGCTGGGCCTTGCGGTGTTCATTGGCGCCTTCGGTATGGGCCGGTCGGTGCCGCTGGTGGGCGGGATGGTGCTTGCGCTGATGACGCTTCCGACCATCATCATCGCCACCCGCGCGGCGCTCAAGGCCGTGCCGCCCTCGATCCGCGAGGCCGCGCTCGGCATCGGCGCGTCGAAACAGCAGGTGGTGTTCCAGCACGTCTTGCCGCTTGCCATGCCCGGCATCCTGACCGGAACGATCATCGGACTGGCGCAGGCGCTCGGCGAAACCGCGCCGCTTCTGCTCGTCGGAATGAATGCCTTCGTCACCGCGGCGCCCGCCACCCCCTTCGACCCCTCCACCGCCCTGCCTACCCAGATCTTCATCTGGGCCGACAGCCCCGAACGCGGCTTCACCAGCCGCACCTCGGCGGCCATCCTTGTGCTGCTCGGCTTCCTCATCCTGATGAATGCCGTCGCCATCTATCTGCGCAACCGCTTCGAGCGGAAGTGGTAAACCCGGGAGCGAACCCCATGAACGACATGCGAATTGCGGAGAGAACCGTGGACAGTCATGAAGCCAAGGTATCGGCCCGGGGCGTGCAGGTGCACTACGGCGAGAAGCACGCGCTGAAGGACGTGGATGTCGATATCCTCGACAAGACCGTGACGGCCTTCATCGGCCCCTCGGGCTGCGGCAAGTCCACCTTCCTGCGCTGCCTGAACCGGATGAACGACACCGTCGCCTCGGCCCGCGTGTCGGGCAAGATCCTGCTCGACGGCGAAGACATCTACGATGCCCGGATCGACCCGGTGCAGCTGCGCGCCAAGGTCGGGATGGTGTTCCAGAAACCCAACCCCTTCCCCAAGTCGATCTATGACAACGTGGCCTATGGCCCCAAGATCCACGGCCTCACCCGCAACAAGGCCGAACTCGACGCGATCGTGGAAACCTCGCTCAAGAAGGCCGCGCTCTGGAACGAGGTGAAGGACCGGCTGTCGGAATCCGGCACCGGCCTGTCCGGCGGCCAGCAGCAGCGGCTCTGCATCGCCCGCGCCGTGGCCACCAGCCCCGAGGTGCTGCTGATGGACGAACCCTGTTCGGCGCTCGACCCCATCGCCACCGCGCAGGTCGAGGAACTGATCGACGAACTGCGCGCGACCTTCTCGGTGGTGATCGTGACCCACTCGATGCAGCAGGCCGCCCGCGTCAGCCAGCGCACCGCCTTCTTCCACCTCGGAAACCTCGTGGAATACGGCGAGACGGGCCAGATCTTCACCAATCCCCAGGACCCGCGCACGGAATCCTACATCACCGGCCGGATCGGCTGAGGGAGCATCCACCATGAACTCCGATCCCCATATCCTCCAGGCCTTCGACCGCGATCTGGAAGCGGTGCAGGCCATGATCATGAAGATGGGCGGCCTGGTCGAGGCGGCGATCCTCGCCTCGGCCCAGGCGCTCGAAACCCGCGACGAGGAACTGGCCGACAAGGTGCGCCGGGGCGATGCCGCCATCGACGCGCTGGAGGAACAGATCAACACCGAATGCGCCCGCATCATCGCGCTGCGCGCCCCCACCGCGACGGACATGCGCACCGTTCTGACCGTGATGAAGATCGCGGCCAGCCTGGAACGCTGCGGCGACTACGCCAAGAACCTGGCGAAACGGTCCACCGTGCTGGCCCAGATGTCGCCCATCGGCGCCTCGGCGGGGTCGGTGCGGCGGATGGCCAAGTCGGTGGAGCAACTGCTGAAGGACGCGCTCGACGCCTATATCCAGCGCGACGTCGAACTGGCCGCCGATGTCCGCCGCCGCGACAAGGAAGTGGACCAGATGTACAACGCGCTGTTCCGCGAATTCCTCACGCACATGATGGAAGACCCGCGCAACATCACGGCCTGCATGCACCTGCATTTCATCGCCAAGAACATCGAACGGGTGGGCGACCACGCGACCGGCATCGCGGAACAGGTGATCTATCTGGTCACCGGCACGCTGCCCGCCGATCAGCGGCCGAAAGGCGACATGACGTCCTTCGAAAAGGGGACCTGAGGCGCGACATGGCAGGGAACGACCAACCCACCGTCCTCATCGTCGAGGATGAAGGCGCGCAGCGCGAGGTTCTGACCTACAACCTCGAGGCCGAGGGCTTTCGCGTGGCCAGCGCCGAGAACGGCGAGGAGGCGATGCTTCTGGTCGACGAGATGTCGCCCGACATCATCGTGCTCGACTGGATGCTGCCCAATGTCTCGGGGATCGAGGTGTGCCGCAGGCTCAAGTCGCGCAGCGACACGCGGCATGTGCCGATCATCATGCTCTCCGCCCGCTCGGAAGAGGTCGACCGCGTGCGCGGCCTCGAAACCGGCGCCGACGACTATGTGGTGAAACCCTACTCGGTCGTCGAACTGATGGCGCGGGTCCGCACCCAGTTGCGCCGGGTCCGCCCCTCGACCGTCGGAATGGTGCTGGAATACGGCGACATCCGCCTCGACCCCGAAAGCCACAAGGTGTTCCGGGGCGCCAACACGCTGAAACTCGGCCCCACCGAGTTCCGCCTGCTGACCACCTTCATGGAAAAGCCGGGCCGTGTCTGGAGCCGCGAGCAACTGCTGGACCGGGTCTGGGGCCGCGACATCTATGTCGATACCCGCACCGTCGATGTCCATATCGGCCGGCTGCGCAAGGCGCTTTGCGCCCATGGCGGCGACGATCCGCTGCGCACCGTGCGCGGCGCGGGCTACGCCCTCGGCTGACCCGTCCGGTCAGGCGGGCGGACGCGCCATGTCCCAGTCGGCGCCCATCGCCACGATGCAGGCGTTCCCGTTGGCATAGCTCTGCACCATGGTCCAGCCGCCGTTCTCGGCCGCCCAGACCTCCAGCACCGTCTCGCCGTCCCGCAGTCCGGTGGCGCGCAGCGTGGCGCCCTGATCCCGTGCCAGGCGCTCGACCATCGCGGGGCGTGGCGCGCAGATCACCTCGCCCACCGGAGACCAGCCCCAGGCCGCCGCCGGGAACAGGATCATCGCCAAAAGGCCGAGTCGCACCACCATGCACGGAATGGTAACACGGTGATGACAGATCGGGCCACACGATCTTGTGGCCCGCCCATCGCCAGACGCAAGGCGACCGTCGGGCCGACACGACCCGTCCGCCGCCATTCCTTGACAAGGGGTTAACGCGGGCAGGTCAACCCCTTGAAATCACGCGCAGCGACAGGCGTCCCACCGTGGGACGCCCCGCCGTCACGCCAGATGCGCCCGGAAATGCGCCACCGTGCGGTCCCAGGCCAGCTTGGCCGCCGCCTCGTCATAGCGCGGCGTGCTGTCGTTGTGGAACCCGTGGTTCACGCCTGGATAGATATGCGCCTCATAGGGCACCCCCGCCGCCTTCAGCGCCGCCTCGAAGGCCGGCCAGCCCTCGTTGATCCGCGTGTCCAGTTCGGCATAGTGGATCAGCAGCGGCGCCCGGATCCGCGCCGCATCCTCGGGCCGGGGCTGGCGCCCGTAGAACGGCACCGCCGCGCCCAGTTCCGGAAAGGCCACCGCCGCCGCGCCCGCCACGCCGCCGCCATAGCAGAACCCGGTGATCCCCACCCGGCCGGTCGAGGCCGGATGCGTGCCCATCCAGTCCACCGCCGCGAAGAAATCGTTCATCAGCTTCTCGGGGTCCACCGATTGCTGCAACGCCCGGCCCTTGTCGTCATTCCCCGGATAGCCGCCCACGCTGGTCAGCCCGTCCGGCGCCAGCGCCACGAAGCCCGCCTTGGCCACCCGCCGCGCCACATCCTCGATATAGGGGTTCAGGCCGCGGTTCTCGTGGACCACCACCACCGCGGGCCAGGGCCCGGCCCCCGCCGGCGTCACCAGATAGGCCCGCACCTCGCCATGCCCCCCGGGCGAGGGATAGGTCACGTATTCCGCCACGATCTCGGGGTCGGTAAAGCTCACCTGCTGCGCCAGCGCGTAATCCGGGCTCATCATGTTCAGGATCGCCACCGCCGTCAGCCCGCCCACCGCGAACCGCCCGGCCCGGTCCAGAAACTCGCGCTTGGTGATCCGCCCATGCGCGTAGAAATCGTAAAGCTCCAGGATCTCCGGCGGGAAATCCCTTGCGGTCATCCGTGTCATTCTCGTCCCTCCTGCCATCGTCCCGTGCAAGTCTGGCACGCCGGGCGCGATAGTCACGCCCCGGTTCGCCGCCCGGCCGCCACATTCGCGTGAGTCCCCCGCGCCACAGGCGCCGCCCCATGATCTTGCGGTCCGGCCAATCCCGCTATGCAATCCTGTGGCGTATCGCTATCCTTGGTGGCTGACCGGGGGGTACACCCCGGCATCTGAGGCAGGCATCGTCAACAACAGGGGAGGGGGCCCATGCGCTGCCCGTTCTGCGGCAATATCGACACCCAGGTGAAGGATTCGCGCCCGGCGGAAGATCACGTCAGCATCCGCCGCCGCCGCTTCTGTCCCGCCTGCGGCGGCCGGTTCACCACCTACGAACGTGTGCAGCTGCGCGATCTCGTGGTCATCAAGTCCTCCGGCAAGCGCGAGGATTTCGACCGCTCCAAGCTGGAACGCTCGATCCGCATCGCCATGCAGAAGCGCCCCATCGACCCCGAGCGCATCGACCAGATGATCAGCGGCATCGTGCGGCGTCTGGAAAGCATGGGCGACACCGACATCTCGTCCAAGGTCATCGGCGAGATCGTCATGGAAAGCCTGGCCCGCATCGACACCGTGGCCTATGTGCGCTTTGCCAGCGTCTACAAGAACTTCCAGGCCGCCGACGATTTCGAAAGCTTCGTCGAGGGCCTGCGCCCGCCCGGCCCCTCGGAAGAGTGACCGACCACGACCACATGGCCCATGCCCTGCGCCTGGCGGCGCGGGGCCTCGGGCGGACATGGCCGAACCCCGCCGTCGGCTGCGTGATCCTGCGTGACGGCCGGATTCTCGGCCGGGGCTGGACCCAGCCGGGCGGCCGCCCCCACGCCGAGGTCATGGCCCTGCGGCAGGCCGGGGCCGCGGCGGCGGGCGCCACCGCCTATGTCTCGCTCGAACCCTGCGCCCACCATGGCAAGACCCCGCCCTGCGCCGAGGCGCTGGTGGCTGCGGGCATCGCCCGGGTTGTCAGCGCGGCCACCGATCCCGACCCCCGCGTGTCGGGCCGCGGCCATGCCATCCTGCGCGCCGCCGGCATCGCGGTGACCGAGAATGTCCTGCGCGACCAGGCCGAACGCCTGAACGAGGGGTTCTTCCGCCGCGTCCTGGGCGGCACCCCGCATGTCACGCTGAAACTGGCCATGTCGGTCGACGGGCGCATCGCCAACGCGGCGGGCGCCTCGAAATGGGTCACCGGCCCCGCCGCCCGCGCCCGTGTCCACGCCATGCGCGCCACCCATGACGCGGTGATGGTGGGCATCGGCACCGCACTGGCCGACGATCCCGAGCTGACGGTGCGCGGCCTCGGCGTCGCGCATCAGCCCGTCCGCATCGTGCTCGACGGCCGCCTGCGCCTGCCGCCCGGGGGCCGCCTTGCCCGCAGTGCCGCCAGCGTGCCGGTCTGGCTGGTCCATGACGAAGCCGTGCCGGTTCCCGCGCCACTTGCCGATGCGGGCGTCACGACGATCCCCTGCCGCACCGACGCCGCCGGGCGCATCGACATCGGCGCGGCGCTGCACCGCCTGGCCGAAAGGGGTCTGACCCGGATCTTCAGCGAAGGCGGGGCAGGGGTCGCGGCGGCGCTTCTGGCGGGCAACCATGTCGGCGAACTGGTTGCCTTCACCGCCGGACATGTGTTCGGCGCGAACGGCACGCCCGGCACCGGCCCCCTTGCGGCGGGCCCGGTCCTGGATGACCCCGGCTATCTGCTCGACCGCGCCGAACAGGTCGGCGCCGATCTCATGCAGGTCTGGCGCCCCCGTCGGCACACGCCCTGACCCCCCGCGCCTGACGCCGAACGCATCCGCCGGGGGGGGCAAGGCCCCCCTTGCCGCGCGACCTACCAGTGGCCGGTGCTGGGCATGCTGGCCCAGGGTTCGGCCGGGGGCAGGGCGCCACCCATCTGCAGCAGTTCCACCGATACGTTGTCGGGCGACCGCACAAAGGCCATGCGCCCGTCGCGCGGCGGGCGGTTGATCGTCACGCCATTGGCCTGCAGATGCGCGCACATGTCATAGATGTTCTCGACCTCATAGGCGAGGTGGCCGAAATGCCGGCTGTCCGACGGCAGGCCCGCGTCGCCGTCCCAGTTGTAGGTCAGTTCCACCGGGCAGTCCTTCTGGCCGGGCGGCGCCATGAAGACCAGCGTGAAGCGCCCGCCCTCATTGTCATAGCGCCGCGTCTCCTCCAGCCCCAGAAGCCGGTAGAATGCGATGGATTTCTCCAGGTCCAGAACCCGGACCATGGTGTGAAGATAGCGGATCTGCATCTGTCCTCCGGCGTGTTTTCGCGTCCGGACGGCACGATAGCACGCAGCGCGGCAGGCGCCACCCGGCACGCGCCGGGCGATGCGCCGCACCGCTGCGGCGGCTGCGCGTGTCGGGACGGATGCCATACGCATGCCATACGCGTGCCAGACGCAGGCTGGCACGGGTTTTCCCGCCGTGTCAGCCAGTTAGCCCCCGCCCGCGGCCTGCGCCGCGTCCCAGTCCCGCAGCCACCGCTTCGGCGCCGCGTCGCGCCATTGCTGCACCAGCCGCGCCCGCGCCCAGCCCGGGTCGATCCGCCCCGCCCGCACCAGCACCAGCGGATGCGCGGCGTAATGCGGATGCAGGAAGAACGTCGCGGGGTCGGCGGCCATCAGCATCTCGCGCTCGTCGGGGTCCGCCCGGAACACCGCGGCATCGGCATAGGGCGACCACCAGCACCACATCTTGCCATGCGCCTTCAGGCAGGGGTTGCCCCACGGGGCCGCCTCGGAAATACCGGGCAGATTCAGGGACATGGCCAAAGCCTTCAGGCCCGGCCAGTCGGCGATCATCAATGCGCCTCGGCCCAGTTGGCGCCGCGTCCGGCATCCACGACCAGCGGCACCGACAGCTTCACCGCCGGGTCCGCCGCACCTTCCATGACCCCGCGCGCCACCGCCGTCAGCCGGTCGGCATCGCCGCTGGCCACCTCGAACAGCAGTTCGTCATGGACCTGCAACAGCATCGTCGCATCAATCCCCGCGATCGCCGCAGGCATCCGGATCATCGCGCGGCGGATCACGTCTGCGGCCGTCCCCTGGATCGGCGCGTTGATCGCCGCCCGCCGCGCAAACCCCGCGCCCGGCCCCTTGGCGTTGATCTCGGGCGTATGGATCTTCCGCCCGAACAGGGTCTGGACGTAACCGTTTGATTTGGCAAAGCTTACTGTCGAATCCATATAGTCGCGGATGCCCGGGAAACGTTCGAAGTAGCGGTCGATGAAGCCCTGCGCATCGGCCCGCGGGATGCGCAGGTTGCGCGCCAGCCCGAAGCCCGAGATGCCATAGATCACCCCGAAGTTGATCGCCTTCGCCCGCCGCCGCACCTCGGGCGTCATCTCCGCCAGCGGCACGCCGAACATTTCGGATGCCGTCATGGCGTGGATGTCGATGCCGTCGCGGAACGCCTGCCGCAGGGCCGGAATATCCGCCATCTCGGCCAGGATGCGCAGTTCGATCTGCGAATAGTCCAGCGATACCAGTACCCTGCCTTCCGGCGCTACGAACGCCTCGCGAATGCGGCGACCCTCTTCGGTGCGGACCGGGATGTTCTGCAGGTTGGGGTCTGTGCTGGCCAGCCGCCCGGTGTTGGCGCCCGCGATCGAATACGAGGTGTGGACCCGTCCGGTATCGGGGTTGATGTGGTCCTGCAGCGCGTCGGTGTAGGTCGACTTCAGCTTGGACAGTTGCCGCCAGTCAAGGACCCGCGCCGCCAGCCGCGCGCCCTGCGGATGCGTATCTTCCAGCGTGGTGATGTCTTCCAGCACATCGGCGCCAGTCGCATAGGCGCCGGTCTTGCCCTTCTCGCCCCCCGGCAGACCCATCTCGTCGAACAGGATCTCGCCCAGCTGCTTGGGGCTGCCCACGTTGAAGGGGCGGCCCGCAAGGTCCTGGATCTCGTCCTCAAGCGCCGCCATCTTCTGCGCAAAGGCGCCCGACATGCGCGACAGTGTGGCGCGGTCCACCCGGATGCCTGCCATCTCCATCCCGGCCAGCACCGCGACCAGCGGACGCTCCAGCGTCTCGTAGACGGTCGTGACCCGCGCGCGGTGCAGTTGCGGCCGGAACGTCCGCCACAGCCGCAGCGTCACGTCGGCATCCTCGGCCGCGTATTTCACCGCCTCGGCCACCGGCACGCGGTCGAACGTGACCTGCGCCTTGCCGGTGCCCAGCAAGGACTTGATCGGAATGGGAACATGGCCAAGGTAGGTTTCCGACAGCGTGTCCATCCCGTGGCCGTGCCGCCCGGCATGCATGGCATAGGACATCAGCATGGTGTCCTCGACCGGCGTGATGCGGATGCCGTGGCGGGCAAAGATCTTCCAGTCGTATTTCATGTTCTGGCCGATCTTCAGGATCGAGTCATCCTCCAGCACCGGCTTCAGCGTGGCCAGAACCTCGTCCAGCGGCAACTGCCCCGCCGCCAGTCCCCGGCCGCCGAACAGGTCGCCGCCGCCCTCGACATGCCCGAGCGGGACATAGGCAGCGCGTCCCGGTTCCACCGCCAGCGAGATGCCGACGAGTTCGGCGCGCATCTCGTCAAGGCTCGTGGTCTCGGTATCCACCGCGACCCAGCCGCGTGCCCGGATCGTGTCGATCCAGCGGTCCAGGGCCTGCGCCGTCGTCACCGCCTCGTAGGCGGCGTGGTCGAAGGGCACGTCGCCCGCGCCATGGCCCTTGTCCGCCGCCGCCTGCTCGATCGGGGCGGCGCCCTCGGCCACCGGCGGCGGCGCGATCTTCAGCCGTTCCGCGACGCGGCGGGTCAGGGTGCGGAATTCCATCTGCGTGAGGAAGGCCATCACCTGATCGGGGTCGGGCAGCCGCACCTCCAGATCGTCCAGCCCCACGGCCATTGGTGTGTCGCGCTTCAGCGTGACCAGTTCCTTCGAGATGCGGATCAGTTCCGCATTTTCCAGCAGCGCCTCGCGGCGCTTGGGTTGCCTGATCTCGCCCGCGCGGGACAGCAGCGTTTCCAGATCGCCATACTCCTGGATCAGCAGCGCGGCCGTCTTGAGCCCTATCCCCGGGGCCCCCGGGACGTTGTCGACCGAATCCCCCGACAGCGCCTGCACATCCACCACACGCTCGGGCGGCACCCCGAACTTCTCGAACACCTCGTCGCGGTCGATCACCCTGTCCTTCATCGGATCGCGCATGATCACGCCGCCGCCGACCAACTGCATCAGGTCCTTGTCGGACGAGATGATGGTGCAGCGGCCGCCCGCCTCGGTGGCCAGACGCGCCAGCGTGGCGATGATGTCGTCGGCCTCGTAGTTCGGTTCCTCCAGGCAGGCCACGTTGAACGCCCGCGTCGCCTCGCGCGTCAGGGGGAACTGCGGGCGCAGATCCTCGGGCGGCTCGGGGCGGTTGGCCTTGTATTTCGGGTAAAGTTCGTTGCGGAACGTGCGCGACGAATGGTCGAACACCACGGCAATATGGGTGGGCGCATCGCCCGATCCGTTTCGCGTCAGCTCGTTCCACAGGATGTTGCAGAACCCCGCCACCGCCCCCACCGGCAGTCCGTCGGATTTCCGCGTCAGCGGCGGCAGCGCGTGATAGGCGCGGAAGATATAGGCCGATCCGTCGATCAGGTGCAGATGGTGGCCCTTGCCGAATGTCATCCCCGTCCCCTCTTGCCCCTGCGGGGCGCATACTGGCACGATCACCCGGAGGCGGCCAGAGGCGGGCAGGCGATGTGGCGAATCCCGGTGGGTGCGGTGATCGGACTGGTGGCGGGCGCGGTGATCGTGGCCGTGCTTGCGATCGTGGCGGTCCCGATCTTCGACATCTCGCAGATGGAGGGCGCCTATGCGATGGGCGTCGCCTTCACGATGGTGCCGGCGGGGGCGATCCTTGGCGCGGTCATCGGGGGCATCCTGGGCGGCCTGCGCTGGCGCCGCCGCGCCTGAGCGCCGGTCGGCGCGACGCGCCGGGCGGTCAGGCCCGTGGCCGGCATGTCGCCCGGTGGCCCTGGCTCAGTGGTCGTCGTGCGCGTGGGCGCGGTCGATCACATAGCGCTTGTCGCAATAGCCGCATTCGACCCAGCCGGTATCCTCGGGGATGGTCAGCCAGACGCGCGGATGGCCGAGCGCCCCCTCGCCGCCGTCGCAGGCGACCTTCCAATGCGTGACGATCTGGGTTTCGGGGGCTTCGATGGGCATGGCTGTCCTTTCGGCTTGCGCGGACAGCTTACCTGCGGCCCGGGTCGCTGGGCAAGGGGAAGGGGCCCTGGCGGGTCAGCCGCGCGACGATCCGGCGCGTCACCGGCGCGACGATCAGCACGGTGGGAAAGGCCACCGCCCAGCTGAACGCCCACGAGACCATCCAGGCCCCCGCGAACCCTGGCCCCGGCCCGAGCGCCCGGAAGGTCGCGATGCCCGACACGATGCAGGACATCAGCCCCGACAGGATCAGGCCGAACAGGATGGGGGCATATCGGGGGGGAATCATCGGGTGCTCCGTTTTGCGGGCCAACGAACGCATCGCGGACGCGGGTGCAAGGGGGGGCAGGGCGCGCGTGCACGGCATCGTGATGCCCGCCCGTGCGGCCTAGCCGAGCGCCGCCTCGATCTCGTCCGACGGGGCGACCGGAAAGAACGCGCCGCCGGACCACAGGCCGAACCAGCGGGCGCCGTCCCGTTCCTCATGCGTGCAAAGATCGACAAGGCGGTAGAACGACTTGCGGTCGATCCGCGCCTCCAGCCCCGGGCGCATCAGCACATAGGGCGCGGGTTCGTCGGTCGCGGGGTCGCGCTGCACCCGCAGCGGGTGGTCGGGGCCGCAGGGCGCGCGCTCGTCGCCGCGTGTGGCAAAGGTCACCACCCTGTCCCGGCCGGCGCCCGACACGGCGAAATCCACCGCCAGGAAGGGTGCGTCATCGACCGCGATCCCGACCTTTTCCACAGGTGTCACAAGGAAATAGCGATCGCCCTCGCGCTTGAGGATGTTCGAGAACAGCTGCACCAGGGCCGGCCGTCCGATCGGGGTTCCCAGGTAGAACCACGTGCCGTCGCGCGCGATCCGCATGTCCAGGTCGCCGCAGAACGGCGGGTCCCACAGATGCACCGGCGCCGGTCCGCGCCCCTTTGCCGCGCGCTGCGCCGCTTTCATCACCCCTTCGGCGGTCGGTTTCACGATCAATTGTGGCCCCTGCGCTTTTGCCATTTGTGCCCGGTGGCATAGTTGGGTGTAATGCCAGCCGATCATAGACCTTTCCGGAGTGATGTCATGCCCGAAGCCCAGAACCCCGAGGCGCTGGTGACCGAGATCGAGGCGCTGGGGGCCCGTCTGGCCGAGGCCAAGGCATCCATCGACCGCCGCTTCATCGGCCAGGACAAGGTGGTGGACCTTGTGCTTGCCGCCATGCTCTGCGGCGGCCACGCCCTGCTGGTGGGTCTGCCGGGCCTCGGCAAGACGCGGCTGGTCGACACGCTGTCCACCGTGATGGGACTGCGCGGCAACCGCATCCAGTTCACCCCGGACCTGATGCCTGCCGACATCCTGGGTTCCGAGGTGCTGGATACCGATGCGGCCGGCGCGCGCGCCTTCCGGTTCATCGAGGGACCGATCTTCTGCCAGTTGCTGATGGCGGACGAGATCAACCGCGCAAGCCCCCGCACGCAGTCCGCCCTGCTGCAGGCGATGCAGGAGCGTGAGGTCACCATCGCCGGGCAGCACCGCCCCCTGCCGCGCCCCTTCCACGTTCTGGCGACCCAGAACCCGATCGAGCAGGAAGGCACCTACCCCCTGCCCGAGGCGCAGCTTGACCGGTTCCTCGTGCAGGTTGATGTCGATTACCCCGACCGCGCGACCGAGCGCGACATCCTGATCGCCACGACCGGGTCCGAGGATGCGCAGGTGCATCAGGTGTTCACTGCGGCCGAACTGATGGCGGCGCAGGCGCTGATCCGCAGGATGCCGGTGGGCGACCAGGTGGTCGAGGCGATCCTCGATCTGGTCCGGGCCTGCCGCCCCGGCGAACCCGAGGGTACGGCGCTGGCTGGCCAGTTGTCCTGGGGCCCCGGCCCCCGCGCCGCGCAGGCGCTGATGCTGACGGTGCGGGCGCGGGCATTGCTTCAGGGACGGCTGGCGCCCTCGGTCGCGGATGTGGCGGCGCTGGCCCGCCCGGTCCTGACGCATCGCATGGCGCTATCCTTCGCGGCCCGGGCGCGCGGCGAAAGCCTGGCTGCGATCATCGACGGCACCGCGACGCGCGCCCTGCGGCTCGAGGCGGCGGCGTGATGCCCGCAGCGGGACACCGGCGCATCCGCACATCCCGCGGCTGCGGAGGCCGCGCATGACCGACGCGCCCACCCTGCGCGCCCGGGCCGAAGGCCTGGGCGCCAGCCTGCCGCCGCTGCTGGCCGAGGCCGAGCATCTTGCGGCGACCGTGATCCTGGGCGAACACGGCCGCCGCCGCGCGGGCATGGGCGACGAGTTCTGGCAGTACCGCCCCGCCGCGCCAGGAGATTCGGCACGGATGATCGACTGGCGCCGCTCGGCCCGGTCCGACGGGCATTACCTGCGCGAACGCGAATGGCAGGCATCGCAGACCGTGTCGCTGTGGGTCGATCCGGCACGGTCGATGGCCTTCACCGGCGCCCGCGACCGTGCCGCGAAATCCGACCGCGCGCGCCTTCTGGCGCTGGCGCTCGCGGTGCTGCTGCTGCGGGGGGGCGAACGGGTGGGGCTGGCCGGGGCCGATGCCCCGCCGCGCGGCGGCAGGGCGCAACTGCTGCGGCTGGTGCAGGCGCTGTCGGACGGGGCCGAGGACTATGGCGTGCCCGATGTGGCGGGTCTCGCCGCCCACGGCCGGGCGGTGTTTGTGTCGGATTTCATGGGCGATCCCGCCGCCGTGGAAGAGGCGCTTGCCCGCGCCTCGGATCGCGGGGTCAGGGGCGCCCTGGTGCAGGTGCTGGACCCGGCCGAGGAAGAATTTCCCTTCGACGGGCGCACGATCTTTGAATCCATGGGCGGCACGCTGCGGCACGAGACGCTGCGCGCGGGCGACCTGCGGGCGCGCTATCTCGACCGGCTGGCCGAACGCAAGGCGCGGCTCGAGGCGCTGGCCCGCGCCAGCGGCTGGCATTTCCTGTGCCATCACACCGGGCAGGGCGCGCAGGCCGCACTTCTGTGGCTGTACCGCGCCCTGGAACGGGGGCGCTGATGTGGGTCGTCGGCCCCCTGGGCTTCACCACGCCGCTGCTGCTGCTGGGCCTGATCGCGCTGCCGATCCTGTGGCTGATCCTGCGCGCCGTGCCGCCTGCGCCGATCCGCCGCCGCTTTCCGGGCGTGGCGCTGCTGCTTGGCCTGCGCGATGACGAGCACGAGACCGACAAGACGCCCTGGTGGCTGCTGCTGCTGCGCATGGCGGCCATCGCGGCGGCGATCCTGGCCTTCGCCGGGCCGGTGCTGAACCCGCAGACCCGCGACAACGGCAGCGGCCCGCTGCTGATCCTGGCGGATGCCACCTGGGCCGATGCCCGCGACTGGCCGCGCCGCGCCGAGCGCCTGGCACAACTGGTCGAGGAAGCCGGGCGCGACGGCCGGCCGGTCGCGGTCGTGCAACTGACCGACGCGCCCGCTGCCCCCGCCTTCCAGGGCGCCGCCGCCTGGGCGCCGCGCCTTGCTGCCGTCGAACCCCGCGCCTGGGCGCCCGATTTCGCCGCCTGGGCCGAGGCCCTGCCGCAGGGCGACTTCGCGACCTTCTGGCTGTCCGACGGCCTGTCGCACGCGGGGCGCGACACGCTCCTGTCGGCGCTGCAGGCGCGCGGTCAGGTGACCGTGTTCGAAAGCCCCCGGGTGACGCTGGGCCTGCGGCCCGCCACCTTTGCCGACGGCGCGGTGCAGGTCACCGCACTGCGCCACCCGGCCACCCCGGAACCCGTGCAGGTCGAACTCTCGGCCCGTGGTCCCGACCCGGCGGGGATCGAGCGCGAACTGGCCCGTGCGCCCATCGTCTTTGCCCCGGGCGAATCCACCGCCGATCTTGCGCTGTCCTTGCCGCCCGAGATCCGCAACCGCCTGACCCGTTTCGAACTGGCGGGCATCCGGTCGGCCGCGGCGGTCAGCCTGACCGACGACAGCCTGAAGCGCCGGAAGGTCGCGCTGATCTCGGGGCAGGCCGGGGATGCCGAGGGGCTGCAACTCCTCTCGCCCACGCATTACCTGCGGCAGGCGCTGGAACCGGTCGCCGAACTGATCGACGGCACGCTGGGCGACGTGATCCTTGCCAGCCCCGACGTGATCGTGCTGGCCGATGTGGCGCGCCTGGCCCAGGCCGAACAGGATGCCATGCTCGACTGGCTGGACAAGGGCGGCCTTCTGCTGCGCTTTGCCGGGCCGCGCCTTGCCGCCAGCGATGTCAGCCGCTCGTCCGAGGACCCGCTGATGCCGGTTCGCCTGCGCGAGGGCGGACGCACCGTCGGCGGCGCGATGAGCTGGGGCGAACCCAAGGCGCTCGCGCCGTTCCGCGACGGCACGGCCTTCTTCGGCTTGCCGCTGCCGGGCGATGTGCAGGTGACGGCGCAGGTGCTGGCCCAGCCCGACCCGCAGCTTGCCGACCGCACCATCGCGGCCCTGGCCGACGGCACGCCGCTGGTGACGCGCAAGCAGGTGGGGCAGGGGCAGGTGGTGCTGTTCCATGTGACGGCCAATGCCGAATGGTCCAGCCTGCCGCTGTCGGGCCTTTTCGTGCAGATGCTGGAACGGCTGGCGGTATCCACCCGGCCCGTGGCGCCCGAGGCGGGCGACCTTGCCGGGCAGGTCTGGGCGCCGCAGGTCCTGCTCGACGCGCGCGGTGCCCTGGGCGATGCGGGCGACCGGCCCGGCGTTCCGGGCGAGGATCTGGCGGCGGCCATGTCCGCCGGGCCCAGCATGGCGCTGCCGCCCGGGCTTTACGCCGGGGACGACCGGCGCATCGCGCTGAACGTGATCGGCCCCGACGCCGCGCTGTCCGCCGCCGTCTGGCCCGCCGGCGTCGCCCGCGAGGGGTTGGAGATGACGCCCGAGCGTTCGTTGAAGGGGCTGCTCCTGTCGGCGGGGCTGGTGCTTCTGATGCTCGACGTGCTGGCGGCGCTGGCGGTGTCGGGGCGGCTGGGGCGCGGGCTGGGGGGCACGGCGGTGATCCTGCTGGCGCTGGCCATCGCCCCGCCCGCCCGGGCGCAGGATACCGACCCCGCCGCCGATCTGGCCGCCATCGAGGCCACGACCGCCGTGCGCCTGGCCTATGTCGTGACCGGCAACGCCCAGGTCGACCGCGTGTCCGAGGCCGGGTTGCGCGGCCTTGGCCTGCGGCTTTACGAACGCACCACCATCGAGCCCGAGGCGCCGATCGCGGTGAACATCGAGACCGACGAACTGGCCTTCTTCCCCTTCATCTACTGGCCCGTGACCGCCGATCTTGCCGCCCCCTCGGGTGCGGCCTATGCGAAGCTGAACCGCTACCTGCGGACCGGCGGGATGATCCTGTTCGACACGCGCGACGGCGACATCTCGGGTTCGGGCACCACGCCCGAGGCGCGGCGCCTGCAGGCCATCGCCGCCCCTCTCGACATCCCGCCGCTGGAACTTCTGCCCGAGGATCATGTCCTGACCCGCACCTTCTACCTGCTTCAGGATTTCCCCGGGCGCCACACCTCGCCCGCCCTCTGGGTCGAGGCCGCGCCCGCCGATGCCGCGGCGGCCGAGGGCATGCCCTTCCGCAACCTGAACGACGGGGTGACCCCGGTGGTTCTGGGCGGCAACGACTGGGCGGCGGCCTGGGCAGTGGATGACCGGGGCGCCGCGATGTTCCCGGTGGGGCGCGGCTTTGCGGGCGAGCGGCAGCGCGAGACCGCGGTGCGCTTCGGCATCAACCTGATCATGCATGTGCTGACCGGCAACTACAAATCCGACCAGGTCCATGTGCCCGCGCTTCTGGAAAGGCTGGGCCAGTGACCGGAACCCTGATCCTGTCGCCCCTTGTGCCGCTGCCGCTGCTGGCGCTGCTGGCCGTGCTGGCGGCGCTTCTGGTCGGGGTCGCCCTGTGGCGCGGCCTGTCGGGCTGGTGGCTGCGCGGGCTGGCGGCCGTCGCGCTGCTGGCCGCCCTCGCCAACCCCACGCTGCAACAGGAAGACCGCACGCCGCTGTCCGACATCGTCATCGCCGTGGTCGACGAAAGCGCCAGCCAGCGCATCGCGGGCCGCCCGGCCCAGGCCGAGGCCGCGCTGGCCCGCCTGACGGCGCAGGTGGCGGCGCTGGGCAACACCGACCTGCGGGTGATCCGGGTGGGCGACGGCGATGGCGATGCGGGCACGCAGGCGATGTCGGCGCTGGCCGAGGCGATGGCCGAGGAACCCCGCGCGCGCATCGCGGGCGCCATCCTGATCACCGACGGGCAGGTGCATGATCTGCCCGCGGCCCCGGCGCTTCCGGCGCCGCTGCATGTACTGCTGACCGGCGCCCCGGATGACTGGGACCGCCGCCTGATCGTGCGCAACGCGCCTGCCTTCGCCATCCTGAACGAACCCGTCATCCTGACCCTTCGGGTCGAGGACCAGGGCGCCGTCCCGCCGGAGGCGGCGGGGTTTGCCGCGCTGTCCATCGCCATCGACGGGGGAGAGCCGCAGGTCTATTCGGTGCCGGTGGGCGAGGATCTGGAGCTTCCCGTCACGCTGCCCCACGGCGGCATGAACGTGCTGCAGTTCTCGGTCGAGACCACGCCGGGCGAGATCACCGACCGCAACAACGCCGCCGTCGTCCAGATCAACGGCGTGCGCGACCGGCTGCGCGTGCTGCTGGTCTCGGGCGAACCCCACGCCGGCGAACGGGTCTGGCGCAACCTGCTGAAATCCGATCCTTCGGTCGATCTGGTGCATTTCACCATCCTGCGCCCGCCGGAAAAGCAGGATGGCATCCCGGTCTCGGAACTGTCGCTGATCGCCTTCCCCACGCGCGAGCTGTTCGTCGAGAAGATCGACGAGTTCGACCTGATCATCTTCGACCGCTACCGCCTGCGCGGCATCCTGCCCAACAGCTATCTGGAAAACGTGCGCGACTACGTGCGCCGGGGCGGCACCGTGCTGGTGGCGGCGGGCCCCGAGTTCGGCGCGGTGGACAGCCTGTGGCGCTCGCCCCTCGTCGACATCCTGCCGGTCGATGCCACCTCGCGCGTGATCGACCAGGGCTTCCGCCCCCTGCTGACCGACCTCGGCCATCGCCATCCGGTGACCGAGGGCCTGGAACGGCTGGCGCCCGAGGGCGGCTGGGGCCGCTGGTTCCGCACCATCGAGGTGACGCCCCGGTCGGGGCAGGTGGTGATGACGGGCGCGGGCGACCGGCCGCTCCTGGTGCTCGACCGCGTGGGCGAGGGGCGCGTGGCGGTCATGGCCTCGGATCACATGTGGCTCTGGGGGCGCGGCTACGAGGGCGGCGGCCCGCAGCTCGAACTGCTGCGCCGCCTGGCCCACTGGATGATGAAGGAACCCGACCTCGAGGAAGAGGCGCTGGTTGCCACCGCCGAGGGGCAGCGCCTGACCGTGACGCGCCGCACCGTGGGCGAGGATCCGGGGCCGGTGACGATCACCGCGCCCGACGGCACCGAAACCGTGCTCGACATGCCCGAAACCGGCCCGGGCCGCTATGCCGCGCAATGGGACGCGCCCGAGATCGGGCTCTACCGCATGGCGCAGGGCGATCTGACCGCGGTGATGGCACTGGGCCCCGCCGCCCCGCGCGAGTTCGAGGAGACGATCGCCTCGGGTGACCGGCTCGCGCCGCTCGTGGCGCCGTTGCGGGGCGGCATCCTGGCGCTGTCCGACGGTCAGCCCGACCTTCGCCGCGTGGGCGAGGGGCGCGCCGCCGCAGGGCGCGGCTGGATCGCGCTGACCCCGCGCGGTGCCTACCAGACCCAGGACATCCGCGTGAACGAGGTGCTGCCGCCCTGGGCCTGGCTGCTGCTGGCTGCCCTGCTGGCCGTGGGCGCCTGGCTGCGCGAGGGGCGCGGCGCCCCCCGCACCTGATCCCGACGCTTGCCGCCACGCCCGCCTTACCGCATCCTGACCCCGGGACAGGGTGGAGGGGGCCATGCAGGAAGTCGATGTCGCCATCGTGGGCGCGGGCTGCGCGGGGCTTGCCGCCGCCAAGGCGCTGCGCGACCGGGGCCTGACCTTCGCGGTGTGGGAGGCGATGCCCCGCATCGGCGGCCGCGCCTGGACGCATGACCGCGACTTCGGCATCCCCTTCGACATCGGCTGCGCCTGGCTTCACGCCGCCGACCGCAACCCCTTCTTCCCCGAGGCGCAGGCGGCCGGCTGGACGCTCTATCATCACGACATGGGCCTTGATCACCTGTATTTCGGCGCCCGCCGGGCCACGGCCGAGGAATTCGCCCGCACCCGCGCGGCCGAGGCCGCGCTGGCCGACTGTCTGGCGCAGGGCGTGCCCGGCGACCGGCTGGGCGACGTGATCGCCGACTGCCACTGCCTGCGGGCCAACGCGACCTTCGCGGGCCCGATGGACTATGGCATGGACCCCGACGAGATTTCCGCCGCAGACTATGCCGCGGCCGCCGATCTCGACCCCAACTACTTCACCCGCGAGGGTTTCGGCGCGCTGATCCATCGCTGGGGGTCGGATGTGCCGGTGTCGCTCAACTGCCCGGTGCGCAGGATCCGCTGGGACGGGCCGGGGGTCGAGCTGGAAGGCCCGCGCGGCAGCCTGCGCGCCCGCGCCGTCATCGTCACCGTCTCGACCGGCGTGCTGGCCTTCGAGGACATCGCCTTTTCCCCGGCCCTGCCGCTGCCGCACCAGGAGGCGGTGTTCGACCTGCCGATGGGCCTGCTGACCAAGATCCCGCTGCTGGTGCGGGGCGACCGGTTCGGTCTGGCGCCCTTCGACGATTTCCTGATCGAGCGTCACGCCCGGCACGATCTGTTCTTCCTGTGCTTTCCCTTCGACCTTGACCTGATGGTGGGTTTCGTCGGCGGCGATTTCGCCTGGGAGATCGAGGCGGCAGGCGTCGCGGCGGCGGTCGATTTCGCGGCCGACCGGCTGGCCGACATCTTCGGATCGCGCGCGCGCCGCGCCATCGACCATGGCGCGATGACCAACTGGGCGGCCGAACCCCGGGTGCGCGGCGCCTATGCGGCGGCCCGGCCGGGCCGGTCCGGCGCCCGGGCCGCGCTGGCCGCACCCGTCGCGAACCGCATCTGGTTCGCGGGCGAGGCGCTGGCCCCGCAGGGGCTGACCCAGACCGCCGCAGGCGCCCGCCTGTCGGGCGAGGATGTGGCCCGCGCCGTGGCCGCGGCACTCGGCTGACCGGCGGGCCGCTCAGGCCGGGGTCGCCGCCACGGTCGCCAGGTCCATCCCGCGCTCTGCCAGCGCCGCATCGGCGGCGCGGTTCGTGAAGCTCGTCCAGTAGGGGATCGGCACCTGCCCGGTGGCGCGCTGGAACCGCTCCAGCGCGCGCTGGCTGAAGTTGCCCCAGTGGCCGTCATCCTTCCATGTGCCCAGGTCATGACCCAGCGCGATCAGCACCCGCTGCCGCGCCCGCGTCGTCCACAGCGGTGTCCAGACATCGCGGATCGTGTCGTCGCCATAGATGCCGCGCAGCACCCGGGCAAAGGGAAACCCGGCCACGTCCTGCTTGTAGCCGGGGCAGATGTCGTGGTGGCCGTGGTGATCCTCCGGCCGGATATGCGGCCAGCGCGCGACGATCTCCTGCCCGACCGCGATCATCATCGCGATCTGCTCCTCGCCCCATGGCGCGATCTTCATGGTCCACGACGAATTGGTATCGACCGCCTCGATCCAGTCGGGGCCGGCCGGATGCCCCGGGCGGGCATAGCCGATGTGGCAGGTCTCGACCCCGATGCAGGCGGCGATGCCCGAGGTCTTGCGCAGGCTGGCCTTGCCGTCCCACCGCAGTTTCTGGTTCTTCTGCGCGTGCCACGACCGGTTCTCCAGCCTGACATAGCGGTCCACCCCTTCGGCAAAGCTCTGGCCCACCCCGTAATGCGCCGAAACCTTCGATTCCCGTGTATTGTGCCCGCCCAGCACGTCGCGCGTCCGGTCAAGCCGGGCGATCGCCGTCCAGTGCCAGGTCACGCCCATGGGCCGGTGGCCGGTCTCGGCGGTCCAGCCCGGATGGACGGCATGGCCCGATGTCAGGGGGACAAGGTGGTCGTCGCGGATGTCGAATGTCATGGCGGGAATCCCTCGGGTGATCTGTGCTTCCGTGAAATGCGGCGGCCCGAAAATGGCGGGCCCTGGTCAAGCCTGCCGGGGGTCGGCGCGATTCTCAACTGGGGATTGATCCTGCGCGGGCGGACTATCCCTTTGCGCCGCGCCCGTTGCATGCGTACGGTCTGTCGGGACGGATGCCATACGCGAAACCGACGCCTGCGGGACGGGAAACCGACGCGGTTTCCCGTCAGTCCCGGATGCCCGCCGCGATCGCCCGGCGCGACGCCGATGCAAATTCCCGACGCGCCAGGATCGCCAGTGCCGCCGTGGTGGCCACCGCCATCGCCGCCGGTCCCGCCAGCCCCGCAAGGGCCGCAAGCGCGAAATAGATCGACCGCAGCCCCCGGTTGAAACTGCGTGCGGCGGTGATGTTGACTTCGGCCGCCTGCGCCGCCCCAGGCAGCGCGCGGGGGTCCGAGGGGTCGTTCGGAACCGCCGCCATCAGGATCGCGCAATAGCCGAACAGCCTGTTCGCCCACAGGAATTTCAGCAGTGCATCCGCCAGGAACAGCAGCACCAGGGCAAGCCGCGCCTCGACCGGAATGCCGGTCACGGGCAAGGTCAGGTCGGCCGCCACCGTCTCCAGCCGGTCGGCGTTGCCGATCAGCGCGACCCCGCCGCCAAGCGCGATCAGGCAGGCCGAGGCAAAGAAGGCCGTGCCCTGCCGCAGGCTGTCGATGATGTTGGCATCGAAGATGCGCGGGCTGCGCGTCACGAACTCGCGCATCCAGGCCCGCCGATACCCCTCCATCATCCGCGCCACCGACGGCCGCCGCCGCGGCGGATGCTCGACCAGCC
Source organism: Paracoccaceae bacterium (assembly GCA_019454225.1). NCBI lineage: Bacteria > Pseudomonadati > Pseudomonadota > Alphaproteobacteria > Rhodobacterales > Paracoccaceae > Paracoccaceae bacterium. The sequence continues at coordinate 3,281,538 of CP075370.1, read as the reverse complement.
ACCCCATCCCCGCCCAGGCCAGCACGATCCAGCCAGACGCCAGCGCCTCGGCAAGGGTGATCTGCGACAGGAAGGACATCGGCGGGAACATGCGATATCCATGCCGCAGAATGGCGCTTGCCAGAAGCGCCAAATTGGTTATATTTTCTTACCAATACTGGGTCCGGAGGCGACGCCATGGAACTACCCCCCGCCGACGCCCGCGTCATGGCCAACAGAACCCTGATCATTCAGGGGCTTATGTCCATCTTGCCCGCCGATGCCGTGATCGCCGACCTGCATGAGCTGCGGGCCTATGAATGCGATGCGCTGACCGCCTACCGCTGCCCGCCGCTTGCCGCCGTGCTGCCGCGCACGACCGAGGAGGTGGCGGCGGTGCTGCGGTTCTGCCACGCGCAGGGCGTGCCGGTGGTGCCGCGCGGGTCGGGCACCAGCCTTGCGGGCGGTGCCATGCCCACCGGCGACAGCGTGATCCTCGGGGTTGCGCGGATGAATGCGGTGCTGGAAACCGACTATGACAACCGCTTCGTGCGCGTCCAGTCGGGGCGCACGAACCTCAGCGTGACCGGCGCGGTCGAGGCCGACGGCTTCTTCTACGCCCCCGACCCCTCCAGCCAGCTTGCCTGCGCCATCGCGGGCAACATCGCGATGAACTCGGGCGGCGCGCATTGCCTGAAATACGGGGTCACCACCAACAACCTGCTGGGCGTCCGCATGGTGCTGATGGATGGCACGGTGATCGATCTGGGCGGTCCCTGGATGGACGCGCCGGGGCTTGACCTGCTGGGCGTGGTCTGCGGGTCGGAGGGGCAGCTTGGCGTCGTGACCGAGGCGGTCCTGCGCATCCTGCCCAGGCCCGAGGGCGCGCGGCCGGTGCTGATGGGCTTTGAGTCCAACGAGGTGGCGGGCGCCTGCGTGGCCGACATCATCCGGGCGGGCATCCTGCCCGTGGCCATCGAGTTCATGGATCGCCCCTGCATCCGCGCCTGCGAGGATTTCGCCCATGCCGGATACCCCGATTGCGAGGCGTTGCTGATCGTCGAGGTCGAGGGCAGCGCCGCCGAGATCGACGAACAGCTGTCGCGCATCCTGGCCATCGCCCGCCGCCACGATCCGGTCGCCCTGCGCGAAAGCACCAGCGAGGACGAGTCGAAGAAGATCTGGCTCGGGCGCAAGTCGGCGTTCGGCGCGATGGGGCAGATCAATGACTACATGTGCCTTGACGGCACGATCCCGGTCTCGGCCCTGCCGCTGGTGCTGCGCCGCATCGGCGAGATGAGCCGCGATTTCGGGCTGGATGTCGCCAACGTGTTCCACGCGGGTGACGGCAACATGCATCCGCTGATCCTGTTCGACGCCAACAAGCCCGGCGATCTGGAGAAATGCGAGGCATTCGGTGCGGCGATCCTGACGCTTTGCGTCGAGGTCGGGGGCTGCCTGACCGGTGAACACGGCGTCGGGATCGAGAAGCGCGACCTGATGACGGTGCAGTTCGCCCCCGAGGATCTGGAGGCGCAGATGCGGGTGAAGGACGTGTTCGATCCGAAATGGCTGCTGAACCCGGCCAAGGTGTTTCCCCTGCATGTCAGCGCGACGCGCCGCGCTGCCTGACGCGGTGCGGCATGGCGGACCGGCGGATGCGCGGACCAAGATGAAGGGGCAGGGGATGCGGCCATCGGATGAGACAGAGCTGGCGGAAATCCTGCGCGGCGCGAACGGCCCCCTTGCGGTGCGCGGCGGTAGCACGCGCAGCGCGGCGGCATCGGGCGAGGTGCTGGAGACGGGTGGAATCACCGGTCTTGTGCTCTATGAACCCGGTGCGCTGACGCTGGTGGCGCGGGCGGGCACGCCGGTTGCCGACCTCGAGATGATCCTGGGTGGCGAGGGGCAGCGGCTGGCGTTCGAGGTGCCGGACATGCGGGCGCTTCTGGGTACCGCCGGGCAATCGACGGTGGGCGGCGTGATCGCGGCCAATGCCAGCGGCCCCCGCCGCGTGCAGGCCGGGGCCGCGCGCGATTTCCTGCTGGGCGTGCGTTTTGTCGACGGGCGCGGATCGGTGATCAAGAACGGCGGCAGGGTGATGAAGAACGTCACAGGCTATGACCTTGCGCGCCTGATGGCGGGGTCGCGCGGGATGCTTGGGGTGCTGACCGAGGTGGCGCTCAAGGTGCTGCCGGCGCCCGAGACGCAGGCCACGCTGGTGGCGCGCGGCTTGCCGGTGCAGGCTGCGGTGGCGGCCCTTGCAAGGGCACTGTCCTCGCCCTTCGAGGTGACGGGTGCCGCGCATCTGGACGCGGGCAGCGCCGAGACGCGGATCCGGATCGAGGGGTTGGCGGGGTCGGTCGGGTATCGCGGCGGGGCGCTGCTGGCCCTGCTCGGGCCGGGGTGGGAAACCGTGACCGGCGATGCCTCGGCCAGGATGTGGCGCGAGGTGCGCGACGTGCTGCCCTTCGCAGGGGTGACGGGGGCGGTCTGGCGCGTCCACCTCAAACCCTCGGATGCACCCGGGTTTCTGGCGGGTCTGCGCAAAGGGGCGGATGTTCCGGCATTGCTGGACTGGGGCGGGGGCCTGATCTGGCTGCTGATGCCGGGCACGGGTGACGGCGGGGCGGCCGCGGTGCGCGGTGCGGTGGCGCCGCTCGGGGGCCATGCGACGCTGGTGCGCGCGGCCCCGGGGATGGACGACGTGCCGGCCCTGCATCCCGAGCAGCCTGCTGTCGGTGCCCTTGTTGCGGGTCTGCGCCGCCAGTTCGATCCGCGCGGCCTGTTCGCGGGTGCCGCGTGATGGCGGCCGTCGTCGTCTTCCTTGTGCTGCCGGTCGTCACGTTCCTGTCGCTGGTGATGCTGCCTGCGGGTCGTCCGGCGCTGGTCGGCGTGGGCGTGGCGGCGCTGGCGGTCGCGATCCTCGCCCCGCTGGTGGCGCCCGAGGATGGCGCGGGCTTCGGGACGCTGCTGCGCTGGCTGTTCGGCGGCGCGGTGGCGCTTGGCGGTTTCGTGCAGGCGCTGCGCCTGGTCCGCCTGCCGGGCGGGGCCGTGGTGCCCTATCCGCTTGTCGTGACGCTCTGCCTGCTGGGGGCCGTGATCACCACCGCCGTTTACCTGGGATTGTCCTGATGCAGACCACCTTCACGCCCGAGCAGCTGCGCGATCCCGGGACCGCCCGCGCGAACGAGATCCTGCGCAGCTGCGTCCATTGCGGGTTCTGCACCGCGACCTGCCCGACCTATCAGGTGCTGGGTGACGAACTGGACAGCCCGCGCGGCCGCATCTACCTGATCAAGGACATGCTGGAAAGCGGGCGGCCCGCCGACGAAAGGACGGTGCGCCACATCGACCGCTGCCTGTCCTGCCTGGCCTGCATGACGACCTGCCCTTCGGGGGTGCATTACATGCATCTCGTGGATCATGCGCGCAGCTACATCGAACGCACCCACCGCCGCCCCTTCATGGACCGGATGCTGCGCGCGGTGCTGGCGCGGATCATTCCCTATCCCACCAGGTTCCGCCTGGCGATGCTGGGGGCCAAGATCGCGCGGCCGTTCCGCCGGCTGGTTCCCGATGCGCGCCTGCGCGCCATGCTCGACATGGCGTCCGTGCCGATTCCGCCGGTCAGCCGCAACGACGATCCGCAGGTCTTTCCGGCGGCGGGGGCGCGCCGGATGCGCGTGGCGCTGATGACCGGCTGCGCGCAGCGGGCGCTGAACACCGACATCAACGACGCGACCATCCGGCTCTTGACCCGGCTCGGCGCTGAGGTGGTGATCGCGCGCGGCGCAGGTTGTTGCGGCGCACTGACCCACCACATGGGCAAGGAGGACCTGTCGCACGCGAGCGCGGCCGCCAACATCCGGGCCTTCCTGGCGGAAAAGGCCGGGGGCGGGCTTGACGCGATCGTCATCAACACCTCGGGCTGCGGCACCACCGTCAAGGACTATGGCCACATGTTCCGCAACGATCCGCTCGCGGCACAGGCGGCCGAGGTGGCCCATCTGGCGGTGGATGTGTCCGAGATCGTCACCCGCCTTGGCCTGCCGCAGGCTGCGCCGCGGGGCATGCGCGTGGCCTATCACGCGGCCTGCTCGCTGCAGCACGGCCAGCAGATCAAGTCCCTGCCCAAGGACCTGCTGAAACGCGCCGGGTTCGAGGTGACCGAACCTGCCGACAGCCACCTGTGCTGCGGTTCTGCGGGCACCTACAACCTGTTGCAGCCGCAGATTTCCGCCCAGCTGAAGGCCCGCAAGGTGGCGACGCTCGAGGCCCGGGCGCCGCAGGTGATCGCCGCGGGCAACATCGGCTGCATGATGCAGATCGGTTCGGGAACCGAGGTGCCGGTGGTCCACACGGTCGAACTGCTCGACTGGGCGACCGGCGGCCCGGTGCCGCGCGCCCTGCGCGGCGAATGACCCTTTGCCCGGCCGGCCCGTTCAATCTCTGCGCGAACAGCCTTAATTTCGCCGCAGCAAGGCGGTAACCGGCGCGTGAACACCGGAGAAGCCATGCCTTTCGTCGCCCGCACCCTGTCTGCCGTGCTTGCCCTTGTGCTGACACTTGGTGCGGCGGCGGCCCAGAACGGACCCCTGAAGCGGCTGGACACCGGCAACGACATCCGTGGCTGGGATGCCGTCGGACGGCTGGACCTTGGCCGCCGGGGGTTCTGCACCGGCGCGCTGATCGCGCCGCATCTGGTGCTGACCGCGGCGCACTGCCTGTTCGACAAGGATACCGGCGCCCGCATCGCACCCGGCCAGATCGAGTTTCGCGCCGGATGGCGCAACGGACGCGCGGCCGCCTATCGCGGGGTCAAGCACGCGGTGGCGCATCCCGAATACGTCTATGGCGGACACGAGAAGCTGGGCCGCGTGGCCTTTGACCTTGCGGTGATCGAACTGGACCAACCGATCCGCCTGCCGTCGATCCTGCCGTTCGACACCGATGCCCGCCCCGCCCGGGGCGACGAGGTCGGTGTGGTCAGCTATGCGCAGGACCGGTCCGAGGCCCCCGCGCTGCAGGAGGTGTGCCACGTCCTCGCTCGACAGACCGGCGTTCTGGTGCTGTCCTGCGACGTCGATTTCGGATCGTCCGGCGCGCCGATCTTTGCCATTCGCGACGGCGTGGCGCGCATGGTCTCGGTCGTGTCGGCCAAGGCGGACTACGAGGGCCGCCAGGTTGCGCTCGGGACGACGCTCGATGCGCCGCTCGATGCCTTGCTGACCGAGTTGCACCAGGTCAGTGCCACCTTCCAGCGGCCCGGCGCCGCGGCGAGCGGTGCCGCGGGATCGGCCAAGGAAACAGCCAAGTTCCTGAAACCATGAGGGGCTTCTGATGCGCATCCTGTCGGTCCTTGCCATGGTGGCGGGTTTCGGGATGGTCACATCGCCGTTCTGGCTGCCGCAGGTCGATCCGGGTATGCGGGGTTCCGGCGCCGCGCAGGCGCGGATGCCCGGCGGCAAGGTCGTGGCGCAGGCGCCGTCGCCTATCGAAGCGGTGCTGCAATTGGTGTGGGCGTTCTTCGGCGGCACCGGCATGCCTTCCGCCACCCCCCCGGGGCGTCTGCCCCGCGCGGCGCTGGCCCCCGTCGCACACGACGTGTCGATCCTGTGCCGGGCGGTCACCGCAGGAACGCTTGGCCATACCTCCGGTGCCGCCTGCATGGCGCAGGTCATGCCGGAGCACCGGCGCTTCCCGCGGCAGAACGCCGATGCGGCACCTCTCCGTTTCGAGACCGCGGCCGACGGAAACCGCGGCCCCGTGATCGGGCAACCGGATGCGAAACGCGTGCAGGTGGCGCCATGACCGCCGCGCGGTTCCGGATGCCTTCCGTGTTCATCACCTCTTGATCGGAGCGGGAAAAAGATGCGCGGCATGGCTGCAATCGGGCTGACCCTGGGGCTGGTGATGATGACGGCCCCGCTGTGGCTGCCCCGGCTGTCCGGGGGGGCGGCCCCGACCCCGTTCGCGGCTGCCCCTGCGACCCGGGCGATGCCGGGAACGCCGGTGGGCGACGGATACGCGGGGGTGCTGCGCGCGCTTGCCCAGGCGCAGGGAACGGCCGGCGTGCCGCAGGGCATGGTCGGGATGCCGCCGGGCGGGGCACCCTCCCCGGACGATGTGCTGCGCATGATGTCCGACATCTGCCGCAACATCGCTGCGGGCGGGCAGATGGGCGAATCCGAATGCCGCCGCAATCTCGCGGCCGCCACCACGCCGTCCGACCTGGCACGCGCGCTGCCGCAGATCGCCACGAAGCGCCGCAGCGGCAAGGCCCCCGACGCCAAGTTCGTCAGGGTCGACCGGTGAACCCGGCGCGGGCCCTGGCTTTGTGCCTGGCGCTTGCGCCCGTCCCGGTGGCGGCGGACCGGCCTGTTCCGGCATCGGTGGGGCAAATCCTTGGCGGACCCTGGGGCCCCTGCACGGGCGTCCTTGTCGCGCCCGATCAGGTACTGGCGCAGGCCGCCTGCCTGCGTGGCCCGTTCGGCGGCCCGGCCGAGGCCACGCGCCTGGCCTTCCGTCCCGGTGCAGGCACCGGGGCGACACGGGGCGCAAGGCTGATCCTGCATCCCGCCTTCGACGCCGCGGTGCGGTTTCGTGACGGGCAGGATGTGGACGCGGCGCTGCTGGTTCTGGCGGCTCCGGTCGATCCGGTTGCCGCGCGGCCTGTCGGGCTGCGCGCCGCCGCGACGGGGCGCGACTATATGATGGTGCATGTCCTGCCGCGGGGCGGGGCGCGGCATGGCGCCCATGTCGAAACCCTGCCGCTGCGCCGCACCCTGACGGACCTGCGCGCGCTTGCCGCCGGGCGCGACCCGCCGCGCGTCCTGCGCGGTGGCGCGGCCCGCGCATCCCACGAACTTCCCGGCCGTCTCGGCATCACCCGACCCTGAGGCATCCCATGTTCCGCACGCTTGCAGCCCTCGCCCTGATCCTTCTTGCCCCCGCCGCCCATGCACAATCGGGCGGGGCGCGCGCGCTCGACACCCGCGACGCCCTGCGCGGTTGGGAGGCCGTCGGCCGTGTCGACATGGCGCCCGCCCCGGGCATGCAGGGGGCGTTCTGCACCGGCGCGCTGATCGCGCCCGACCTCGTGCTGACCGCGGCGCATTGCCTGTTCGATGCCGGCCGCCCGCGCGATCCCGCCAGCATCACCTTCCGCGCCGCCCTGACCAACGGCACGGCGCTTGCGCAGGCCCGCGTGGTGGCGGCCGCGGCCCTTCCCGGCTATGTGCCGAACGAACGCCCCGATACCAACAGCATCCGCCACGACATCGCGCTCATGCGGCTGGATCAGCCGATCTCGACCGCCATCGCGTCGCCCTTCCGCATCGACACGCCCGCGCCGGGTGACGAGGTGTCGGTGCTGTCCTATGCGCGGGGTCGGTCCGAGGTGATGTCGCGCGAGCGTGTCTGCCGGGTGCAGGGGCGGGAACCGGGGCTGATGGCATTCGACTGCGACGTGACCTTCGGCTCGTCGGGCGCGCCGGTGTTCCAGCGGACGCCCGAGGCCGGGTCCGGCAGGATGCGCATCGTCTCGATCATCTCGGCCGGGGCCGAGGCGGGCGGGCCCGACCGGCTGGCCTGGGGGCCCGACCTGCCCGCCGCCGTGGCGATCCTGAAGCCGATGCTGGCCGCCAACCGCACGCTGCGCCCCGGTGTCGCCGCCGCCCCGGCAACGCCGGCTTCGGTGCCGCAGGCGCGCCGGCTGGGGGCAGGCGACGCCAGCCGCGACACCGGGGCGCGCTTCCTCAAACCGCGGGTCCCGGCTGCGCCCTGATCCGCGCCGCAGGGGTCTTGACGCGCCCCGGACCGCTTCCCACCTAACCCGTGCCGGGTGCCCGAACGGGGCCCGGCGGAACCGCCCGGCCCCCTGGGGGAGGGCAAACCGCATCGCTTCACGAAGGATGACACCATGCGTTCGCTCGATTTTTCGCCCCTCTACCGCGCCACCGTCGGCTTTGACCGCATCGCCGACCTGATGGATCGCGCCCTGTCGACCGATGTCGCCAGCCAGACCTATCCGCCCTACAACATCGAAAAGACCGCCGACCACGGCTATCGCATCTCGATCGCCGTCGCGGGCTTCACGCCCGAGGAATTGGCTGTCGAGGTCAAGGAACAGACCCTGGTCATCGCCGCGCGCAAGGCGGCCGAGGAAGCGGCACGCCACTACCTGCACCGTGGCATTGCCACCCGCGCCTTCGAACGCCGCTTTGCCCTGGCTGACCACGTCAAGGTCACCGGCGCCGTGCACGAGCACGGGATGCTGCACATCGACCTCGTGCGCGAGACGCCCGAAGCGCTGAAGCCCCGCCGCATCGAGATTGCGACAGGCGCGGGCGCCCAGACCCGGGCGGTCGAGGCCGAGGTTGTCGAGGCCTGAACCATCCGCCTGCCTCCGGCCACCGGGGCGCGCCTGCGGGCGCGCCCTTTGGTCTTTCCGCCCTTGCCACGGGGGCCCGGCGCTGCGACCACTCGGCCTGACCGGTGGAGAAGCTGCGCATGACCATTCCCGTCTTCGATGGCCACAACGACATCCTGCTGCGTCTCTGGCGCAACCCCGACCGGGTCAGCCTGTGGCTGACGGGCGAGGGGCGCGGTCACCTGGATCTGCCGCGGATGCGGGCGGGCGGCTTTGCGGGCGGGCTGTTCGCGATCTATGTGCCATCGCCCGCCGATCCCGCGCTTGGCAATCTGGAGCGGCTGATGGATGCGCCGCCCTATGCGCTGCCCCTGCCGCCCGCCGTGCCGCCGGTTCAGGCGCAGCCCGTGGCGCTGGCGATGGCCGCGCAGCTGATGGGGATGGAACGCGACAGCGCGGGTGCCTTTCGCCTGTGCCGCAGCGCCGCCGGGATCCGCGCGGCGATGGCGGCCGGGGCGGTCGCCGGGGTGATGCACATGGAGGGGGCCGAGGCGATCGACGAGGGGCTCGACACGCTGCATGCCTTTCATGCCATGGGGTTGCGGTCGCTTGGACCGGTCTGGTCGCGCCCCACGGCCTTCGGCCATGGCGTGCCCTTCGCCTTTCCCGCCTCGCCCGATCAAGGGCCGGGTCTGACCGACGCGGGCCGCCGCCTGGTCGCCGCCTGCAACGACCTGCGCATCATGATCGACCTCAGCCACCTGAACGAGGCCGGGTTCGACGATGTGGCGCGCCTGTCGCAGGCGCCGCTGGTCGCAAGCCATTCGAATGCCCATGCGATCACACCCTCGTCCCGCAACCTGACGGACCGGCAGTTGCACGTCATCGCCGACAGCGGCGGTCTCGTCGGGTTGAACTTTGCCTCGGTCTTCCTGCGCCCCGACGGCCGGGGCGACCCGGCGACCGGCTGGGACCCGGTGTTGCGCCATCTCGACCATCTGCTGGGGATTCTGGGCGAGCGCGGCGTGGGCTTCGGATCGGATTTCGACGGGGCCACCGTTCCCGCCTGCATCGGCGACGTTACCGGCCTGCCGGCGCTGCTCGATGCGCTTGCCGCGCATGGCTACGGACCCGCGCTTGTCACGCGCCTGGCCTGCGACAACTGGATCGACGTGCTGCGCCGCACCTGGGGCGGCTGATACACCGGCAGGTTGCGCCGCAATGCGGATGGAACTGGAAAATGTTCCCGGCCGTGTTAGGCTGCGGGAATAGTCGGTCACCGATTTCAGGAGGGTATTCCGGGTCATGAGAATCCTCGTCGCGGATGATCATGACCTCGTGCGTGAAACGGTGGCAGCATTCCTGCTGGCCGAGGGCATGGAGGTCGTGACGATGGTCGCTGCCATGCCCGAGGTGATCGCCGCGCTGCGCGCGGCCCGACATGACGTTGCGCTGATCGACGCGGGCCTGCCCGGGATCGACGGCCTGCGCGGGCTGGAACTGGCGGTGACCGAAGGGCAGGGCGCCGCCGTCGCGCTGATGGCCGCCTCGACCTCGCGGGAACTGGCCGAGGCCGCGCTCGAGGCGGGCGCGGCGGGGTTCGTGCCGAAGAAGATGTCGGCCCGCGCGATGGTCGCCGCCGTGCGGCTGATGGCACGCGGCGAACGTTTCCTGCCGATGGGCCTGCTGACATCCGACGCGGCGCCGGGCGGTCTGGCCTTCGGCCTGACGGGGCGCGAACTGACCGTGCTGCGCGGCATCTGCGCGGGCAAGTCGAACAAGGAAATCGCCCGCGACCTCACGCTGCAGGAGGTGACGGTCAAGCTGCACGTCAAGACGCTCACCCGCAAGCTCGCGGCGAAGAACCGCACCCATGCGGCCATGATCGCCCGCGACAGCGGCCTGGCCTGACCCTGTCCCCTGCCTGCGATTGCTCAGACCGTGTGCAGGTACAGGTCGTAGTCCACGTCCGCGATGGTGCGGGCGACGCGGGCATATTCGGCCGCCTTGATCGCGCAGAAGGTGCGGTGCATGTCGTCGCCCAGAGCCGATCTCAGGAATTCCGATCCCTGTGCCGCCTCGATCGCCGCGCGCCAGTCGCGCGGGATCGGGGGCGCGTCGGCCGGCGTGTCGTAGCCGTTTCCGGTGGTCTCGGGGCCGGGGTCGATGCGGTCGGCCAGGCCCTTCCGGATTCCCGCCAGCACGGTGGCCGCCACCAGGTAGGGGTTGGCATCGACACCCGCCGGGCGATGCTCGATCCGCCGCGCGCGGATGTCGCCCGCCGGGATGCGCAGCGCGACCGACCGGTTGTTGACGCCCCAGGTTGGCGACACCGGCGCATAGGACTGCGCGGCAAAGCGGCGCCAGGAATTCGCATGCGGGGCATAGACCAGCATCGATTCCCCCATCGTCGCCCGCAGTCCGCCGATGGCATGGCGGATCGTGTCGGACCACGCGCCTTCCTCGGCCTCGACGAACACGTTTCGCCCGGCCCCGTCCAGCAGCGACACGTGGAAATGCATCCCCGATCCCGCATATTGCTCGACCGGCTTGGCCATGAAGCAGGCGGTCACGCCATGCGCCCGCGCCTGCGCCCGCACGATCCGCTTCAGCCGCATCAGGTCGTCCGCCGCCTGCATCACATCCTCGCGGTAGTGCAGCGTCAGTTCGTACTGGCCCGGCGCATATTCCGAGATCAGCGTCTCGGCGGTGATCCCGGCCTTCGCGGCCCCGGCATAGATGTCGCTGAACAGCGGCAGCATCCCGTGCAGGTGATCGACCGAATAGACCTCGGTCTTGCGGCTGGCGCGCCCGTCCAGCACGTCGCGCGCAGGCTGCACGCGCCCGTCCGGACCGCGCTCGTTCGCGAGCAGGAAGAATTCCAGCTCGAACGCCCCGGCAGGATGCAGACCCTCGGCGGCCATCGCCTGCACCTGCCGCGCCAGGGCGTGGCGCGGGTCCGATGTCATCGGTGTCCCGTCGAGGTCATACATGCACATGAACACCTCGGCCCGGGCCGGTGTCGTGCCATGCAGGGGCTTCAGGGTTCCCGGCACCGGCCAGGCCCGCAGGTCGCCGTCGCCCTTGTCCCAGATCAGCCCGGTTTCGTGGACGTCCTCGCCGCAGATGTCGAGCCCGAGGATCGAGATCGGCAGGTGCCGCCCGTTCCTGTAGAATCCGGCCAGTTCGTGCCGCCGGATGATCTTGCCCCGGCCGATCCCGTTGGCATCGTGCAGCACGAGGTCTATGGCCTCGACCTCGGGATGCGCGGCCAGGAACGCCTCGGCCTCGTCGATGGTGGAACCCGAGGGGCTGGCGGTCATGGCGTCTCTCCGGTCAGGGCGTCCAGCACGGCGCCGAAGGCGGCGACCAGACGGTCGATCTGGGCGCGCGTCGTGACAGGCGATACCAGCATCATGTTGTGGAAGGGGGCGATCAGGCAGCCCCGGTTCAGCAAACCCAGGTGCAGCGCCGCCTCGACCTGTGGCTGATGCGCCGCCGCCGCCTCGGTGCCGTTGCGCAGCGGTCCCGGCGCGCAGATGAACTCGACCCGCGCGCCCACCCGCACGACATGCCAGGGCAGGCCGTGGCGGGCGATGGCCGCGGACAGGCCCGCGGCCAGCCGCGCCGCGCCCCGGTCCATCCGCGCATGGGCGGGCGCGGTCGCGACCTCGCGCAGCGCCGCGGCCAGAGCCGCGAACTGCACCGGGTTCGCGGCCAGCGTGGTGCCCATGCCGGAATGTCCCGCCGGACGCGTGGCGTGATAGTCGGCCAGACGCCCCGCCACCGCCGGCCGCAGCCCCCAGACCGCGACCGGCACCCCGCCGGCCACGCATTTCCCGACCACCAGGATATCAGGGTCCAGACCGTGCGCCGCCGTATAGCCGCCCCGCCCGGTCGACTGGGTATGCGTCTCGTCGATCATCAGCAGCGTGCCATGGGCGCGGCACAGGTCACGCAGGCTGGAAAGAAAGCCCTCGGCCGGCAGGACCATGCAGGAATTGGTCATCACCGGTTCGGTCAGCACCGCCGCGACGTCGCCCTGCGCGAGCGCCGCCTCCACCGCCGCCAGATCGTTGAACTCGACGCAGACGGCCCCGCGCGACAGGTCCTGTATCTGCCCCACCAGCCCGGGCCGCGCCACCGTGCGGCCGGTCTCGTCCAGGGCCACCATCGCGTCGTCGATCGTCCCATGGTAGCAGCCGTTGAACACCAGCACCCTGGGGCGCCCCGTCACGGCCCGCGCCACGCGCAGGGCAAAGCGGTTGGCATCGGTCGCGGTCATCGCCAGTTGCCAGCGGAAATCTCCCCAGACCTCGGTCAGCAGCCGCCCCGCCTCGGCCGCCTGATCCGAGGGCAGCATGTAGGTCAGGCCCCGGCCCGCCTGGGCGCGGAGCGCCCGGGCCACGGCGGGCGGCGAGTGGCCGAACATCGACCCCGTGTCGCCCAGGCAGAAATCGTCAACCTCATGCCCGTCGATGCAGGTCAGCCGTGCGCCCCTTGCGGTCGCCACGACCATCGGAAACGGCATCGGCCAGTCGCGCATCCAGTGCATCGGCACGGCATCCAGCCAGTCGTCCGACCGCGCCGCCGCCGAACGCGGCCGCGCGGCGGCAAAGCGCGCGGCCTCGGCCGCCCGGAATGCCCTGATCCGTGCCATCGAAAGGCCAGCCAGCATGTCGCCCGTCATCGTGGTCGTCCCCCGGGCGGCTTTATCCCCGGTTTTTTGATCAAATGGAAGGCCCGCCGCGGCCGAGGCTATACGGACGGATAGGTGCCGGCATGCCGCTTGCCACAGGCCGGACGACGGCTAGCCTTGCAGGGTACGTGGTCAGTCTTTTCAAGGGGTATTTGCATGCCGACATTTCGACTTTGGGGCCAGGCGGCGGTCGAGGATGCCTCCGGCGCCGTGCAGGCCGTCTTTCCCGCCTGGATCGATCTCGCGACGACGGCCGCCGGGCTTGCCTTCACCTATACCCTCCGGCCGGACATCGGCGACTTTGCGGCGATCGTCGACGTCCCCGCAGATTCGGGCACGCTGTCTGGCGACGACTTCCCTTTCATCACCCAGCCGTCCTTTGCGATCGAGCCCGCCGCGGTGTCCGCCTTCGTCTTCGAAGCGGTCTGGGGCGACGGCTTCGTGACCCAGATCATGGAGTTCTCGGCCTTCGGACCGAACGACGGCGAAACCGTGTACTTCCTCTTCCGCCTTGGCGGCCTGGCGTTGCCGATCGAAACACCCGACGAGTTCCGGGTGTTCTGGAGCGACGAGGTGCAGGACGTGCGGGCCATCACGACCCAAGCGCTCGCTCCGGATCGGCAAATCCCGATCTCCGCCATTCCCGACCGGCAGACCATCCCGGACTTCCCGCCGGGGCTGGACCTTGCGGCAATCACCTCACCCGATACGGTCGTCGGCGACAGCGGAAACGACACGATCCTCGGCGGCGGCGCCAGCGATCTGCTGCAGGGCCGCGACGGCAATGACCTGATCGACGGCGATACGGGCAACGACTACATCAGCGGCAATGCCGGGGCAGACATGCTGTTCGGCTTTGACGGCAACGACACCATCGCCGCCTCCGACGGCGACGATTTCGCGATGGGCGAGAACGGAAACGACCTGATCGGCGGCGGCAACGGATCGGATCGTCTGTATGGCAACGCCGGGAATGATGTGCTGCTGGGCGGGCCGGGCAACGACGTGGTTTATGGCGGCGACGATGACGATTTCGTCAGTGGCGGCCTGAACGACGACACGCTGTTCGGCGGCGCCGGGCGCGACAACCTGGCCTCGGGGCCCGGCAACGATGTGGCCTATGGCGGCGACGGCAGCGACACCATCGGCGGGGGCGACGGCAACGACTATCTGGACGGGCTGGCGGGCGATGATCTCATCGCCGCGGGGCCGGGCAATGACACGGTCTATGGCGTCGGGGGCAACGACACGCTGAACGGCGGGACCGGTGACGATTTCCTGTTCGGCAACGCCGGCGATGACGTGCTGAACGGCGGCCCCGGCAGTGATGTGCTCAGCGGGGGGTCCGGCGCCGACATCTATGTCTTCGGCAACTATTCCTCGGGTGCGACGGACGAGATCGTGCTGTTCGAGAATGGCGTCGACAGGATCCAGCTGGGCCTGATCGGCGGTGCCACGCCCGAAGCGAAGTTCGCCAGCCTCAACCTCTTCGACATATCGGGCGGGGTCGGGCTGCTGCGCGGGGGCAACCTGATCGTCATCAACGGGGTCACGCTTGACGACATGGATGTGACAGACTTCATCTTCGTGTGACGTGCCGGTTCAGCCCGCCGCGATCTCGATCAGGCGCGGCCCCCCGGCCGCACCGCCAAGCGCCGCGCGCAGGGCGGCGGGGTCCGGTCCGACCCGGGCAAAGGGCAATCCGCAGGCCGCCGCGAAGGGCTCCATCGCCAGCGGCGAGGGGTGACAGCCGATCACGGGCGCCCCCGCGCCCGCCATCGCCTCGGCAATCTCGCGGAAGCCCGCGTTGTTCCACACGGCAAAGGTCACCGGCAGCCGCTCGTCGACCGCCGTGCGCAACTCGCCGGGCGAGAACTGCATTCCCCCGTCACCGATCAGGCAGACCACGCGGCGCCCCGACCCGATGGCCGCGCCGACCGCCGCGCCCGGCGCATAGCCAAGCGCGCCAAAGCCGGTGGCCGCGTTGAACCAGGCGCCGGGGAAGGGGGCATCGTAGTACAGGTTCCCGGCATAGACGGGCTGCGTGCTGTCGCCCACGATCACCGCATCGGGCATCGCATCGCGGATCGCCTCGACCATCGCAAGCTGCGGATGCATGTAGGCGTCAAGTTCCGCCCGCGCCGCCTGCCGCGCGGCGGCGGCCCGCGCCGTGCCATCACCCTGCAGCGGCGAAAGCCCGCGCCACAGCGCCGCCAGCACCGGGTCGGCCAGGCCGTGAATGCGCACCGCCGCCGGGTGACGCGCCAGCTGCTCGCGGCAGCAGTCGATGCGGATCATGCCCGACAGGTCGGGAAAGCCGCCCCGCACATACATGTCGCAATCGGTCGAACCCAGTTCCGTGCCCACGGCAAGCACGACATCGGCCTCGGCGATCAGCCGCCGCACCGCGTTCAGGCTGGGCGAGGCGGGCACGCAAAGCGGGTGCCCATGCAGCAGCCCGCGCGCATTCGTCGTCTGCACCACCGGCGCGTCCAGTCGCTCGGCCAGAAGGCGCAGGGCGGCGTCGGACCGCCGCGTCCCGCCGCCGGCCAGGATGACCGGCGACCGGGCCGACTGCAGGCGCGCGACGCCCGCTTCGACCGCCCCGGGGTCCGCAAGCCACCACGGCAGGACCACCGGCGGCGCGGCCGGCACCGGCGGGGCGGGCATCGGCATCACGTCGGTCGGCACCTCCAGGTGCACGGGCTGCGGGCGGCCGCCCAGCATCAGCGCGAAGGCCTGATCGAGCGTCTGGTGCAGCGCGTCCGGCGCGGTGACCTGCAGCGTCGGGCACAGGCTGCGCACCATCCCGGCCTGGTCGGGCAGTTCGTGCAGCATGCCCAGGCCGCGCCCGAGGCTGTCGCGCCGGTTCACCCCCGACACCACCAGCATCGGCACCGAATCGGCGCGCGCCTGTGCCATCGCGGTCAGCGCGTTCGTGACCCCCGGCCCGGTGATGACAAAGGCCACCCCCGGCCGCCCGGTCACCCGCGCATAGCCGTCGGCGGCAAAGGCCGCGCCCTGTTCGTGCCGCACCGTGACATGCCGGACGCCCGACCCGGCCAGACCCCGGTACAGCTCGATCGTATGCACCCCCGGAATGCCGAACACGCAGTCGACGCCGCGCGCCGCCAGCCCCTCGACCAGTCGCTGCCCCACCGTCCGCCCGGTCATTGCGCCATCTCCCGGGCCAGCGCCGCGATCCGGTCGCAGGCCTCTGCCGTCACCGCATCGGGCTGGGTCAGGCTCAACCGCAGCCATCCGGCCGTGGAACGGCCAAAGCTCTCGCCGGGCATCACCGCCACGCCCTTTTCCTCCAGCAGGCGCCGGGCAAAGCGGTCGCCGCCGGCGCTGACCGCCCGCACGTCGACAAGCGCGAACATCCCCGCCTCGGGCCGCACCACCCGCAGGCCGGCCGTGCCGTCCAGCCGGTCCGCGATCATTCCGGCGCGCGCCGCGAACCGCGCCGCCATGCCCGGGGCCACCGGCGACGGAACCGCCACCGCCTGCGCCGTCATGTCGGCGATGAAGGGCTGGTTGCCGAACAGCATCGTCTCGGCCAGCGGCAGCAACCGCGTGCAGAACTCCTCGGGGCCTACGCACCAGCCCGACCGGAACCCCGGGGCCGCATGGGATTTCGAGATCGACGCGGCGACGACCGTGCGTTCCGCCAGGTGCGGCAGGTCCAGCGGGCTGGCAAAGGGCACGCCCGCGAACACCAGTTCCTCGTAGACCTCGTCGCAGAGGATCCACAGGTCATGCGCCACGGCAATCTCGCCGATGGCTGCGATGTCGGCCGCCCGCAGCACCGCGCCGGTCGGGTTGTGGGGCGTGTTCAGGAATATCACCCGCGTCTGCGGCGTCACCGCCGCCGCGATGTCCTCGGGCGCCATGCGGAATCCCCGTTCGGGCCGCAGCGGCACCGGAACCACCGCAGCGCCCGATGCGGCGATCACACCCTCGTAGGTGGCGTACATCGGGTCGCCCGCGATCACCTCGTCGCCGGGCCCCGCCATCGCCTGCAACACCGCATAGAGCGTGGTCTGCGTGCCCGGAAAGCACATCACGTTGCCCGGCCCGAACGCCCGGCCGCGTCGCGCGCTGTAGCGTTCGGCCAGGGCCAGCACCAGCCCGGCCTCGCCCCGCCCGTTGCTGTAGCCGGTGCGCCCCTGCGCCATCGCCGCCGTCGCTGCCGCGATCATCTCGGGGGGCGTCGGCACGTCGGGTTCGCCGATGGTCAGTTCCAGCACCGGCCTGCCCGCCGCCGCCATCGCCCGGGCCCGGATGTGCAGATCCCATTTCGCCCCGCCCAGGCCCGCCAGCCGGTCGGTCAGCGCCGCGTATCTCATGGCATTGCCCCCGCCAGATCGACCCCCAGGATGGCGCCCACCGATGTCAGCCCGATCCGCTCGATCTCGCCGGGCGCGAAGGCCTCGGGCAGGACCGACGCCTCCAGCCACAGCCCGTCGATCACCGCGTTGCAGGCGATGGCATCGGCGCGCAGGCGGGCGGCCGGAACCTCGCGCGGCAGCGCCGCGATCAGCGCCTGCAACCGGTCGCGATAGTCCAGATAGGTCGCCATATGGGTGTCACGGATGCCCTGGTCGCGCTGCACCATGTGGATGAACCCCGCCCACAGCCCGACTGTCGTCGGGTCCACCACCGGCGGCCGCAGGCTTGCGGCGACGAAGACTGCCAGCTGCACCAGCGGATCTCCGGTCTGGCCGATGACCGCCGCGTGGTTGACCAGCGTCATGGCGCCCATGACCCGCGCATAGGCCGCGCGCAGCAGTTCTCCGCGCGACTGGAAATAGTGCCGGATCAGCCCGGGCGTCACGCCCGCGCGCTCCGCCACGGCGCGCACCGTTGCCGCCTGCGTGCCGCCTTCGGCCACAAGCTCGACCGCAGCCGCGATCAGCGCCTCGCGGCGCTTTTCCTCGCCCTCGCGGCGAAACGGTTTTCGGTCACCGGTTGCGCCGGGCCGGACAGGCTTGCCCTCGGTCATCAGGGCCCCCCAGCCGCCACGACCCTATTATACGCTTGCAGAATTACGCGATGGCGGGCTTACTGCAAGCCCGAACTGCCAAAGGTGACGATGCTGCCCGAACCGCGCACAGTCCGCCCCCCGCTTGCCGACGCCCGCCCCGAGGCGATCCGGCTCGACTCGATCCGCAAATCCTTCGGCACCCTCGAAGTGCTGCGCGGTGTGTCGCTGACGGCGCGGCAGGGCGACGTGGTCGCGGTGATCGGCGGGTCCGGGTCGGGCAAGTCTACGATGCTGCGCTGCATCAACTTTCTCGAAACGCCCTCCGGCGGCCGCATCACCATCGGCGGGGAAGAGGTGGCGATGCGCCCCGATGGCAGCCCCGCCGACCGCCGCCAGATCGAACGTCTGCGCCGCAGCCTCGGGATGGTGTTCCAGCAGTTCAACCTCTGGTCGCACATGACGGTGCTGCAGAACCTGATCGAGGTGCCGGTCCACACGCTGAAGGTGCCGCGCGACCGGGCCGTGGCCCGCGCCCGCGCCCTTCTGGCCCGGGTGGGTCTGGCCGAGAAGGAAGACCAGTATCCGGCCTATCTGTCCGGCGGCCAGCAGCAGCGGGCCGCGATCGCGCGCGCGCTGGCCATCGAACCTTCGGCCATGCTCTTCGACGAGCCGACCTCGGCGCTCGACCCCGAGCTGGTGGGCGAAGTGCTGGGCGTCATCCGCGATCTGGCCGCCGAGGGCCGGACCATGATCCTTGTCACGCACGAGATGAAGTTCGCGCGCGAGGTGGCCAGCCATGTGGTGTTCCTTCACCAGGGCGTGATCGAGGAAGAGGGCCCGCCCGACGCCTTGTTCGGCGCCCCGAAATCGGAAAGGCTGCGACAGTTCCTCAAGTCCGTCGCCTGACAGGCGGACATCAACCAACCGGGAGACGACCATGAAGAAGACCCTCATTGCCCTTGCCACCTTCGCGGCCCTTGCCGCGCCCGCCGCGGCCCAGACCGTCAAGGTCGGCATCGCCGCCGAACCCTATCCGCCCTTCGCCAGCCCCGACGCCAGCGGCAACTGGGTCGGCTGGGAGGTCGAGATGATCGGTGCGGTCTGTGCCGCGGCCGAGATGCAGTGCGAAATCGTGCCGGTCGCCTGGGACGGCATCATCCCCTCGCTGACGGCAGGCCAGATCGACGCGATCATGGCCTCGATGTCGATCACCGAGGAGCGGATGCAGACCATCGACTTCTCGGACAAGTACTACAACACCCCCACCGTGATCGTGGCACCGAAGGGCGAGGCGATCACCCCCGACGCGGCCGGCCTTGCGGGCAAGATCATCGGCGTCCAGGTGGCGACGGTGCACGAGGCCTACGTGCAGAAGCACTTCGCGTCGAGCGCGGCCGAGATCAAGATCTACCAGACCCAGGACGAGGCGAACCAGGACCTCGTCGCGGGCCGCATCGACGCGACGCAGGCCGATTCGATCGCGCTCGACGCCTTCCTCGCCACGGCGGAAGGTGCCGCCTGCTGCGAATCCAAGGGGGCGGTGGAGGATGACCCGGTCGTCCTGGGTCTCGGCGTGGGCGTCGGCCTGCGCAAGGGCGAGGATGACCTGAAGGCCAAGTTCAACGCCGGCATCGCCAAGATCATCGCCGACGGCACCTATGACAAGGTTTCGGCCCCCTACTTCGCCTCGTCGATCTACGGTGGCTGACCGCCGCTAGGCAGGGCCCCCCGGAATGGACCAGACGCTGGCCCTTCTGGCCGACTGGGGGCCCAACCTCTTGCGCGGGTTGTGGCACTCGGTGCTGATCGCGGGCGGGGCCTGGGGCCTCGGCATCGTGATCGGCACCTTCGGCGCCCTGGGCAAGCTGCATGGCGGGCCCGTCACGCGCGACCTGCTGGCGGTCTATACCACGGTCGTCCGCGCGGTCCCCGAACTGGTCCTGATCCTGATCCTGTATTTCGCCGTGACCGACGCGGTGAACCAGGTGCTGCTGTCGATGGGGTATCAGCGCATCCAGATTTCCGGCGTCGCCGCCGGGATCACCGTTCTGGGCGTGGTGCAGGGCGCCTATCACACCGAGGTGCTGCGTGGCGCGATCCTTGCCCTGCCGCGCGGCCAGATCGAGGCGGCGCGCGCCATGGGCATGCCGTCGCTGCTGATGGCCCGGCGCATCGCCCTGCCTGCCGTGATGGCCGGGGCCGTTCCGGGGCTGGCAAACCTGTGGCTTGTCGCCACCAAGGACACGGCGCTGCTGGCGGTCGTGGGCTTTGGCGAACTGACGCAGGAAACCCGCCAGGCGGCGGGCGCCACCAAGGCCTTCTTCACCTTCTTCATGGCGGCCGGGCTGCTTTATCTGGCGCTGTCGCTGGTCTCGGGCGCGCTGTTCGGGCGCATCGAATCCTGGGCGCGGCGCGGCCAGCCAAAGCTGTCGGGGACGGGCCGATGACCGGACGCACCGCCATGGCCGGTCTGCGCGCCGCCCTGCCGCCGCATCGCATCGTCATGATCGCCCTCGCCCTGGCGCTTGTCATCTGGTGCGCGGTCTCGATGCGGTGGGACTGGCTGCCCCGCTACCTGCCGCTTGCGGCCGAGGGGCTGTGGCGCACGATCTGGCTGCTGCTCGTCACCGTCACCCTGGGCATGGCCCTGGCCATTCCGCTCGGCCTCGCGCAGGCGGCCGGGCCCTGGTATCTGGCCACCCCGGCGCGGGTGTTCTGCACGGTGATCCGGGGCACGCCGCTTCTGCTGCAGATCTGGCTGCTGTACTACGGCCTCGGCTCGCTGTTTCCGCAGTATCCCTGGATCCGCCAGTCCGACCTCTGGCCGATCCTGCGCCAGGCATGGCCCTATGCGGTGCTGGCGCTGACCCTGTCCTTCGCGGGCTACGAGGGCGAGGTGATGCGTGGCGCCTTCCGCTCGGTGCCGCGCGGCCAGCTCGAGGCCGCCCGCGCGATGGGCATTCCGCGCTGGCGGATCCTGCTGCGCATCTGGCTGCCGCAGGCCATCCAGCGGGCCCTGCCGACGCTCGGCGGCGAGACGGTGCTGCAACTCAAGGCCACCCCGCTGGTCGCCACGATCACGGTGGTGGAGATCTACGCCGTCTCGTCCCGCGTGCGGCAGGATACCTTCATCGTCTACGAGCCGCTGCTTCTGCTCGCCGTGGTCTACATGGCGGTGGCCGGGCTGATCGTGCTGGCGTTCCGCCGGCTCGAGCGCCAGTTCCCGGCGCGGATGGGCTGAGCGGTCCGGTCGGGGACGGGCAGGGGCCCGCATGCGCCCGCGCGCGACATTCGGTCATCCCTCGGCGCGCCAGATGCGTGGCACCCGCAGCATCGTGACCGGTCCGGAAGCGGTCGGTTGCATTGCATGCAGCGAACGGCGGCTTCGAGCCCGAAGCCGACGATCGGCAAGCGGAACTGCCGGGAATTCGGCAATGCTTGAGGCGACCTACAGTAGCCTTAAAGAATATCGTCGCTTTCCTCGTTCTGTTCATCGTAGCCATAGCTCAAGTGGTCGGACGTAGCTGCTTCCAGCATGCTGCTCCTCTCCTTGAAATCATCGACATCCGCATAGTGGACCTCCAATTCATCGAGAACAGAGAGCTTGTGTCGGTCGGATCTTAGTGCTGCAAGATAGTCGCCTTCTAGTTCCGGGTCGAATGGCAGCGGCTTGACAAGGTCCCGAATGAACCGGGCGTTAGGTCCTGTGGCGTCCTGAGAGAGAAAGTAGGCGAGTAGTTCAACTTGCAAGATGTCTTCAGTCTCGAAATCGAAGCTTTTGTGCATGAATATCTTGGATGCCTTTGACCGGTACTCGATCTCGTAGGTGTAAAGGTTGAGCCTAGATGCCTCGCTTCTGACAATATCAAAAGTCGGAAGAACTATCTTAGAAATCACCTTTCCAATAAACTTCTTATGGCGGCGTTCATTGCGTGTGACAGTGAAGCTCCCGCTGATGTCGATATTGATCTGAAGGTACTTTTCGAGAAAAAGCTTAAGATCGTCTCGCTCCCGTGCAGGAGCAGCAACCGATGCCAAACTGTACCGGCCGTAGCGGTGAGATTTGTAAAAGCTAGAGAGAATTCTTAAGAAATCATTGTGCACCGGCGCTAGGTCGATCTTGTGGTTATCTTTTAGGCGACGAACTAATTCTTGGTGACTATGTGTGATCAGTCCCTTTTCGAACTCATTTTGATCTGGAGCTTTGTCATGCTCAGTCAAAATTAGCGCAATCTTCAGCAATCTCTCGATCCCGACTGCGACCCCATACAGGAACTCAAAGACGTCCTCTTCGGCGGCAAAGTGTTCCATTTCGTGAAACGCATGCAGGCCGTTGAAGAGGAAGCGGCCGGCAATGTCGAGCTCAGTGCCAAGATTGAAGTTCTTCCAGTATTCATCAGGGCGCATCTACCAATCCCTTTGTGACCCACATCGCGGCGTCTTCTTAGCTCATTCGGTACCGTTCATCCCAAGGCCTGCAATTGCCCATTGTCAAGCAACAGCGACCGGCAGCCACGTCCTGCACGACTGTCATTGGCCCACGCTGCCGCAAGCGACCGCTCGCCTACCCCCGTTCCACCCTGGGTGTTCCCGGCAAGGTCTGCCCTCCGCGTCGGCGGTGCCGCAGCAAGGCGCCTGGCTCAACCGTCGCGGCTGCCCGCAAGTTCCACCATCTCTGCCCATCGGTCCCTGTTCCCGGCCGGGCGGCCCCCGGTGCCCCGGCAGGGCGCGACCCCGATCCGGCCGCCGGAACACGGACACCGCATCACCCTGTCGAAGTCACCCGGCAGGCATCATGTCCCGTCACGGCCAGTGCCGTGCCGCGCGACGTCCTTGTGGATGATCACGTCGGTCTGCGGATAGGCCTCGAGGATCGCGCGGCGCAACCCGGCACCGATCCCGTGCGCCTCGCGCAGCGTCAGCTCGCCGTCCAGCTCGATATGCAGGTTCACGAAAATCCGGCTGCCCGCCGTCCGCGTCTTCAGGTCGTGGAACCCCCGGACGCCCGGCCATGTCCGGGCGATCGCGCCGATTCCCTCGACCACCTTCGGGTCGGCTGCGCGATCCATCAGCGCATCCCAGGCGGCCTTGCCGATGCGCAGCGCCCCGACCGCCAGCATCCCGGCCGCCCCCACCGCCACCACCGCATCGACCGACGACAGCCCGAACCAGGCCGAGGCCGCCAGCGACAGGATCGCGCCCGCATTGGGCAGGAGGTCGCCCAGGTAATGCAGCCGGTCCGCCGCGACCACCCGGTTCCCCGTCCGCCGCGCCACATGCCCCTGCCACAGCACCAGGGCCAGTGTCAGCAGCACCGACACGACCATCACCGCGATCCCCGGGCCCTCGGCCGACAGCCGCACCGGTTCATCCGCCAGCAGCCGCGCGATCCCCGCCCAGGCGATGATCCCGGCCGAGGCCAGCACGAACGCCGCCTGCCCGAGCGCCGCCAGATCCTCGGCCGATGTATGGCCGAAGGCGTGGTCATCGTCCGCCGGCTTCGCCGCGTAAAGGATCGCCGCCATCGCGCCCAGCGACACCATCAGGTCCATCGCGCTGTCCGCCAGCGATGCCGCGATCGACAGCGCCCCGGTCTGCGACAGTGCCCAGAGCTTCAGCATCACCAGCACGAGCGCGACGCTCAGCGAGGCCGCGCCAGCCGACAGGTTCAGGCGCATGGTCGGGTTCATGGCAGGTCTCCGCAGTTCAGCGCGGGCTTAGTCCCCCCGGCCGATCCCGGCAAGCCCGCTGTTCAGTCGATCGTCTCGCCCGGCACCACGCCCCAGATCGACCGTTCCGGCAGCCAGCCGCGCATGCCGCCGGCCGACAGCCTGCACCATCCGTCGCGGCAGGACAGCAGCCGCGCCACCACCCCGGCCTCGGCCTGCATGACCACCTGCGCCTGCGGCTGCGGCGCGCTGCGGAATTCCGCCATGTCCTCGGTCACGATCACCGCCCGCGACCCCGACAGCAGCGAATAATGCACCCAGCCGCCCGCGCCGTCGGCATCCTCGACGCGGCGCCAGTTGTCATGCTCGGCGGTGATCCGCAGCGGCATCCCCGCCCGCGTGAACACCCAGTCGATGCGATGCGCCAGCCCGGGGCCGCGCCGGGCGTTGCCCTCGGATGTCTTCAGCGTCACATAGCGCGGCAGCGGCAGGTTGGTCACGGCGCCGCGCGCGGGCCCCGCCACGGCCGCCACCGGCTCGATTCCGGTGATGGCCGCGTCCTGCGCCACAGCGGCGCCCGCGATCATCGCCCATGCCGCCAGCGCCGCCGCCGGCGCGCCCGTCCAGCCCGCTCTTCGCATCGTCCTGCCTGCCTCGTATCCTGCTGCCGTCTGCTCGTGCCGGGGCTTGTGCGCCGCCCCGTGTCCGGCCACTGTGCCATTGCCCGGCGGGGTTTGGAAGCAGCGCAAGGGGGAAGCATGCCGCATCAGCGTCTGAGTGTTGTCGTCACGCGACGCCTGCCCGAACCGGTCGAGACCCGGTTGACCGAACTGTTCGACGTCACGCTGCGCGACCCCGACACCGCCATGCCGCGCGAGGACCTGGTGGCGGCGGTGCAGACGGCCGATGTGCTGGTGCCCACGATCACCGACACCATCGACGCGGGCCTGCTGGCCCATGCCGGCCCGCGCCTGCGCCTGATCGCGAACTACGGTGCCGGGGTCGACCACATCGACGTGGCCACCGCCCGGCAGCGCGGCATCCTGGTGTCAAACACCCCCGGCGTGGTGACCGAGGATACCGCCGACATGGTGATCGCGCTGATCCTGTCGGTCACCCGCCGCATCCCCGAGGGTCTGGCCGAGATGCAGGCGGGGGCCTGGAAGGGCTGGTCTCCCATGGCGCATCTGGGCGGGCGCATCGGCGGGCGGCGCCTCGGAATCCTGGGAATGGGCCGCATCGGGCAGGCGGTGGCCCGCCGCGCCCGCGCCCTCGGGATGCAGGTCCACTACCACAACCGCCGGCGCCTGCGCCCCGAGACCGAGGCCGAGTTCGAGGCGACCTATTGGGACAGCCTGGATCAGATGCTGGCCCGGATGGACGTGATCAGCGTGAACTGCCCGCACACGCCCGCCACGTTCCACCTGCTGAACGCCCGCCGCCTGAAGCTGCTGAAACCCTCTGCCGTCGTGGTGAACACCTCGCGTGGCGAGGTGATCGACGAGAACGCGCTGGCCCGCGGCCTCCGCGCGGGCGAGATCGCGGGCGCCGGCCTCGATGTCTACGAACATGGCGCGCAGGTGAATCCGCTGCTGCGCGACCTGCCGAATGTCGTGCTGCTGCCGCACATGGGTTCGGCCACGCTGGAAGGGCGCATCGAGATGGGCGAGAAGGTCATCCTGAACATCAAGACCTTCGCCGATGGGCATCGCCCGCCCGATCAGGTGGTGCCGGGCATGCTGTGACGGGTCAGTCGGTCCGCTGGATGGTCTGCAGCCAGGCCAGCAGGTCCGCCACCGTCTCGGTCACCATCATCGGCTGGCCATCGGGCAGTTTCACGCTGACCTGCCTGCCCTCGAAGAACCCGCCATAGACGGGCATCGGGCTGCCATGCGCGACCAGCGGGTCGCGCCCGTCGATCCGGCTTGCGGCCCGCAGCATCGGAAACACGCCGCCCGCCGTCACGGCAAGCCGCGTCAGGTCGGTCGGCTGGATGGTCAGGATCGGCGCCATCGGCCCCGCGCCTGTCGCGTCGATGCCGTGGCACACCGCACAATAGCGGTGGTAGGTCTCTTCGCCCCGTGCGGCATCCTGCGCCGCCGCCGCCCCTGCGGCCATTGCGGCGCCCGCTGCCAATCCGATGATGCCGCGCATCCTGCCATCCCCTGCCTGCCGCCCCCGCTCCGGCGATCCTGCGCCCATCCCCGGCCGCTCTCCTTGATCCAGGTCAGCACGGCGGTTTCCAGTGCGCCGGATTCGTGCCAGTTTGCCGCGATCCAGCAGGAGCCCCGCCATGTCCCCGACCCTTCGCCTTCTCGACGGGCACGCCATTCCGCAACTCGGCTTCGGCCTGTGGCAGGTGGCCGATGCCGCGCGCATCACTGAAACCGCGCTGTCGCAGGGGTACCGGCTGGTCGACGGCGCGGCGATCTACGGCAACGAGGTCGGCATGGGGCAGGGCATCGCCGCCTCGGGCCTGCCGCGCGATCAGGTATTCGTCACGACGAAGGTCTGGAACGACCGGCAGGGCCGCGACAGCACCCGCGCCGCCGTCGGCGAAAGCCTCGACCGGCTGCGGCTCGACCGGCTCGACCTCGTGCTGATCCACTGGCCCTGCCCGGGGCAGGACCGCTATGTCGAAACCTGGCGTGCGCTGATCGACCTGCGGTCCGAGGGCGCGGTCACCTCGATCGGCGTCTCGAATTTCGATGCCGTCCAGATCGACCGCCTGATGGCGGAAACCGGCGTGATGCCGGTCCTGAACCAGATCGAACTGCATCCGCGCCTGCAACAGGCCGCGCTGCGCGCTGCCCATGCGGAACGCGGCGTGATCACCCAAAGCTGGACACCGCTGGGGCGCGGCGGCGCGTTCGAGGCCGCCCCCGTCCGCGCGATTGCGGAGCGGCGCGGCATCTCGCCCGCCCAGGCGATCCTGCGATGGCACCTCGATCTCGGGGTTTCGGTCATCCCGCGCTCGACCCGGGCCGAGGGGCTGGCGCAGAACCTCGCCGTTCTCGGGGCCGATCCGCTCGACCCCGACGAGATGGCGGCGATGGCCGGGCTCGACGCGGGCGAGCGCACCGGGCCCGATCCGGCGGTCTTTGGCTGACGGCGCGGCGGGCGTTTCCTAAGAAACGGTTAACGCGCGAAGCCAAGCCATTGATTCCATTGGCTCCAGAAAGCGTCCCACGGTGGGACGCCCGCGAACCTCACACCCGGTAGTAATCCCGGTACCACGCGACGAACCGCGCCACGCCCTCACCGATGTCGGTGCGGGGCAGGGGTGCCCCCGTAACCGCCTCGATCAGCCCGGCATCGGCCCAGGTCGCCGGAACATCGCCCGGCTGCATCGGCAGGAACCGCTTTTCGGCAACCCGCCCCGTCGCCGCCTCGATCGCCGCCACGAAATCCATCAGTCCCACCGGCGCGCCGTTCCCGATGTTGACCACCCGCCACGGTGCCACCGGCGATGCGCCGGTTCCACCGGTGTCCGGCGGGCAGCCGATCAGCCGCACGATCCCCTCCACCAGATCGTCCACATAGGTAAAGTCGCGCCGCATTTCGCCGTGGTTGTAGATCTCGATGGGTTCGCCCGACAGGATGGCGCGGGTGAACTTGAACAGCGCCATGTCCGGCCGCCCCCAGGGACCGTAGACGGTGAAGAACCGGAACAGCGTGCAGGGCAGGCCGTAGAGGTGGGCATAGGAATGCGCCATCGCCTCGCCCGCCTTCTTGGTGGCGGCATAGAAGCTCATCGGATGGTCGGCCCGGTGATCCTCGGCATAGGGCATGACCGGGTTGGCGCCATAGACCGAACTGGTCGAGGCGATCAGCAGATGCCCGGGCCGCGTTCCCCGCGCCGCCTCCAGCACCTCGAAGGTTCCCGCGAGGTTCGCCTCGACATAGCTGCGTGGCGCCTCGATCGAATACCGGACCCCGGCCTGCGCGGCGAGGTGGATCACCGCATCCGCCCCCTCGGCCAGGTCCGCCACCATCCCGGGTTCCTCGACCCGCCCCGCCACCGCGCGGAAGCCCGGCGACTGCATCAGCATCGCGTGCCGCCGCTCCTTCAGGGTGACATCGTAGTAGGGGGTCATCGCATCCAGTCCGGTGACCAGCCAACCCTCGGCCAGCAGGCGGCGGCACAGGTGATAGCCGATGAAGCCCGCCGATCCCGTCACCAATGCCCGCCGCGCCATGCCCGCCTCCGCCCTTGCCCCGCCTTGGTGGGCCGGGCGCGGGCGAAGGTCAAGCGAGCCCGGCCTCTGCCATCAGTCGGGCTGCCGCCTGTGCCATCATGCGCGCGCGCCCCTCGCCATGCACCGGGATGCGCCCGGGTTCCAGGAACAGCGGCGCCGCCAGCGGCGTGACCCGGCCCAGCCGCAGCGTGTCGATCCGCCCCGCCACCCGCGCCAGCATCGCCTCGATCCGGCCAAAGTCGACCAGCCCGCGCTCGGCCTCCTCCCGTGTGATCTGCAACAGAAGATGGCCGGGGTCGTGGCGGCGCAGCGTGTCATACAGGATGTCCGACGAGAAGGTGGCCTGCCGACCGGTCTTGCGGCGGCCCTGGTGGCTGCGTTCGATCAGCCCCGCCACGATCGCCACGGCGCGGAAGGTGCGCTTCATCACCGCATTGCCCGCCAGCCAGGTCTCCAGCCCGGCGCGCAGGCGGTCGGCGTCGAACAGCGGCAGCGGGTCGAGCACCGGCTCCAGCCCCCAGATCAGCGTCGCATAGTCGGTGGCGACGAATCCCATCGGGGCCAGGCCTTCTTCCTCCATCCGCTTGGTCAGCAGCAACCCCAGCGTCTGCTGGCCGTTCCGCCCGGCGAAGCCGTAGACGCACAGGTGTTCGCGCCCGTCATGGGGAAAGCTCTCCACCAGCAGGCGGTCGCGCGCCGGCAGCCGCGACACCTCGCGCTGCAGGGCCAGCCAGGCCGCGGTGTGGTCGGGCAGGTCAGGCCAGGCCTCCTGCGCCAGCATGTCGAGGATGCGGTCGGTCAGCAGGGTCGAGGTGGCGAACTTCGTCCCGTTGAACACGGCCACCTTCGGATCGCGGCCGGGGCTTCGGGTCACCTCCACCGTCATCTCGCGCAGGCCCTCGTAGCGCACCACCTGCCCGCCGATCAGGAAGGTATCGCCGGGGGTCAGGGTCGAGGCAAAGCTCTCCTCGACCTCGCCCAGCGGCATTCCGCCCGCGCTGCCCCGCATGCGCACCTTCAGCGTCTCGATGTCCATGATGGTGCCCAGGTTCTGGCGGATCGCGGCGGCGGCGCGCGGATCGCGCAGCGACCAGCGGCCATCGCGCAGCATCAGGCGTTGCCAGCGGTCATAGGCACGCAGCGCATAGCCGCCGGTGGCCGCGAAATCGAGGCAGGCATCGAACTCGCCGCGTGTCAGATCCGCATAGGGCCCGGCCCGGACAACTTCGGCAAACAGCGCATCGGCGTCGAAGGGTCCGGCACAGGCGGTCAGCAGGATGTGCTGGCACAGCACGTCGCGCGGGCCGCGTCCGCGCGGCTCGCCATCCAGCGTGCCGGCCCGCACCGCA
This sequence comes from Paracoccaceae bacterium, assembly GCA_019454225.1. Classification (NCBI taxonomy): domain Bacteria; kingdom Pseudomonadati; phylum Pseudomonadota; class Alphaproteobacteria; order Rhodobacterales; family Paracoccaceae; species Paracoccaceae bacterium. The sequence continues at coordinate 3,252,282 of CP075370.1, read as the reverse complement.
TCGAGCGCGGCCTGGCATTCGACCACCTCCCACCGGTTCGCGGGCAGGATGCGGGCCTTTGACGGGGCGTTCCAGCGATGGTTGGCCCGCCCGATCCGCTGCACCAGCCGCTTGACGTTCTTCGGCGCGCCGACCTGGATGACAAGGTCCACGTCACCCCAGTCGATCCCCAGATCCAGCGACCCCGTGCAGACCACGGCGCGCAGGGTGCCCGCTGCCATCGCCGCCTCGACCCGCTCGCGCGCCTCGCGCGACAGGCTGCCGTGATGGATGCCGATCGGCAGCGCGTCCTCGTTCGCCAGCCATAGGTCGCGGAAGAACAGTTCGGCCTGGGCGCGCGTGTTGTGGAAGATCAGTGTCGTGCGGTGCGCCCGGACCTGATCGAGGATGGCGGCGATCGCGTGGCGGCCGCCGCCGCCCGCCCAGGGCGGCGGGCTGCCGGCATCCAGCATGGCGATGTCGGGGGGCGTGCCGGGATCGGCGATCAGCACGGCGCAGCCGGGCGACACCCAGGCCGCAAGCGCCGCCGGATCTTCCACCGTCGCCGACAGCGCCACACGGCGCAGGCCCGGTGCCAGACCGGAAAGCCGGGCAAGCAGCAGCATCAGCTGGTCGCCGCGTTTCGATTCGGCCAGCGCATGCACCTCATCCACGACGACGCGCCGCAGCCCCGCGAAGATGCGCGGCGCATCCTCGTAGGACAAGAGCAGCGCAAGGCTCTCGGGCGTGGTCAGCAGGATATGCGGCGGATCGGCCCGCTGGCGGCGGCGCTGCGTGTATCCGGTATCGCCGGTGCGGTCCTCGATGCGGATCGCGAGGCCCGCGCCCTCGACCGGCCGGCGGAGGTTCCGCCGGATGTCGGCCGTCAGCGCCTTCAATGGGGATATGTAGAGTGTGTGCAACCCAGGCCCCGGATTCGGGCCAAGTTCGGTCAGAGTCGGCAGGAAACCGGCAAGTGTCTTGCCGCCGCCCGTCGGCGCGACCAACAGCGTCGCGGGGTCGCCCGCGCGGTCCATCATCGCCCTCTGATGCGGATGCAGCGTCCAGCCGTTCGCGGCGAACCAGGCGGCAAGCGGGGCGGTCGGATCGGCACTCATGACAGGGATGCTAGGGCGGCCGGCCCGGGCTTCCAAGGGCTGCCGCAGATTATGCGGGGCCTGTTGCGCGCGCTCTTGCCCTTGCCATGCACTGCCCGTAACGCTCGCGCCATGCGTATCCTCTTTCTGGGCGATGTCATGGGCCGGTCCGGCCGGTCGGCGGTGGCCGCCCGCCTGCCCGCGCTGCGCCGGGACTGGGCCTTGGACTTCGTGGTGGTCAACGGCGAGAACGCGTCCTCGGGCGCCGGGCTGACACCGGACCACGCCAAGACACTGCTGGCGGCGGGTGCGGACTGCCTGACACTGGGCGATCATGCCTTCGACCAGCGGGACATGGAGTCGTTCATCGAGACCGAGCCGCGCATCGTCCGCCCGCTGAACTATGCGCGGCTGGCGCCGGGCAAGGGGGCACGGGTCTTTCCGGCGGCGGGCGGGCGGAAGGTGCTGGTCACGCAGGTTCTGGGGCAGGTGTTCATGAAACGGCCCTTTGACGATCCCTTCTCGGCCGTCGATGCGGTGCTGCGCGCCCATCCGCGCGGCGGGATGGTGCAGGCGGCCCTTGTCGACATCCATGCCGAGGCGACGAGCGAGAAGATGGCGATGGGCCATTGGTGCGACGGCCGGGCGAGCCTTGTGGTTGGCACCCATACCCATGTGCCCACGGCGGATGCCCAGATCCTGCCGGGTGGCACCGCCTATCTGTCGGATGCGGGGATGTGCGGTGACTATCTGTCGGTGATCGGCATGAACCGCGAGGAACCGATGCGCCGCTTCATCACCGGCATGACGAAGGGCCGGTTCGAGCCGGCGGCAGGCGAGGCCACGCTGTCGGGCGTGTACATCGAAACCGAGGATGCGACGGGCCGTGCGGTGCGGGTTGTTCCCGTGCGGATCGGCGGGCGCCTGGCGGAGGCCACGCCCTGAACCAGCGTCTGCTCTATCTGGGCATCCTGTTGTCCACCGGGCTTGCCTGGGGGTCCACGCAGACCCTTGGCAAGATCGCGGTGTCCACCGGGCATGGGCCGTTCGGGCTGATCTTCTGGCAGATGGTGATCGGCGCGCTTGTCCTCGCCCCCTTCGCGGGGCGGTTCGTGCCGGGGCGGCGCCAGGTGCTTTGGGCCGTGCTGATTGCGGTGATCGGCACGCTGGTCCCCAACACCACCTTCTACCTGTCGATCGAACGCCTGCCTGCCGGAATCATGTCGATCCTGATCGCGACCGTGCCGATCATCGCCTTCCCCATGGCGGTTGCGCTGGGGATGGACCGGCCCAGCCTGCCGCGCATCGTCGGGCTGGCCTGCGGCATCACCGGGGTCGCGCTGATCGCGCTGCCCGGTGCCAGCCTGCCCGACGCCGCGATGGTGGCCTTCATTCCGCTGGCGCTGATCGGGCCGCTTTTCTATGCGGTCGAGGGCAACGTCGTCGCGCGGATGGGCACGCCGGGCATGACGGCGGTGCAGGCGATGTGCCTGGTATCGGCCATCGGGGCGGTGATGATCCTTCCGGTGACGCTTGGCACCGGCCAGTGGATCAACCCGCTTGCGGCCTGGGGGCGGGCCGAGGGAGCGCTGGCGCTGTCATCCGTCGCCCATGCCTTTGCCTATGCCGCCTATGTCTGGCTTGCCGCGCGCGCGGGTGCCGTGTTCGCGGCGCAGGTGTCCTACATCGTCACGGGGTCTGGTGTGATCTGGGCGATGGTGCTTCTGGGGGAACGGTTCTCGCCGCTTGTCTGGGCGGCGCTTCTGGTGATGCTTGGCGGTCTCGCGCTGGTCATGCCGCGACCGCGAAGCGTACAGGCCATTTGACAAGCTGCACCGCAGCGTTACGAAGAGGCACCGCAAACGGGGGACGCGATGTTCGGTGTGGAGCTTTCCGAAACCGCGCAGGCCTGGGGCGCGCTGGTGATCGTGCTGGGGATGCTCGCGCTTTTCGTGCGCGAGGTGTTCCCGCCCGAGGTCACCGCCATTGGTGGCGCCGCGGTGATGCTGGTGCTGGGCATCCTGCCGCAGGGTGACGCGCTGCGGGTGTTCGCAAACCATGCCCCGTGGACCATTGCCGCGATGTTCATGATTGTCGGCGCGCTTGTCCGCACCGGGGCGCTTGACTGGGTCACGGCTGTCGCGATGCGCAATGTCGAACGCAACGCGGTGGTGACGCTGGCGGTGCTGACCATGGGCATCGTCGCCATGTCGGCCTTCATGAACAACACGCCCATCGTGGTGGTGATGATCCCGGTCTTCATGCAGCTTGCGCGGCAACTGCAGGTCTCTGCCTCGAAGGTGATGATACCGCTCAGCTATCTTGCGATCTTCGGCGGCACGGTCACGCTGATCGGCACCTCGACCAACCTTCTGGTCGACGGGGTGGTGCGCGACCGGGGGCTTGCCCCCTTTGGCATCTTCGACATCACGCCGCTGGGGATCGCCGCATCGGCGATCGGCATCGTCTATCTGTGGCTCTTCGCGCGCCGCCTGTTGCCGGACCGCGACAGCATGGGCATGCTGCTGGGCGACCGCGCCCGGATGAAGTTCTTCACCGAGGTCGCGTTGCCCGAGGGGTCGGCCCTGGTGGGGCGGCGTGTCGAGGAGGTGGACCTTTTCAAGCGCGACAACTGCCGGGTGATCGATGTGCTGCGGGGGGATGCCTCTTTGCGCCGCAACCTCTCCGACGTGGTGCTGGAGGCGGGCGACCGCGTGGTGCTGCGCACGCCGATGTCCGAGGTTCTGGCCCTGCAGCAATCCCGCGACCTGCGGCTGGTGGACAAGCTGTCATCCGTGCAGACCACGACGGTCGAGGTGCTGATCACGCCGGGCTGCCACATGGTCGGGCGGTCGCTGGGGTCGATGCGCCTGCGCCGGCGCTATGGCGTCTATCCGCTGGCGGTGCATCGCCGGAACCAGAACATCGGGCGGCAGCTGGACGATCTGGTTGTTCAGGTCGGCGACACGCTGCTTCTCGAAGGGGCGCCGGGCGACATCCAGCGGCTGGCCGCCGACATGGACATGGTCGACATCTCGAAACCGTCGGAACGCCCGTTCCGGCGCCGCCATGCGCCGCTTGCCGTTGGCGTCCTGGTGGCCATCGTCGTGCTGTCGGCGCTCAACATCGCGCCCATCGTGGTGCTGTCGCTGCTCGGCGTTGCCATCGTTCTGGTGACGCGCTGCATCGACGCCGACGAGGCCTTCGGCTTCATCGAGGGGCGGCTTCTGGCGCTGATCTTCGGGATGCTGGCGGTCGGGGCGGGGCTGGACCATTCGGGCGCGGTGCAGCTGGTCGTGGACCGGATTGCGCCCTGGCTGCAGGGTCTGCCGCCCTATCTGCTGATCTTCGTGGTCTATGCGCTGACCTCGATACTGACCGAGATCGTGTCGAACAACGCGGTTGCGGTGATCATGACGCCGATCGCCATCGGCCTGGCGGCGAGCCTTGGCATCGACTATCGGCCGCTGGTGGTGGCGGTGATGTTCGGCGCCTCGGCCAGTTTCGCGACACCGATCGGATACCAGACCAATACGCTGGTCTACGGCCCGGGTGGCTATCGCTTTGCCGATTTCCTGCGGATCGGGGTGCCCCTGAACGTGCTGATGATGGTGGCGCAGAGCCTGCTGATCCCGCTGTTCTTCCCGTTCTAGGGGGCCGGGGTTGCGGCCCGGCGGGGGGCTGGTGTAGAGACCGCCATCACCCAAGGGGACGGATCGGAGACGGGTCATGGCAGGCCATTCGAAATGGGCCAACATCCAGCATCGCAAGGGCAAGCAGGACAAGCTGCGCTCCAAGATGTTCTCGAAGCTGGCGAAGGAAATCACCGTCGCGGCCAAGATGGGCGACCCCGATCCCGACAAGAACCCGCGCCTTCGCCTGGCCGTGAAGGCCGCCAAGGCGCAGTCGATGCCCAAGGACGTGATCGAGCGCGCGATCAAGAAGTCGCTGGGCGGGGATGCGGCGGACTACAGCGAAATCCGCTATGAAGGATATGGCCCCAACGGCATCGCGATCATCGTCGAGACGATGACCGACAACCTGAACCGCACCGCATCCAACGTGCGCAGCTACTTTGCCAAGCATGGCGGCAACCTGGGCACCACCGGATCGGTCAGCTTCATGTTCGACCGCGTGGGCGAGATCACCTATCCGTCCGAGGCGGGCGACGCCGACACGGTGATGATGGCCGCGATCGAGGCCGGGGCCGATGATGTCGAATCCGACGAGGAAGGCCACTGGATCTACTGCGCGGTCGAGGCGCTGTCAGAGGTGTCCGAGGAACTGGAGAAGGTGCTTGGCGAGTCGACCGAGTCAAAGCTCATCTGGCGCCCGCAGAACCGCACCAATGTCGATCTGGAAACGGCCGAGAAGCTGATGAAGCTGATCGACACGCTGGAAGAGGATGACGACGTGCAGACGGTGACGGCGAACTTCGACGTTCCGGAAGAGGTCGCCGCGCAACTGGCCTGAGCCCGCACGGGGCGCGGCACCCTGCGGCACGGGCGACCGCTGCCCCCGTGCAATCCTGCGGGTGGCCAGGCTCAGCCGCGCGAGTACATGCCTTCATAGATCGGCACGAGCGTTTCCGTCTCGAACAGCGACGAGACGCTGGTGCCGTTCCAGATGTTCAGGATCGCCTGCGCGAACATCGGTGCGGTCGGCACGATGCGGATGTTCGAGGCCGCCCGGACCCGGTCGCCCTGTTCGATGCTGTCGGTGATCACCAGCGACTTCATCACCGACTTGCCGATCCGGTCGACCGCCGGGCCGGACAGGACGCCGTGCGTGATGTAGCTGTGCACTTCGGTTGCGCCGTTCTCGACCAGCACCTCGGCGGCCTTGCACAGCGTCCCGGCCGTATCGCAGATGTCGTCAACAATGATGCAGGTCTTGCCCCGGACGTCGCCGATCACCGTCATCTCGGCCACCTCGCCCGGCTTTTCCCGCCGCTTGTCGACGATCGACAGGGGCGCGTTGATCCGCTTGGCAAGCTCGCGGGCCCGCGCCACGCCACCCACGTCGGGCGACACGATCATCAGTTCGTCGAGTCGGCCGCGGAAGTTGTGCTCGATGTCGAGCGCGAACACCGGCGAGGCATAGAGGTTGTCCACCGGCAGATCGAAGAAGCCCTGGATCTGTGCCGCGTGCAGGTCGAGCGTCAGCACCCGGTCGACACCGGCCTGGGTGATCAGGTTCGCCACGAGCTTGGCGGAAATCGGGGTGCGGGCCTTGGCGCGGCGGTCCTGCCGCGCATAGCCGAAATAGGGGATCACGGCAGTGATCCGCGCCGCCGACGACCGGCGCAGCGCATCCACCATGATCAGCAGTTCCATCAGGTTGTCGTTTGCCGGGTTCGATGTGGGCTGGATCACATACATGTCCTCGCCCCGCACGTTCTCGAACACCTCGACAAAGATCTCCTGATCGTTGAAACGCTCCACCCGGGCATCGACCAGGGTGACCTGCATGCCCCGGTGCATCGACATCCGCCGGGCGATCGACCGCGCGAGCGAGAGGTTGGCATTGCCGGAGATCAGTTTGGGCTCGGTCAGGGCGGGCATGGGCTGGCTCCGGCTGCGACGGATTCGTGACGTTGACACCGCTTAACACCGGGTTAGGGTCTTGCCAAACCGATGGGGGGGCGCAATGGCGCATATCGACTATTTCTTCGCGACCGTGTCGCCCTACACCTACCTTGCCGGGATGCGGCTGGAGCAGATCGCCGCGCGGCATGGCGCGACAATCGCCTACAAGCCTCTGGATATCCTGTCGCTTCTGGATCGGACGGGAGGTGTCCGCCCGGCACAGCGGCACGAGAGCCGCAAGGAATACCGGCTTCAGGAACTGCGGCGACAGTCGGCAAAGGCGGGGCTGAAGCTGAACATCCAGCCGGCGTTCTGGCCGGCCAATCCGGCGCCGTCGTCCTATGCGATCATCGCGGCCGCCAAGACCGGGGCCGATGTGGGACCGCTGGCGCATGGCTTCTGCCGCGCCTGCTGGGCCGAGGAACGCAACATCGCGGATGACGAGGTGATCCGCGACATCCTGACGGCCCATGGGTTCGATCCCGCGATCGCAGACAAGGGCATGCTGATGGCCGCCGAGACCTATGCCCGGAACCTTGACGAAGCGGTGGAACGCGGTGCCTTTGGCGCCCCGTTCTACATCGTGGGGGCCGAAACGTTCTGGGGGCAGGACCGGTTGGACGACCTTGACCTGCACCTGGCCGGAAGGCTGTGACGCTGGAAACGGTTGCCGGACAGTCGGTGAACCTGCGGCGGTTGGGTTCGGGGCCGCGGACAGCGCTTGCCCTGCATTGTTCGCTGGCCCATGGCGGGGCGTTCCGGGGACTGGCCGCGGACCTGCCGGGGATCACCTTCCTTGCGCCCGACCTGCCCGGGCACGGTGACAGCGCCGACTGGGACGGCCGCGATGACCTGCACGCGCTGTCGACGCGCATCGCACTGGCCCTGGCCCATGCGCATGGTTCGGTCGACCTGATCGGGCACAGCTTCGGTGCGACAGTCGCCCTGCGCGCGGCCCTTGAGGCGCCCGACCTGGTCCGCACCCTGACGCTGATCGAGCCGGTGCTGTTCTGCGCCGCCCGCGCGGCAGGGGGGGCGGAGTTTGCCGCCCACGAAGCCGCACATGCGGATTTCGCGCGCCATATGGCGGCTGGCCGGCGCGAGGCGGCAGCCGAGGCGTTTCAGGCGATCTGGGGGGCAGGGCTGGAATGGGGTGACGTTCCGGCGCCGCAGCGTGCCTATATCGCCGCGCGCATCCATCTGATTCCGGCGCAGAACACCGCGCTGTATGACGATTCCGGCGGGCTGCTGGATCACGGTCGGCTGGAATCGCTGGGCCTGCCGGTCCTGCTGGTCGAGGGTGCGGCCTCACCGCCGGTGATGGCCGCGATCGGGCGGGAGCTTGCGCGGCGTCTGCCGCAGGCGCGGCGGTCCGTGGTGCCCGGAGCGGGACACATGGTGCCGATCACCCATCCGGCCGAGGTTGCCGGGCTGGTCGGGTCGCTGCTGCCGTCCTGAACGCCCCCGGGTCAGGCGATGGCTGCCAGCAGCCCGTCGACCTCGGCCGTCGTGGTGTTCCAGTGGGTCACCAGCCGGGCGGCCTCGCGCCCCGGGGGCGCGTCCCATTCATAGTAGACCGCGCCTGCCGCCTTCAACCGGGCATGGGTGCCCGTCGGCCATTCGACGAACAGGATATTGCCCTGCACCGGGTGCAGCATCCGCACGCCGGGAATGGCCGCCAGACCCGCGGCCAGACGCGCCGCCTTGGCATTGGCATGGGTGGCGACCGTCAGCCAGAGGCCATCGGCAAGCCATGGCGGGAACTGGCCCGACAGATAGCGCATCTTCGACGCCAGATGCCCGGCCCGCTTGCGTCGCAGTTCCAGTTCCCACCCCTTTGCGGGGTCGAACAGAACCACGGCCTCTGCCCCCATCAGCCCGTTCTTCGTGCCGCCGAAGGACAGGGCATCGACACCGGCCCGCCATGTCATCTGCGCGGGCGTCGCCCCCGTGGCGGCAAGCGCATTGGCGAACCGTGCGCCGTCCAGATGCACCGGCACCCCATGCGCATGGGCGATGTCTGCCAGCGCCGCGATCTCGCCGGGGGTGTAGAGCGTGCCGGCCTCGGTCAGGTTGGTCAGTGTCAGCGCGCCGCGCTGCACCCCGTGGACACCGTGCACCCCCGTGGCGCCCAGAACCCGGGTCAGGCTTTCGGCCGTGATGCGGCCGTGATCGCCCGGAATGCCGATCAGCTTGGCGCCATGGGTAAAGAACTCGGGCGCGGCGCATTCGTCCATCTGGACATGGGCCGCCTCGTGGCAGAATACCGCTGCCCAGGGCGGGCAAAGGCAGGCCAGTGCCAGCGCGTTCGCCGCCGTGCCGGTGGCGACGAAATGCACGACCGCCTCGGGCGCCTCGAACAGGTCGCGGATCATCGCCTGGGCGTGCCGTGTCGTGTCGTCATTGCCATAGCCCACCGCGCCGCCGCCAAGCGCGGCCAGGGCCTGCAGCACGGCCGGATGCACCGGAGCGCCGTTGTCGGAGGCAAAGAACATCAGGGCCGCTCCTCGATCACATAGTCTTCCCAGTCATCCTCGGACACCTCGGTCTCCGGGATCGTCCAGCCCTGCACGGACATCCCGGCAAGATGAACGGAGTCCGGGTCGCCCGAGATCAGCGGATGCCAGTCGAACAGGGGTTTCCCTTCGTGCAGAAGCCGATAGGCACAGGTGCGGGGCAGCCAGTAGGCCACCTCGGGCAGCTTTTCGGCGGTCAGCCCGACGCAGTCGGGAACATAGTCGCGCCGGGTTTCGTAGTGCTTGCACCGACAGGTCTCGCCGTCCAGCAGGCGGCAGGCGAGGCGGGTGAAGTCGACCTCGCCGGTGTCGTCGTATTCCAGCTTGTTCAGGCAGCATTTTCCGCAACCGTCGCAGAGCGCCTCCCATTCCTCGGCGGTCATGCCGGACAGCGGCACGGTTTCCCAGAAGCGGTCACGCATCGAGGATCGCCCTGGCGCGGTCGCAATCGGCCTGCATCTGGGTGATCAGCGCGGGCAGGCCATCGAACTTCAGTTCGGGGCGGAGATACTCCACAAGCGCCACCGACAGGTGCTGCCCGTAGAGATCGCCCTTGAAATCAAGCAGGTAGGTTTCGAGGTTCGGGGCGTTCCGGCCGAACATCGGCCGCACGCCCAGACTGGCCGCACCTTTCCAGGTGCCGCGCTGCGGTCCGGTCAGGACGTCGACCCATACGGCATAGACCCCAAGGCGCGGCAGGTGCAGCCCGTCAAGGGCCATGTTGGCCGTGGGATAGCCCAGATCGCGGCCGCGCTTTTCGCCGTGGATCACCTCGCCCTCGATCCGGTGCCAGTGGCCCAGCATCGCGGCGGCGGCGCGCGGGTCACCCGCAGTCAGCGCCTCGCGGATCGCCGTGGACGAGATCGGCGGGCCGTCGGGCGACAGCAGCGGTGCCACGGTGACGCCGATTCCGCGTTCCTGCGCAAGGGCTTGCAGGTCGGTCGCGGTGCCCTTGCGGCCCTTGCCGAAGCAGAAGTCCGACCCGACGACAACATGGGTGACGCCAAGCCCCCGGTGCAGGACCCGGTCGACGAAGGCATCGGGTGCGAGACCCGCAAGACCTTCGTCGAAAGGCAGTTCGTAAAGTCGCCCGACCCCGAGCTTGGCCAGGCGGTTGGCGCGGGCCTCGGCGTTCATCAGGCGAAAGGGCGGGGCATCGGGGGCGAAATGCTGGCGGGGGTGGGGTTCGAATGTCACGACGCCGAGCGGGCCGTGGGCGCGTGCCGCCTCGATCACGCTGCGGTGGCCGAGATGGACACCGTCAAAGTTGCCCATGGCCACCGAGGCGCCACGTGCCTCCGGCGCAAGCCCTTGCCATTGCTGGTAGATCTGCATGAACCCCCGGGCGGGCGGGGGCCCGCAGCGTCAGTCGAACTTGCGGCTTGGCGCCAGAACCAGCGCCTCACCCTTCAGCACCACGGTATTGCCCACGGCGCAGTGGGTTTCAAGGGTGACACGGCGGCGGGAATGGTCGATCGCCGCCACGCGCACCTCGGCCACGACGCTGTCGCCGGGGCGGACCGGGGCAAGGAACCTGAGGCTTTGCCCCAGGTAGACCGTGCCGTGACCGGGCAACTGTTCGCCGATGACGGCCGATATCAGGCCGGCGGTCAGCATTCCATGGGCGATGCGGCCCTGAAAGATCGTGTCGCGGGCATAGGCGTCGTCCAGGTGGACCGGGTTGCGATCTGTCGAAACCTCGGCAAAAAGCTCGATATCCCGGTCGGTTACGACCTTCCGCAGCGAGCGGGTCATGCCGATTTCGAGGTCTTCGATGCAGATCGTTCCGCGCGGGGCATTGTCGAGCATCGGGCGAATCCTTCTGTCCGGGGCTTCGGGCAGGTTAGGCTATGCCGCAGTGCAGCGCAAGATGGGCGGGTAATTTATGTTCTTATTGAGATCATCTTGCGAACTAATGTTGCTTTGCCGTCTCAGCGCAGGTGGCCCATGGCCAGGGTCGGGTGTCGGCCGTCATGGTCGAGCCAGGCCTGAAGCCGTGCGGCGTCGGGGTTGTCGGTGTCGGGGCCGAATTCCTCGGCTGCCAGGCCGCCGGTGATGAACAGGGTATCCAGACCCTCGGCGATGCCGCCCTGCACGTCGGTGGCGATTCCGTCGCCGACGCAGAGGATGTCGCCCTCCGCGATGCCGCCGTCATGGGCGGCAAGGCGGCGGCGGGCGAGGTCGTAGATCGGGGGGTGCGGCTTGCCGAAATAGAGGCTTTCCCCGCCCATCTGATCATAGAGCTGCGCCAGAGCGCCGGCACAATATATGCGCCGATCGCCGTAGTCGACCACAATATCTGGGTTGGCGCAAAGCAGTTTCAGACCGCGCGTCTTGGCCATCAGGAACTGCGGGCGGTAATCTTCGGGCAGGTCGCGATCCTCGTCGTTGGGGCCGGTGCAGACGATGCCTTCGGCTTCGGCGAGGGGCACGAAATCGAAGGGCGGCGCGGCGGCGGCCATCGGGGCCAGATCTTCGGCGAAATCGGTAAAGAAAGCCTTGTCCTTTTCCCAGGGTCCGATGTGGTGGATGCGCCGGCCCACGGCCCCGGACAACAGCGCATATTGCGCCGCATCGCCCGAGGTCGCCACGTCGTCCCAGCAGTCGCGGGGCACGCCGATACGGTCCAACTGGCTGATAACGCTGGGTTTCGGGCGGGGGGCATTGGTCACCAGGATGACCCGCCCGCCGCCCTTGCGGTAGGATTGAAGGGCCGCCACAGCCGCCGGAAAGGGCCGGACGCCGTTGTGCAGGCACCCCCAGAGGTCGCAGAACAGCGCGCCATAGCGGGAGGCGACCTGCGCCAATGATGGGATGATCGGCGTCATTCTGGGCCCCCGGTGCGGCTGCGGCACCCCGCGAGCGGGGGGCCGGTTAACGAAAGGTGAACGGTCTGGCAGGCGTATGGCACGCGTCTGGCAGGCGTCCAGACGCGGCCAGACCGGAAATCAGACCTTGAGCGCGGGCAGGATCTGCTTCTTGCGGCTCATCAGGCCCGGAATCGTCACGGTGTCGCCGGTGACGGTGACGCCGAAGGAGGTCTCGGCGATTGCCTTCACCAGATCGTTCGGGATCAGCAGATGCGCCTCTTCCCGGATGATGTCGATGATGAACAGCAGCACCTGGTCGGCCTTGTCCTCGGCGGCGACGGCGGGCATCGCCCCCATCAGCGCGGCCTTGCGGGCCAGCAGCACCTGCGGCGCGGTGGTTTCCAGAACCGAGACGCGCAGTTCCTTGCCGCCGACCGTATATTCCTTGCTGTCCATGCGCAGCAGGGCGGTATCGGAATAGGCCGACACGTCGGACTTGGCCTCGAATTGCGCGGTGGCCAGTTCGGGGATCGAGACGCCCAGTTCGGCGGCCAGCGCCTCGGCCACGGCCTTGTCATGGGGCGTGGTGGTGGGCGAGCGGAATTCCAGCGTGTCGGACAGGATGCAGGACAGCATGGCGCCCTTGATGGCGCGGGGGGCGCGGGCGATGTCGGCGCCGATCAGGTCATGCATGATCGTCGCGGTGCAGGCCAGCGGACGGATGGTGATGTCGATCGGTGCCGCGGTCTTGAGGCCGCCAACCAGCATGTGATGGTCGATGATGCCCTCGATCCGGGCGGCGTTGATCGAAGGGGGCAGTTCGGCCGGGTTGTTGGTGTCGACGATCACCACGGCGTCACCGGCCGCGACGTCGGCGATGATCCGGGGCTTCGGCAGATCCCAGTGGCGCAGGACGAAGGCGGCCTCGGTGTTGGGTTCGCCCAGCAGGGCGGGAACGGCCGGGGTGCCGCGCACCTCGGACAGATACCAGGCCCAGATGATGGGCGAGCCGGTCGAGTCTGTGTCTGGCGACTTGTGGCCGAAAACCGTGATCGTCATGGGAACCCCTTGGGCGTTGATTGTCGCGGCGGTCTTTAGCGTCTGGGCGCGCGAATGTCACGGGGCCATGCCGCGGCGCGGCGGGGCGTGTTGACGCGCGGCGCGGCGGAGGTTAGCCTGGGCATCTCTGAAGGGGAGTGCACTGACAATGGACACGCACCGCTGATCCTGTCGCCGCCGCGCCCGTGCCGGGCCGGCACCGCCATTCCGCCGAGAGGAGCATCCTGACAATGGACCTGTCCGTCTGATCCGCCTTTGCGCGGGCCGTGCCGCGTGGACCCGACTTTGCGCGGGCCGTGCCGCGTGGACCCGACTTTGCGCGGGCCGTGCCGCGCGGGGGGCGGATGCCCCCCGCGCCCCTCGAATCCGACCGAAAGGGCATGTCATGCCGAAGAAATCCGCAACACCCCCCGTGCCGGGGGGCTGGCCCGCACATGTGCAGCAGCCTGCACCAAGGTGCGTGGCCGCGAAGGCCGCCTTTGACCCTGCCAGCCTGAAGGCGAAGGGCGCCGCCCGGGGCCATCGTCCCGAAGCGGCAGTGAAGCGCCTGGCGCTGCCGGGCAAGTCGCGCGGCCGCTAGGCCGGCGGCCGGCCGCCGCCGCCCCTGCGGGCGCGGCGGCCGGTTCCGCGCGGCATCAGGGGCTTGGCAGCGGCAGGCGTTCCAGCCGCCAGCCGCCACGGTCGAGGAGCGCCAGAACACCTTCATGCCCGGAAAGGTGCAGGGCGCCGAAGGCGACGAAGACCGGGCCATCGGCCGCCGCAGCCTCGATCACCGGAATCCAGGCGCGGTTGCGGCCGTTCATCAGCGCCTCTTCCATGGCGGCGAAATCCGCCTCGACCGCCTCGGGCGTCTGGCCGGGCAGGTCGAGCGTGACGCGGCGCAGGAATTCCCAGATCACGCGGCTGTCCTGGCGGAAGTAGGCGGCGGCGAGGGTGGCCATCTGGTCCTCGGCGCGGGGTTCGAGCGCGAGGGAGGAGCGGATCATGCCGATCTGTGCCTCCATCGGCATGGTCTCGAAGATCCGGAAGGCGGTGTCGAAGGGTTCGAGCGCCTCGACCGGAAGGCCCCGGGCGGTGGCGATGTCGATCAGGCGCTTGTCCAGCCCGTCGCCCAGGGTGGCGGCGGGCATGGCGCAGGGCGGCACGGCCAGCAGGACCGAGATGTACCAGGGGCGGAACCGGGCGGCCATGAAACCGGGCAGACCGCGCGCGCGCATGGCCTGCGACAGGGTTTCCCAGTCGTCGGGGGGCAGCAGATCGGGCAGCGACTGGCCGTCCGGCAGCAGGATGAGCGAGGTGTTGCGGCCGACGTATTCCATCAGTTCGGCCTCCTGGTCGGGCCCGGCCTCGACCAGCAGGCGGGTGGCGGCGGCGAGGTCGGGGGTGACCGTCTCGACCGTCGCGGCGTGGCGCGGGTCGTCGAGGTGATAGGTGCCGAGGATCGTGACGGTCTGGCCGTCGCGGGTGGCACGCCAGAGATTGCCCTGCGGATAGGGCACCGCCTGCGCCACCCGTTCCAGCGCGGCGCGTTCGTCGGCGGGCAGGGCGGCGATCATGTCCTGGCCCGCGCATTCGGCCCCGATCGCCACGGCAGGCAGGGCGAGGGCGAGGAGGGCGGTGGCGGCGAGTCGGCGGAAGGCCATGGGGCGGGGCACCTTGGATCGGGGACGGGGTGAACCCTGCCACGGGGACCGGGCCATGCCAAGGCGCCGCCGGTCACGAATGCACAACCGAGGGGGGAATGCCGAACGGAAGATTCAGCTTTATGCCCGCAGAGGCATCTTCATAGTTTCGCCCACTGAGAGGGTGTCGGCGTTCTGCGGCTGTCGCAGCGGTTTCGGAAAACGCGTCATGGGTTTTGGCCCCGCGCATCATCGGAATGGAATTGGCGGCTTCAATCTCCGTCCGGTCCGCAGCGGTTTTCCGGCAGGCGATCCGGTGGCGCCGGGGATCTCGGTGCATTCGTTGGACAGGTGTCTTGCGGCTTTGGCCGCATGTGGAGGCAATTGATGACCGAGATTCTGAAGGGTGCGGTGGGCCTGGCCGTGAAGGGGGCGCCCAAGCCGCCGAACAACACCTGAGCGCAGCGGGCTGATCAAGATGCGCCACGAGATGGAGGTGAACCTGTTGCCCGATGCCATCAAGTCGGTGATGGGCAAGTCGAACACGCTGTCCAAGAAGGATCAGGTGCGGGTCCTGACGGAGATGGCCTCGAAGGTCTATGAGGAGATGCTGAAGGCGGGCACCAGTGCGGTGCTACCATCGGCCAGGCCCGACGATTCGCCCGACAAGCTGGCCACCGCGGCCGCGGCGGCGGCGGCAAAGGATGCCCAGGTCAAGAAACTGGTGCTGAAAGAGACCGAGGCCGCGCTGAAGCGGCTGAAGCTGGACCAGGGCGCCCCCGGACGCCGGGGCGCCAAGGACTGACGCCCCGGTGCCCGTCGGGTTGCCGCCCGGTGGAAGGCGGCAATCCGGCCGGCGGTCAGAGCCCCGCCATGCCGCCCCAGAAATCGGCCTGCGGGCCGGTGTGCGTATTGCCAAGCTCCTGTTCGGCAATTGCGCGGATCGCGCGCTTGTTCGTGATCTTGATCCCGCCGGCGCTGACCGCCTTGGCCAGATCGACATAAAGCTTGACCGGAACCTTGGCCGGGCCCTTGGCGCCCTTGGCGAAGATCTTCATGATCTCGGGGAACTTCTGGGCATTGTCGGACAGTTCGATGCATTTCTGGATTTTCTTCATCGCATCCACGCAGCAAGGCGCAAGCGTAACGTCGGCCATGAGTCTATTCCTTTGTTCGGGACATGAAACGCAATTCGGCAGGGTCGCCGCGGGACGATAGGACCCGCCCGGCATCTGGGGCAAGTTCGGAATCGGGGTGGCGTGCCGTCGCGTTCGTTTTTTGACGTTTGCAAAGGCAATACGGGCCGCCGCACGGCGCCCCGGTCGGCCCGTGCCATGGCCCGGCGCCTGCGCGGAATCGCGCCGGGCGCGCTTGACACGCGCCGCTGCCTTGCCTATCTCCGGCGACGTTGGCACTCGACCGAGGTGAGTGACAACGAAATTCAACCTGGAACCTAGGGAGTGTTCTCAGATGGCCTTCAAACCGCTGCATGACCGCGTGCTCGTGCGCCGTATCGTTGGTGAAGACAAGACCAAGGGCGGCCTGATCATCCCCGACACCGCCAAGGAAAAGCCCGCAGAGGGCGAGATCGTTTCGGTGGGCGAAGGCGCCCGCAAGGACTCGGGCGAGCTGATCGCGCCCTCCGTCAAGGCCGGTGACCGCATCCTGTTCGGCAAGTGGTCGGGCACGGAAGTGACGCTGAACGGCGAAGAGCTGCTGATCATGAAGGAAAGCGACATCCTCGGCATCATCGCCTGAGCGACGCTTATCCATCCCCCAACATCAATCCAAGGAGAACGCCAACATGGCCGCCAAGGACGTGAAATTCGAATCGGACGCCCGTGACCGCATGCTGCGCGGCGTCAACATCCTCGCCGATGCCGTCAAGGTCACGCTGGGCCCGAAAGGCCGCAACGTGGTGATCGAGAAGTCGTTCGGTTCGCCCCGCATCACCAAGGACGGCGTCACCGTCGCCAAGGAGATCGAGCTTTCGGACAAGTTCGAGAACATGGGCGCGCAGATGGTGAAGGAAGTCGCTTCCCGCACCAATGACGAGGCCGGCGACGGCACCACCACCGCCACCGTGCTGGCCCAGGCCATCATCAAGGAAGGCCTGAAGTCGGTTGCCGCGGGCATGAACCCGATGGACCTGAAGCGCGGCATCGACCTGGCCGTGACCAAGGTTGTGGCCGCGATCAAGGCCGCTGCCCGCCCGGTCAAGGACTCGGACGAAGTGGCGCAGGTCGGCACCATCTCGGCCAATGGCGAGGCCGACATCGGCCGCCAGATCGCCGACGCGATGCAGAAGGTCGGAAACGAGGGTGTCATCACCGTCGAGGAGAACAAGGGCCTGGAAACCGAGACCGAAGTGGTCGAGGGGATGCAGTTCGACCGCGGCTACCTGTCGCCCTACTTCGTCACCAACGCCGACAAGATGGTCGCCGAACTGGATGACGTGCTGATCCTGCTGCACGAGAAGAAACTGTCGTCGCTGCAGCCGATGGTGCCGCTGCTGGAAGCCGTGATCCAGTCGCAGAAGCCGCTGCTGATCATCTCGGAAGACGTGGAAGGCGAGGCGCTGGCCACGCTGGTGGTCAACAAGCTGCGTGGCGGCCTGAAGATCGCCGCCGTGAAGGCCCCGGGCTTCGGCGACCGCCGCAAGGCGATGCTGCAGGACATCGCGATCCTGACCGGCGGTCAGGTCATCTCGGATGATCTCGGCATGAAGCTGGAGAACGTCGGCATCGACATGCTGGGCCGCGCCAAGAAGGTGTCGATCACCAAGGACAACACCACCGTGGTGGATGGCCATGGCGACAAGGCCGAGATCCAGGCGCGTGTCGCCCAGATCCGCGCCCAGATCGAGGAAACCACCTCGGACTACGACAAGGAGAAGCTGCAGGAGCGCGTGGCCAAGCTGGCCGGCGGTGTTGCGGTGATCCGCGTCGGCGGCATGACCGAAGTCGAAGTGAAAGAGCGCAAGGACCGCGTTGACGACGCGCTGAACGCGACCCGTGCGGCCGTTCAGGAAGGCATCGTGGTCGGCGGCGGCGTGGCGCTGGTGCAGGCCGGCAAGGCGCTGGACGGTCTGAAGGGCGCGAACAGCGACCAGGATGCCGGTATCGCCATCGTGCGCAAGGCGCTGGAGGCGCCGCTGCGCCAGATCGCCGAGAACGCGGGCGTCGATGGCGCCGTGGTTGCGGGCAAGGTGCGCGAATCCACCGACCTGACCTTTGGCTTCAACGCGCAGACCGAAGAATATGGCGACATGTTCAAGTTCGGCGTGATCGACCCGGCCAAGGTGACGCGGACCGCGCTGGAAGATGCGGCCTCGGTTGCGTCGCTCCTGATCACCACCGAGGCGATGATCGCCGACAAGCCGGCCGACAAGGCCCCCGCTGCCGGTGGCGGCATGGGCGGCGGCATGGGCGGCATGGGCGATTTCTGATCGACCCTGCCACAGCTTTCGGAAAGGGGCGGCCCAGGGGCCGCCCCTTTTTCATGCGGTGCGGTGGCCCGGTGCGGCGGCACCGATTGACCGGCGGGCCCCGCGGTGCGACGCTGCGGCATTTCAGCAAGGATTTTCGCCATGGCCCAGCCTGCACCGTCCCGCCTGAACCGGTTCGTCCCCGTCTTCATGTCGCTGTACCTGATCGTCACGCTGGCCTATCGCGCGACGGTTCCGGGCACGGAGTTCCCGCCACGGTTCTACCAGATGTTCAGCATGGGCCTGGATGGGGCGATCACCCTGCTTCTTGCCGCGATGCTGACCGGTCTGGCGAAGGGCGTGCGCCCCGAGGGCGGCTGGTCGCCGGTGATGCGGCTGCTGATCCTGGCCGGGGTGCTGGCCGGGATCGGCCTGTTCGGCATCCGGCTGTCCAGTGACCATGGCTGGTGGACCGGGCACTACCCGCCGCTGGTCTTCGACTGACGCGGGCGCGGTCAGCCGCGCGGCGATGAGGCCGCGCGGACCATGCCGCCGTCACGGGCGAACCGGCCGTCGCGCAGGAAGGCCAGCGTCTGGGCGATGACGGTGGGGTTCAGCATCATGAAGGTATGCGACACCGGCAGGGTCAGGTGATCGGCCATGCCGTCCAGCATGGTGGAGGCGACCGAGACCTTGCCGTCGTCCGGCCCCTCGATCAGCGCCGAATAGGCGGGATTGAGCGAGCGGGAGCCTGCGATCACGCCGACCGTGTAGTCGGGCGGCGGCAGCCGGTTGGGCAGCGAGGCGGGACCGGTGCCGAGTTCCTGCCCCGCCGGGCCGTTCACCCAGTCGAAGGGTGGCAGGCCCGCGAGTTCGTCGACCAGTTCCGACCCGTGGTTCGGTGGCCCCAGCATCACCACATGCCCAAGCCGGGCCGGGCGGTTTTCGGCCAGCCAGTGCCGCGCCAGAATGCCGCCCAGCGAATGCGACACGATGTGAACCCGGGCGTCGCCGCAGGCGGAAATTGCCGGGCCGACATGGTCGCGCACGAGGTCCACCACCGGCGCCCGGGTCGAGGGATAGCCGCGGTTCACCACGCGATAGCCCTGCCGTTCGAGGACATGCGCCATCAGCGCCATCGACCCCGGGCCGCGCGCCAGCCCGTGCAGCAGCACGACGCAATCGCCGTCCTGCGCCGTTGCGGGCACGGGGGCGAGGGCAGCGGTCGCCACGAAGGCGAGCGCGGGGGCGATATCGGACAGGCGCCTCATGTCGCGGATGATAGGTCGGGGCGCCCGCTGGACAAAGCCCCGACGCGGCGTCACGGTCGCGCGATGCCGCAGCGTTCCGTTCGCCTGGCCGTCCGGGCCATCATCCTGCACCATGACCGCCTGCTGCTGGTGAACGCCTGGCCGGAGGCGACGGGTTCCGACCTGTGGTGCGCGCCCGGCGGCGGGGTCGAGGCGGGGCAGTCGCTGCCCGACAACCTGATCCGCGAGGTGGCCGAGGAAACCGGCCTGACGGTGGCGGTGGGTCCGCCCCGGCTGATCAACGAGTTCCACGACCCGCTTCGCGGCTTCCATCAGGTCGAGGTGTTCTTTCGCGCGCGGATCCTGGCCGGGCTGGTCGATGACGACCTGCCCCCCGACGCGCGCGACCCCGAGGGGGTGGTCACGCGCCGCCGCTGGGCCACCCGGGACGACATGGCGGGACTGCGCTTCAAGCCCGACAGCCTGCCCCATGCCGCCTGGGGCGGCGGGGGAGGCATGGCCCTGGGCTATGACCCGCTGGAGACCATCCTGCGCTGAGCGCCGGGGCGCCGCGCGTCAGGCCGCGTCGGCCTCGGGCGGGCCGAAGCGGGCGATCATGCGGTCGCGGATCTGGTCGCGGGCCTGGCGATAGGCCGCAAGCTTGGCCTCGCGCCCCTCGCCGATGGCGGTGGGGTCGAGGATCGGCCAGTATTCGATGTCGAGATGGTGGAACCGGGTCAGGTCGAGCGCCTGACGCTGGCTTGCCGGGGAGAGGGCGACGATCAGGTCGAACTGCGACAGGGCGTCGCCCATGTCCTGCATCTCTTCGAAGCTGCGGGACCGGTGGCGCGACAGTTCGATCCCCATCTCCTTGCAGACCGCGATGGAGAAGCCGTCGATCTCCATGTCGTTGGTCACGCCGGCCGACTGCACATAGGCGCGCTGGCCGTAGAGTTTCTTCATCAGGCCCTCGGCCATGGGGGAACGGACGGCGTTGTGATCGCAGCAGAACAGAACCGATGTCGGAAAGCCGCCCATCCTCAGCCCCAGTGCAGCACGCAGATCAGCGTGAACAGACGGCGCGCGGTGTCGGTGTCGACCAACGCCTTGCCCTCGAGCCGTTCCTGCAGGACCCGTGCGCCTTCGTTGTGGATGCCCCGGCGGGCCATGTCGATGGCCTCGATCTGGCTGGGAGGCAGCCGCTTCACCGCGTCGAAATAGCTTTCGCAGATCTGGAAGTAGTCCTTCACCACCTGCCGGAACGGGCCGAGCGAAAGGTGGAATTCGGTGACCTTCGCCTCGGCCTCGGTGGCGATGTCGAACACCAGCCTGCCGTCGCGGATGGCAAGGCCCAGCCGGTAGGGGCCGGGCGGCGGGGTGCGCCCGTCGCGGGGGGGCAACTCGAAGCGGTTTTCCTCGAGCAGGTCAAAGATCGCCACGCGCCGCTCCTGCTCGATCTCGGGCGTCGGGCGGGCAAGGCCGCGCTCGTCGATCTCGATGTTGCAGATGCGCGTCATGGGGGCGTGATCCTCTTGCGGCTTCCTCCCGCCGAATCGTCATGCACGATGGTTCCGCACCGTTCAAGGGTTCAGTCCGGGCCGGATGCCGCAGCGGGCGGCGGTGTGGCGAAGCGTTCCGGCATCCGCCAGCGTCCCGGCAGATTGTCCTGGGCCCACAGGCCCATGGCCACGATCACCGGCCGCAGGCTTTCGCCCTTTGGCGTCAGGCGGTAGGCGTGGCGCGGGGGGCGTTGCGAATAGGCCACGCGCGTGACCAGCCCCAGCGTCTCGAGCCGCCGCATCCGGTCGGCCAGCAGGCTGGGCGCGATCCGTTCGGGACTGGCTTCGAACTCGGCAAAGCGCGACTTGCCCGTTGCCAGATCGCGCAGCACAAGCAGGGTCCAGCGATCGCCGAACAGGTCCAGAAAACTGGCGACAGGGCAGGGCGAGCGGAAGGATTCCATGGTGACTTTCAGACCGGAACAAGTAACTTCGAATTCGATAGTAACCGAAGGAGCCTCGATGATCACGCCCGGACTTGCGCCCTTCCTTGCCCTGACGGCGGCCTTCGGCGTGATGCTGACGGTCCTTGGCCTGCGCGTCTCGCTGCGCCGATTCGTGCTGCCCAATTCGACGCTGGGCGATTGCGGCGATGCGCTGCTGCTGCGCCGGATGCGGGCGCATGGCAATTTTGCCGAATATGCGCCGGTGATGCTGGTCACGGTGCTGGCGCTGCATCTGGCAGGCTATGGGGCGGCTGTGGGCTGGGCGGCGGCGGGGGCCTTCCTTGTGGCCCGGCTGGCACATGCGCTGTCGATGCCCGATGACGCCCGCGTGCCGCTGCGGATCTTCGCCATGATCCTGCAGCACACCAGTCTTTCGCTGGCCGCCGCGGCGCTGGTCGCGGCGCTGATCTAGCACCGCAGCGCCGCCCGTTTCAGCCACGATGGGGCGTGACGGGCGGCAGCGCGGGCGCCTGCAGCCCGGCGAAGGGGTCGTCCCAGAAGGGCAGGGCGCCCAGCCGCCGCTCCCAGGCGGCCAGCGCGGGATAGTCGGCCAGCGGCAGGCCCATCACATCGTTGAAGGGCAGAAAGCTCGCCATGCGGAAATCGGCATGGCTGGGGCTGTCGCCGACCAGCCAGTCGCGCCGCCGAAGATGGTTCTCCAGCACCGCGGCCGCCTCATGGAACCGCGCCAGCCCCTCGGCCTCCAACGCCGGGTCGGATGGCCCGAGATCATAGCGCCGCTTCGTTCCGCGCTCGAACTGCACCATGTCGCAGGCACGCACGAAGGTCTCCTTGCCCCAGCTGATCCAGCGGATCATGTCCGGCAGGGCCGACCCGCCGCGCCAGAACTCGGCCCCCGTCATCTGCGACAGGCGGCAGGCGATGGCGTCGGCCTCCCAGAGGCTGTCGCCGTCCTCGACAAGGATCGGAATGCGCTGGGTGGGGTTGAGGGCACGGAAGCGGGCCGCGTGGTCCGGATGGAAGGGGGCAGCCCATTCCAGCGTGACCGGTGCATTCAGGTATCGGGCCACCGCGACCGCCAGCCGCGGGTTCGGATTGCGCGAGTAGTAGAGAACTGCGGTCATCGGTCGCTGTGCTCCTGCGTGCCGGGCGACGGCTGGTTCCCGGCCTGGCGAGCGTAGCGGATCGGGTGCTGCGGTGAACAGCGGCGATTGCCGGGTGTTCAGCCGTTCAGCCGGCCCAGCCGCGCCGTCACGCTGAGACCGTGGGCGTGCAGCCCCTCGGACAGTGCCAGCCGTTCGGCGGCCGGGCCGATGGCGGCGAGGCTGGCTGGGGTCATCCGGGCCAGCGTGGTGCGCTTCATGAAGTCGAGCACCGAAAGTCCGGACGAGAACCGCGCCGAGCGGGCGGTGGGCAGCACATGGTTCGGGCCGCCGACATAATCCCCGATGGCCTCGGGCGTCCAGCCGCCCAGGAAGATCGCGCCCGCATGGGTGATCCGGGCTGCCAGCGCCTCGGGGTCGTCGACCATCAGTTCCAGGTGTTCGGGCGCGATCCGGTCCGACAGGGCAGCGGCCTCGGCCAGGTCGCGCACCACGATCACCGCGCCGTGGGCGGCCCATGACGCGCCCGCGATGGCGGCGCGGGGCAGGGTGGCGAGATGCCGCCCGACCGCCTGCGCCACGGCCTGCCCCAGCCCGGCGTCGGTGGTGATCAGGATGGCTTGCGCGCTTTCGTCATGTTCGGCCTGCGACAGCAGGTCGAGCGCGATCCAGTCGGGATCGTTGCCGGCATCGGCGATCACCAGGATTTCGGACGGCCCGGCGATCATGTCGATGCCGACGCGGCCAAAGACGCGCCGCTTGGCGGCGGCGACCCAGGCGTTGCCGGGGCCGGTGATCTTGTCCACCGGGGCGATGGTCTGGGTGCCCCAGGCCAGGGCTGCGACGGCCTGCGCCCCGCCGACGCGGTAGATCGTGGAAACCCCGGCGACCTGGGCCGCATAGATCACCAGCGGGTTCACTGCGCCCCCCGGCGTCGGGCAGGCGATCACCAGGCGTGGCACGCCCGCGACCTGCGCAGGGATCGCGTTCATCAGGACCGAGGACGGATAGCTGGCGGTCCCCCCCGGCACATAGAGCCCTGCGGCGGACACCGCCGTCCACCGCCAGCCCAGGCGCGCGCCGGTGGCATCCTCCCACATCGCGTCCTCGGGGCGCTGGCGGTCGTGATAGGCGCGGATCCGGGCGGCGGCGAGGTCGATGGCCTCGCGGTCGGCAGGATCGACCCTGGCCACCTCGGCCGCGATCTCGTCGGGCGTGAAGGCCAGCCGGTCGGGGGTCAGGGTCAACCGGTCGAAGCGGGCGGTCAGGTCGATCAGCGCGGCATCGCCGCGTGCCCGGACATCGGCGATGATCGCCGCGACGGTGTCGTCCACATCCTGCGCCTCTTCGCGCTTTGCCCCCAGCAGCCGGGCGAAGGCTGGTTCGAAACCGGCATCGAGGGTGGACAGGAACACGGGCATGGGCGGACCTTTCGACGTATTGCCCGCGTCCTAGACCATCGCCGTGCCGGTTGGAAGCACACCGTGCCGCCGCCTGTGCCCCCCTGCACAGGGGCCGCGCGGGGCGCCTGCGCTGACATCGGCCGCCCGCACGGCTATCCTTGTGCAACCCACAATGGCAGGAGGCGAAGATGAGCTGGAACCCCGCGCTCGACCCCGACATCCCGATCGGAGATGCGGTGGACGCGATCGAGACCGTGATCGTGCCGCGCGCCCGCGACCTTGGCGGGTTCGAGGTGCGCCGTGCCCTGCCGTCGGCGGCACGCCAGATGGTCGGCCCGTTCATCTTCTTCGACCAGATGGGCCCGGCCGAGTTCCTGACAGGGCAGGGCATCGACGTGCGGCCGCATCCGCACATCGGGCTTGGCACGGTGACCTATCTGATGCAGGGCCGCATCCATCACCGCGACAGCCTGGGCACGGATCAGTGGATCGAGCCTGGCGCGGTGAACTGGATGGTGGCCGGGCATGGCATAACCCATTCCGAACGCACGGACGGCCCGGCGCGCGATGCGCCGCACGCCCTGTTCGGCCTGCAGACCTGGCTTGCCCTTCCGGCCGAGCGCGAGGACGACCCCGCCGATTTCGTCCACGCGCCCAAGGCGACGCTTCCCGCCCTGGAGGGCGAGGGGAAGCAGGTGCGGCTGATCCTGGGCGACGCCTGGGGCGAGCGCGCGCCGGTACCCATGCCGTTCGAGGTGTTCTATGCCGATGCGGTGCTGGCCCCCGGCGCGGCGATCCCGCTGCCCGACGGCCATGAGGACCGGGGCGCCTATGTGCTGTCTGGCGAGGTGCAGGTGGGCGGCCAGAGCTTCGAGACCGGGCGGATGCTGGTGTTCCGGCCGGGCGACCGCATCTCGCTGAAGGCGGGGGACCAGGGCGCGCGGCTGATGCTGCTGGGCGGGCAGACCATGGAGGGGCCGCGCTACATCTGGTGGAACTTTGTCGCCTCGTCCCGCGACCGGATCGACGCGGCCAAGGAAGCCTGGCGGGCCGGGGACTGGGCGCATGGCCGGTTTCGCCTTCCCCCCGGCGACGATGCCGAATGGATTCCGGCGCCCGATCGCTAGGGGCTTCACGCGGGGGGTCGGCCGGTGCAGGCTGCGGCCAGGACCGCCCCTGCCCGGAAGGCGACTGCGCCATGATCCGCGACCTGATCCTGCGTCTGATGCCCGCGTCGTGGCGGGCCGCCGCCGAGGCGGAATCCCGCGAATGGCACATGGTCTGCACCCGCTGCGGCCATGCCGCCAGCATCTGGGACCGGGGCGGGCTGCGGTTCAAGGCGGCGGGGCGGCCGCTGGCGCGGGCGCACTGCGCGGGCTGCGCGCAGGTGACGGTTGCCCGCATCGAACGCTGGCCCGGCGGGCGCCGTCCGCCGGGGCCCGATGGGGCTGGCGGGGCGAATCCTGCTTGACCTTGTCTGCGGGGTCGCGTAACCCGCCACGCACATCCGGGCCGGGCCCGGGCGATAGTCTGCGGTTGTAGCTCAGTCGGTTAGAGTACCGGCCTGTCACGCCGGGGGTCGCGGGTTCGAGCCCCGTCAACCGCGCCATCGCCCGCCCGCCCCGGATGTCTGTCGAAGGACCATGCGCGGTTGTAGCTCAGTCGGTTAGAGTACCGGCCTGTCACGCCGGGGGTCGCGGGTTCGAGCCCCGTCAACCGCGCCACTTTCCCTTGATTGCCGCCTGCCCGGGGTCCAGTCTGGCCGCATGTCCCGCGATGCCGAGATCCATGACCGTCTGGCCGCCGCGCTTCTGGCCGCGCGGCGGGCGCGCGGCCTGAGCCTTGATGCCGTGGCGCGGCTGTCGGGGGTCAGCCGGTCGATGGTCAGCCAGATCGAGCGCGGCGAATCCTCGCCCACGGTGGCGACGCTGTGGAACCTGACGCAGGCGCTGGGGGTCGATTTCGCGGGGTTGGTGACGCCGCGCGAGGGGCCGGCCATCACCGTGACGCGGGCCGGCGATGCCCCGGTGATCGAGGGGCGGGGCCAGGGCTGCCGCATCCGCATCCTGTCGCCGCCCGAGGCCGTGGGGCGGCACGAGGTCTATGATCTGTCCTTCGCGGTCGGGGGCGCGCTCGAATCCCGGGCGCATGGCCCGGGCTGCCGCGAGCATCTGACGGTGATCGAGGGCGCGCTGGCGGTGCAGTCGGGCACCGAGTCGGCGCGGCTGGGCCCCGGGGACAGCGCGCGCTATCCCGCCGACCGCGACCATGCGATCCGCGCCGAGGACGGCGCGGCGCGGGCCATCCTGATCGTGCAGGAGGGCGGATAGGGCAAGAGAGCGGATTCCGCGCGCGGATGGCGTGATAACGGATAAGAATCCGTGATATTGACCGCCTCGGCGCCATGCGGTATCCATCATCACGGAAAAGGAATCTGCCATGACGGATGCTGCCGCCTTTCTCGACCATCTGCGCGCCACGCTCGACGGGATCGCCGCCGAGGGGCTGATGAAGCAGGAGCGCGCGATGCGCGGGCCGCAGGGCACGCATGTGGTCATGGACGGCCGGCCCATGCTGAACCTCTGCGCCAACAACTATCTGGGACTTGCCGACGACCCGCGGCTGATCGCGGCGGCCGGGGCGGCAATGGCGGGCGAGGGATTCGGCCTGGCGTCGGTGCGCTTCATCTGCGGCACGCAGGGGCTGCACCGGCAGCTTGAGGCGCGGCTGGCAGGATTTCTGGGGACCGACGACGCGATCCTGTTCGCGGCCTGCTTCGACGCGAACGGCGGGCTGTTCGAACCCTTGCTGGGGCCGGATGACGCGGTGATTTCCGATGCGCTGAACCATGCCTCGATCATCGACGGCATCCGGCTGTGCAAGGCGCGGCGCTATCGCTACGCCAATGCCGACATGCAGGCGCTGGAAGATGCGCTGCGGACGGCGCGCGCCGAGGGGGCACGCTTTGTCATGGTGGCGACGGATGGCGTGTTCTCGATGGACGGCCACCTTGCGCCGCTGGGCGAGATCCGCGCGCTTTGCGACCGGTATGGCGCGCTGCTGATGGTGGACGACTGCCACGCCACAGGCTTCATGGGCCCGGCGGGGCGCGGCACGCCTGCGCATTGGGCGGTGCGGGCAGACATCCTGACCGGGACGCTGGGCAAGGCGCTCGGCGGGGCCCTGGGGGGCTATGTCGCGGGGCCGCAGCCGGTGATCGACCTGCTGCGCCAGCGGGCGCGGCCCTATCTGTTCTCGAACGCGCTGCCGCCTGCGGTGACCGGTGCCGCGCTGGCCGCGCTGGATATCGTCGAGGCGGCCGATGACCTGCGGTCCGCCCTGTTTGCCAACGCGGCGCGTTGGCGGGCGGGGCTGTCGGCGGCGGGTTTCGACCTGTTGCCGGGCGAACATCCGATCGTGCCGGTGATGACGCATGACGCCCGCGCGGCCCAGGCGATGGCCGAGGCGCTGGCGTCGCGGGGAGTGCATGTTGCGGGGTTCTTCTTTCCGGTGGTGCCGAAGGGGCAGGCCCGCATCCGCACGCAGATGAACGCGCGGCTGACGGCCGAGGATCTGGATTTTGCCCTGGCGGCCTTTGCCGCGGCCGGGCGCGAGGCGGGAGTGATCTGACATGCGGGCACTGGTGAAGGCGCGGGGCGAACCGGGGCTTTGGGCCGAGGACCGGCCGGTTCCCGAGATCGGCCCCGACGACGTGCTGATCCGGGTGCGGAAGACCGGCATCTGCGGCACCGACGTGCATATCTGGAACTGGGACGACTGGGCGCAGCGCACGGTGCCGGTGCCGCTTGTCACCGGCCATGAATTCGCGGGCGAGATCGTCGGACTTGGGCGCAACGTCACCGACCTTGCCATCGGGCAGCGATGCTCGGGCGAGGGGCACCTGATCGGGCGGCACAGCCGCCAGAGCCGGTCGGGCCGCTTCCACCTTGATCCCGAGACGCGGGGGATCGGCGTGAATGAACCGGGCGCCTTTGCCGAATACCTGCGGCTTCCGGCCTTCAACGTGGTGCCGCTGCCCGACGCGATCGACGACGAGATCGGCGCGATCCTCGACCCGCTGGGCAATGCCGTCCACACGGCGCTGAGCTTCGACCTGGTGGGCGAGGATGTGCTGATCACCGGGGCCGGTCCGATCGGCATCATGGCCGCGGCGGTGGCGCGGCATGTCGGTGCGCGGCATGTGGTGATCACCGACGTGAACACGGACCGGCTGTCGCTGGCGGCCACGGTGGCCGACGTGACCCCCGTGAACGTGGCCACGGAGGACCTGCGCGATGTCATCCCCCGGCTGAAGATGGCGCAGGGCTTCGACGTGGGCATGGAGATGTCGGGCAGCCAGGCCGCGCTGGACCAGATGGTCGAGGCGATGGTGATGGGGGGCCGCATCGCCATGCTGGGCATCCCGCCGGGCAAGTCGCCGGTGGACTGGAGCCGCATCGTGTTCAAGGCGATCACCATCAAGGGCGTCTATGGCCGCGAGATCTTCGAGACCTGGTACAAGATGATCGCGATGCTGGAGAACGGCCTGGATATCCGCCGGGTGATCACCCACCGCTTCCCCGCCGATCGGTTCGAGGAGGGGTTCGCCGCCATGCGGTCGGGACGGTCGGGCAAGGTGGTGCTGGACTGGGGCTGACAGACCCGCGCGTCAGGCCTGGGGCAGCAGGACCGTGAAGGTGCTGCCCTCGCCCGGTGTGCTGTCGATGCGGAAGCGGCCTCGGTGGCGGTTGACGATGTGCTTGACGATGGCCAGGCCAAGCCCGGTGCCGCCCTTCTCGCGGCTTCGGTGGCTGTCCACCCGGTAGAAGCGCTCGGTGAGGCGGGGCAGGTGGATCGGGTCGATCCCCTCGCCCCAGTCCTGCACCTCGATCCGCAGCGCCGGGCTGCGCAACGACGGTTCGCGTTCCTCATGTGTCAGCCGCACCTCGACCCGGCCGCCCGATCCGCCGTATTTCACTGCGTTTTCCAGCAGGTTGTGCAGGACCTGCGTGATCTGGTCGGGGTCCGCCATCACCATCGCGGGTTCCGCCGCGCCGGTCAGGTGCAGCGTCAGGCCCATCGAATCGGCCATCGGCCGCAGCGTGGTCACGACCGAGGCCGCGATGGCGGCCACGTCCACCCGTTCGCTGGGGCGGACCCGCTCCTCAGCCTCGACCCGGCTGAGCGACAGCAGGTCGCGCACCAGCCGGTTCATCCGGCCGGCCTCGCGCTCCATGATCCCCAGGAACCGGTCGCGCGCCGCCGGATCATCCCGGGCGGCACCCCTGAGCGTTTCGATGAAACCCAGAAGCGCGGTCAGCGGCGTGCGCAACTCGTGGCTGACATTGGCCACGAAATCGCGCCGCATCTGGCCGATCTGCACCGCCTCGGTGATGTCGCGGAAGGCGCAGAGGACGCCCGCACGCCCCTCGCCCGTTACCGGGCTGACGGTGACCGCCCATGTCGTTTCGGCAGACGGGCCGGTCATCACCATCCGCGCCTCGCCGCGCTGGCCGTGCCGCAGCGTGCCCTCGATCACGTCCAGAAGCGTGGGCTGGCGCATCGCCAGGATGTAGTGGCGGCCGACCGTGCCCGGGCCGAACAGGTCACGGGCGGGCGCATTGGCCGCGACGATCCGTTCGTCGCGCCCGATGATCACCAGCGGCAGCGGAACGCCTTCCAAAAGGGCGGCAGTAAGCTGCGAATCCATGCACGCACTCCTTGTCGGGTCGCCCAAAGCTATGTCGCGTCATCGCGCGGGTTGCCAGCCTTCCCGCGATGCAGTTAGCTTTGCGGCGGGTCATGTATGGGGCAGGCTGCACGGGCACTGGAGGGCCGGTGGGAACATGTCGCATTCGGGAAGCCCGGGCTCTGTCGCGGTGCGCAGGCCGCCGCTGATCGTGGTGCAGAGCCCGGTCATTCCTGCGCGGGTTCTGACGATACCGCGCCGCAACGTCGTGCTTCTGCTGCCGTTTGCGGCACTGACCCTGTCGGTCGTGGACAGGCTGCGCCCGCCGGCCGTCGCGCTTGGCCTGTTCTGCCCGGCCAACGATGCCGCGCAGGTGCTGGCCCGGCTGGCGCGGCTGGGATATCGCGGGCGGGTTCTGCTGCTGTCGCCGCCGCTGCCGGACAAGGGCATGGTCGAGCGCGAGTTGCGGGGTCAGTTCCGGTCGCTGCGGCTGTGGGTCGCGGAACTGCCCGAGAGCACCTGGCAATAGGCGCTATTCCGCCTTGTCGGCAGGCAGGGCGTTCAACTGCCCGTACTTCTCGGCGCCCAGCCGGTCGAACAGGCCGATCTGGGTTTCCAGAAAGTCGATATGGCCTTCCTCGTCGGCGATCAGGTCGTCGAACAGGCCCCGCGTCACGAAATCGGCCACGGCGTCGCAATGCCGCCGCGCCTCGATATACAGCGTGCGCGCCTCGTGTTCGGCCGCAAGGTCGCATTCCAGCGTTTCGCGCAGGGTCTGGCCGATGCGCAGCGGGTCGAGCTTCTGAAGGTTCGGATGGCCTTCCAGAAAGATGATCCGTGCGATCAGCTTGTCGGCATGGTGCATCTCCTCAATGCTTTCGGAACGCGACTTGGCCGCGAGCCTGCCATAGCCCCAATCTTCCTGCAGGCGGAAATGCAGCCAGTACTGGCTGACGGCCGTCAGCTCAGACCGCAGCGCCGCGTTCAAGTAGTCGATGACCTTCGGATCGCCCTTCATCTTCATTCCTCGCACTGGCTTGGTAGGATACGGGGTCGCGCAGCCGTGGCACGGCGAACCCGTCGGCCGAGCGTAGCGTATCGAGGAACAGAGGCAAGCATCCCCCGCAATCGGCCCGCTTGCCCAGTGCGCGATAGACCTTGCCCGGGGTGATGAGGGTCGCGGGGTCCGAGGCCCGCATCCAGGCGACGGCTGCGCGGATTTCGTGATCCGTGACGGACATGCAGTGGCAGACAATCATCGCGGACCCCGGTTGCGCGGGGAAACCTAGCAAATCTATCGGGAAATGAAAGCCCGATTCTTTTGCTTGGTCAAACTGTCGCTACGCAAACCTGTCACAGCCGCGCGATCCGCTCGTTCAGCAGGGCAAAGAACCCCGGTGCGTCGATGCCGCCCATGAACAGCGCGTTCGCGTGGCGCCGCGTGACGCCCCACCAGTCCGCCACCGTCATTCCCAGCGTCAGCTCCGAGGTGGTCTCGATCTCGACATTGATGTGGCGGCCGGTGAAAAGGCCGGGGCGTATCAGATACGCGATCACCGTGGGATCATGCAGGGGGGCACCCTGGCTGCCGTATTTCGCGACGTCGAAGCGTTCGAAGAAATCCGTCCACTCGGCGACCATCCGGCCGGGCTCGCTGCCCAGGCCGCGCATCCCCTCGACCCATTCGCGCGAGGTCAGCGCCTTGTGCGTCACGTCCAGCGGCATGACGACCAGCGGCACGCCGGACCGGAACACGATATCGGCCGCCTCGGGGTCGACGAAGATGTTGAACTCGGCGGCGGGGGTGATGTTTCCAACCTCGAAATAGGCCCCGCCCATCAGCACGACCTGCTGCACCCGGCCGACGATGTCGGGCGCCCGCCGGAAGGCCGTGGCGATGTTCGTCAGCGGTCCGAGGGGGCAGAGGGTGACGGTGCCGGACGGGTGTTCGCGCAGCGTGCGGATGATGAAGTCCACGCCATGTTCAGGCTGAAGCGGCATCGTCGGGTCGGGCAGTTGCGGGCCGTCGAGGCCGGTCTTGCCATGCACATGCTCGGCGGTGACAAGCTTGCGCTTCAGCGGCGCGTCGCAGCCGGCATGGACCGGAATGTCCCTGCGCCCCGCGAGTTCGCAGATGATCCGGGCATTCCGCGCGGTCAGGCGCAGCGGCACGTTGCCGGCCACGGCGACCACGCCCAGGACATCGACCTCGGCCGGACTGGCGAGCGCCAGCAGGATCGCCACGGCGTCATCCTGCCCCGGGTCGGTGTCGATGATGATCTTGCGCGGCGCCATGTGATGCACTCCCTGCCCGGCGGCAGAAAAGCCGAAGGGCCGGGCGTTGTCCACCCGGCCCCTCTTGCGCTGCCTGTGCGGGATGTGCCCGCCCGCTGCCTCAGCTGTCGAAGGCGATTTCTTCCATGATCTTCAGCGCGACGGGGCGCTGCCTGGCGACCTCGGTCAGGCCGAGGGTGTCAGCGGTGAAGTCCCCCCAGCTCTTGACCAGGTCCGACCGTTCGACCCCCGGCTTGACCGGGAATTCGTGGTTGGTTTCGGCATATATCTTCTGCGCCGTGTCGCCGGACAGCCATTCCATGAACTTCAGCGCCTCGTCCTTGTTCGGCGCGGCCTTGGTCATGGCGACGCCCGAGACGTTCAGGTGGGTGCCGCCGTTGGCGAAGGTCGGGAACACGATGCGAACCGAGTTGGCCCATTCGGTCTGTTCGGCATCGGCCAGCATCTGGCCCATGTAGTAGGTGTTGCCGATGGCGATGTCGCATTCGCCCGCCCAGATCGCCTTGACCTGATCGCGGTCGCCACCGGCGGGCTTGCGGGCCAGATTGGACTTCAGTCCCTCGGCCCAGGCCTTCGCGGCCTCTTCGCCGTGATGGGCCACGACCGCGCCCAGCAGCGCCACGTTGTAGTCATTGGTGCCCGACCGGGTGCAGATGCGGCCCTTCCACTTGGCGTCGGCCAGATCCTCGTAGGTTGTCACCTCGCCGTCGGCCACCCGCTCCTTGTGGGCATAGACGATGCGCGCACGCGCCGTCAGGCCGAACCACTGGTCGCCCTCGTCGCGCAGCTCCGCGGGGATGTTCGCCTCCAGCACGTCCGACTGCACGGGCTGGATGACGCCCGCATCGACCACCTGCATCAGCCGCGCGATGTCGACCGTCAGCACCAGGTCCGCCGGGCTGCGGTCGCCTTCGGCCACCAGACGCTCGGCCATGCCCTTGTCGACGAAGGCGACGTTGACCTTGACGCCGGTCTCCGCGGTGAAGGCATCGACCAGCGGCTGGATCAGTTCGGGCTGGCGGTGCGAGTAGACGTTGATCTCTTGCGCAACTGCCGGAAGGGCGGTGCTGCCAAGCGCGACGGCGAGCAGGGGAAGACGCAGGTTCATTCGCTGACCTCTTTTGTCGGAAATTCTGGCGCCCTTAAACCTGAGTCTTTTGCTTCGGTCAATGCCTGAGTGAAGACATCGGAAAATGCCTGCGCGATCGGAAATCAGCGTGGGCGGTCCGTGCCCCCGGCGCTATCCTTGCCGTTCCTCGGCCTTGGCGCGGTCCCATAGCGCGTCCATCTCGGTCAGGTCGCTGTGTTCCGGGCGCCGCCCGTCCTCGGCCAGCCAGTCCTCGATCCGGCGAAATCGGCGGGTGAACTTGGCGTTCGCCGCGCGCAGCGCCGCCTCGGGATCAACCTTCAGGTGGCGCGCAAGGTTCGCCATGACGAACAGAAGGTCGCCGAATTCCTCGGCAATCTCGGACTCGTCCAGATGCTCCCGTGCCTCGACCAGTTCGCGGGCTTCCTCGGCAATCTTGTCGACGACCTCGGCTGTCGATGGCCAGTCGAACCCGACGCGCGCCGCGCGGTTCTGCAGCTTGACCGCCCGGGTCAGCGCGGGCAGTCCCATGGCGACCCCGTCAAGCGTGCGCGCCGCACCCCGCTCGGCCGCCTTCAGGGCCTCCCAGTCGGCGGTCTGCTGGTCGGGCGTCTTGTCGCGGCTGTCGCTGCCGAAGACATGCGGATGGCGCGTCACCATCTTATCCGCGATCGACTGCACCACATCCGCAAAGCCGAACAGGCCCCGGTCCCGTGCGATCTGCGCATGGAAGACCACCTGCAGCAGCAGGTCGCCCAGTTCCCCCGGCAGTTCGTCCCAGGCCTGCCGGTCGATGGCGTCGGCCACCTCATGCGCCTCCTCGATCGTGTAGGGGGCGATGGTCGCGAAGTCCTGCACAAGGTCCCAGGGGCAGCCCCGTGCGGGGTCGCGCAGGCGGGCCATGATCGCCAGCAGCCGCTCGGTGCGGCCGCCGCCGTTCCGGATCAGTTCATCGTCCTGCATGCCCGCCCCCGCCTTGACCCCGCCTGTCTAGCGGCAGGGGCCGGACGGCGGAAGGCGGGTTGCGGCTATTTCGACTTGGTGAATTTCAGCACCGGCCCGTGACCGCTGGTGTCGAGGTCGCTGTTCACCTTCTTCATCCGCTTGTCCAGCTTGCCACCGTCGAAAGCGGCCTTGAACTGCTTCACCCAGTCGGCCGTCGCCGCCTTGACGGCGGCCTTCTTGTCCTTGCCGGTGCCCTTGCCCGCGATCTCGCCGATCTCCTTGGCCACAGCCTCGGCCTCGGCCTTGGTGGCCGCGACATGTTCGTCCTCGTGGTCCCGCACCCCCTTGACGAAGGTGGCCCAGGCCTTCTTGTCCTCGTCACTCAGGTCCTTGTCGTCGGTCAGCTCGGGCATCTGGATCACCGGTGACACCTTGATCTCGCCGCCCTTCGCGGTGACGATCCAGGCCTCGCCATCCTTGACCTTGGCCTTGGTGTCCTGCTCCTCGTCGAACTTGTAGCTGTTGGGGGTGTCGACGGGCGCCGTCGTGTAACCGGCGCGGGCCTTGCCGCCGTCCTTTGGACCCTTCTTCTGGATATCGTTCCAGATTTCCTCAAGCGTCTTTCCCGACACCTTGTAGGGCGTGACTTTCGGGGTATCGACCTTCACCGTAAGCTTGCTGGCCATGGTTCCTGCGTTCCTCTGCAATCGATTGACTCAATGGCCGACCATACCACGGGCCGGTGCATGCGGACAGTCCGTTGCCTTTGCCTGCCTGCGCATGGCATGACCTCGGGCAGAGGAGACCATCCATGCCCGTCCTGAACCGCATCGCCGCGATGACCGACACGATGACCGCCTGGCGGCGGCATCTGCACGCCCATCCCGAACTGAAGTTTTCCTGTCACGGCACCGCCGCCTTCATCGCCGAGCGGCTGCGCGAGATCGGCGTGGACGAGTTGCATCAGGGCATCGCCGAAAGCGGGATCGTGGCGATCATCGAGGGCCAGGGACCGGGCCAGACCATCGGGCTGCGTGCCGACATGGATGCGCTGCCGATCCCCGAGGCGACGGGGGCCGCCCATGCGTCGACCGTGCCGGGGGCGATGCATGCCTGCGGCCATGACGGGCACGTCACGATGCTGCTGGGCGCCGCCGCGTACCTGGCCGAAACGCGCCGCTTCTCGGGCCGCGTCGCGCTGATCTTCCAGCCCGCCGAGGAGGACGGCGGCGGCGGCGAGGTCATGGTGCGCGAGGGCATCATGGACCGCTTCTGCATCGACCGGGTGTTCGGTATCCACAACGCGCCCAACGTGCCCTTCGGCCAGTTCCTGACGACGCCCGGGCCGCTGATGGCCTCGGTCGATACCGCGACCGTGCGGGTTACCGGCAAGGGCGGGCACGGTGCCACGCCGCATGAATGCGTCGATCCGGTGGTGGCGGTGGTGGCCATGGTGCAGGCCATGCAGACGATCATCCCGCGCAACGTCCACGCGCTTGAGGAAGCGGTGATCTCGGTTACCCAGATCCACGCGGGCACGGCCAGCAACATCATCCCGGAAACCGCATGGTTCTGCGCGACGATCCGCGCCTTCTCGCCCGATGTCCGGGCGCTGCTGAAACGCCGGGTGCAGGAGATTGTCGCCGGACATGCCGCGGCCTTCGGCGTCACCGCCGATCTGGACTATGACTGGGGCTATCCCGCCACGGTGAACGATGCGGCCGAGGCCGATTTCGCCGCCGCCGCTGCCGCCGATGTGGTGGGCGAGGCGCAGGTAAACGCCAGCGCCCCGCGCGAGATGGGGTCCGAGGATTTCAGCTACATGCTCGAAGCGCGGCCGGGCGCCTATCTGTTCCTCGGCACCGGGCCGGGGGCGGGGCTGCACCATCCGGCCTATGACTTCAACGACGAGGCCGCCCCGATCGGTGCCTCGTTCTTTGCCCGTCTGGTGGAACGGGCCCAGCCGCCCGCCTGAGGGCCGGGCTGGCGTTCAGGCCGCAGCCGGCGGCGGCATCCGCAGCATCAGCAGAAGCCCCGACCCGGCCAGCGCCGCCACCCCCGCCGCCAGCGGCACGAGCGTGCCGTCAAAGGCCAGGCCCAGCGGAATGGCCAGGGCCGCGCCCGCGACTGTGGCGATCGCGCCCACCGCCGATGCCGCCATGCCCGCGATGTGGCCCACCGGTTCCAGCGCCAGCGCGGTCAGGTTGCCCATCGTCATGCCCGCCATGAAGAACACCCCGATGGTCCAGGCCAGATAGACCGGAAAGGCAAGGCCCGGTGGCCAGGTGCCCGCATGCGCGCCGACCGCCATCGCGAAGGACACGACCGCCTGCACCGCAAGCGTGACCGTCACCAGCCGCCGCATCCCCAGCCGCACCACAAGCACCGCGTTCAACAGGCTGGAGGTGCCCGCCACAAGGGCGATCAGCGCGAACCACAGAGGAAACTCGGCCGCCCGACCGAAGGTCACATCGAAGATCTGCTGGGTCGACGACAGCGTTGCGAACAACGCGCCGAAGCACAGCGCCTGCACCGCGATGGCGAGCACGATCACCCGGCGCGACATGACCTCGACCAGCGCGGCACGCAGCGGGCCTGCGGCCAGGGGACGGCGGCGTTCGGACGGCAGGGTCTCGGGCTGGCGTAACTGCAGCCACAGCATCGAGATCAGCGAGAACACCAGGAAGGCCGCGAAGATGCCGCGCCAGCCGGTCCCCGCCATGATCCAGGAACCGACGAGCGGGGCAACGGCGGGCACCAGCGTGAAGACCATCATGGCAAAGCTGACCACCCGCGCCATCTGCCGCCCCTGATAGAGATCGCGCACCATGGCCAGCGACACCACGCGCGGCCCCGCTGCGCCCAGGCCCTGCACCAGACGTGCCACCAGAACGGTTTCCAGCGACGGCGCCGCCCAGGCCGCCGCCGCGCCCAGGCAATACAGCGCCGCCCCCGCCACCATCATCGGCTTGCGTCCGAAACTGTCCGACAGCGGCCCGGCAAAGAACGTGCCGATTCCCATGCCCAGCACGAAGCTTGTGATGATCAGTTGCGCACGGTTCGGCGCGGCCGGTGTCAGTTCGGCCGCGATCTGCGGCAGGGCGGGCAGCATGGCATCGATGGAAAAGGCGATGGTCGCGAACAGCATCGCGATCAGGGCCACGAATTCGGTCTGGCCAAGCGGGCGTTGCGGCGCGGTCATCGGTGTCTCCTTCTGCGGCGGCGGGCTATCACGCGCGCCGCGCCGGTGCCAGAGTTGCCCGGCCGGACCGCCCCAAGGGTCAGAAAACCGTCAAAACGGAGGATCTGGTGCCAGCGCGCGCCGCCCGCGCGTCAGGTCGGCGGGTTGGCCTGCGCGGCAAGTTCGTCGATGACCTGCTGCCAGAATGCGACCGGTTGCGCCCCCGACACCACATATTGCCGCGCGATCAGGAAAGTCGGCACCGCGCTGACACCGCGGCGCCGCGCGTCGGCATCGCGCGCGGCAATGTCGTCGGCATCCGCGTCGCTGGCCAGAAGTCGCGTCACCACGGTGGCATCCATGCCCGCCTCGCCCGCGATGGCGGCCAGTGTCGCGGCGTCGCCGATGTCGCGGCCTTCGCGGAAATAGGCGCGGAACAGCGCGGCCGCGATGGCTGTCTGCCGCCCTTCCAGACCCGCCCAGTGGATCAGGCGGTGCGCGTCCAGCGTGTTCGGCGTGCGCTCCATCCGTTCGAAGTCGATGGGCACGCCCGCCGCCTCGGCCGCCTGCGCGACGCGGGCATAGATCTGGACGGCGCGGTCCCGGCCACCGAACTTCGCCTCAAGATAGGCGCGGCGGTCGGTGCCTTCCTTCGGCATGTCGGGGTTCAGCTGGAACGGATGCCATTCCACCGCGAAGGGATGGTCCGGGCGCGATTCCAGGGCGCGGTCAAGGTTCGCCTTGCCGATCATGCACCAGGGGCAGACCGGATCGGAAAAGATATCCAGCCGCACGCGGGTGGCATCGGGAAGCGTGGCGGGGGTCATGGCGCGGGGTCCTTCAGCAGGTCACGCACGGCACGGCGGTTCAGCTTGCCGTTCGCGGTGCGGGGCAGGGCGGGA
Source organism: Paracoccaceae bacterium (assembly GCA_019454225.1). NCBI lineage: Bacteria > Pseudomonadati > Pseudomonadota > Alphaproteobacteria > Rhodobacterales > Paracoccaceae > Paracoccaceae bacterium. The sequence continues at coordinate 3,214,363 of CP075370.1, read as the reverse complement.
AGATGACGAAAAAGGCGCGGCTGCTTGTAGCGCGCCAGACGTTGGGCAAGGTGGGTTTCCAGCGCCGTCTCGTCAAGCGGGGCGAGCCCGGAATAGGCCAGCGCGATCACGCTGACACCGGGGCGCACGGCATGTTCCACCGCCGCCGCCTCTGCCAGCCCCGGAAACCCCGCCGCCGCCGTCTCGACCTCCAGCGGCGACACGCGGAACCCGCCCGCGTTCATCATGTCGTCGTCGCGCCCCAGATAGGCGATGGCGCCATCGGGCTGCATGGCCACCCGGTCACCTGTCACGAACCATGTGTCGCGAAACCGCGCGGCCGTGGCGGCAGCATCACCCAGGTATCCCATGAACAGGCCGGGGTCCCGCCGGTCGATGGCCAGCACGCCGGGCTGGCCCACCGGCACCGGCATCCCGGCATCGTCAAGCACGGCAACACGCCGGCCGGGCTGGGGAAAGCCCGCGTGGCCCTCGGGCGCGGGCCGCGCCGGGCTGCCGGACACGAAGGTCGAGATCTCTGACATTCCCAGCGCCTCGTGGATGTCCGTCCCCGTGGCCGCCCGCCATTCCGCGCGCAGGTCGGGCGACAGGCTTTCGCCCGCCGCAAGGGCGTGGCGCAGGCGCGGCAGCGCGGGAAGACCTGCCCGCAGCATCGGCCGGAACACCCCGGGCGCCGCCGCAAAGATCGTGGCATCATGGCGTTTCAGCAGCAGCGGCAGTTGCGCGGGCTCGGTTCCCGGCAGGGGGATCAGCGCCGTTGCCCCCGCTGCCCAGGGGTCCATCAGGCCGGTGCCCAGTGTGTAGGTCCAGTTGAACGCGCCCGCATGCATCAGCCGGTCGCCCTGTCCCAGCCCCTCCCAACCGTCGCGCATCATGGTCCGGGCGATGATCGCGCGATGCGCGTGCATCACCGCCGACGGGCGCCCCGAGGTGCCCGAGGTGAAGACGATATAGGCCAGCCGGTCCGGCGGCCCCATCGCCCAGTCGCAGGGTGCGCGGTCCTCGGCGCCGCGCAGGGCGTCGGAGGCCAGCACCGGACAGGGCACGACGCCTGGCACCGCCACCCCCGGCCCCGCCACGATCAGGCGGGGGCCGATCACCGGAACCAGCTTTTCCACCTCGGCCGCCGTCAGTTGGGCCGAGGTGGGCACCGGCACCAGCCCGGCCGCGATCGCCCCCAGAAAGACCACCGGAAAATCGGGCGTATTGCCCAGCCGCATCAGCACCCGGTCGCCCGGAGCCAGCCCCTGCGCCAGCAGCGCCGCGCCGCAGCCGCGCACCGCCGCCACGAGGCGCGCATAGCTCCAGCGTTCGGCGCGCTGCGGGCCGACCAGCTGCAGCGCCGACCGTTCGGGGTGCGCGGTGGCCCCGGCCAGCACATGTGCGGCCAGGTTCATTGCGGCGGGCAGGGCGGGCGGGGCGCCTTCGGCGTGGATCGACAGCATGGCTCGCAGGGCTAGACCCCCGGCGCGCGCGGCGCAAGCCACCCGTCAGCCCGCCGCCACGATCACCCGGGGCGCAGTCCGCCGCCGACGCGCCACCATGCGACGGCCCGCCGCGTCACAACGCCCGCTGAACCGTCCGTGCGGCACCAGAGATATCTTCGCCCACCCCTGCCACGGTGTTGCAGCCCGCCAGTGCAACCAGGGCTGCCACCATCATCCAACGCATCGCCGTCATTCCTGAACCCACCAGACCTCGGGCTGGAACCCGATCCAGTCACCGTAGATCGGCAAACGATCCGGAAAACGCAACCGCCTGTGATGCGCGATCCGGCCGGTATCCGAGAACCATATCGGGATCACATAGCGCCCGGCCGTCAGCACCCGGTCCAGCGCGCGGGTCGCCGCCACGAAGTCCTCGCTGCCGGTGGCCGAAAGCAGCGTGTCGATCATCGCGTCGGCGGCGGGTTCGTCCACCCCCATCCAGTTGCGTGTGCCGGGTTCCCGGCCGGCGCGCGACGACCAGTAGAGCTTTTGCTCGGTTCCGGGCGACAACGACAGCGACCGCACGTAATGCGTCATGTCGAAGTCATAGGCATTGGTCCGCTGGACATATTGCGCGCTGTCCACGCTGGTCACCCGCACCTGCATCCCCAGCCGTTTCAGCGCCTCGATGTAGATGTTGGCAATGGCGATCATCTCGTCCTGCCCGTTCTGCAGCAGGATCTCGAAGCCAAAGGGCTCACCGCCGGCATTCCTCAGCAGCCCGTCCGGTCCGGTGGTCCAGCCTGCCTCTTCCAGCAGGGCGGTCGCCGCCCGGATGCCGCGCCTGTTGGCCTCGGACCCATCCGAAACGGGCAGCGCATAGCCCTCCAGCGTGCCGGGCGGCAGTTCGGTGGCGAACGGGGCCAGCAGTTCGGCCTCTCGCCCCTGCGCGGGCTGCCCGACCGCCATGCCGAGGACCGAGTTCGAGAAATAGCTCTGGATGCGCGGCTGCACGCCGCCGGTCAGGGTCAGGTTGATCAGTTCGAAGTTGAACGCCTCGATCATCGCCTGCCGCACACGCCAGTCGGCAAAGAACGGCTTGCGCGTGTTCATCGCCAGCCCCTCGATCCCCGAGGGGCGGCGATGCGGGATCAACGACTTCACCACTTCGCCCGATCTCACCCGGTCAAAGTCGTAGCGGTTGTCCCAGCGGGCCGCGTTGGTCTCGCGGTAGCTGTCGACAACGCCCGCCTTGAAGGCCTCGAACACCACCCCGCCATCGCCGAAATAGTCGATGCGGATCTCGGCGATGTTGTGCTGGCCACGGTAGAACGGCAGACCCGCGCCCCACCAGTCATCGCGCTTCTCGAAGACGATGAAGCGGCCGGGCTCGAACGACTTTACCCGGTAGGGACCGGACCCCACCGGTGCCACCAGCCCCGACTCGGCGAAATCCCGTCCCGCCCACTGCGCCTTCTGCAGGATCGGGCGCAGTCCGATGATCAGCGGAAGCTCGCGGTTGTCGGTACTGAAGGTGAAGCGCACGCTGCGCGGTCCTGTCGCCTCGGCTTTCTCCACCGCTTCCCAGGCGGCGGCGAAGCGTGGTGCGCCCTTGGTGCCCAGAATTTCCATCGACCACAGAACATCTTCCACGGTCACAGGGCTGCCGTCAGCGAATCGGGCCTCCTGCCGCAGGGTGAATTCCACCCAGTTCCGTGCCTCGTCGGTCTCGACCGATTCGGCCAGCAGCCCGTAAAGCGTGAAGGGTTCGTCGTAACTGCGCCCCAGCAGCGTCTCGACGGTGAACTGGGTCACGCTGGCGGGCGCGCGGCCCTTCACGATGAAGGGGTTGAGCGAGTCGAACCCCCCCGCTTCCGCGAACACGACCCGCCCGCCCTTCGGCGCATCGGGGTTCACATGCGGCAGCGACACAAAATCCGGTGGGAGCGCGGGCTCGCCATACATAGCGATGCCGTGCCGGGGCTCTGCCCGGGCGGGAATCACCCCCGCAAACAGCCCCAGCGCCACCAGTGCGCCGACCGCGCCCCAACGACCTCTGCCAGCGAAAAACTGCCTTGCCGCCATGTCCAAGATCCCTGCGCTGCCTGTTTTTCTTGGCCCCGACCCTAAGGCGCGTCCCAAGCAGTTTCAAACTTTTAACTTGGCCCGGGCCGCAGACGGGGCTATAAGAAGGGCACTGCTCGATAGGTTTCTTGCCTGTATGAAACCTGCCTCAACACTTAACGCCGGCTTCGCGCCGGCGTTTTTTTTGGCGCCGCGTCATCCCCGTTGACGGTTTCCTTTGCGGTCGCGGCATGGCACGTTGCCGCAAATGCAGCATCGGGGGTGGAACATGAGCCTGAGGGGCAAGCGCGCGGTCGTCACCGGATCGAATTCCGGCATTGGTCTTGGCATCGCGCGGGAACTGGCGCGGGCCGGTGCGGATGTGGTGGTCAACTCCTTCACCGACCGGGCCGAGGATCACGCGCTGGCGGCCGACATGGCGGCCGAATTCGGTGTATCTGTCACCTACATCCCCGCCGACATGGCGAATGGTGATGCCTGCCGCGCCCTCGTCGAGAGGGCGGGCGGCTGCGACATCCTGGTGAACAACGCGGGCATCCAGCATGTCGCCGCGATCGACGAATTCCCCGTGGCGAAATGGGATGCGATCATCGCGATCAACCTGTCCTCGGCCTTTCACACGACGGCCGCCGCCCTGCCCGGGATGAAGGCGCGCGGCTGGGGTCGCATCGTCAACATCGCCTCGGCCCACGGCCTGACCGCCAGCCCCTTCAAGTCGGCCTATATCGCGGCCAAGCACGGGGTGGTCGGGCTGACCAAGACCACCGCGCTTGAGGTGGCGGGGCAGGGCATCACCGCCAACGCCATCTGTCCGGGCTACGTGCTGACGCCGCTGGTCGAGGCGCAGATTCCCGACCAGATGAAGGTTCACGGCATGGACCGCGATACCGTGATCCGCGAGGTCATGCTGACCCGCCAGCCGTCCCGCCAGTTCGCCACCACCGAACAGATCGGCGGCACGACCGTGTTCCTGTGCTCGCCCGCCGCCGACCAGATCACCGGCACCACGATCAGCGTGGATGGCGGATGGACCGCGCTTTGATGGCGGCGGCGGGTTGCGCGCGGTGACGGCCGTCCGCATCACCCTGGCCCTGCAGGGCGGTGGCGCGCACGGCGCCTTCACCTGGGGCGTGCTCGACCGCCTGCTGGAAGAGGACGGGATCGAGATCGCGGGTATCTCCGGCACCTCTGCCGGTGCCCTGAACGGGGCCGCGCTCAAGGCCGGGATGATCGAGGGTGGCCGTGCGGGTGCGCGTGCCAGTCTCGATGCGCTCTGGCGGCAGGTGGCCCGGGTGGGCGACCTGCGGATGTCGTCGTGGCTGCGGCCCGCCTTTCCCTTCGCCGCCGCCGTGACCGAGGCGTGGGAGGCGATGGTGCCGGTCTCGCCCCAGGGGATCGCGGCGCAGGTGTTCTCGCCCTACAACCTTGGCCCGGCATGGAGGAACCCGCTGGAACCCGTGGTGCGGCGGCTCGATTTCTCCAAGGTCTGTGCCGACACCGGCCCCGCCTTCTACGTCTCGGCCACCAACGTCCGGACCGGCAAGATCCGCGTCTTCGAGGGTCAGGAGATCACGGCACAGGCCCTGATGGCCTCGGCCTGCATCCCCACAGTGTTCCAGGCGGTCGAGATCGACGGAGAGGCCTATTGGGATGGCGGCTATGCCGGCAATCCCGCGCTGTTCCCGCTCTATGCCCCCGCGCTTCCCGACGACATGGTGATCGTGCAGGTCAATCCGCTGCGGCGCGAGGATGTGCCCCAGACCCCGGCCGAGATCCAGAACCGCATCAACGAGATTTCCTTCAACGCACCGCTGCTGCGCGACCTGCGCGCCATCGCGTTCGTCAAGCGCCTGCTGGCGCAGGGCGTCATCTCGCCGGGGGCGATGAAGGACGTGCGCGTCCACATGATCGCCGATGACGCGCTGATGCAGTCGATGACCGCCGCCACCAAGCTGCTGCCCTCGCCCTGGTTCCTGTTCCGGCTGAAACGCGCGGGCCGCGCCGCGGCCACTGCCTTTCTGCGCGACCATGGCGCCAGTCTGGGGCGGCAGGGGTCCGTCGACCTCGCGGCGCTCTACAACTGACGCGCCGGGCTATTCCGCTGCCTGCGCGGGCGGCCGGGGCACCACCGAGACCTCGCCCTTGCCGTTCGGATAGACCAGCCCCGCCGAGATGATCAGCTTGGCGGCATCCTCGATCTTCATGTCCAGGATGCGCACGTCGCGTGCCGGCACGAACAGCAGGAAACCCGAGGTCGGGTTCGGCGTGGTCGGCAGGAACACCGACAGGATGTCCTCGCCCGGGGGGAACTTGGCCGCGATCTCGCCCTTCGCCCTGGTCGAGATGAAGCCGATTGCCCAGATACCCTCCTTGGGATACTCCACCAGGCAGGCCTGCTCGAACTTCTGATCGCCCTGGCTGAACACCGTTTCCGCGATCTGCTTCAGCCCGTTGTAGACCGACCGGACGATCGGCAGACGGTCCACCGTGCGCTCGGTCCAGTGCAGGAACGACCGACCGATGATCCCCTTGGCGATCCACCCGACGAATACGGTGAACACGAGGAACACCAGCACGCCCACGCCGCGCACGTTGAGCCAGGTCTCCTCGCCGAACCAGTAGCGGATCAGCGTGTCGGGCCGGTAGGCGGTGGGGATGAACGGCAGCACCCAGCCGTCGATCCAGCCGGTCACCACATAGATCAGGTAGATCGTCAGCCCGATCGGGATGATGACGATCAGCCCGGTCAGGAAACTGCTGCGCAGGCTGGCCAAGACACCCGGGCGCCGCCGCGGGGCAGAATGGGGCTGTTCGGTCATGGGACACTCCGTTGGCCGGAACTTAAGGCGTGGCGCCGCCGTTCTCAATGGCCCATTGCGCCGGGCGCCCTAGACCGGCCCGGAAACCGTGCGAACCGCCTGTGGTTTCGGCAGACCGGCCAGCGCGACCGCGATTTCCGCGGCCAGCCGGGCGTTGGCCAGCACCAGCGCCATGTTCGACGCAAGCGACCGCCCCGCCGTCGCCCGGAACACCGCATCCAGCAGGAACGGCGTCACCGCCTTGCCGCCGATTCCCGCGGCCGTGGCCTCGGCCAGCGCCGCCTCGATCGCCGGGCCGATCACGCCCGGCGCGATCTCGTCGGTCTCGGGGATCGGGTTCGCCACAAGTTGTCCGCCCGGCAGGCCCAGACGCCCCCGCATCCGGTGCGCCGCCGCGATGGCCGCGGCGCTGTCCATCCGCAGCGGTGCGCGCAGCCCGCTCGACCGGGACCAGAAGGCGGGGAAATCGTCCTGCCCGTAGGCGATCACCGGCACGCCCAGGGTTTCCAGAACCTCCAGCGTCTTGGGCAGGTCGAGAATGGCCTTCGCCCCCGCGGCGACCACCGTGACCGCCGTTTCCGCCAGTTCCCGCAGGTCGGCGGAAATGTCGAACGTGGTTTCCGCCCCCCGGTGAACCCCGCCGATGCCGCCCGTCGCAAAGACCTCGATTCCCGCCAGCCGGGCGCAGATCATCGTGGCGGCCACCGTCGTGGCCCCTGTGCGCCCCGTCGCCAGGCAGGCCGCAAGGTCGGCCCGGCTCAGCTTCATCGCATCCGGCGTGCGGGCAAGCGCGTCCAGCTCCGCCTCGCTCAGACCGGCATGGATGCGCCCGCCCATCACCGCGATGGTGGCCGGCACGGCGCCCGCCTGCCGCACCGCCGCCTCGACCGCGCGGGCGGTTTCGGCATTCTGCGGCCAGGGCATGCCATGGGTGATGATGGTGGATTCCAGCGCCACCACCGGCGCGCCGTCGCGCAGGGCACGGGCCACCTCGGGCGTCAGGTTCAGCGGTGCGGTCATGTGCCGATCTCTCCCGATACATAGTCTGCGGCGGCCCGCAGCGCGCGGGCCAGCGCCGCCTCGCGCCCCGCGCTGCGCCGCTCGGCCACCACATGCGCGGCCATGAAGGTGTCGCCCGCCCCGGTCACCCGCGTCACCATCACCGACGGGGGCGTCCCCTCGACCACGCCCGCCGCGCGCATGCCGTCGGCGCAGCTGCGCCCGCCATCGGTGACGATCACCCGTGCCGCCCCCCGTGCCAGCAGCCCGCGGGCCGCTGCGGCGGCGGAGTCGTAGCGCTCCTTCGCCAGCAGCCCGGCTTCCTCCAGGTTGACATACAGCGTCGCGCGCGGATGCGTCAGCAGGGGCAGCAGCCGTTCCGCCTTGCCGGGCGATGCCGGGGCCACCCGAAGGTCGGCCGCCGCGAACAGCGGCGACCCCGCGACCTCGGACAGCAGTGCCTCTGTCAGGTTTCCGTCCAGCGCGATCACCCCCGCGTAGGGTGCCGCCGCCGACCCAAGCCGTCCGTCCGACAGCGGGCGCAGGATCTTGTCTCCTGCCGCTTCCAGCGAATGCGCGTCGGCGATCGCGGCGATCAGCCCGTTCGCACCCTCGACCGCCATGTAACGGTCGGTCGGCAGGTCGTCGGACCGGTAGACGTGATCGGTGACCAGCCCCATCCGCGCTGCCGCCGCGACCAGTTCGTCGCCCTCGGCATCGCGCCCGATGGCGCTCAGCAAGGCCGGAACCTCGCCGAACCGGCGCAATGTCATCGCGATGTTCATCGCCACCCCGCCCGGCAGCCGGGTGATGCGCCCTGGCACGTCCGAACCCACGCGCATCGCGGCGGGGGCACGACCGATGGTGTCCCAGAGGACCGATCCGATGCAGAGAACGGCGGGCAGCGTCATGCCTCCGTCATGGCAAGGCCGCGCCTCCGCTGCAAGCCGTCCTGTCGCCGCGATGGCCGTCAGGCCGCCGTCACGAGGCCTTGCAATAGCTCTGCTGGCTGACCCAGGCGGCCATGTCGCTGCGCTTGGATGCCTTGCGGAACGGCGCCCAGTCGCGCCCCAGCCCCAGGGTGCCGCGCGGACCCGCCACATGGCCGTCCTTGGCCACCTTGTCGGCCATGATCTCGACCGCGCATTCCAGGTTCGCCGTGCCATCCTTCAGCGCCGCCGGGGTGCGCGCCTCGCAGCGGTAAAGCCGCGCCGTCGACGGTGCGATCTGCGTCAGCCCGATCCAGCGCCCGCCGCCGCCGCTGGCGCGCGGGTTCCAGGTGCTTTCGTGCTTGGCCAGCGCCGACAGCATCGCCACCCAGAAGGCGCGGCGTTCCGGAAGGCTGGCACTGGAATAGCCGGGGCACCAGGTTTCGATGTCATGGGGAACGCGCATCGCAAGCGCGTCGTCCTCTTCTGCCACGGCCATCAGCGTGCGCGCGGTCCAGTCGGTCGCCTCATCGCGGTGATCCCAGCGCATCGCGGGGCGGAACTGCATCATTCCGGCATCGGGGGCCGCAAGGCAGCCCGACAGCACAAGGGCCAGCATCGTGGCAAGGAAAGGTCGGCGGGTCATCCATCCGTCATCGGTTGCACCGCACCCGTCTGTGCGGCACGGCGTTCCTGCGCGGGGCCATGCACCGCATGCAACCCGCGTGCGGTCGCAGGGGGCGCGCATGGGCGCCTTTCCGCCGCCCCCGCCCTTGCCCCTGCGCGCCCCCTTGCCTAAACACGGGTGAAAATCCGGAGTTGCCGATGCTCGACCTCACCTTCGAGACCCCGAAACCCAAGGTCATCGCCGGGGCCACCGGCGACTGGGAACTGGTGATCGGCATGGAGATCCACGCCCAGGTCGCCTCGAACGCCAAGCTGTTCTCGGGCGCCTCGACCGCGTTCGGCGCCGAACCCAACGCGAACGTGGCCTTTGTCGATGCCGCGATGCCGGGGATGCTGCCGGTCATCAACGAGTTCTGCATCGAACAGGCGGTGCGCACCGGGCTCGGGCTGAAGGCCGCGATCAACCTGCGCTCGGCCTTCGACCGCAAGAACTATTTCTATCCCGACCTGCCACAGGGGTATCAGATCAGCCAGCTCTACCATCCCATCGTGGGCGAGGGCGAGGTGACGGTCTGGCTGGGGGCGGGCGTGGCCCGCCGGGTGCGGATCGAGCGCATCCATCTGGAACAGGATGCGGGCAAGTCGATCCACGACATGGACCCGGCGATGTCCTTCGTCGATTTCAACCGCACCGGCGTGGCGCTGATGGAGATCGTCAGCCGCCCCGACATCCGGGGTCCCGAGGAGGCGGCGTCCTATGTGGCCAAGCTGCGCCAGATCCTGCGCTATCTCGGCACCTGCGACGGCAACATGCAGAACGGCAACCTGCGGGCGGACGTGAACGTGTCGGTCTGCCGGCCCGGGCAATACGAGAAGTACCAGGCGACGCAGGACTTCGCCCATCTCGGCACGCGCTGCGAGATCAAGAACATGAACTCGATGCGGTTCATCCAGCAGGCCATCGAGTACGAGGCGCGGCGGCAGATCGCGATCATCGAGGATGGCGGCAGCGTCACGCAGGAAACCCGGCTCTACGATCCCGACCGCAACGAGACGCGGTCGATGCGGTCGAAGGAAGAGGCGCATGACTACCGCTATTTCCCCTGTCCCGACCTCCTGCCGCTGGAGATCGGGCAGGACTGGGTGGACCACATCGCGGCCACCATGCCGGAACTGCCCGACGCGCGGCGGGCGCGCTACATGGCGGATTACGGGCTGACCGACTATGACGCCGGGGTGCTGACGGCGGAGCTGGACACGGCCGCCTATTTCGAGGCGGTGGCGGCGGGGCGCGACGGCAAGCTGGCGGCGAACTGGGTGATCAACGAGCTGTTCGGGCGGCTGAACCGGCAGGGCCTGGGCATCGAGGACAGCCCGCTGTCGGCGGCGCAGCTGGGCGGCCTGCTGGACCTGCTGGTTTCGGGCGAGATCACCGGCAAGATGGCCAAGGACCTGTTCGAGATCCTGTGGACCGAGGGCGGCGATCCGGCCGAGATCGCCGCCGCCCGGGGCATGAAGGCCGTGACCGACACCGGCGCGATCGAACGGGCGCTGGACGACCTGATCGCGGCGAACCCGGCGCAGGTCGAGAAGGCGCGGGTGAATGCCAAGCTGGCGGGGTGGTTCACCGGGCAGGTCCTGAAGGCCACGGGGGGCAAGGCCGACCCGGCGGTGGTGAACCGGATGGTGGCGGCCAAGCTGGGGCTGTGAGGGGCGTCCCACGATGGGACATTTTCCCGGGCCAATGATATCAACGGCTTGACCCTTCGGGATTCATCCTTTGTTAGGGATTGCCGCGCCGTCCGGTCAGAGGTCGAGGCTGCCCTGTGCCCCCCGGGTTTCCTCGCGCGCGGCGCGCCTGAAGGCGTCGTCGCGGCGGGCGGGAAGCTGCACCGCGCGTTCGCGCAGGGCCATCGCCTGTTCGACGGTGACGATCTGCAACCGGGGGACGGGGGCGAAGCCGGGTTCTTCGTGCAGGCCCGCCGATGCGGCCTCGGTTATCATGGGTTTGGTGGGTTCGGTGAGGGTCAGGAACACGCCGACCCCCGCGCGTTCGCGTTCGATCACGCCTTTCAGGTCGCGGATCATGCTGACGCGAGGTTGCTGCGCAAATTGTTGACGCTGCAAATCTCCTGACGTCGGCGCCCAGATTGTCTGCTCTATTCAGGCGACACCACTTCAAAACGAATTGTGCTTTCGTTGTTAGCAGGAAAATTTTTTGCTATAGAGCGCCCACGAACCACTCCTGCCACAAAGTACCTGAATACATCCGGGTTCTTCCAAGGGCGAGTACTCGCGCCAGATGTCCTATTTCCGCCTTCGCTAATCATTCTTTCTGAGAAGCGAACAAGTCCCTTAGAGATTGTATCTATGTTTATGCCGATCCACTCACCGACTGATTCAATTCGATATTGTTCAACATAGTTGAGCGCAGCCATTTTCCTCAAGAACTGGCGGCAAGCCGTATTGACGGCCTTGGAATCGTTCTTTGACAGCGTATAAAGAAATATTCTGTCAGATTTCTTGAACATAACGAAACGATCAACGAGTCTGCTGAGGTCGGGTTCACTGAAGTCATCGTTGCCAGTCATCGTGCAGCGTTCCCGTTAGGCAAAGGGGATCTCATGTCATCAATCAAATCAAGCGAAATCCGACAATTCATGTTCCGAGCAAAAATGCGAGCGACATTTCTGATCTGCTCAATCTTAGGCCTCCGATCCTCCGAGCCATGAAACCTACCGGATCGGGCATTAAGAGTCCATGCGAGTTCATTCTCGACGTCGGTAGATTCATCAAGATACAGTTCGCCAGCAATTCTGGCTGTACCGTGCGCGACAATACACGGATGCCCAAGTTTCTTTTCAGAGGAAAGCATTGGATCCATGCCGCGTCTGATTGGAATTCCGCGCGGTACTGGTCTTTCGTTGATCTGCGCGATCTCTTCAATCGCAATTCTTATTTTCCCATCCTCACCCATCCCCCAAATAAAGTTGAGTGTCTGGGCAGCAGCTCTGAATGGTTGGGCTAGCGCGAGTTCGCGAAATTCCGCCATGGCCTTTCCTACACCCGCGTCGAAGAAACAAAGGGACAAGGGTTCGTGCCCAGTCTCCCAGTCATTGGTGGACTCCGCACTTCGCGGCAGGCCATATAGTTCGTCGAGGTCTCCGGGGATGAACAAACCATCAGATTCGGGCATTTTTGAGTCCACACGGTGCACTGTCGCACAAATTCTGTCAGATGTTGACCCTAATGTGTCAAGGCATCTCCTGCGGCATGGCTTCGTACTTCATCTATGACTCTTGCCCAGCAGAATCACGAGGTAGCGACTTGCAGTGCGTTGACAGCGCATATTGCCGTTGCCGGTCGGCTGAAGTTACCGGTGACGTACAACAGGCTGGGTTTCCATCACGTTAAGGCAGGCCAAGATGTCGGCCTTATCCGGGCGGCCGAACATCATGCTCTTCGTCTATGCCGAACTTGCCGTTGTGAGCGCAGTACGGTCGGGTTGTCGCCGTAAAAGAGATGGTTCGCCATGCCCGCCCCGCCCAAGGCCCGGCGCGAGCCTGCCGCCCCCCGGTTCAGGGCAGGTTAACGGCGGTCGCGGAGCGCGGCAACCGCGGGCGGGGTCAGGCGATGAATTCCACCGGGCGGTTCCACTGGATCAGCACGACGCAGCCGCCCGCCGACCAGACGCGGTGCTCGGTGCCCTCGGGGTTCAGGACCAGGGCGCCGGCGGGATAGTCGCCGTGGTCGTCGCTCTGCACGCCTTCGAGCACCAGGATGGTTTCGAGGCCGCGGTGGCGGTGGCGCGGCACGCCCGCGCCGGGGGCATAGCGCAGCAGGGCGACGGCGGGTTCGCCCGGCAGGATCATGCTGATCTCGACCCCCTCGCGGAAGGGGCCGAACACCGCGTCGCGCCAGCCGCCCGCCAGCAGCGCCGGAAGGCACAGCGGATCAGACACCCAGCGCCCCCAGCACCGCATCGACCGGCGCCGTCCAGCCGACGATGGCGCCCTGCGCCCGGATCATGCGCAGCGTGGCGGCCTTGAATTCGGGGAAATAGCTTTCGGTCGCATCCTCGGCCAGCAGGCAGTCGAAGCCGCGGTCGTTCGCCTCGCGCATCGTGGTCTGGACGCAGACCTCGGTGGTGACGCCGGCGAGGATCAGCGACCGGGTGCCGCGCCGGGCCAGTTCGGCCGCGAGCGGCGTGGCGTGGAAGGCGCCCTTGCCGGGCTTGTCGATCACCGTCTCGGTGCGCAGGGGCGCGAGTTCGGGGATGATCGCGGCGCCGGGTTCGCCCGCGATCAGGATGCGGCCCATCGGCCCGGCATCGCCGATGCGCAGGGCGGGGCTGCCCCGGTCGCGCTTCGAGGGCGGCAGGTCGGACAGGTCGGGGCGGTGGCATTCGCGGGTGTGGATCACCGGCACCCCGGCGGTGCGGCATCCGGCGATCAGCCGCGCGGTGGCGGGGATGATCGCGCGCAGCAGCGACACATCGTTGCCGAGCGCGGCGCCGAAGCCGCCGGGTTCGAGGAAGTCGCGCTGCATGTCGATGACGATCAGCGCGGTGGTGGCGGGTTCGAAGGCGAAACCGAAGGGATCGGCGGCGATCACCGGCATCAGGCGTGCCCCCCCATGTGATGGCCGATGGCGGCGATGCTGGCGCCTTCGGCCGGGGTTTCATAGGCGATGCGCCCCTCGGAGATCACGAGGATGCGGTCGGAAAGCTCCATCACCTCGTCCAGGTCCTCGCTCATCAGCAGGACGGCGGTTCCGGCGTTGCGGGCGGCGAGGATGCGGGCGCGGATTTCGGCGACGGCGGTGAAATCGAGGCCGAAGCAGGGGTTCGAGATGACCAGCAGCTCGACCTCGCCGGTCAGTTCGCGGGCGAGGACGGCGCGCTGGACATTGCCGCCCGACAGGGCCGCGATCGGGGCGTCGGGCGAGGCGGTCCGGACCTTGTAGGCGGCGATGAGGTCGGTCGCGCGGCGCCGCATGCCGGGGCCGTCGAGCCAGAACCGCTCGCGCCCGCCGTCGCGGTCGAAGCTGCGGAAGGCGATGTTCTCGACCACCGACATCCGGCCCGCGCAGGCGTTGCGCAGCGGTTCCTCCGGCAGGTAGCGGACGGCGAGCACCTGGCTTTCGCCGCGCGTGGCGGCATAGGGGCGGCCCTTGACCGTGACGGTGCCGCCGTGGCGGGCGCGCTGGCCTGTCAGGATTTCCATCAGCTCCATCTGCCCGTTGCCCGAAATCCCCGCGATGCCGACCACCTCGCCCGCGCGGACGGTCAGCGTGTCGATGGCGATCTCCTTCAGGCCGGAACGATCGGTCGCCCGGACGTCGCGCATCTCGAGCACCGGGGCGCCGGTCTGGCCGAGGCGGGCCACGGCGGCGGGCGGCTTTTCGGCGCCGATCATCATCGCGGCCATGTCGGCATGCGACAGGTCGGCCACCCGCCCCTCGCCCACCATCCTGCCGCGCCGCAGGACCGAGACGTGATCGGCAAAGGCCGTGACCTCGCGGAACTTGTGGGTGATCATCAGCACGCTGATGTCGCCCGCGGCACACAGCCCCCGGACATGGCCCAGAACCTCGTCCGCCTCGTCCGGCGTCAGGACGCTGGTCGGTTCGTCGAGGATCAGGAACCGGCGGCCGAGGTAGAGCTGTTTCAGGATTTCGAGCTTCTGCTTCTCGCCCGCCGCCAGCCGCGCCACGGGCTGATCCAGCGGCACGCGGAACGGCATCGCGTCCATGAACCCGGCAAGATCGCGGCGTTCGCGGCGCCAGTCGATCACGGCGGGGGCGTCCTTGCGGCTGATCACCAGATTCTCGGCGACGGTCAGCGAGGGGACCAGGGTGAAGTGCTGGTAGACCATGCCGAGGCCCATCGCATGGGCGTCGCGCGGGTCGGCGATATGCGCCTCGCGGTGGCCGACAAGCATCTGCCCCGCGGTGGCGTGGTAGAAGCCCATCATGCATTTGACGAGCGTGGACTTGCCGGCGCCGTTCTCGCCCAGAAGCGCGTGCAGGCTGCCTGCCGCGACCTTGATCGACACGTCGTCGAGCGCGGTGAAGGCGCCGAAGCGCATGGTCATTCCCAGCGTCTCGACCTCGAGCGCGCCGGTCGCGGGAAAGGTTTCGGGCACCAGCGTCATGGCAGCGCCGCGATCAGGGTGGCGCTGTCGCTGACGGCGCCGAACACGCCGCCCTGCATCGTCACCATCTTCAGTGCCGCCGCGTGGTTGCCCGCATCGGTGGCGCCGCAGCAGTCCGACAGGACCAGGCATTCGAAGCCGCGGTCGTTCGCCTCGCGCATCGTGGTGCTGACGCAGACATCGGTGGTGATGCCGGTCAGGATCAGGTTGTCGATGCCGCGGGTGCGCAGGATCAGTTCCAGGTCGGTGGCACAGAAGGACCCCTTGCCGGGCTTGTCGATGATCGCCTCGCCGGGTTCGGGGTAGAGTTCGGGGATGATGTCCCACCCCGGTTCGCCGCGCACGAGGATCTTGCCGCAGGGCCCCGGGTCGCCGATGCCCGCGCCGATCTGCTGCGACCGCCAGCGCTTGTTGGGCGGCAGGTCGGACAGGTCGGGGCGGTGGCCTTCGCGGGTGTGGATGACGTGGTATCCCCGGGCGCGCATCGCGGCCAGGACGGCGCTGATCGGGCCGATGGGGGCCTGCGTCATCGACAGGTCATATCCCATCATGTCGACATATCCGCCGGTGCCGCAGAAATCGGTCTGCATGTCGATGATCACGAGCGCGGTGTTCGCGGGGCGCAGGTCACCGTTCCAGGGCCAGGGGTAGGGGGTGGCGGATACCGTGGTCATCGCGGCCTCACTTGGTGATGGAAAGCTCGCCCGGCGCGCCCGAGATGGCCCGCGTGGTCGAGGATGTGGCGATCAGCACGCCCAGGGTCAGGACGTAGGGGGCGGCGTAGAACAGGTAGTAGCCCGAGGTGACGCCGACCGACTGCAACGCGGGGCCCAGCGCGCCGGCCCCGCCGAACAGCAGCGCCGCCCAGAAGCAGGCGACGGGATTCCAGCGGGCGAAGATCACCAGCGCCACCGCCATGAGCCCCTGGCCGGACGACAGCCCCTCGTTCCAGCTGCCGGGGTAGTAGAGCGACAGATAGGCGCCGCCCACCCCGGCGAAGGCGCCCCCGGCCGCCGTGGCCGCCGTGCGGATGACGGCAGGGCGCAGGCCCATGGCGCGGGCGGCATCCGTGCTGTCACCCACCACCCGCAGGATCAGGCCGATGCGGGTCGAGCGGAACATCCAGGCCATCGCGACGGCCAGCACGATGCCGACCAGGAACAGCACGTTGACGTTCAGCGCGGCACGCAGCTGCGGCAGGTCGGACCACCAGCCGAAGGGGATCGCGGGCAGGTCGGGCGCGACCGGCTGGACGTAGGGTTTGCCGAAGTAGAAGGCGAGGCCGGTGCCGAACAGCATCAGCGCGATGCCGATGGCGATGTCGTTGACGCGCGGCAGCGAACAGATCACCCCGTGCAGCAGCCCGAACAGCGCGCCCGCCGCCGCCGCCACCGCGACGCCCGCCCAGGGCGAACCGGTCAGCACCGCCGTCGCATAGCCCGCCATGGCACCGAAGACGAGCGTGCCTTCGAGCCCGAGGTTGATGCGCCCCGAGCGTTCGGTCAGCACCTCGCCCAGCGAGACGAAGAGGAAGGGGGTCGAGACGCGGATGGCGCCGCCGAGGATCGCGATGGGCACCGCCCAGAGGCCAAGGTCCTGGTCCATCACCGTCTCCAGCGGTCGGGGGCGAAGATGCGCAGGCGCCCGTGCAGCGTGTCGGACAGCAGGATCGAGACGAAGACGAAGCCCTGCAGCACCAGCACGGTGGCATCCGGCAGATCCATGCGCCGCTGGATCAGGCCCGAGGACGCCTCGAAGCCGGCCAGCAGGATGGCGACCGGTATGATCGCCAGCGGGTTGTGGACGGCGAGGAAGGCGATGAGGATGCCGGTGTAGCCATAGCCCGAGGCCAGCGAGGCGTTGGCCGCGCCATGGACCGCCGTCACCTCGAAATAGCCCGCAAGCCCGGCCATGGCCCCGGCGAGCGCGGTGAAGCCCAGGATCAGCCGCCCGACGGGCAGCCCCTGGACCTGCGCGGCCCGCACGTTCGCCCCGGCGATGCGCGCGGCAAAGCCCCAGGTCGTGCGCTCGATCAGCACCCAGCAGAGGATGCAGGCGAGGATGCCCAGCACCAGCCCCCAGTGCACGTCCATGCCCGGCAGGTTGCCGACGCGCAGCGGTTCGGGGACGGGGGCGGTGGACGGCTTGTTCAGGCTGGCGGGATCGCGCAGCGGGCCCTCGACCAGATGGTTCATCAGGGCGAGGGCGATGTAGGCCAGCAGCAGGCTGGAAATTGTCTCGTTCACCCCGCGCCAGTGGCGCAGCGCGCCCGCCGCGCCGATCCAGACGGCGCCGACGGCCATGGCGGCCAGCGCCATGGCGGGCATGGCGATGGCGGGCGGCATTCCGGCCAGCGGCAGGGCAAGCGCGCCCGCCGCGACACCGCCGAGGGCGATGGCGCCCTCGCCGCCGATGACCACGAGACCCAGCCGCGCGGGCAGGGCGACGCAGAGCGCCGCCAGAAGCAGCGGCGCGGTGCGGCTGAGCGTGTTCTGCAGCGAGAAGGCCGAGCCGAAGCCGCCCTGCCAGACGTAGCCGAAGAACTGCGCGGGCGACTTGCCCTGCGTCAGCAGGAACAGGCTGAAGGCCGCAAAGCCGACCAGCAGCGCGCCGAGCGGGATCGCCAGCGCCTCGGACCGCCGGGCAAGGATGGCCAGCCATGGCTCGGCCGTCATGCCGGGGGTGATCACCGCGTTGTCCGCCATCGGCCCGTCCCTTCCGTCACGAGGTCGAGCCGAGCACGCCCTCGACCAGATAGCCCATGCTTTCCAGCGCGATGTCGGTTTCCACCTGGGCCTGGCCCTCGGACAGGATCACGTTGCCCGCGTTGTCGCTGAGCGGTCCCTTGATGACGGCAAAGCCGCCCTTCATGATCTCGGCCATCGTGGCCTCGAACTGGGCGCGGCCCGCGTCGGGCACGGCGGGGCCGAGCGGCGACATCTTGATGAAGCTTTCGGTCAGGCCGCCGCGCACGAAGTTTTCGATGGTTCCGCCGTCCAGCATGGTCTGCACCATGCCGGTATAGACCCCTGCCCAGTTCCATTCTGCGCCGGTCAGGTATTTCTCGGGCGCGAGCGCCGACTGGTTGGCGTGGTAGCCGCACACGAAGCAGCCCCGCGCCGCCGCCGTCTCGATGACCACCTTGGGGCCGTCGACGTGGCAGGTGATGACATCGCAGCCCGCGTCGGCCAGCGCGTTCGTGGCCTCGGCCTCCTTCACCGCCAGCGACCATTCGCCGGTGAAGATGACCTGGCAGGTGATCGCCGGATCGACCGCGCGGGCGCCCAGCAGGAACGAGTTGATGTTCAGCAGGACCTGCGGAATGGGTTTGGCGGCGACGAAGCCGATCTTCTTCGTCTTCGTCGTGTGGCCGGCGGCGATGCCGTTCAGGTACTGTCCCATGCCGATGTAGCCGAAGTAGCTGCCGACGTTCGCCGGATGCTTGTCGGCCGACCACAGGCCCGCCGCGTGCTGGAACCGCACCTCGGGGTATTTCGGCGCCACGGCGAGGATGTGGGGGTCGAAATAGCCGAAGGAGGTGGGGAAGATCAGCGACGCGCCGTCGAGGTTGATCATCGATTCCATCGACTTCTGCACGTCGATGGTTTCGGCGACGTTCTCTTCCTCGACCACCGTCACGCCGGCCATCGCCTTGACCGCCGCCGCGCCTTCGGCATGGGCCTGGTTGTAGCCGAAGTCATCCTTCGGCCCGACATAGATGAAGCCCACGGTCAGCCCGGCCTGCGCCCGCGCGGGCAGGGGAAGGCCGGACAGGGTGGCGGCCCCGGTCAGCGCGGCGGCGCCCGACAGGAAGCGGCGGCGCGACAGGGGCGGCAGGGACAGGGAAGGGCGGCGGATCATGGGCTACCTCGTCGGACAGGGTGCGGAATGCGGATGCTGCGGTGCGGCGGCGAATCTTGCGAGTCACGTTGCGGCCTTGAACCGATGCTGTCTCCTGCTAAGAATGCAGCAGATCGCTGCAAATATTGCAGCACTAGGTCGGGGTCCGGATGCGCCAGCTTACCCCCCTGCAGTTCATCGACGCGGTGGCCCGCGCCGGGTCGATCCGCAAGGCGGCCGAGGGTCTGGGGCTGACCTCGACCGCGCTGAACCGGCGCGTGCTGGCGCTGGAGGCCGAGCTGGGCGTGCCGGTCTTCGAACGGCTGCCGCGTGGCGTGCGGCTGTCGACGGCGGGCGAGCTGATGATCCATTACCTGCGTGGCCAGGCATCGGACTTTGCCAAACTGCAGAGCCAGATCGCCGATCTTGCCGGCGAGCGGCGCGGGCATGTGTCGATCGCCTGTTCGCAGGCGTTGCTGCCGTTCTTCCTGCCGGCCGAGATCGGGCGCTATCGCCGCGAGCATCCGGGCGTGACCTTCGAGGTCAGGGTGCGCGACCGCGCGGCGGCCGAGGCCGCGCTGATCGAACATGCCGCCGACATCGCGCTGATCTTCGAGCCGGTCCGCCTGTCGGAGGTCCAGATCCTGGCTGCGGCGCGACAGCCGATCCATGCGGTGATGCAGGCCGACCACCCGCTGTCGCTGCGGCCGGTGGTGCGGCTGCGCGATTGCGCGGCATGGCCGGTCGGCCTGCCCACCGCACAGTATGGCGTGCGCCACCTGATCGACCTGGCGCTGGTGAAATCCTCGGTGCGGCTGCCCGTCGTGCTGGAAAGCGACAATTTCGAGTTCCTGCGCCTCTATCCGGCGCAGGAACGGCTTGTCACCTTCCAGATTCCGATCGGCCTGCCGCCGGACGGGCTGGCGGGACCGACGGTGTCGCGCCCGGTGGATGTGCGCGACGTGCCGGAGGGCCGGCTGTATCTGTGCCAGTTGCGGGGGCGGGCGCTGCCGGTGGCGGCGGCGAAGTTCGCGGTGCAGATGGGGCGGGAACTGGACGCGCGCTATCAGTGACCGGCGGGACCGGCAGGCCCATGCCGCGTGCGCGGGCCGCAAGGACCGCGAACAGGAACCGCCACAGCCGCGTCATGCCGCCCCCTGGGCCAGCCAGGCCCGCCAGCCGCCGAAGGACGTGACCTCGACCGCGTCCGCGACGGCATGCGCCTCGCACAGGAAGCCGGGAAAGGCCCGGCCGTCGGACAGCGTGACCTTGCCGAGGCCCAGCGGCGCCGGGATGCGGGCCGCGAAGGCGCCGAAGGCGGCCGGCGGCAGCGCCCAGAGTTCGACCGCGATGCCGGGGCCGGAGAAGGCCGGATCGAGGATCATCCCCGGCTTCGCGGGCACGGTGCCGGGCAGCGCATAGAGGCGATAGCCGGGTGCGGTGGTCGCCGCGCCGACCAGCACCCCGCCCGGCCCCGTCAGCTCGCCGTTCAGCGGCATGCCCGACAGATGCGCGCCGACGACAAGGATCGGGATCATGCCGTCGGGGATTTCGGGCGCCGGGGCGGGGGGCAGGGGCGCCGAACGGTCGTGTCCCATGCCGCAGGCCGCGGCGGCATGCATCGCGGCGGCGAAGGGCACCAGGGCGTCGTCGCTGAAGGCGGGCCCGACCAGCGTGACACCGGCGGGCAGGCCCGAGGGCCCGAACCCCGCAGGCACCGCGATGGCGGCGTATCCCAGCAGGTTCGCGAAGTTGGTGTAGCGTCCGAACTGGCTGTTTCGGGCGACGGGATCGGCCAGCATCTCGTCGACGCGGCAGGTGGTGGGCGAGGTGGGCAGCAGCAGCAGGTCGACCGCTTCCCAGACCGGCGCAACCGCGTGCCGCAGCTCTTCCAGCCGGTAGCGCCCGCGGAATGCCTCGACCGCCGTGCGCGTCCGCGCGCCCTCGATGATGCTGCGGACGGTGGGGTCGAAATCCGCGGCGTTGGTGGCCAGAAACCCCTCGACCGCGGCCAGCCGCTCGGCCACCCAGGGACCGTCGTAAAGCAGCGACGCCGCCTCGCGGAATGGGGCATAGTCGAACGGCACGAGCGTTGCGCCCAGGCGTTCGGCCCGGGCAAGGGCCGCGTCATAGAGCGCCTCGACCTCGGTGTTGCCGTAGAACGCACGCTCGGCGCCGGTCAGGATGCCGATGCGCGGGCGGGGTGGCAGCCCGACGGGCGCGGCCGGGCGCGAGAACGGATCGGCGCGGTCCAGCCCGTCCATCACGCGGCGGACGGCGGCGGCATCGGCGACCGTTCCGGCAAAGACGGTGATCACATCGACCGACCGGCAGGCGGGCACCACGCCGGTGTTCGGCACGAGGCCCGGGGTGGGCTTCACCCCCACGAGATTGTTGAAGGCGGCGGGCACCCGGCCCGAGCCGGCGGTGTCGGTGCCGAGGGAAAAGGCGCAAAGCCCGGCCGCCACCGCCACCGCCGAGCCCGAGGACGAGCCGCCGGACACATGGTCGGGGTCGAACACCGAGCGCGGCGCGCCGTAGGGCGACCGCGTGCCGTTCAGCCCGGTGGCGAACTGGTCGAGGTTGGTCTTGCCGATCACGATCGCGCCCGCCGCGCGCAGCCGGGCAACGGCGGTGGCGTCGCCGCCCGGCAGATAGGCATAGGCCGGGCAGGCGGCGGTGGTGGGCAGCCCGCCCACGTCGATGTTGTCCTTGACCGCAAAGGGAATGCCCCAGAGCGGCAGGTCGCGCGGCCCGGCCATCAGCGCCCGCGCGGCGGCGCGCAGGTCGCCGTCGGGGGTAGCGGTGATGAACACCGCCGGATCCCGCGCGGCAAGGGCGGCGCGTCGGGCGATCACCTCTTCCACCATGTCCAGGGGCGTGGCGCCCGCCGCATAGGCGGCGTCGAGGGCGGGCAGGGTCAGCATGGCGGGCAGCATCATTCGGTCTCCATCACGGCAAGGATGTCGCCCGCGCGAAGGGAGCGCCCCGGCACCGCGCGAAGCTCGGTCAGGCGCCCGGCGGCGGGGGCGTGGACGGCGATTTCCATCTTCATCGACTCGACAATGGCGATGCGGTCGCCCGATGCCACCCGTTCCCCGGCGGCCACGAGATATTTCCACAGGTTTCCGGGCACCGGGCTTTCGACCCCGGTCAGCCCGGCGGGCACGCCGCCCGCAGGGGCGGGCGGCCCCTCGTCGGACACGAACGTATCCAGCCCGGCCTCTTTCCAGCGCTGGCGCTCGGCCTCGAAGGCGGCCTGCTGGCGGGTCTTGAAGGCCGCGATGTCACCTGCATCCGCCAGCATCCGGCGCTGTTCGTCGGCCCAGCGGAACGTTCCCTGTTCGATGCGCACCGGCCAGGCGCCGTGCGGAAAGGCGGCGCGCGCCTCGGCCAGATCCTGCGCGTCGACGGGATAGAAGCGGATGCGGTCGAAGAACCGCAGCAGCCATGGCGCCTCGCGGAACGGTCCCCGGGCCGCCCAGGTGTTCCAGACCTGGATCGTCCGCCCGACCAGCTGGTAGCCGCCCGGCCCCTCCATCCCGTAGATGCACATGTAGGCCCCCCCGATGCCCACCGCATTCTCGGGCGTCCAGGTGCGGGCGGGGTTGTACTTCGTGGTCACCAGCCGGTGCCGGGGATCGACCGGCGTCGCCACCGGTGCGCCGAGATACACATCGCCAAGCCCCATCACCAGATAGTCGGCGTCGAACACGATCCGCCGCACCGCCGCCTCGTCCGGCAGGCCATTGATGCGGCGGATGAATTCGATGTTCGACGGGCACCATGGCGCATTCGGGCGGACCAGGTCCTGATACTTGCGCATCGCCAGTTCGGCCTGCGGATCATTCCAGGACAGCGGCAGGTGGACGGTGCGGCTGGGCACCGTGACCTCGGCCGCGTCGGGCAGCGTGGACTCGATCCGCGCCAGTTCGGCGATCAGGTCGGGCCGGGCGATGCGGGCGGGATCGTAGTGCAGCTGCAGCGACCGGATTCCCGGTGTCAGGTCGATCACCGGCAGCCCCGCCGCCTGCACCGCCTGCATCAGCAGGTGCACGCGCAGCCGCAGCGCGATGTCCAGCGTCATCGTGCCGTATTCCACCAGCAGGTTGGCGTCGCCCTGCCGCCGGTAGGTCACCGGGGTGCCGCCGGCCCCGCCCTGCCAGAGCACGGGCGATCCCGCCGTCTGCACCGCCGGCCCCGCCACGGGGTCGGACGGGCGGGGGGCGGGGTGGAACCGCACGCGGTCGCCGGGGCGCAACTGGCCGACCTTCCACAGGTCCGCATCGGTCACCACGGCAGGGCAGACGAAGCCGCCGAGGCTTGGCCCGTCCGGCCCCAGGATGATCGGCATGTCGCCGGTGAAGTCGATCGCGCCCACCGCATAGGCGTTGTCGTGCAGGTTCGACGGATGCAGCCCGGCCTCGCCGCCATCGGGCCGGGCCCAGGCGGGTGCGGGGCCGACCAGCCGCACGCCGGTGCGGGCAGAGTTGAAATGCACCTCGTAGGGGGCCGAGAACAGCGTGGCGATGTCGGCATCGCGGAAGAAATCGGGGGCGCCATGCGGGCCGTAGACCACCGCGATGTCCCAGTCATGCCCCAGCGGTGCGGGCTCCTGCGGTGCGGGGGGGCCGGTCGGGGCGTCGGCCAGCGACAGGAGGTCGCCGGTCTTGAGCGGTCCGGTGCCGTGGCCGCCGAACTGCCCCAGCGCGAAGCAGGCCCGCGAGCCGAGCACCTGCGGCGCGGCAAGGCCGCCCGCCACCGCCAGATAGGCACGCTGCCCCGGACCATCGATGGCGCCGATGGCCAGCACCGCACCCGCGGGCACATCGACCACCGGGCCGCCGACCGCCGCGCCGTCGAGCACCAGCCGCATGCGGGCGCCCGCGACCGCCACGCGCGCCGGCGAAAGGAAGCGCAGCGTCGGCCCCGACACGGTCATCTCCAGCGCCGCCGTGTCCGGCGGGTTGCCCAGCAGGCGGTTTGCGTTGCGGAACCCCCGCGGGTCCATCGGCCCCGAGGGCGGCACCCCGACATGCCAGAGTCCGAGCCGCCCCGGCAATTCCTGCAACGTCGTCTGCGGCCCGGGCACCAGAACCTCGATCCCGCGCGGCGCAAAGGCGAAGTCGCGCAGCGCCGTGGTGGATACGCGCCCGGATGCCAGCACGTCCGACCCCGCGATGGCCCGCAGATAGTCGAGATTGGTGGCGATGCCCGCCACCTGCGTGTCGCGCAGCGCCGCCCGCAGCGCGGCGATGGCCGAGGGGCGGTCGGGGCCGTGGACGATGATCTTGGCCAGCATCGGGTCGTAATGCGCGCTGACCTCGGTGCCGGTGGCGATCCAGCCGTCGACGCGCACGCCATCGGGAAAGCGCACCTCGGTCAGCCGCCCGGCCGAGGGGCGGAAACCGGCGTGCGGCGCCTCGGCGTAAAGCCGCGCCTCGATGGCCGCACCCTGCGGTTCGGGCGGCGCATCGGGAAGCACCGCCTCGCCCGCCGCCTGCCGGACCATCCATTCCACCAGGTCGATGCCCAGCACCGCCTCGGTCACCGGATGCTCGACCTGGAGACGGGTATTGACCTCGAGGAAATAGACCTCCTGCCGCTGCGGGTCATGCAGGAACTCGACCGTTCCGGCGGACAGGTAGCCGACCGACGCGCAAAGCCCGACTGCGGCGCGGTGCAGGTCTGCCCGCAGGGTGGCCGGAAGGCCGGGGGCGGGGGTTTCCTCGATGACCTTCTGGTTGCGGCGTTGCAACGAACAGTCGCGTTCCCCCAGTGCCATGACACGGCCCGCGCCGTCGCCGAACACCTGCACCTCGACATGCCGGGCCTGCGCGACGAAGCGTTCCAGATAGACCCGCGCATCCCCGAAGCTGGCCGCCGCGGTCCGCCGGACCGTGGCAAAGGCCGCGCGCAGTGCCGCCTCGTCGGCGCAAAGCTGCATGCCGATGCCGCCGCCCCCGGCAGTGCTTTTCAGCATCACCGGATAGCCCGCCTGCATCGCCGCCTGCGCCGCCGCATCGGCATCGGCCAGCAGGCCGGACCCGGGCAGCAGCGGCACCCCCGCCGCGCGCGCCAGATCCCGCGCGGTGTGCTTCAGGCCGAAGGCGCGGATATGGTCGGGACGGGGTCCGATGAAGACGATGCCGCTGTCGGCCAGCCGTTCGGCGAAATCGGCGTTCTCGGACAGGAAGCCGTAGCCCGGATGCACCGCCTGCGCGCCGGTGGCGCGGCAGGCCGCGATCACCGCGTCCGCATCCAGATAGCTTTCGGCGGCAGGGGCGGGGCCCAGCCGCACCGCGGCATCGGCAGCCGCGACATGGGGGGCGAAGCGGTCGGCATCGGACCATACCGCGACCGACCCGACGCCCATCCGCCTGAGCGTGCGGATCACGCGCAGGGCGATCTCGCCCCGGTTGGCGACCAGAACCCTGTCGAACATCGGCCTAGTCCCGGATGATGACGCGGATCGGCGTCGGATCGAACCCGTTGCAGGGGTTGTTGATCTGCGGGCAGTTCGAGATGACGCAGAGGACGTCCATCTCGGCCCGCAGTTCCACATGGTCGCCGGGGGCCGAGATGCCGTCATCGATGGTCATGGCCCCGTTCGGGCTGATCGGCACGTTCATGAAGAAGTTGATGTTGGCGACGATGTCGCGCTTGCCCATCCCGTGCCGTGCCAGTTCCAGGATGAAGTTCTCGCGGCAGGCGTGAAGGTATCGGGTGTCATGGCCGAAGCGCACGGTGTTCGATTCGCACGAGCAACAGCCCGCGCAGGTGTCATGCCGCCCGGCGGTGTCGGCCGTGACGGTCAGCATCACCCGGCCCTCGGACGACATGATCCGGGTGCCCGTCGTGATATAGGCCGCGCCGCCCTCGCGGATCGTGTCCTGCGCCGAATAGCGTTCGTCGTGGTCATGGGCATTGTAGAAGATCGTGTCGATGGCCTGCTGGCCGTGGCTGTCGATGATGCGGATGGTCTGGCCCTTGCGCACCAGTCCTGACCAGGGGCGTTCGGCGGGAATGTCGTGAACCTGTTCCATCGGGTCCTCCGTCAGGCGCGGGCGTTGTTTTCGAAGCCCCGGATGGCCTCGGCCGTCGCCGTGCGGCACAGGTCGTCGGCAGGCACCGGAACGGCGGCCAGCCGCAGGGCGGTGACGGCGGGAACCGCGCCCGTGGCGGGGTCCATCGGATGGCGGGTGTTCGACAGGGCCAGGACAAGGTCCATCTCGGCCCGCAGGTCGACCCAGTCATCGCCGGACAGCAGGGCGCCGCGCCAGCCGAGACGCCCGTCGGCATCGACCCGGACGGGGGCGAACAGGGTCAGCAGCATCGGCAGGTCGCGCCGGTCCAGCCCCAGCTTGGCGGCGGCCAGCATCATGTTGTCGCGCGTGCTGCGCCGGCCGGGGGTGCCCGGAGGCGATGCGCCGGACCCGCCGGTCAGCACGTCATGGGCGCCCGAACTGTCCTCGGTGATCGACAGCATCACGCGCCCCATGTCCGAAAAGATCACCCGGCCCCGGCGCAGGTCGGTCGTCCACTGAACCTTCACGGTATCGGGCAGGTTCATGCGTTCGGAGGTGTCGCGCGCCGCCCAGGCCGCCAGCGACACCGATGTGCCGGGCGCCCCCGCGACCCGCAGCACCTCGCCCGCCCGCAGCGCGGTCGTCCAGTACCAGCCGCCCGCGATGTCCTCGCGCTGCAGGATGCGGCCGGGGTCGGCGGCCGGGGCAGGGCGGGGGCTGGCGGCGGGCAACGCCCGGGGCGCAGATTCCAGGCCGCGCCGCTGGTGCTCCTCGTAGCGGGCGCGGTCGGCGACGATCTGTTGCGGGGATCGGGGGGTGTGGATCATGGCATCCTCGGGTTACCGGGCCGTCCCGGCAGCCGCCGCATCAAGGGCCGGGTCGTCCCGGCCGGGCTGGAAATCGCTGTCATAGGGGGTGCGCCGACCGGCCACGCGGGGCGGCCAGATGGCGATGTCGCGGGTGATCGTGGCGCCGTAGCGCATCCGTTCCTCGGGGCGGTCGCGCGGGCGCTCGAAGGCGACGATGCGGGTGGCCAGGGTGAAGGCCTCGCGCAGGTCATGGGTGACCATGACGACGGTCATGTCGCAGGTGTGCCACAGCCGCCGCATCAGCGCGTGAATCTCGGAGCGGATGCCGGGATCCAGCGCGCCGAAGGGTTCGTCCAGCAGCAGGACGCGCGGCCGCATCATCAGCGCCTGCGCCAGCGCGAGCCGCTGCTGCATGCCGCCCGACAGCTGCGCGGGATACTTCGTCTCGGCCCCCGCCAGACCCACCTCGGCCAGCATCGCCCGCGCATCCTCGGCCAGCGCCCGCCGCGCCGCCCCGAAGCGCCGACCGAGGAGGCGGGACGCCCGCAGTTCCGGCCCCAGCATGACGTTGCCCAGCACCGTCAGATGCGGAAACACCGAATAGCGCTGGTAGACGACACCGCGATCCGGTCCCGGTTCGCCCGGCAGCGGCGCCCCGTCCAGCAGGATGCGGCCCCGTGTCGGGCGTTCCTGCCCCAGCAGCATCCGCAGGAAGGTGGTCTTGCCGCAGCCCGAGGGGCCGACGAGCGCCAGAAAGGAGCGCGGCGCCACCTCGACCGTGACGTTTTCCAGGACGACCTGGCCGCCGTACTCCTTCCACAGCTTCTGCACGCTCAGCCCGGTCATCCCCGCCCCTCGAGTTCCGACCAGGGAAACGCCCGCCGCCGCAGCGCATCCAGTGCGACATCGGCCAGCACGGCCAGCAGGGTGATCCAGGCGACATAGGGAAAGATCACGTCCATCGACAGATAGCGGCGCACCAGGAAGATGCGGTAGCCGAGCCCCGCATCCGCCGATATCGCCTCGGCCGCGATCAGGAACAGGAACGCGGGGCCCAGTTGCAGCCGCAGGCCGGTGATCAGCCGGGGCAGGGCCTGCGGCAGCACGACCCGCAGCGCGATCAGCCAGGTCGAGGCCGACAGGGTTTCGGCCTTGACAATCTGCTCGCGGGGCAGGGCCAGCACCGCCAGCGCCAGGTCGCGCGTCAGGATGGGGGCGACGCCGATCACGATCAGTGCGACCTTGGACGTCTCGCCCAGCCCCAGGACGATGAACAGGATCGGCAGCAGGGCCAGCGGCGGCACCATCGACAGGAAGGTGACAAACGGTGCCAGCGCGGCGCGCGCCACCGGCAGCACCCCGATCGCCAGCCCCGCAAGCAGGGCGACGGCCGCCGAGATCCCGAGGCCCGCCCCCAGGCGCACCAGGCTGGCCAGCGTATCCGTCCACAGCAGGTAGGCGCCGGTGCGCGGATCGGGCGTGAAGGCCATACGGTCCACCGCATCGGCCAGCGCGGCCAGCGACGGCAGCAGCTTGTCGGCCGGATTCTCCGCAAGCCGCACCGCCGACCCCACCAGATAGGCCAGCACCAGCAGGGCAAAGGGCAGGCAGGCCAGCGCCAGCCGTGCCTGCCGTGACGGCGCCGCGTTGATCCACCGCATCGCCGCCCGTCCGGTCAGAGCGCGCCGTCGGCGGCCTGTCTCATGTAGATGTCGGAAAAGCGCAGCTTCACGTTGGCCGGATCACCCAGCACCGTGCCGCCGGGCAGCTCGATCCCGATCACATCCGCCGAGGCCGCGCCCGAACCCAGCAGTCCCTTGTCGAACAGGAACAGTCGCACCTTGTCCATCGTCGTTCCCAGATCGGGCGAGGCGACGAAGGCGACCGCCTCGGCCGGATCGGCAAACAGCCGCGTCGCCGCCATCTGTGCCTCGAATCCCGCCTGGTCGGTGCCCGAAGCCACCCCCATGGCCGCCCGTGCCGCCGCGCCCTCGGGCGTGTCCGACACCATCAGCGCGGCGGTTTCATACCAGATGCCCGCCAGCGCCTTGCCGAAATCGGGATTGTCGGCCAGCACCTGCGTGTTTGCGACCATCAGGTCGATGATCTCGCCGGGGATCTGGGCGCTGTCAAAGACGCTGGTGGCGCCGGGAAGGGCCACGATTTCCGACACCATCGGGTTCCAGGTGACCATCGCGGTGACCTCGGGTGTCTGGAACGCCCCCACCATGTCGGGGTCGGCGGTGTTCACCACCGCGACATCGCGTTCGGTCATGCCCACCGTGTCGAGCGCGCGCGCCAGCAGGTAATGCGAGACCGAGAACTCCACCAGATTCACGCTGCGGCCACGGATGTCGGCCAGCGTCGCGCCGTCCTTCAGGATGACGGCGTCGTTTCCGGCCGAGAAGTCGCCCACGATCACCGCCGTCGTGTCCACGCCCCCCGCCGCGGGAATCGACAGGCCGTCCATGTTGGTCAGCGTCACCGCGTCATAGGCGCCCGCCGTGTACTGGTTGATCGATTCGACATAGTCGTTGAACTGCGTGACCTCGATGGTCAGGCCGTATTTGTCGGCCCATTTCTGGACGATGCCGGCATCTGCGGCATAGCCCCAGGGCATCCAGCCCACATAGATCGACCAGGCGACCCTGAAGTCGGTCCTGGCCTGCGCCTGCACGGATCCGGCCAGGAACAGGGCGCACACGGCGGCCGTCGCGGCGAGCAGCGGTCTGCGGGTGATCATCATCGCTATCCCTTTCGCATGTTGGGGGAATAGCGGACCGTCGTGCCGCCAATCCCTTGGCTTTACGAGGTCTCCCGGGTTTTTGTCCCGCCGTGCACCGCGCGGGGATGTCTCCCCCGGCGGTGGCAGCTCTCGGACCAGTCGCATCCTCGCGGATGCCGGAACCCTAGCCGCCAACTCATGTTCAGACACTCGGGCGCGACATGGCCGCGGTTCAAGGCCGGTCGCGCTGCGTCGCCTGCCGCCGGGCAGGGCTGCCGAAAAATGCGCCGCTTCGGTCGGCTGGCGCCCGATTTCCGGGCGGCCGCAACCCCCGCGCCTGCACGCCGCGCCGCGGCAGGCCGGCCGGATGACAGCTGCGTGCGCGGCAAACCCCGTGCTGGCGCGGGCGGGATGGGGCGGCTATCCTGCCGCCGGGCTGGCGGAACGGGGTGGCGTGGGGTGATCGGGCGGGCAGGGAATCGGGTGGCGGCGATCGCCGCGGCGCTCTGGCTGGCGGTGATGACCGCGTCGCCGCCGGCGGCGCAGCCCGTGGCGCTGGTTGTCGGCAATGCCGATCACCTGCACCTGCCCGATGTCCCCTCGGCCCATGATGACGCCCGCGCCGTGGCCGAACGCCTGCGCGATGCGGGTTTCGGCGTCACGCTTCTGACCGACGTGTCGCTGCCCGTGCTGCGGGCGACCGTGCAGGCGCTGGGCCAGACCGGCGACCGGGATCGTCCGGCGGTGCTGTACTTCGCCGGTCATGCGATCACGCTGGGCGCCGCAAACCGTCTGGTGCCGGCCGAGGCACAGCTGAGCCAGGCCGCCGCGCTGGCCGACGAGACGCTGGCCCTGTCCGAGGTGACGGATGCCTTTGCCGGGCGCCCGCTGGTGATGTGGATCGATGCCGCCCGGCCATCGCCGGTGGCCGCAGCGGCGCGTCGGCTGGGCGTCGGGGCGGGCGGCATGGTGCCGGTGGATCCGCCGCCGGGTGGCGCGGTCATCCTCGCCGCCGAACCCGGCGCCATCGCGCCGGTGCCAGACGGCGCGGGCGGCGCGCTGGCGGCGGCGCTGGTTGCCCATCTCGGGCGGCCCGGTCAGCGGCTGGACGCGCTGGTGCAGCAGGTCGTCGTGGTGGTCTCGGCGGCAAGCGCGGGGCGGCAGGTTCCCTGGGCGCGCATCGCCCCGGGCGCCGAGGCCCTGCAGCTCGTGCAGCCCGCCGCCGCCGCGCCGGTGTTCGAGATCGTCGGGTCCGAAACGATCCTGAACCCCACCGACGATGTCCCCGCCGTGGCGCCCCCGCCGCCTGCCGAACCCGCGCTGCCGACCTTTGCCGCGCTGCCGTCGCCGACCGCCACGCCGCCCGACACCGCAGCCCTGCCGCCGGTGCCGGACGACCTGCCGCGCGCCGTCCAGGCCGAATTGCGGCGCATGGGGTTCTACTGCCAGGCCGTCGATGGCGACTGGGGGCCGGGATCGCGCCGGGCGCTCGCACGGTTTCACGAGGCGCGGGGCACCCCCCCGCCCGATCCCGCCGATCCGACCGAGGCCGTCTGGCGCGGCCTGCTGGAAGAGCCCGACGGGGCCTGCCCCGTTGCGGCCCCCGCGCCCCCCCGTGCCGCGACAGGCACCGCCGCCCCCCGCCGTCAGGACAGCACCGGGCGGCGCGACCCGGTCTGCACCTTCACCGGCAGCGCGGTGGTCTGCCGCTGAGACGGCTCAGCGGCGCGGGACCGGCCGGTTGACATGCCCCATCTTGCGGCCCGGCCGCGCCTCGGCCTTGCCGTAAAGATGCAGCGCCGCCGCCGGATCGCGCAGCAACCCCGGCAGCCGTGCGACATCGTCGCCGATCAGGTTCTCCATCGTCACGTCGGCATGGCGCGCGCCATCGCCCAGCGGCCATCCCGCAACGGCCCGGATATGCTGTTCGAACTGGTCGACCGTGCAGCCGTTCTGCGTCCAGTGCCCCGAGTTGTGCACGCGCGGCGCGATCTCGTTCACCAGCAGCCCGCCAGGCGTGACGAACAGTTCCACCCCCAGAACCCCCACATAGTCGAGCGCGTTCAGGATGCGCGCGGCGATCAGCACCGCGTCGCTGCGCTGCGTCGCCGACAGGCGGGCAGGCACGGTGGTGGTGCGCAGGATGCCGCCCTGATGGACATTCTCGCCCGGGTCATAGGCCGCGACCGATCCGTCAGGGCCGCGTGCCGCGATCACCGACACCTCGCGGTCGAAGGCGACAAAGCCCTCCAGAACGGCGGTTGCCCCCTGCATCGCCGCCAAGGCCTCCGGTGCCGCGTCGGGCGTCATGATCCGGGCCTGCCCCTTGCCGTCATAGCCCAGCCGCGCGGTCTTGAGGATCGCAGGCGTGCCGATCCGGCCCAGCGCCTCGGCCAGCGTCGCGGCATCGGTCACGGCGGCCCAGGGCGCGGTGGCAAGGCCCAGACCGTTCAGGAAGGTCTTTTCCGCGATCCGGTCCTGCGCCACCTCGATGGCGCGGCGGCCTGGGCGCAGCGGTGCGCGCCCTGCCACGGCATCCAGCGCCGGGCCCGGCACGTTTTCCCATTCGAAGGTCAGCACATCGACGCCGCTCGCGAACTCCGCCAGCGCGTCCGCATCGGTCCAGGGGGCGCAGACATGACGCGCGACATGGCCCGCCGGGGCTGCGGGATCGGGGTCGAACACGGCCGCCCGCAGGCCGAGGCGGCTGGCTGCGACGGCGAGCATCCGGCCCAGCTGGCCACCACCCAGGATTCCCACGGTCGCGCCGGGCAGCAGGCCGACCGGGCCGGTCGGGCGGTCATTCATCCTGCGGTTCCTCCGGGATCGCGGCCGACAGCGCCGTGCGCCACGCATCCAGCCGGTCGGCCAGCGCCGGATCGGACAGCGCCAGGATCGCCGCCGCCATCAGCCCGGCATTGGCGGCGCCGCCGATCGCCATGGTCGCCACCGGATAGCCGCGGGGCATCTGCACGATGGAATAGAGGCTGTCCACGCCTGCCAGCGCGCGGGTCTGGACCGGCACGCCGATGACCGGCAGCCGGGTCTTCGACGCCATCATGCCCGGCAGGTGCGCCGCGCCCCCGGCACCCGCCACGATCACCTTCAGCCCCCGCGCCACGGCGGTCCGGCCGTAGTCCCACAGCCGGTCAGGCGTGCGATGCGCCGAGACGATCCGCGTCTCGTAGGCGATGCCCAGGTCGTCCAGCACCTGCGCGGCATCCTTCATCGTGGGCCAGTCGGATTGCGACCCCATGATGATGCCTACAACTGCCATTCCCGCCCCCTTTGCATAAGGCGGCGCACTCTAGCGGGCTGCCGGATGGGGGCAAGGGCCTTCGACGGGACGTCAGGCGATGATGTCGGGGATCAACTGGTCCTCGATCTTCACGATCTGGTCCTTGAGTGCCAGCTTCTGCCGCTTCAGCCGCCGCAGCATCAGCTGGTCGGGCATCACCGTCGCCTCCAGCGCCCGGATCGCCTCGTCCAGATCGCGGTGCTCGCGTCGCAGCACCGCCAGCTTGACGCGCAGCATCTCGTCGAAGTCCATCTCGGAGGGTGCGTTCATCTGCCTGCCATCGGGTGAGTCGCCGTTCCGTCTGTCCGGGCAGTATAGCGCCGCCCATCGGACCGCATCCAAGAATCGGTGCGCCTGCGGGGCATTTCAAGGGTCGCGGCCTCCACTTGCGCCGTCTCGCCGCGCGCCCCATATCTGATGCGGCGGGCTGCCGAACGCGGGGCCCTGCCGTCGTGTCGCTTGTTCAAGGACATCGCAGATGACAAAACTGAGCTTTGGGGCCCATCCCTACCTTCTGGGGTTCGAACAGCTGGAACGCCTGGTCGAACGCACCGCGAAGGCCGCGACCGAGGGCTACCCCCCCTTCAACATCGAGGCGGTGGCCGACAACGCCTATCGCATCACCCTGGCCGTCGCGGGGTTCCGCGAGGAAGACCTGTCGATCACGGTCGAGGATCGGCAACTGGTCGTGCGCGGCCGCCAGCCCGACGAGGACGCGGGGCGCATGTACCTGCATCGCGGCATCGCGGGCCGTGCGTTCCAGCGCGCCTTCGTGCTGGCCGAGGGGGTCGAGGTGGCGGGTGCCGCGCTGGAGCACGGATTGCTCGGCATCGACCTGCGGCGCGCCGTGCCGGAACCGGTGGTGCAGACGATCCCGATCGCCGGACGACCCGGCGGTCCGGGGCGCAAGACCTGAGGAGGGGCAAGCCATGGATACGAAATTCGACAATCTGCCGGGCGGGCAGGACAACATCGTCTATGTGCGCCCCGTGGCGGTGGCCGATCTTCCCGACGACCTGCGCACGCAGGCCGAGGGGTTTGGCCTGCACACGCTCTATTCCGTTCACCGCCCCGATGGCGCCCGCCTTGCGCTGGTGCGCGACCGCGACATGGCCTTCGTGCTGGCGCGCCAGAACGAGATGGTGCCGGTCAGCGCGCACTGACCTGCCGGCAAGGGAAAAGGCCCGGGGGATGCACCCCCGGGCCTTTCCGTTTGCGATGGCCGCCGGACCGGTCAGCGCCCGCTGATCAGCCCCATGCTTTCCAGCTTCAGAAGCACCTGCTGCGCGCAGAAGTCCACATCGGTGCCTTCCGTATCGAGCCGCAGCTCGGGGTTCACCGGTTCCTCGTAAGGGTCGGAAATGCCGGTGAATTCCTTGATCTTGCCTTCGCGGGCCAGCTTGTACAGGCCCTTGCGGTCGCGCTTTTCGCATTCCTCGACGGTGGTTGCCACATGCACCTCGATGAAGGCGCCGAAGGCCTCGATCATCTCGCGCACCGCGCGGCGGGTCGAGGTGTAGGGCGCGATCGGCGCGCAGATCGCGATGCCGCCGTTCTTGGTGATCTCCGACGCGACATAGCCGATGCGGCGGATGTTGATGTCGCGGTGTTCCTTGCTGAAGCCGAGTTCCGACGACAGGTGCTTGCGCACCACGTCGCCGTCAAGAATGGTCACGGGGCGCCCGCCCATCTCCATCAGCTTGACCATCAGCGCGTTGGCGATGGTCGACTTGCCCGAGCCCGACAGGCCGGTGAAGAACACGGTGAAACCCTGCTGAGACCGCGGCGGCGAGGTGCGGCGCAGTTCCGCGACCACTTCGGGGAAGCTGAACCACTCCGGAATGTCCAGTCCCTCGCGCAGGCGGCGGCGCAGTTCGGTGCCCGAGATGTCCAGCACGGTGGACCCCTCCGGCACTTCGTTCGCCGGGTAATATTGCGCTTTTTCCTGCACATAGACCATGTGCTTGAAGTCGACCATGGTGATGCCGATCTCGGCCTCATGCGCCTTGAACAGCTCCTGGGCGGCATAGGGATCATAGAAATCCTTGCCCGCGCTGTTCTTGCCGGGGCCCGCGTGGTCGCGGCCCACGATCATGTGGGTGCAGCCGTGGTTCTTGCGGATCAGGCCATGCCACACCGCCTCGCGCGGGCCTGCCATGCGCATCGCCAGGTTCAGAAGGCTCATCGTCGTG
This sequence comes from Paracoccaceae bacterium, assembly GCA_019454225.1. Taxonomy (NCBI): domain Bacteria; kingdom Pseudomonadati; phylum Pseudomonadota; class Alphaproteobacteria; order Rhodobacterales; family Paracoccaceae; species Paracoccaceae bacterium. The sequence continues at coordinate 3,179,430 of CP075370.1, read as the reverse complement.
GTCGCGGCCGGATACTTGTCCAGCACCGCCTCGTAGCAGCGGACGCGCGTGAAGTGGTCCACATCGCCCGGCTTCGTCATCCCGACGACGGGATGGATCAGAAGGTTGGCCTGCACCTCGCGCGCTGCGCGGAAGGTCAGTTCCTGGTGCGCCCGGTGCAGCGGATTGCGGGTCTGGAACGCCACGACCTTGCGCCAGCCCATCTTGCGGAAGAAGGCGCGCAACTCGTTCGGGGTGTTGCGGCGGCCGCGGAAATCGTAATGCACCGGCTGCTGGATGCCGGTGATCGGGCCGCCCAGATAGACCGGGCCGGCCGAATGGTGCAGGTAGTTCACCGCCGGATGCGCCAGATCGTCGGCGCCGAACACCATCTCGGCCTCGCGCGCCTTGTTGGGCACCCATTTGTCGGTCACCGACAGGATGGCCAGGATCACGCCTTCCTGGTCGCGCAGCGCGATGTCCTGCCCCGGCTCGACCGTCCCGGCGAACTTCTCGCTGACGTCCAGGGTGATCGGGATCGGCCACAGCGAGCCATCGGCGGTGCGCATGGTCTCGACCACGCCGTTATAGTCCGCCTCGGTCATGAAGCCCTTGAGCGGGTTGAAGCCGCCGTTCATCAAGAGCTCGAGATCGCAGATCTGCCGGGGGGTAAGGTCCCAGGACAACAGGTTGCCCGCCTCGTGCTTCAGCTTCTGGGCCGAATCGAACGAGACGAACAGTTCCGGGATCGGGGCGAGGTTGGACAGCGGAGTGGACATGGGGCCTCGGTGGGTCAGCGCCAGGCAGCCGCCCGGCAGGGGGTCATGACCGGGGCATCACCCGGCCGGTGCGCCGCGCGCTTAGCCCCGCTTCCGGGCGCAATGCAAGCCGCCGGGGAACAATTCCATCGTCATGGGGCGCAAAAGTCGCGCGATGGGGCGAAGTGCCGCCGATTTCAGCCGGCCGGCATCTGCGCTCCCGCGGGTTCCGACTGAGCCTGCCCGACAAGATGGCGGTTGGCATCGCGCAGTCGCGCGGCCGCATCGTCATAGAGGAACGGCAGGAACGCATAGCGTCGGCCGGCCGTTACCCGGCTGACGGCATGCAGCAGCGAGCAGGAAAACACCACGGCCCCGCCGGCCGGGGCCTTGAACCCCTGCCGCCCGTATTCGGGAAACGAGACCTCGCCCCCCTCGAAATCGGTGTTCAGGTTGACCGAGACGGCAAAGCGCCGGTGCGCGGTCCCGGCGGTGGTGTTGTCGCGGTGCGCCGCGAAGTGCCCGCCGTCCTCGGCGGTATAGCAACCGACCAGATAGCGCTCCATCCGCGTCACGTGGAACTGGTGGGCCTTTGCGATCTCGGGAATGACGCGACGGCGGAACCGTTCCTGAACGGCGCCGATCAGCCCCTGATCCTCGATCAGCACGTCCCGCCGGGCCTTGTGGCGCGAGTCGTTGATCCCGACGGTCCGTCCGTCGACCTCGCGCATGAAGCCCGAAAGCTCGCCCCCCTGCGCATCGTAAAGCTCGATCAGGCGGCGGCACAGATCGGGCTCGAACACGCGGGGCAGATACAGGATGGGGGCCTGCACCGGCTGCCCCGTATGCGCGCCGATCGGTGGCTGGGCGGCAAGGCAGGCCACAAGCCGCCCGATGTCGCCGCCGTCCGCGGCGAAGGGCAAGACCTCGATCACCCGCATCTGCGGGTCGATCACCACCCAGCGTGGCAGGTAGGGCCCGGTATCCGGCGCCAGCGGGGCGGCGCCATACAGCCGCGCGACCGTCAGGTCGGCATCCCAGAACACCCGCAGCCCGGGTATGCGCCCGGCGATCCTGCCGCCGCTCTCGTCCGCAGGGTCGGCGGTCACGAAGAAACAGCAGGCCCTGTCATCGTCGAACCCCGCATGGTCCTGCGCCGCCCGGATCGCGGCCGCCGCCGCCGGGTGCCCGGCCGAGCCGAGGATGCACAGCACGATGTAGCGCCCGGCCGCCGTGTCGAAGGCATAGCGCGGGTTCTGCGCGCTGCGCTGATGAAAGGATGGGGCTGGGTCGCCGGCGGTGATCTGGGCGTATCTCGGCATGGGACCTGTGCGTTCGGGACAGTTTCGCAAGCGTCGCGGGCCATGCCGCACAGGTCAAGCCAAATCTTCGCCAGTGCCGGAACCGCCTGCGCCCGGCAGTGCGCCGGGTCCGGGGCGTTCAGTGCCCGGCCAGGAACCGTTCGGCATCCAGCGCCGCCATGCAGCCCATGCCCGCGCTCGTCACCGCCTGGCGATAGACGTGATCGGTCAGGTCGCCCGCCGCGAACACGCCCGGAATGCTGGTTGCGGTGCCACCGGGCGTCACCTTCACATAGCCGCCGTTGTGCAGGTCCAGCTGGTCCTTCACCAGTTCCGACGCGGGCGAATGCCCGATCGCCACGAAGAAGCCCGCGCAGGCAATGTCCTGCTCGGCCCCGGTCTGCACGCTGCGCGCCCGCACCGCCGTCACGCCCAGCGGGGCGTCGGTGCCGATCACCTCGGTCACTTCATGGTTCCACAGGATCTCGACCTTCGGATGCTTGAACAGCCGGTCCTGCAGGATCTTTTCCGCCCGCAGGCTGTCGCGCCGGTGGATCAGGGTCACCTTGCTGGCGAAGTTGGTCAGGAACAGCGCCTCCTCCACAGCGGTGTTGCCGCCGCCGATCACCACCACTTCCTTGCCGCGATAGAAGAATCCGTCGCAGGTCGCGCAGGCGCTGACGCCGAAGCCCTTGAACTTCTCCTCGCTGGGCAGGCCCAGCCACCTGGCCTGCGCCCCGGTCGCCAGAACCACGGCGTCGGCGGTATAGGTCGTTCCGCTGTCGGCCCGCGCGGTGAACGGCCGCGCCGACAGGTCAAGCGAAGTGACATAGTCCGATATCACCTCGGCCCCCATGGCGCGGGCGTGTTCCTCCATGCGCACCATCAGGTCGGGGCCCATCACCTGCGAATCGCCCGGCCAGTTCTCGACCTCGGTGGTGATGGTCAGCTGCCCGCCGGGCTGCAGGCCCTGGATCAGCAGCGGGTTCAGCATGGCGCGCGCAGCATAGACGGCCGCGGTATAGCCCGCAGGTCCCGAGCCGATGATCAGAAGCCGCGTATGGCGCGTGTCGGTCATGTCTGCCCCCGTGATGTCGCCTGCGGATATAAAGATGCCCCGGCGCGGGCGGAAGGGGTGGCGGCCGGGTTGCGCAGCGGCCTCCTGCCGCGCAAGGCCGTGTATCTTTCTTGCGCGACCGTGAAACATTGTTGCGCAAATCGCCCCGCAGCCCTATCTGTGGCGATGCGAAAGGCAGGGAGAACACGCCATGGCCGGATCGAAGCTTGATCCCATCGACCGCCGGATTCTGGCCGAACTGCAGGCGGACGGGCGGATGACGAACGTCGAGCTTGCGCGCCGCGTGGGAATCAGCGCGCCGCCCTGTCTGCGCCGCGTGCGCACGCTGGAAGAGGCGGGATACATCCGCGGCTACCATGCCGACATCGACGCCCGGGAACTGGGGTTCGAGGTGGCGGTCTTTGCCATGGTCCGGCTGACCAGTCAGGCCGAAGGCGATCTTTCGGCCTTCGAGGCGCGCTGCCGCGCCTGGCCGCTGGTCCGCGAATGCCACATGCTGAACGGCGAGATCGATTTCATCCTGAAATGCGTGGCGCCCGACCTGTCCACGTTCCAGTCGTTCCTGACCGGTGAACTGCTGAAGGCGGCCAATGTCTCCAGCGTCAAGACCAGCCTGGTGATCCGCTGCGCAAAGGATGAACCTGGCCTGCCCTTCGACGTCCTGGAACAGCGGCTGGCGCGGCACGCCTGATGGGGCCGCACCCATCGGGGCGGCAAGGCGCTGCCGGAAAACGGGAAAGGCGGCCCCTTGGTGGCATGCAGAGGTTCATGCCAGAGCCGCCTTCCGTGCACCGAACCCGGTCCTGGACGGCCTGACGGCCTGTCCGCGCTTCGACCCGGGGACCCGCAGTTGCCTGCGTGCAAGGGAAAGGTGGCCGTCTGGCGGCGTTCTGTCAAAGAAAATCCTTAATCGGTGATGCCGGGGTCGCCAATCGCGCCCCGGTCTGCCGATTGTTGCGGGAAACGGTGCGGATCGGCCCTTCGGCCGTGCAGCACCTGATTCGCGGGGCGCATCAGCGCGCGGCGATGGCCGTCGGGCGTGGTGTGGCCACTGCGGAAAGGCCTGCCGGGCGGCGGCGGTTGCCGCGCTGGAAGGGCAGGGCCGGCAGGGTTTCCGGCGCGGCGGTCGCCGCGATCACGGCGGCCAGCCAGCGGCGCGGCGGGACGGGACGTTCGGTCTGGGTGCGATCGGTCATGGCGTGATCTCCTGTGCTCCGGTCCGCCGGCGCGGCTCCGATGAACCCGAATTTCGCCGCCGAATGCGGCATGCGATGGGCCGCCATGCGGGCCCCCGGGGCATTTTCGGGGCAGCCGGACCGATCCGTGGCAGCAACGCGAGCATCGTGTGTTTTTAAGCAAATTCAGTTGATTGACGGCCGTTGTTGCGGCGCTGGCAACAGTTCCTGCGCCGCGTTTCCGCCACAGTCACAGCCGTATGGCCGATATCAGCCGTCCGTAGTCTGCCTCGCCGCGATGGGTGGCGCGGCGATAGGAAAAGAATCGCCCCTCGTCGCGATAGGTGCAGTGGCCCAGCCATTCCGCCCGACCCACCCCTGCCGCGCGCAGCCGCATCAGCGCATAGCCCGGCAGGTCGAACATGGCCCGATCGCCCCGCCCGCCCGCGAAGTACCGTGCCGAGGCCGGGTCCTCGTCGATGAAGCCCTCGACGAACTCGGGGCCGACCTCATAGTTCGCCTGGCTGATCGTCGGTCCGATCGCCACATGCACCCGGTCCGCCCGGGCACCCAGCCGTTCCATGGCCGCGATCGTGGCCTCCAGAACGCCGCCCTTCGCGCCCTTCCACCCGGCATGCGCTGCCCCCACGACGCCCGCTTCCGCATCCGCGAACAGCACCGGCGCGCAATCGGCCGTCAGCACCGCCAGCGCCAGCCCCGGCGCCGCCGTCACCAGCGCGTCGGCCCGCGGACGTGCGGCGTCCGGACCCTCCAGCACCACCACATCGGCCGAATGCACCTGATGCACCGTCACCAACCGCCCGGTCTCGACCCCCAGCGCAGCGGCGACCCGGGCGCGGTTGATCGCCACCGCTTCGGACAGGTCGCTTGACCCCGGTCCACAGTTCAGCCCCTGGAAGATGCCCGAAGATGCCCCGCCCCGCCGGGTGAAGAACCCGTGGCGGGCAGGCAGAAGGTCCGAGGTCAGGTATTCGAGCATGCATCCAGTCCCGGCAGCGGGGCGGTGCCGCGCGCGGCCAGCCCCAGCACCTTGAACAGCGAACCCATTTGCGCGGGCGCGGTCAAGCGCTCAAGCGCCGCCGCGTGGCTGACAAGCGCGTCACCCTGCAGCCCGCGCGCCAGCCTTTCCGCCCGCTGCTCGATCCCGAGGCGCCGCAGGAACAGGCCCTGACCGGTCAGGCCGCTGGGTTCCAGCCCTGCCGCCGCCTGCGCCAGCGCCTCGAAATCCACATGCGCGGTCAGGTCGGCCTCGCCCGGACTGGCCAGCGGGTCCTCGCGGCGATGCCCGCGCAGCGCCTGCAGCGTGTCGCCCTTTGACCGCCAGCCGCCGTAGTCGACCAGAAACGCCGCCCCGCCCCGCGCCGCGATGCGCGCGGCGATTGCCGCGGCGACGGCCTGCGCCGGGGTGCAGGTCTCTACCAGCGTTCCGGGCGGATCGGCGCCGAACCGCGCGTCCGGCAGGGGCACCGGCCCCGACAGGCCAAAGCACAGCACGCCGCCCGACAGGCCCACCACCCGCTCGCGCCAGCCGCCCGCATCCCGCAGGAACTGGCGGATCGGCAGCGCATCGAAGAACTCGTTGGCGATCAGGAACAGCGGCCCCGGCGGCAGGTCCGCGACCGTCCCGGCCCAGTCCACCCGATACCCCGCCAGCCGTTCCGCCTGCACCCGGCGCAGGACGGGCGATGCCTCGACCAGCACGATCCGCGCCGCGTCATGGAACCCCGGAACCCCCCGCGTCGCCCGCAGCGCATCCGCCATCAGCGTGCCGCGCCCCGGGCCCAGTTCCGCCAGCACGAAGGGCGCGGGCGCACCCCGGTCCAGCCAGGCCTGCGCCAGCGCCAGACCCAGCAGTTCGCCGAACATCTGGCTGATCTCCGGCGCCGTCACGAAATCCCCGCCCGCCCCGAACGGGTCGCGCGTGGCATAGTAGCCGTGGTCGGGGTGCAGCAGGCAGTCGGCCATGTAGTCGGCCACGCTGATCGGACCTGTCGCGGTGATGCGCCGCGCCAGAATCGCGGCCAGCGGGGTCATGCCGCCGCGCGCCGCGCGCCCAGCGCCAGCCAGAGCCCGACCAGGATCATCGGCAGCGACAGGATCTGCCCCATCGTCAGGCCATATCCGCCGATGTGCAGGGCCAGGCCCAGCGGGTTGCCGGGCGACACGAAATAGGCATCGGGCTGCCGCACGAACTCCACGGCGAACCGCGCCGCGCCATATCCGGCAAAGAACACGCCCGCCACCAGCCCCGGCGCCCGCAACCCGCCCCGCCGCCAGACCAGCCACAGCAGCACCGCGCCAAGGATCAGCCCCTCCAGCGCCGCCTCGTACAGCTGCGAGGGGTGCCGCCCGCACAGTCCGGTCACGCCGGGGCAGTCTTGCGCCGCGGCACCGGGAAAGGCCACGGCCCAGGGCAGGTCGGTGGGCCGCCCCCAGAGTTCCGCATTGATGAAGTTTGCAATCCGCCCCAGCAACAGGCCCGGGGGTGTCGCCATGGCCAGCATGTCCGCCGCCGGGCGCAGCGCGATTCCCTCGGCCCGGCAGAACAGCCACGACGCCACCACGACCCCCGCAAGTCCGCCGTGAAACGACATGCCCCCCAGCCAGACCATCGGGATTTCCCAGGGATTCGCCAGGTAATAGGCCGGCTGGTAGAACGCCACGATGCCCAGCCGCCCGCCCGCGATCACCCCCACGATCACCCAGGTCAGCAGCCGTTCGACCTGATCGCGCGTCATCGGCGGCGAACCGCCCCACAGCGCGGGCCGGTCCAGCGCCGCCACCGCCAGCCGCCAGCCGATCAGGATGCCCGCGATATAGGCCAGCGCATACCAGCGCAGCGCCAGTGTCAGGCCGAACAGCGTGACCGAGAACAGTTCGGGCGATACGTCGGGAAAGGGCAGGGGTGCTGTCACGGCGGTCCTGTCTTGCGGTGCCTGCGCCGCGCCTCCGGCCCGGCTGCTCGTTCCGGCTTGTCGGGCGGGGCTGCGGCGAAGTCAACCGCCGGTGGTTCCTGCCCTTGTCCCGGCAGGCACGCTTGCGCATATAGACGGCGCAAGCACAGCCGGGAGAGCCCCATGCAAGGCCGCAACACCTTCCTTGACGACCTGTCGCAGCTGATGACCAACGCGATGGGCGTGGCCCAGGGCGCCCGCACCGAGGCCGAAACCGCGATGCGTGGCCTTGTCGACCGCTGGATGGCAGACCGCGATTTCGTCACGCGCGAAGAGTTCGACGCCGTCCGTGCCATGGCCCAGAAGGCGCGCGAGGAGAACGAGGCGCTTGCCGCGCGCATCGCCGCGCTCGAGGCCGCCGCAGCGCCCCGCAAGAAGGGCGGCTGACGCCTTCCGCGCCCTGCACGCGCGGCAACCCGCCGCAATCCGGCCCGCACATGACGCGGCGTCACGGCGGCCCCTTGCGCAGGACATGGCCCCGCTTCCGCGCTAGAAGCGCGCTCGCGCGGTCAGCATAGCGACTCGCGACGGCCGGCCGGGGGGCCGCCGATCCTGCCCGGGGGCTGCCATGACCTTCAATCCGTCCTTCGGCACCCTGCCGAAACCGCGCCGCATCCGGGTTCCGCCGTGGAAGCGCCCGCTCGACTTCTGCCTTGCGGGGCTGGCGATGCTGATGTTCTGGCCGCTGTTCCTGGCCATCGCGATCATCGTCCGGGCCACAAGCCCCGGGCCCGCCTTCTTCGTGCAGACCCGTGTCGGGCTGAATGGTCGCCGCTTCGGCATGCTGAAGTTCCGTTCGATGCATGTCGACGCCGAGGCGCGGCGCGCGGCGCTGGTCGCGGCGTCCGACCGGCCCGGCGTCTGCTTCAAGATGAAGGACGACCCCCGCGTGACGCCGTTCGGCCGGTTCCTGCGCCGCTCCTCGCTCGACGAGTTGCCGCAGCTCCTGAACGTGCTGCTCGGCGACATGAGCCTTGTCGGTCCGCGCCCCGCCCTGCCGGAAGAGGTGGCCGCCTATCCCGCGGGCGCAAGGGCGCGGCTGGCCGCGCTGCCCGGCATCACCGGCGTGTGGCAGGTGTCCGGCCGCGCCGACGTGTCCTTCGATGACATGGTCCGGATGGACGTGGCCTACGCCCGCGGCGCCACGCTGGCGGGCGACCTTCGCATCCTTGCGCGCACGGTCGCCGTGGTGCTGGCGGCACGCGGGGCCTACTGACCACGCGCCGCAGGCGCGCTCAGCGCGGCAGGAACGTGCCGCCCATGTCCACGATCGCCTTGTGGATGCGCGCGCCCGCCGCGGTCAGCGGCGCCGCCGCCGGGTGAACCAGATACCAGTGCCGCATGATCGGCAGGCCCGGCGCCCGCATCAGCACCAGCCGCCCGGTCCGCACTTCCTCGGTCACCGTGTGCAGCGACAGCAGCGCGATGCCCAGCCCGGCCATCACCGCCTGCTTGATCGTCTCGTTCGAATCCATCTCGATCCGGCGGAACAGGTGCCCGTCCGCGATCCGCTCCAGGTAGCGCTCCATCAGGATCCGGGTCCCCGAACCGTCCTCGCGCGTGATGAACGTCTCCTCCGTGATATCCTCGGGCGCCACCGGGTCGCGCCTGGCGAGGGGATGGTCGGGGGGCAGGATGATGCCGTGCGGATGCGGCCCCAGCGGGGTCGCCACCACTGCCGGATCGCGCGGCGGCCGACCCATCACCGCCAGGTCGACGCCGCCCTGGTCCAGCCCGGCGATCACCTGCTCGCGGTTGCCCACCCGCAGCCCGACGTCGATTTCGGGATGCAGGTCGGTCAGCCGCCGCAGCAGGCGTGGCGCGAAATACTTGGCCGTCGACACCACGGCCAGCGTCACATGTCCCACCTGTCCCTGCGACAAAGCGGCCATCCGGTCGCCCGCCAGCCGCAGCACGGCCTCGATCCGCCGTCCGGCCAGCACCAGTTCCTCGCCCGCCGCCGTCGGAACCAGCCCGGTGGCGCCGGGCGCGCGGGCCAGCACTTGCGCCTCGACCGCGCTCTCCAGGTTTTTGATCTGGCTGTGAATCGCCGGCGTCGTCAGCCCCAGTCGCGTGGCGGCGGCGGTCAGCGATCCGCTGTCGGCCACCGCCACCAGGGCGCGCAGCTGCTTCAGCGTCAGGGCATCCAGCCGGATCATGTTCAAGTTTCCTGAATTCGAGTTACCATTTTTTACATTTCATTAAAATTCAGAATCACGCAACTGTTCCTCCGACGGCGCAAGATGAGGGAGGAGCATCGTGCGGCACGGCCCTGCATCCATCGCCACGGATGGCCTGCCCGACGGGCTGGCAGACCTGATCGGCCGCATCGCGGACGTCTGTGCCGACCTCGCGCTTCGCATCGCCCGGGGCGGGATCGACGAACATCTGGGCGGCGCGGTCGGCACCAACCCCGACGGCGACGGCCAGAAGGCGCTCGACGTCATCGCCGACGACCTGTTCCGCGCCGCGCTGGCCGGATCGTCGGTCCGCTGGTACGCCTCGGAGGAACAGGACGATGCGGTCGCCATCACGCCGCAGGGCGCCTGGGGCCTGGCCATCGACCCGCTGGACGGCTCGTCCAACATCGACGTCAATGTCTCGATCGGCACGATCTTCGGCATCTACCCCGCCACCGACAGCATCGCCGGCACCTTCCTGCGCCCCGGACGCGACCTGGTGGCGGCAGGCTATGCGATCTACGGCCCGCAGTGCTGCCTCGTGCTGACCACGGGTTCCGGCGTGCGGAAATACGTGCTCGACCCCGCCAGCCGCCGCTTCACCCTGGTGGATGACGCCGTGCGGGTTCCCGCGGACTCGACGGAATTCTCGATCAACGCCTCGAACTACCGGCACTGGCAGGCCCCGGTCCGCGCCTACATCGACGATCTCGTGGCGGGCATCGAGGGGCCGCGCGGCCGGAATTCCAACATGCGCTGGGTCGCCTCGCTGGTGGCCGAAACCCACCGCATCCTGACCCGCGGCGGCATCTTCCTCTACCCGCGCGACGACCGCCCGGGATACGAGAATGGCCGGCTGCGCCATGTCTACGAATGCGCGCCCATCGCCATGGTCATGGAACAGGCCGGAGCGGCGGCGACCGATGGAACCGATCCCATCCTCGACCGCGTGCCGGCGCATCTGCACGCCCGCGCCCCCTTCGTCTTCGGCAGCGTGACCAAGGTCGCCCGGGTGACCGTCTATCACGACCTGCCGCACCAGGAAACCTCGGCGCTGTTCTCCAAGCGCGGCCTCTTCCGGAGCTGAGATGAGCAAGAAGCATCCGATCATCGCCGTCACGGGCTCGTCCGGCGCCGGCACCACCACGGTCAAGAACACCTTCGACCAGATCTTCCGCCGCGAGGGCGTGCGTGCCGTCTCGATCGAGGGCGACGCCTTCCACCGCTTCAACCGGGCCGAGATGAAGGCCGAGCTCGAACGTCGCACGGCCGAGGGCGACTATACATTTTCCCACTTTTCCTTCGAGGCGAACGAACTCAAGGAACTTGAGGATGTATTCAGAATCTTTGGGGAAACCGGAAAAGGCCGAACGCGGCACTACGTTCACGACCAGAAGGAAAGCGAACTTTACGGCGTGCCGCCTGGCGAATTCACCGGATGGGCCCCGTTCGAGGACGGCGCCGACCTGCTGTTCTACGAAGGGCTGCATGGCGCCGTCGTGAACGACACCGTCAACCTGGCGGCGCTGGCCGACCTGAAGATCGGCGTGGTGCCCGTCATCAACCTCGAATGGATCCAGAAGATCCACCGTGACCGTGCCCAGCGCGGCTATTCGACCGAGGCGGTCACCGATGTCATCCTGCGCCGCATGCACGCCTATGTGCACTGCATCTGCCCGCAGTTCACGCAGACCGACATCAATTTCCAGCGCGTCCCGGTGGTCGACACCTCGGACCCGTTCATCGCCCGCTGGATCCCCACCGCCGATGAAAGCCTCGTGGTGATCCGCTTCAAGAACCCGCGCGGCATCGACTTTCCCTATCTGACGGCGATGATCCACGGTTCCTGGATGAGCCGGGCGAACTCGATCGTGATCCCGGGCAACAAGCTCGACCTCGCGATGCAACTGATCCTGACCCCGCTGATCGAGCGGCTGGTGCGCGACGCGCGCCGGGCCTGAGGAGCATCCCATGACCACGCAGATCGTTCCCGCCGATGAAACCACCATGGCCAACGCCATCCGCGCGCTTGCCATGGATGCGGTGCAGGCCGCGAATTCCGGGCATCCCGGCATGCCCATGGGGATGGCGGATGTGGCGACCGTGCTGTTCAACCGCTTCGTCACGCTCGACCCCGCCGCGCACGACTGGCCCAACCGCGACCGCTTCGTGCTGTCGGCGGGCCACGGGTCGATGCTGGTCTATGCGCTGAACCACCTGCTCGGCTATCCCGACATGGGCATCGACCAGTTGCGCGCCTTCCGCCAGCTGGGCAGCCGCACCGCCGGGCATCCCGAATACGGCCACGCACAGGGCATCGAGGTGACGACCGGCCCGCTGGGGCAGGGCATCGCCACCGCCGTCGGCATGGCCATCGCCGAACGCATGGGCGCCGCCCGCTTTCCCGGCCTCGTCGATCACTGGACCTGGGCGATCGCCGGCGACGGCTGCCTGATGGAAGGCATCAGCCACGAGGCCATCGACATGGCGGGCCATCTGGGCCTGTCGCGCCTGGTGGTCCTGTGGGATGACAACCGCATCACCATCGACGGCGACACCGCCCTGTCGACATCGACCGACCAGATCGCCCGTTTCGCCGCCTGCGGCTGGCATGTGCAGGCGGTTGACGGGCATGACATGGCGGCGGTCGCCGACGCCATCGCCGCCGCGCAGGCCGATCCGCGCCCCTCGATGGTTGCCTGCCGCACGCTGATCGGCAAGGGCGCGCCCAACAAGCAGGGCGGGCACGACGTGCACGGCGCGCCTCTCGGTCCGGCCGAGATTGCGGCCGCCCGCGCGCATCTGGGCTGGGCCCATGCCCCCTTCGACATCCCGGCCGAGGTCTACGCCGCCTTCGCCCGCATCGCCGCCCGCGGCGCACGGGCGCGGGCCGACTGGCTGGCGCGCGCCGATGCCCATCCCGCCCGCGATGCCTTCGCGGCCCACCTGGCGCGCGATGCCGCCCCGCTCGCGGCGCCCATGGCCGCCCACAAGGCCGCGCTGATCGCCGACCGCCCCAGGGTCGCCACCCGCAAGGCCAGCGAGATGGCCCTGGCCGTGGTCAATGCCGCGCTGCCCTTTGCCGTCGGCGGCTCGGCCGACCTGACCGGTTCGAACCTGACGCGCACCGCGGCGCAGCGCGCCGTCACCGCCGCCGATTTCGGCGGCAGCTACCTGCACTACGGCATCCGCGAACACGGCATGGCGGCGGCGATGAACGGCATCGCCCTGCACGGGCTGTTCCGTCCCTACGGCGGCACCTTCCTCGCCTTCGCCGACTACTGCCGGGGCGCGATCCGGCTGTCGGCGCTGATGGGCGTGCCCGTCACCTATGTGATGACGCATGACTCGATCGGCCTGGGCGAGGATGGCCCGACCCATCAGCCGGTCGAGCATCTGGCCGCGCTGCGCGCCATCCCGAACCTCACCGTGATCCGCCCCGCCGACGCGGTGGAAACCGCCGAGGCGTGGGAGATCGCCATGGCCGCCACCGCCACCCCCACCCTGCTGGTGCTGTCGCGCCAGAACCTGCCCACGGTCCGGCAGGACGCCACGCAGAACATGACCGCCCGGGGCGCCTATCTGCTGCGCGCGCCCGAGACGCGCGACATCACCCTGATCGCCACGGGATCCGAGGTCGAGATCGCCCTTGCCGCCGCGGACCGCCTGGCCGAGCGGGGCATCGCGGCCGCCGTGGTCTCCGCCCCCGCGTTCGAGCTTTTCGCCGCACAGCCCGACACCTACCGCCGGGCAATCATCGGCACCGCCCCCCGCGTCGGGATCGAGGCCGCGATCCGCCAGGGCTGGGATTTGTTCCTCGGCCCCGGCGATGCCTTCGTCGGCATGACCGGCTTTGGCGCCTCTGCCCCCGCGCCCGCGCTCTACCGCCATTTCGACATCACGCCCGAGGCGGCCTGCCGCGCCGCGCAGGGCCTTCTGAAAAGGGACTGACCCCATGGCGCTCATCACGCTGCGACAGCTTCTCGACCATGCCGCCGAACATGGCTACGGCGTGCCCGCCTTCAACATCAACAACATGGAGCAGGGCCTCGCGATCATGGAGGCCGCCCGGGCCGTCGACGCGCCGGTCATCATGCAGGCGTCGCGCGGGGCGCGGTCCTATGCCAATGACATCATGCTGGCCAAGATGATCGAGGCGCTGGCGGCAATCTACCCCGCCATCCCGATCTGCATGCACCAGGATCACGGCAACAGCGAAGCCACCTGCATGACGGCGATCCGCCACGGCTTTACCAGCGTGATGATGGACGGCAGCCTGAAGGCCGATGCCAGGACCCCGGCCGACTACGACTACAACGTGGCCATCACCGAACGCGTCGCCCGCATGGCGCATTGGGTCGGTGCCAGCGTCGAGGGCGAACTCGGCGTGTTGGGCAGTCTCGAGACCGGCCAGGGCGAGGCCGAGGACGGCCACGGCGCCGAGGGCGCGCTCGACCATTCCCAGCTTCTGACCGACCCGGCCCAGGCGGTCGCTTTCGTCGCCCGCACCGGCGTCGATGCGCTGGCCATCGCCTGCGGCACCTCGCACGGCGCCTACAAGTTCAGCCGCAAGCCCGACGGCGACATCCTCGCCATGGGCGTGATCGAGGAAATCCACCGCCGCCTGCCCGACACCCATCTGGTGATGCACGGATCATCCAGCGTCCCGCAGGATCTGCAGGACATCATCAATGCCCACGGCGGCCAGATGCCCCAGACCTTCGGCGTTCCGGTCGAGGAAATCGTGCGCGGCATCCGCCACGGCGTGCGCAAGGTGAACATCGACACCGACTGCCGCATGGCGATGACGGCCGAATTCCGCCGCGTTGCCACCACCAACCCCCGCGAATTCGACCCCCGCAAGTTCCTGAAACCCGCCATGGACGCGATGCGCGACCTCTGCCGCGCCCGGTTCGAGGCCTTCGGAACCGCGGGACATGCCAGCAAGATCAAGGTCATCCCGATGGATGACATGGCCCGCCGCTATGCCGGCGGCACGCTTTCCCCGGCGGCCCCGTCCGCCAAGGCCGCATGAGGAGAACCGACCATGGCTGACGGCACCAAGACCGAGATCAAGGACAAGAAGGACCGCTATCGCGCCGGCGTCCTGAAATACGCCCAGATGGGCTATTGGGATGGCGACTACGAACCCAAGGACACCGACATCCTCGCGCTGTTCCGCATCACCCCGCAGGATGGCGTCGATCCGATCGAGGCCGCCGCCGCCGTGGCGGGCGAATCCTCCACCGCCACCTGGACGGTGGTATGGACCGACCGCCTGACCGCCTGCGACCAGTATCGCGCAAAGGCCTACCGCGTCGAACCCGTGCCGGGCCGCCCGGGCGAATACTTCTGCTATGTCGCCTATGACCTGATCCTGTTCGAGGAAGGCAGCATCGCCAACCTGACCGCCTCGATCATCGGCAACGTGTTCTCGTTCAAGCCGCTCAAGGCCGCGCGGCTGGAAGACATGCGCTTCCCCGTCGCCTATCTCAAGACCTACAAGGGCCCGCCGACCGGCCTCGTGGTCGAACGCGAACGGCTGGACAAGTTCGGCCGCCCCCTGCTGGGCGCCACCACCAAGCCCAAGCTGGGCCTCTCGGGCAAGAACTATGGCCGCGTGGTCTATGAGGGCCTCGTGGGCGGCCTCGACTTCATGAAGGACGACGAGAACATCAACTCGCAGCCCTTCATGCACTGGCGCGACCGGTTCCTCTACGTGATGGAGGCGGTGAACCTGGCGGCCGCGCGCACCGGCGAGGTCAAGGGCCACTATCTCAACATCACCGCCGGCACGATGGAGGAGATGTATCGCCGCGCCGAACTGGCCAGGCAGCTTGGCTCGGTCATCGTGATGATCGACCTCGTCATCGGCTACACCGCGATCCAGTCGATTTCCGAATGGTGCCGCCAGAACGACATGATCCTGCACCTGCACCGCGCGGGCCACGGCACCTACACCCGGCAGAAGAACCACGGCATTTCCTTCCGCGTCATCGCCAAATGGATGCGGATGGCGGGGGTCGACCACATCCACGCGGGCACCGCCGTCGGCAAGCTGGAAGGCGATCCGATGACCGTGCAGGGCTACTACAACGTCTGCCGCGAGATGCATAACCCCGTCGACCTGCCGCGCGGCCTGTTCTTCGAACAGCCCTGGGCCGACCTGAAAAAGGTGATGCCCGTGGCCTCGGGCGGCATCCACGCGGGCCAGATGCACCAGTTGCTCGACCTCTTCGGCGACGATGTGGTGCTGCAGTTCGGCGGCGGCACCATCGGTCACCCGATGGGCATCCAGGCCGGCGCCACCGCCAACCGCGTGGCCCTCGAAGCCATGGTGCTCGCCCGGAACGAGGGCCGCGACATCGCCGTGGAAGGCCCCGAGATCCTGCGCGCCGCCGCCAGGTGGTGCAAGCCGCTCGAGGCCGCGCTGGATGTCTGGGGCGACATCACCTTCAACTATCAATCCACCGACACGTCGGACTTCGTGCCGACCGCCGCCGTTTCGTGAGGAGACAGCAGATGCGCGTGACCCAAGGCTGCTTTTCGTTCCTGCCCGACCTGACCGACGACCAGATCTCGGCCCAGGTGGACTACTGCCTCGGCAAGGGCTGGGCCATCGGGGTGGAATACACCTATGACCCGCACCCCCGGAACACCTTCTGGGAAATGTGGGGCAACCCGATGTTCGACCTTCGGGATGCGAAGGGCGTGATGATGGAACTGGCCGACTGCCGCAAGGCGCATGGCGACGCCTACATCCGCTTCAACGCCTTCGACAGCACGCGGGGCTTCGAGACGGTGACGATGAGCTTCATCGTCAACCGCCCGGCCGACGAACCCACCATCCGCATGACGCGGCAGGAGGTCGACAGCCGCGCGATGCGCTACACCCACGAGACGATGCGCTGAGGGCGTGGCCCGGGGGGACACCCCCCGGGCCAGCCGTGGAATCTCCGGCAACAGACAGGGGTGCGAGGCATGGACGCGGGCGAGGGCGGGGCAGGCAAGGTGGACCTGCGGGCGGAGTTCGAAAGCTCCGGCGTCAGGGAACTGCTGGCCGAACTGGACCGCGAACTGATCGGGCTGAAACCGGTCAAGGCGCGCATCCGCGAGACGGCGGCCCTGCTGCTGGTCGAGAAGGCGCGCAAGTCGCTGGGTCTCAGCCACCAGACGCCCACCCTGCACATGTCCTTCACCGGGAACCCCGGCACGGGCAAGACCACCGTGGCGATGAAGATGGCGGGCATCCTGCACCGCCTCGGCTATGTCCGGAAGGGCCATCTCGTCAGCGTGACGCGCGACGACCTGGTGGGGCAGTACATCGGGCACACGGCCCCCAAGACGAAGGAGGTGCTGAAAAAGGCGATGGGCGGCGTGCTGTTCATCGACGAGGCCTATTACCTCTACCGCCCCGACAACGAGCGCGACTACGGGCAGGAGGCGATCGAGATCCTCCTTCAGGTGATGGAGAACAACCGCGACGATCTGGTGGTGATCCTCGCCGGCTACGCCGACCGGATGGAGAACTTCTTCCAGTCGAACCCGGGATTCCGCTCCCGCATCGCGCATCACATCGAGTTTCCCGACTACGACGATGCCGAACTGCTGCGCATCGTCGGCGCCATGCTGGACGCGCAGAACTACGCGATGACCGAGGGCGCGGCGGCGGCGATGGCCGAATACATCGCGCTGCGGCGTGGCCAGCCGCATTTCGCCAACGCCCGCTCGATCCGCAACGCGATCGACCGCGCCCGGCTGCGGCAGGCCAACCGCCTGTTCGACACCGCGGGGATGCTGGACGCCGCCGCGCTCAGCACGATAGAGGAGGGCGACATCCGCGCCAGCCGCGTCTTCCGCGGCGGGCTCGACAGCGAACGCAGGGGGACCGCGCCATGACCTTTCACCGCCGCATCAAGATCGCGCCCTCGATCCTGTCGGCCGATTTCGCGGATTTCGGCGCGGAATGCCGGGCGATCGAGGCGCAGGGTGCCGACTGGGTGCATGTCGACGTGATGGACGGGCATTTCGTGCCCAACATCACCTTCGGCCCCGCCACCTGCGCCGCCATCCGCCCCCATATCCGCGGGGTGATGGACGTCCACCTGATGATCGCCCCCGTCGATCCCTACATCGAGGCCTTCGCCCGCGCCGGGGCCGACATCATCAGCGCCCATCTCGAGGCCGGGCCGCATGTCCACCGCACGCTCCAGGCGATCCGGGGTGCGGGCTGCAAGGCGGGGCTGGCGATCAACCCGGGCACCGACGTGGCCGCGCTCGACTGGCTGCTCGACATGGTCGACCTCGTCTGCGTGATGACGGTGAACCCCGGCTTCGGCGGCCAGAAATTCATCCACAGCCAGGTCGAAAAGGTGCGCCGCCTGCGCGCCATGATCGGCGACCGCCCCGTGCATGTCGAGATCGACGGCGGCGTGACGCCCGAGACCGCGCCGCTGGTGGCCGCCGCCGGGGCGGATGTGCTGGTCGCGGGCTCGGCGGTGTTCAAGGGCGGGTCGGTGGCCGATCCGGCGCCCTACGGCAGCAACATCCGGGCGATCCGGGCGGCGGCGGAGGCGGCGGTTGGACAGCTTGCCTGACGCCATCATCTTCGACGTCGACGGCACCCTTGCCGAAACCGAAGAGGTTCACCGTCGCGCCTTCAACGAAACCTTCGCCCGCATGGGCCTGCTCTGGCACTGGACCGGCGCGGATTACGCGCGCCTGCTGACCACCACGGGCGGAAAGGAACGCATCCGCCGCCACATGGACGAAACCGGCGCGCCCCCGACCGATGTGGCGATGCTGCACGCCGCCAAGACCGAACGCTATGTCCAGCTGATCGCCGAGGGCCAGATCGTGCTGCGCGAGGGCATCGGTGCCCTGGTCGTCGCCGCGCGGCGGGCGGGGCTGAAGCTGGCCGTCGCCACCACCACCAGCCGCCCCAATGTCGAGGCGCTGGCCCGCGCCGTCTGGGGCCGCAGCGCGTCCGAGGTCTTCGACGTGATCGCCGCCGGCGACGAGGTGGCGGCCAAGAAGCCCGCCCCTGATGTCTACCGGCTGGCGCTCGACCGGCTGGGCCTGCCCGCCGCCCGCACCGTCGCGCTGGAGGACAGCCGGAACGGACTGCGCGCGGCCATCGCGGCGGGCATCCCCTGCATCGTCTCGCCCGGCATCTACACCCGGGCCGAGGATTTCTCGGGCGCGCTGGCGGTCCTGCCCGAATTCTCGGCCCTGGGCGGTCTCGACGGACTGGCGGCCCTGCTGGAAAGGCACGCGGCATGATCTCGGTCATCTTCGATCTCGACGGCACGCTGATCGATTCCGCGCCCGACATCCACGCCGCCTCGAACCGGGTGCTGGCCGAACAGGGCTTTCCCCCCCTGACGCTGCCGCAGGTCCGCAGCTTCATCGGCAAGGGCGTGCCGCATCTGGTGGAACGCCTGCTCGATGCCAGCGGCGACGATCCCGCAGGCCCGCGCTTTGCCGCCATGGTGGCCAGCTTCACCGCGGGATACGAGGATGCGGTGGGCCTGACCCGCCCCTATCCCGGGGTGGTCGCGGCGCTCGACCGTCTGGCGGCGACGGGCTGCGCGCTCGGAATCTGCACGAACAAGCCCCATGCGCCGACGCTGGCGGTGCTGCGCCATCTCGACCTGCTCGACCGTTTCGGGGTGGTGATCGGCGGCGACAGCCTGCCCCGGCGCAAGCCCGATCCCGCGCCCCTTCGCGCCGCGGCGCAGGCGCTGGGCCGCGACCGGGTGATCTATGTGGGCGACAGCGAGGTGGATGCCGAAACCGCCGCCAACGCCGCCATGCCCTTCCTTATTTATACCGAAGGCTACCGCCAGGCGCCGCTGGCAGCACTTCCGCATGACGCGGCCTTTGCCGACTGGGGCGCGCTGCCCGCGCTGGTCGAACGCCTGCGCTGATCTCGACAGGGCGCGGGGCAGGGGGTATCGGGGGGCAACCCCGGAGGCCCCGATGTTCCGTTCCACCACCTTCACCCATGCCATCACCCGCCGCCCGGCGCCCACCGCCACCCATGGCCTGCGCGCGGTCGACACCGGGGCGCCCGACCTGACGCGGATGCTGGCCCATCATGCCGCCTATGTGGACGCCCTGCGCGCCACCGGCGCCACCGTGATCGAGCTTGATCCGCTGCCCGACTACCCCGACGCGCAGTTCGTCGAGGATACCGCGCTCTGCCTGCCGCAGGGCGCCGTGATCATGCGGCCCGGCGCCCCCTCGCGCCTCGGCGAGGCGGCGGAAATGACGCCGCATCTGGCCGCCTTCTACGGCACGCTGGACCGCATCGGCGGCGCCGCCAGCTTCATCGAGGGCGGCGACATCCTGATGTGCGAGACCGAGATCCTCGTGGGGCGCTCGGCCCGCACCAACGCCGCCGGCATCGCCGAACTGGCGGCCATCGTCGCGCGCTGGGGCTGGCCGCTGCGCGAGGTCGAAACACCCCCGGGCGTGCTGCACTTCAAGACCGACTGCTCGCTGGTCGATGCGGAAACCATCCTGTCCACCCCCCGGCTGGCCGCCTCGGGCTGCTTCGCGGGCTACCGCGTGATCCACACCGCCGACGGCGAGGAGGCGGCGGCCAACGCCATCCGCTTCAACGGCGCGGTGATCGTGCCCGACGGCTTTCCCCGCACCGCCGAACGGCTGGCGCAGGCGGGCTATCCGGTGGTGGCCGTCGGCAATTCCGAATGCGCGAAACTGGACGGCGGCATGTCCTGCCTGTCGCTGCGCTTCACGCCCCCGGGCTGAGGCGCGGCGGCGGCCTTCGCGGCCCAGATGTTAACAAACCCTTGACGCGCCATGGTCAAGCCATTGATTTTCCTGCCTCCGCTCGGCGTCCCACGGTGGGACGCCCCCTGCGCCCGTCACGGCATCAGCACCTGCGCCCGGTTGAACTGCGCCTTCAGGAAGGTGCCGTCGTCCAGCTCCAGCACCACCGCGATGCTGTCCACCGACCCCAGCGGCAGCGCCACATAGGGCAGGTGCCCCTCCGACTTGATCGCGTTCGGGCTTGCCGTCCCCTCATAGCAGGGCTCCATCGGCCAGACATAGTCGGACGCGGTGCTGTTCACCGAGAACCGCACCGCCGCCAGCCCGCAGCGCCAGGCCAGCAGATGCGTGAAATAGACCAGGTCCTTGCCGTCGTATTCCCGCACCGCCACCCAGTTGCCCTGCGTCATCTCCAGGATCGGCCGCACCTCCGCCGCCGTGGTGAAGCCCTGCGCCACCGCCCCGCCCGCCATCGCCACCCACAGCGCCGCACCCGCCGCTTTTGCCTTCACCATCTGGTTCCCCCGCGCCATAGTCGCCCCGGGCATTCCCGCCCGCCGGGACCAGCATGTCAGAAACACCCCCCGCCGCGCAAAGGTTCAACGTGGCCGCCGTGGTGCAGGCCGGCCGCCTGACCTACGAGTCGGTGCTGCTCGCCGCCTCGCTGCGCGCCTCCGACCCCGGCTTTCCCGGCCGCCTGATCCTGATGGAGCCGCAGCCCGGCCCCCGCTGGCCCGAGGACCCGCGCCTCGCCGACCCCGAGGCCCGCGCGCTCCTGCACGAACTGGGGGCCGAGATCCTGCCCTTCGAGAACCGCCATTTCGGCGCCACCTACCCCTATGGCAACAAGATCGAGGGGCTGGCCTGCCTGCCCGACGAACCCTTCCTGTTCCTCGACACCGACACGCTGGTCACCGGCGCGCTTTCGGCCGTGCCCTTCGATTTCGCCCGCCCCGCCGCCTCGATGAAGCGCGAGGGCACCTGGCCCGTGCCGGAACTCTACGGGCCGGGCTATACCGCCATCTGGCGCGCGCTCTATGACCGGTTCGGCCTCGACTTCGCCTCCAGCCTCGACCTGTCGCAGCCCGAGGAATACTGGCGCCGCTATCTCTACTTCAACGCGGGCTGGTTCTTCCACGCCTCGCCCCGCACCTTCGGCGACCGGTTCCGCGACTGGGCCGTCGCCGTGCTCCGCGACCCGCCCCCCGAACTGGTGTGCCAGCCGATGGACCCCTGGCTTGACCAGATCGTGCTGCCGCTTGTCATTCACGCGCTCGGCGGCGGGCGTCCCGGGCCGGAACTGGCCGGGATGGATGACGGGGTGACCTGCCACTGGCGCAGCCTTCCGCTGCTCTACGCCCGCGAAAGCGACCGCGTGGTCGAGGTTCTGGAACGGGTCGCCGGGCAGCGCGAGGTCAAGCGCGTGCTGCGCGGCTACGGGCCGATGAAGAAGATGATCGAACAGGGCCAGGGGCGGCAGGTGCGTGCCCTGTTCGACCGCGCCGACCTGCCCCGCCAGGAACGCGCCATCCGCAACCGCATCAAGCGCGAGGGGCTCTGGGTGCGCTGAACCCGGGGCCCGGAAACGCGAAGGGGCGCCCCGAGGGCGCCCCTGCGATCCGATCTGGAGCGGGCGATGAGATTCGAACTCACGACCCTAACCTTGGCAAGGTTATGCTCTACCCCTGAGCTACGCCCGCGCCGTTTCGGTAGGCGGTGATTTAGCCGCGCGCCCGGGGGCCTGCAAGAGGGAAAACGCATCCGCGCGATGATGACGGCGGGATGAACCTTTCACGAAATCTGCTGCCCGATTGATCTGGATCGAATGATCCCGGCACCGATTCGCCGCAGCCTCGGCACAGGTCAACCGCAGAGGATCGCCCGATGTTCGACGACGCCGCCGCCCCCGAATCCGCTCCCGACCTGACCCGCCGCCCCGCCGTGCCGGTGATCGAGGTGAGGGACCTGTCGCTCTGGTATGGTCCGGCCCGCGCGCTTGATGGCGTGTCGTTCGACCTGTTCCGCGCCGAAATCCTTGCCTTCATGGGGCCTTCGGGTTGCGGCAAGACGACGGCGCTGAAATGCCTGAACCGGATGCATGACGCGGCGCCCGATGTCCGCATCGCCGGGCAGATCCGCATGCACGGGCGGGATATCAATGCCCCCGATGTCGATCCGCCGCTGCACCGGCGCCGCTTCGGCTGGGTGGCGCAAAAGCCCAATCCGTTTCCGGGCACGATCTGGCACAACGTCGCGGCAGGCCCGTTGATGCACGGGTTGTGCCCGACCCCGGCGGAACTGGCCGCGCATGTCGAGGAGTGCCTGCGCCGCGCGCATCTGTGGGACGAGGTGAAGGACAATCTGCACCGGATGGAGGCGCTTGCCCTGTCGGGCGGCCAGCAGCAGCGGCTCTGCATCGCGCGCGCGCTGTCGACCCGGCCCGAGGTGCTGCTGATGGACGAGCCGACGGGCTCGATCGACCCGATCGCCACCGCGGCGGTCGAGGATCTGCTGATGCAGCTGAAATCGGAACTGGCCATCGTGGTGATCACCCATTCCATCGCACAGGCCCGCCGCATCGCCGACCGGGTCGCGTTCTTCCACATGGGCCGGCTGATCGAGACGGGCCCCGCGGCCGAGGTCTTCGCCCATCCGCGCACAGCCGAGACAGCAGGGTTCCTGCGCGGCAGCTTCGGCTGAAGGGGGACCGCCGCGCCAGACGCCTGCCAGACGCGGGCCAGACGCGCGCCAGACCGTTCACGCCCTGTTAACCCGGCGGATTCCCCGTGTTTCCAACAGGCTGGCCGGTTCGGCCCGGTCTGGCCCCGCCGGGGCCACCCCTCACTCGAACTCCACCAGCAGGTCCTTGGCCTCGATCTGGGCGCCGGGCACCACATGCACCGCCTTCACCCTTGCGGCGCGGTCGGCGTGCAGGCCGGTCTCCATCTTCATCGCCTCGATGGTCAGCAGAAGATCGCCCGCCCGCACCTCCTTGCCCGCCACCGCCGCGACCGACGCCACCGACCCCGGCATCGGCGCGCCGACATGGGCGGGGTTGCCGTCCTGCGCCTTCGGCCGCGCGGCGGTGCGCGCCTTGACTGCCCGGTTCGGCACGCGGATGACCCGCGGCTGGCCGTTCAGTTCGAAGAACACCTTGACCTCGCCGTCGTCGCCCGTCTCGCCCACCGCCGACAGGCGGATCTCCAGCGTCTTGCCGGGGTCGATCTCGGCCGTGATCTCGTCGCCCGGTTCCATCCCGTAAAAGAACGTCCGCGTCGGCAAGGCACGCACCGGGCCATAGGTCTTGTGGCGCTGGCGATAATCCATGAAGACCTTGGGATACATCAGATATCCGTTCAGATCCTCGTCATCCACGCTTTCCGCCACGCCCTCGTCATCGCCCAGTTCGGCCACCACCCTGGCCCGCGTCGCCTCCAGATCGACCGGCGCCAGGCGGGCGCCCGGCCGTTCCGTCAGTGGCGCCTCGCCCTTCAGCACCTTCTTCAGGATGCCCGCGGGCCAGCCCCCGTGCGGCTGGCCGAGGTTGCCGCGCAGCATGTCGACGACCGAGTCGGGAAAGGCCACCTCGACCGCCGGATCCTCGACCTGCGCCCGCGTCAGCCCCTGCGCCACCATCATCAGCGCCATGTCGCCCACCACCTTGGACGATGGCGTGACCTTCACGATGTCGCCGAACATCCGGTTCGCATCGGCATAGGCCTGCGCCACCTCGTGCCAGCGTTCCTCCAGCCCCAGCGACCGGGCCTGCGCCTTGAGATTGGTGAACTGTCCCCCCGGCATCTCGTGCAGCCAGACCTCGCTGGCCGGGGCGGGCAGGCCGGATTCGAAGGCCGCATACTGCGCGCGCACCCCCTCCCAGTAGTTGCTGATTGCCCTGATCGCCGCAATATCCAGTCCGGTGTCGCGGTCGGTGTGGCGCAGCGCCTCGACGATCGAGCCAAGGCAGGGCTGCGAGGTGCCGCCCGAAAAGGCATCCATCGCCGCATCCACGGCATCCACCCCTGCCTCGCAGGCGGCCAGAACGGTGGCGCCCGCCAGGCCGCTGGTGTCATGGGTGTGGAAATGCACGGGCAGGCCCACCTCCTGCTTCAGCGTCCGCACCAGGACCCGGGCCGCGGCTGGTTTCAGCAGCCCCGCCATGTCCTTCAGCCCCAGGATATGCGCCCCCGCCGCCTTCAGTTCGCGCGACCGCTCGACATAGTACTTCAGGTCGTATTTCGCCCGGTCGGGATCGTCGATGTCGCCGGTGTAGCAGACCGTCCCCTCGCAGACCTTGCCGGCCTCGATCACCGCATCCATGGCGACGCGCATGTTCTCGACCCAGTTCAGGCTGTCGAACACCCGGAACACATCGACCCCGGTCCTCGCCGCTTGGGCCACGAAGGCGCGCACCACGTTGTCGGGATAGTTGGTGTATCCCACCCCGTTCGAGGCGCGCAGCAGCATCTGGGTCATCAGGTTCGGCATGGCGGCCCGCAGGTCGCGCAGGCGCTGCCACGGGCATTCCTGCAGGAACCGGTAGGCCACGTCGAAGGTTGCGCCCCCCCAGCATTCCACGCTGAACAGCTGCGGCAGGTTCGCGGCATAGGCGGGGGCCACGCGGATCATGTCGATCGACCGCATGCGGGTTGCCAGAAGGCTCTGGTGCCCGTCGCGCATCGTGGTGTCGGTGATCATCACCTTCCGCTGCCTGGCCAGCCAGTCGGCCACCGCCTGCGGGCCCTTCTGTTCCAGCAGGTTGCGGGTGCCGGTGGCGGGGCTGTCGGTCAGCGCCCGGGGCGGTCTCGGTGCCCGCGCCTCGGCGGGCGGCTTCGGTCGCCCCGCCGTCTCGGGGTGCCCGTTCACCGTGATGTCGGCGATATAGGTCAGGATCTTCGTCGCCCGGTCGCGGCGGCGGCGGAACTGGAACAGTTCGGGCGTCGTGTCGATGAACTTGGTGGTATAGGTGTTGTTCAGGAACGTCGGGTGTTTCAGCAGGTTGATGACGAAATCGAGGTTCGTCGCCACGCCCCGGATGCGGAATTCGCGCAGGGCCCGGTCCATCCGCTTGATGGCCGCCTCGGGCGTCTGCGCCCAGGCGGTGACCTTGACCAGCAACGAGTCGTAGTAGCGCGTGATCACCCCCCCCGCATAGGCCGTGCCGCCATCCAGCCGGATGCCCATGCCGGTGGCACTGCGATAGGCGGTCAGGCGGCCGTAGTCGGGGATGAAGTTGTTCTGCGGGTCCTCGGTCGTCACCCGGCACTGCACGGCATGGCCCGACAGGGTGATGTCGTCCTGCCGCGCGACCCCCGTGGCCTCGGCCAGCGTGGCGCCTTCGGCGATGCGGATCTGGGCCTGCACGATGTCGATGCCGGTGACCTCCTCGGTCACCGTATGCTCTACCTGCACGCGGGGGTTCACCTCGATGAAGTAGAAATGCCCGCTGTCCATGTCCATCAGGAACTCGACCGTGCCCGCGCATTCATAGCCCACATGGGCGCAGATGCGGCGGCCCAGGTCGCAGACCTCGGCCCGCTGGGCCTCGGTCAGATAGGGGGCGGGCGCGCGTTCGACGACCTTCTGGTTGCGCCGCTGCACCGTGCAGTCGCGCTCGTAGAGGTGATAGATCTGGCCGTGCTTGTCGCCGAGGATCTGCACCTCGACATGGCGGGCGCGCTGGATCATCTTTTCCAGATAGCCCTCGCCATTGCCGAAGGCCGCCTCGGCCTCGCGCCGCCCCTCGCGCACCTTGGCCTCAAGCTCGTCCTCCGAGAGGATCGGGCGCATCCCGCGCCCGCCGCCGCCCCAGCTTGCCTTCAGCATCAGCGGATAGCCCACCGCCGCCGCCTCGGCCTTGACCGCCGCCATGTCGTCGCCCAGCACCTCGGTCGCGGGGATCACCGGCACCCCCGCCGCGATGGCGACGCGCCGCGCGCTGGCCTTGTCGCCAAGCTGGCGCATCGTCTCGGCCTTGGGTCCGATGAAGGTGAGGCCCGCACGGTCGCAGGCATCCACGAAATCCGGGTTCTCGGACAACAGGCCATATCCGGGGTGGATGGCATCGGCGCCGCTTTCGCGCGCCACCCGGATGATCTCGGCGATCGACAGATAGGCGCCCACCGGGCTCAGCCCCTCGCCGATCCGGTAGGCTTCGTCGGCCTTGAACCGGTGCAGCGAAAGCTTGTCCTCCTCGGCGTAGACGGCGACCGTCTTCTTGCCCATCTCGTTGGCGGCCCGCATCACGCGGATGGCAATCTCGCCGCGGTTGGCGACAAGGATCTTGCGGAATTCGGGCATGGCAGCCTCCGGACAGGTGACTCCGGCACGTTAGCGTCGCTGCACTGCGGCGCAAGGGATTCGATGACAGGCCCGTGAAACCGGCTGTCCCCGCGTCGGCCTGTCGCCGGGCAGCCCGCACTTTTTGCTGCGTGGCAGCACGCATCGCGTTGTGGCCGCATCGCGTTAACCATTCGTTAAGAAAGGTTAACGAATGGCCGGGCGTTCATGATATGCCCCCACCATGACCGAGGCACAGGCCATCCTGATTCTCTGCGCCATGCTGGGTGGCGAGGCCGAGACGCGGCAGGACTATGCCATTGACCACGGCAGCCAGTTCATCCGTGTCGACTGCGAGACGGCCGACGAGGTGATCGAGGTCGGGCTGGACGGCAAGCGGTCGTCGATCGACAGCGTGCATCAGGCAGTGTTCGCCGCGCATCTGACGGGCAAGCGCCCGCGGGTGATCCTGATCGACCGCGACGGTGCAGAGGACCGCGCGCAGCATCAGGTCCGCATCGTCGCGCAGGGGCTGGGGGTGGCCTTCGGCACCGTGAAGCAGGATGCGCTGATCCGCTGGCACATGACGGCCTACCTGCGGTCGCTGGCCGGGCAGGGGCCTGCCGGGCCCGGAACCTGATCTGCAAGCCCCCGGAACAACGCGCGAACAAGCACTTTATTCCGCCGCCGCCGCCGCTATACTTGGGGGATGACCGCGACATCGCCCCTATCCCTGTCTGCGCAGGCCATGATGGCCCGCCCCGCCGCCCCCTATCTGGAGGGGTTGAACGCGGCACAGCGCGCGGCGGTCGAGGCGTTGGATGGCCCGGTACTGATGCTGGCCGGGGCGGGCACCGGCAAGACCAAGTCGTTGATGGCCCGATTGGCGCATCTGTTGACGACACGTGGTGTCGGCCTCGGCGAGGTTCTTGCGGTAACGTTCACAAATAAGGCCGCAAAGGAAATGAAACAGCGGCTGAATGAGACACCGTTTGAACTCGGAAAGCGTCTCTTTGGTGAGGTAAAAGCGTGGAGTGGCCTGCCATGGATGGGCACATTCCATTCCCTCAGCGTCAAGATCCTGCGCCGCCACGCGGAACTGGCGGGGCTGAAGTCGAACTTCACCATCCTCGACACCGACGATCAGCTGCGCCTGATGAAGCAGCTGATCGCCGCCGCGGGCATTGACGAGAAACGCTGGCCCGCCCGGCTGCTGGCAGGGTTGATCGACGGCTGGAAGAACCGCGCGCTGACCCCCGCCCGCGTGCCGGGGGCCGAGGGCGCGGCCTTCGACAACCGGGGGACCGAGTTGTACGAGGCCTATCAGGACCGTCTGAAAACCCTGAACGCCTGCGATTTCGGCGACCTTCTGCTGCATGTGGTCACGATCTTCCAGGCGCATCCGGACGTGCTGCAGCAATACCAGCGGCGGTTCCGCTACATCCTTGTGGACGAATACCAGGATACCAACGTGGCGCAGTACCTGTGGCTGCGGCTGCTGGCGCAGAGCCACCGCAACATCTGCTGCGTGGGGGACGACGACCAGTCGATCTATGGCTGGCGCGGCGCCGAGGTGGGCAACATCCTGCGGTTCGAGAAGGATTTTCCCGGCGCGCAGGTGATCCGGCTGGAACAGAACTACCGCTCCACCGCACATATCCTGGCCACCGCAAGCGGCCTGATCGCGGCGAACGAGGGGCGGCTGGGCAAGACGCTGTGGACCGAGGCCGAGGGCGGCGAGAAGGTCCGCCTGATCGGCCACTGGGACGGCGAGGAGGAGGCGCGCTGGATCGGCGAGGAGGTCGAGGCGTTGCAGCGCGGCACCCGGGGGCACGCGGGGCGGTCATTGGACGACATGGCGATCCTCGTGCGCGCCAGCCACCAGATGCGCGCCTTCGAGGACCGGTTCCTGACCATCGGGCTGCCCTATCGCGTGATCGGCGGGCCGCGGTTCTATGAGCGGCTCGAGGTGCGCGACGCCATGGCCTATTTCCGGCTGGCGGTCAGCCCCGACGACGACCTGGCCTTTGAACGCGTCGCCAACACGCCCAAGCGCGGCCTTGGCGAAAAGGGGATGCAGGACATCCAGCGCACCGCCCGCGCCGCTGGCGTGTCGCTCATCGAGGCCGCGCGCGGCATGCTGGCGCGGCGCGAGATGGGCGGGAAGGCCGCGAACCAGATGCGCGCCTTCGTGGATGGCGTCGACCGCTGGCATGCGGCCACGCTGCGCCCGGAGAAGGACGGCGGCGAAAGCCATATCCGTCTGGCCGAGACCATCCTGGACGAATCCGGCTATACCGCGATGTGGCAGGCCGACAAGACGCCCGAGGCGCCGGGGCGGCTGGAAAACCTCAAGGAACTGGTCAAGGCGCTGGAACAGTTCGAAAACCTTCAGGGCTTTCTCGAACATGTCGCGCTGATCATGGACAACGACACCGAGGAGTCGGCCGAGAAGGTCACCATCATGACGCTGCACGCCGCCAAGGGGCTGGAGTTTCCGGTGGTGTTCCTGCCCGGGTGGGAGGACGGCCTGTTCCCCAGCCAGCGCAGCATGGATGAAAGCGGCCGCAAGGGGCTGGAGGAAGAGCGCAGGCTTGCCTACGTCGGGATCACCCGCGCGGAAGAGCTTTGCACCGTCAGCTTTGCCGCAAACCGCCGGGTCTATGGCCAGTGGCAATCGCAACTGCCGTCGCGCTTCATAGACGAACTGCCCCCCGATCACGTCGAGGTGCTGACGCCGCCGGGTCTCTACGGCGGGGGCTACGGCGCGGCGGGCATGGCCTCGACGCTGGAAACCCGCGCGGCGCGGGCCGATGTGTACAACTCGCCCGGCTGGCAGCGGATGCAGGCGCGTGCCGGTGCCCGCCCGGTGGCCCAGCCGCGCGAGGCCCGGCATCAGGTGATCGACCTTGCCGCAGTCTCGCCCTGGTCCGAGGGCGACCGGGTGTTCCATGCCAAGTTCGGCTATGGCCGCGTGACCTATGTCGAGGGCGACAAGCTGGATGTCGATTTCGAGAAGGCCGGGATGAAGAAGGTGATCGCGCGCTTTGTCACCGCCGCCGACCGCGCCGCCGATCTGGATGACGACGTGCCGTTCTGAGCGTCAGCGCAGCCGCGCCAGCACCACCAGAACCAGCCCCGCCGCCAGCCCCCAGAACGCGGCCCCCACCCCCCAGACCGCCACGCCCGATGCCGTGACCACCAGCGTCGCGGCTGCGGGAAAGCGGGTTTCGGGGGCTGCGAAGGCGGTGGTCGCCGCCCCCATGAACGGCCCGATCAGGGCAAGGCCCACGATCGCCGTGACCAGCGGCGCGGGCAGGGCGCCGATCAGCGCCAGGATGACCGGCCCGAACAGCCCGAGCAGCAGCCAGAATCCGGCATAGACGATCCCCGCCTTCCATCGCTGGGCGGGGTCGGGATGCGTGTCGGGGCCCATGCAGATTGCCGCCGTGATTGCCGCCATGCTGATCGTATGCGCCCCCGCCAGTGCCGACACCGCCGAGGCACCGCCGGTCGCCATCAGGGCGGGTCCGACCGGCGCGTCATAGCCATGCGCCCGCAGCGTGGCAAAGCCCGGCAGGTTCTGCGAGGCCATGGTCACAAGGTACAGCGGCAGCCCAAGGCCGATCAGCACCTCGGCACGGAACGACGGGGCGACCAGCGT
Organism: Paracoccaceae bacterium; assembly: GCA_019454225.1. Lineage (NCBI taxonomy): Bacteria > Pseudomonadati > Pseudomonadota > Alphaproteobacteria > Rhodobacterales > Paracoccaceae > Paracoccaceae bacterium. Next base: position 3,149,244 of record CP075370.1, on the reverse strand, counting down.
CAGGCCGGGCAGGGCGAAGGGCAGGGCCGGCGCGGCGGCATGCCCTAGGGCAAAGGCCAGCCCCGCCCCGGTGCCAAGCGCCGCCAGCACCGCAATCGCGGGGTTCCACAGCCGCACCCCGGCAAAGACCGCGACCATCGGCAGGACGATGCCGGGCAGAGCCTTGGCCGCCTCGGGCAGCCGCAGGCAGAACGGCAGCAGCACGCCCGCCAGCATCGCCCCGGCGACACCGTCGGGAATCGCCGCGACCGCGCGCCCCAGCGGCCGCACGGCGCCGGTCAGCGCGATCAGGGCCCCGGCCAGCAGGAACGCCCCCACGGCCTCGGCCATGGCGATGCCGCTTGTCGCGGCCACCATCGCGGCACCGGGGGTCGACCAGGCAATGATCGCGGGAATCCGATGGCGCCATGACAGCCAGGCACCCGCCGCCGCCTTGGCCAGGCAGATCGCGAACACCCACGAGGCTGTCTGGCCCTCGGTCGCGCCGACGGCCGCGGCCGCCGAAAGCACGAGCGCGATGGTCGAGCCATAGCCGACCAGGGCCGCCACCAGCGGGGCCGTCAACAGGGTGGCGCGCATGGCATCCTCCGGCTTCGGTCACGCCTTATCGGCGGCCCGGCGCGGACCTGCAAGTTCGGGATGTCGAGGGGGCAGTCGGCGGCGGACGCGGGGAGGAGGTCGCGTCCGCCGCCCTTGCTCCGACCGGCCCGAGGGAGGAGGAGGGGCCGTTCAGATCACGGTCGGGCCATCGCCCGCAGAAGAAAGGGCGGCAGCCCCAGGGAGGAGAAGAGGGCCGCCGCCTTGCACCGTCCGACCCAGGGAGGAGGAGGGGCCGGCCGGATCGCGTGCCGGGCCCGTCGCCCGGTGAAAGGGTCGGCGGCGACCCCAGGGAGGAGGAGGGGGTCGCCGCCTTGATCCGCTGGCCCGAGGGAGGAGGAAGGACCAGTCAGATGCCGTTCCGGGCAATCCGCACCATCGGGGCGCGGTGTCCGGGCTGTAAAAGGCGGCGACGCCAGGGAGGAGGAAAAGCGCCGCCGCTATTGCCATGGACCCCAGGGAGGAGGAGGGGGTCGGGCAAAACCGTCATTTGCCGTAGGCAGCCTCAAGCGCGATGCGGGTGATCATCGTGCGATGGATGCCCAGGTCTGCGAGCTCGCGGGACGACAGCGCGTTGAGTTCGCGCAGCGTCTGCCGGTAGATGGCGCGGCGGCGTGCAGCCTCGCGCAGGGTCTTCACGAAGGCGCTCAGGCGATCTGCCAGTCCGGCGGTCGCGGCGCGGGTGTCATTCACATAAGCCATGTCTCGGCCTCTTCTTCTGGTGGGTCGACGGGTCGTCCCGTTTCTGTTGCCGCAAACATGCGGTCTTTGCTGCACCTGCACAATACCCGGCACCGCATTGCTGCCATGCAGCATGATCATGGCTGGCCGGGCTGATTTACCCAAGGTAAACATGCGCTTCGCCGCAAAGTTATGCAGCGGGCGATGGTGCCCTTGCCGTTTGCCGTCGAAACGACGACCTATGCGCAAGGAATGTGCGGCGGAGGAACGGCGATGGTCGATCGGGCAGGGGTGATGCGGGTGCTCGAGGGCATCGCGGTTCCGGGAGGTGGCACGCTGGCCGGGGGCGACTTGATTCGCGCGCTGACGGTCGAGGGCGGCCGCATCTCCTTTGTCATCGAGGCGGCATCGCCCGACGCGGCGCGCGCGCTGGCCCCGGCCCAGGCAGCGGCCGAGGCCGCGCTGCGCGCGCTGCCCGGGGTCGCCCAGGTGCAGGTGGTGATGACCGCGCCCGCGGCCCGCCCGGCGCCGCCCGCGCTCAAGATCGGCCAGCACCCGACGCCGCAACCGGCAGGGCCGCAGCCGGTCAGCGGTGTCGACCGCATCATCGCCATCGCCAGCGGCAAGGGCGGGGTCGGAAAGTCCACGGTGTCGTCCAACCTTGCCGTCGCACTGGCACGGCAGGGGCGGCGCGTCGGGTTGCTCGATGCCGACATCTATGGTCCCAGCCAGCCCCGCATGATGGGTGCCACCGCCCGCCCCGCCAGCCCGGACGGCAAGACCATCATTCCGCTGACCGCCCACGGCGTCACGCTGATGTCGATCGGCCTGATGCTGAAGGAGGACGAGGCGGTGGTCTGGCGCGGCCCGATGATCATGGGCGCGCTGCAGCAGTTGCTGGGCCAGGTCGACTGGGGGCGGCTCGACGTGCTGATCGTCGACCTTCCGCCCGGAACCGGCGACATCCAGCTGACGCTGTGCCAGCGCACACGGCTGACCGGCGCCATCGTCGTCAGCACGCCGCAGGACGTGGCGCTGCTCGACGCGCGCAAGGCGCTCGACATGTTCCGCAAGCTGGGCACGCCGGTGCTGGGGCTGATCGAGAACATGTCGACCTTCTGCTGCCCGAACTGCGGGCACGAGACGCAGATCTTCGGGCATGGCGGGGTCCGGGCCGAGGCGGAAAAGCTCGGCCTGCCGTTCCTCGGCGAACTGCCGCTCGATCTTGCGGTCCGCGTGGCCGGAGACGCAGGTGTTCCGGTCGCGGCGGGGCCCGGGCCGATGGCCGATGCCTATGCGCGGCTGGCTGCGGGCCTGGTCGCGGGTGGGATGGCCTGATCGCGCCGGGACCGGCCGGGAAATCACGGGAAAGCGGATTCACGGCCCGCCACGGCGAATCACGCCAGCGTCAATGGGCGTGATTCTGGCAAGATTCGGGGTGATCTGGCCCGGAAACGGGCGGATCGGCAGCCAGAGCCATTGAACAGGTGGCCTGTTCCCGGGTGCTGCACCCTTTCCCTAGCGTCACAGCCGGATCTCTGGCAAATCCGCAACACCGCTAAATCTGGTGCTGCGAGCGTCAACGCTGGCCATAACTAGCGCCTCGTGTCGCGCCGGCCGCCACCAGATGCTGTTTCCCACCCTTTCCCGAAACAAGATCATGCGTCGGGCGGTAAAGATTTCCATTGCTTCCCATGTTTTCCCATGTCATCCCTTTTCACACGGAGACGGGACGGCACGACAAACAGGGGCAACGCAAGACCCCGAAACATAAGGCAAAAGCAGGCTTTCATACAGGCACCGCTTTCGTCTCCGCACAACAAGGATCCGGCGCGTGTGTGAGCAGCATCCCCCCAGGTGACGCGCGCAGTCCGGACGACCCGGCGACGGGACAGGGCGGCGGATCGGGCAGTGGCAGCAGCCCGATCCGCCGTTGTCCGTTTCGGGCACAGCCTAGCACACCAGGGGGCCGCCGGAGAAGCGGATGTCGGAGGCGTTCAGAGGCGAATACACCCCGACGCTCGACGCCAAGGCGCGGGTGCAGATACCAGCGTTCTTCCGCAAGGTGATCGTCGCGGGCGACCCGGGCCATGCCGAACAGGGCAGGGCGCGCTTCGTGATCGTCTATGGCGATGCCCGCCGGTCCTACTGCGAATGCTTCACCATCCGCGACATGCGCAAGCTGGAAAAGCGTATCGGCCGCATGCCCTCGGGCAGTGCGCCGCGCCGCCTGATGGAACGCAATTACATCTCGATGAGCCACGAGGTCGAGATCGACGACGAGGGCCGCATCGTCCTGCCGCCCGCCTGCCGCGAGAAGATCGGGCTTGGCGGCGCGAAGGACGGCGGAAAGCTGATGCTGGCCGGGATGCTCGACAAGTTCCACCTGTGGAAGCTTGAGGACTACCTGGCGGACCCGTCGCTGAACCGCATCCCCGACGAGATCCTGCCCGAGGGCGAGGACATGCTTTCGCTCCTGCCGCCCGATGACGAGGAGGAGGACTGACCCTTGCCCGACCGCGCCCCGCTGCCCGGACGCGATGCCGCCGACCCGCCCCATGTCCCGGTGCTGCTTGGCCCGCTTCTGGCGGCCTGCGCCCCGGTGCGGGGGCATTGGCTGGACGGCACCTTCGGGGCGGGCGGCTATGCGCGCGGGCTTCTGGCCGCCGGGGCCGACCGGGTCACCGGCATCGACCGCGACCCGCTGGCGCTCGACCTCGCGCAGGGCTGGATCGAACCCTACGGCGACCGCCTGCGCCTTGTGGCCGGAACCTTCTCGGACCTTGACACGCTGGCGGATGGCCCGCTCGACGGCGTGGTGCTCGACCTCGGCGTATCCTCGATGCAGCTCGATCTTGCGGAACGCGGGTTTTCCTTCCTGCGCGACGGCCCCCTCGACATGCGGATGAGCCAGCAGGGCGAAACCGCCGCCGATCTGGTGAACACCGCGCCCGAGGATCATCTGGCCGACGTGATCTACCACTATGGCGAGGATCGCGCCGCCCGGCGCATCGCCCGCGCCATCACCGCCGCGCGGGCGCAGGCGCCCATCGTCACGACGCTGCGTCTTGCCGAGGTGGTGGCGTCGGTCCTGCCGCGCCCGAAGCCCGGCCAGAGCCACCCCGCCACCCGCGCCTTCCAGGCCATACGCATTGCCGTCAACGCCGAGTTTTCCGAACTGGTCCAGGGCCTTGCAGCCGCGGAACGGGCGCTTGCGCCGGGCGGCCTGCTTGCCGTCGTCACCTTCCACAGCCTCGAGGACCGCATCGTGAAGCGGTTCTTCCAGGATGCGGCGGGCGGCAGCACCGGCAATCGCTACGCGCCCGAGCAGGCGGCCGCGCCCGCCCGCTTCACCCCGGTCACCCGGGGCGCGGTGGCGCCGGACGATGCCGAACTGGCCACGAACCCGCGCGCCCGCTCGGCAAAGCTGCGCGTCGGGCGGCGCACGGCGGCCCCCCCGGTCCGCCCCGACCCCGCCGCGCTGGGCGCCCCGGTGATCGCCGATGTCCGTCCCGCCCGCAAATCCAGCCCCCGCAGACCGCAGGCCCGCCCATGACCCGCCCCGCCCTCTACCTTCTGACCATCGTCGCGCTGATGTCGCTGGCCGTCTGGGCCTACCGCGAGAACTACGCCACGCAATCCGCGCTGCGCCGCATGGCGGCGCTGGAGTCCGAGATCGCCGGGCTTCAGCAGGCCATTGCGGTCCAGCGGGCCGAATGGGCCTATCTGAACCGGCCCGACCGGCTGCGCGATCTGGTCGGGGTCAACTTCGAGCGGCTTCCGCTCCTGCCGCTCGATCCCGGCCAGTTCGCCCGCATCGACGATGTGGTGATGCCCCTGCCGCCGCTTGCGCCGCTCGATCTTGACCCTGTCGCCCTGTCCGGCGACCTGACGGAGGACCCGCTGTGATCCGCACGCCCCTTCGCCCGCTTGCCCGCATCCTGTCGGCCCGTGCGGCCGGGCAGAACCCCGACGTGATCGAGCGCGAGAATGCCCGCCTGCGCGCCGAGGCCGCCCGCGACCGCAGCCGCGGCCGTGCCGAGCGTCGGCTGAAGCTCCTTGGCCTGGCCTTCGTGGCAGCCTTCGCCACCGTCGGCGTGCGCATGGGAACGCTGGCCGCGACCCCCGCCTCGGAACCCCGCGCCGGCGGTGGCGGTCCGCAGATCACCGCATTGCGCGCCGACATCACCGACCGCAACGGGCGGCTGCTGGCCACGAACCTCGTGACCCACGCGCTCTACGCGCATCCGCGCCAGATGATCGACCCCGCCCGGGTCGCCCGCGAACTGGCCGCGCTTTTCCCCGACATGACCGCCGAGGATCTGGAGCGCCGCTTCACCGACGGCCGGTCCTTCCTGTGGCTGCGGCGGAAACTGTCGCCCGAACAGGTGCAGGCGGTGCATGACATCGGCGATCCGGGACTGCTGTTCGGCCCGCGCGAGATGCGGCTCTACCCCAATGGCCGCCTCGCCGCGCATATCCTCGGCGGGTCCGCCTTCGGCGCCGAGGGCGTGAACGCCGCCGAAGTGATCGGAACCGCAGGGGTCGAGGCCGCGCTCGACGCCCGCCTGCGCGATCCCGCCCAGGCCGACCAGCCGCTTGCCCTGTCGATCGACCTGACGCTCCAGGCTGCCGTCGAGGAGATCCTCGGTGCGGGCATGGTGATGATGAACGCCAAGGGTGCCGCGGCCATCCTGATGGACGCGGCCAGCGGCGAAATCCTCGCCATGGCCTCGCTGCCCGACTTCGACCCCAACGACCGGCCGAACCCGCTGGTCAAGGGCGACCCCGCCGACAGCCCGCTGTTCAACCGCGCGATGCAGGGGGTCTATGAACTGGGCTCGACCTTCAAGATCTTCGCCGTGGCGCAAGCCATCGACCTCGGCCTGCTGAATGCCGAAACCATCGTCGACGCGCGCGCGCCGCTGACCTGGGGCAAGCACCGGATCAAGGAATTCCAGAACAAGAACTACGGCCAGATCTCGGCGACCGACGTCATCGTGAAATCGTCGAACGCCGGAACCGGCCGCATCGCCCTGATGATCGGCGGCGAACGGCAGCAGGCGTTCTACCGTTCGCTCGGCTTCTTCGACCCGACCACCGTCGAGATGATCGAGGCGCCGCGCGCCCGCCCGCTGATTCCCGCCCGCTGGCCCGAGATCGTGACGATCACCACCTCCTTCGGCCACGGCATGTCGGCCTCGCCGCTGCACCTTGCAGCGGCCTATGGTGCCATCGCCAACGACGGGGTGGCGGTCAGGCCCACGCTTCTGCGCCGCGACGGGCCGGTCGCCGGTGACCGCGTGATGGCGGCCAAGACCGCCCGCATCGCCCAGGACATGCTGCGCCAGGTGGTGACGCGCGGCACCGCCTCGCTGGCCGAGGTCGAGGGCTACGAGGTCGCGGGCAAGACCGGCACGGCGGACAAGCCGAAACGGTCGGGCGGTTACTACAAGGACAAGGTGATCAACACCTTCGCCAGCATGTTTCCCGCCTCAGACCCCCGCTACGTGCTGATCGTGACGCTGGACGAACCGGTCGAGACGTCCGGGCCCGAACCGCGCCGCACCGCCGGCTGGACCGCGGTTCCGGTGGCGGCCGAGATCGTGCGCCGCACCGCGCCGCTTCTGGGCCTGCGACCTGCCGTTGAACCTGACAGCCCCGATACGCTAAGCCAGGTCCGCAACTGACGGCAGTGGGGGCCTTCGTGCAGGCAAGGGACAGACGGCTTTCCGACCTCGGGCTGACCGCGCAGGGCGGGGCCGACCCGCTGGTCGGCGGGCTGTCGGTGGACAGCCGCGTCGTGCCGCGCGCGGGGCTCTTCGCGGCGCTTCCCGGCAGCCGCGCCCATGGCGCCGACTTCGCCGCCGACGCGGTGGCCAACGGCGCCGTGGCGGTTCTCACTGATGCCGAGGGCGCGGCCCGCCTGCGCGACCTGGCGGCGGCGGGCACCGCCCTCGTGGTCGCCCAGAACCCGCGCGAGGCGCTGGCCCGCGCCGCCGCGCTCTGGTTCGGGGCGCAGCCCGGATGCATGGTTGCGGTGACGGGCACCAACGGCAAGACCTCGGTCGCCACCTTCACCCGGCAACTGTGGCAGGCGCTCGGCCATGCCGCCATCAACATCGGCACCACCGGGGTCGAGGGCGCATGGGCCGCGCCGTCCGCGCATACGACGCCCGATCCGATCGCGCTGCACCGCATGCTGGCCCAGGCGGCGGCGGCGGGCGTCAGCCATGCGGCGATGGAGGCATCGTCGCACGGGATCGACCAGTACCGTCTCGACGGGGTCGATCTGGCCGCCGCGGCCTTCACCAACCTGACGCAGGACCATCTCGACTATCACGGCACGATGGCGGCCTATGGCGAGGCCAAGTCCGCGCTTTTCACGCGGTTGCTGCCGCATGGGCGCGGCGCGGTGCTGAACATCGACGACCCCTTCGTCGCCGCGCTGGCCGACCGGTTGCCCGATCACCGGCTCTGGACGGTGGGTCACGCCCCCGCCGCCCGCATCCGGATCGAGGCACAGCGCTACGACGCCCGCGGCCAGGACCTGCGCTTCGCCTGGGGCGACCGGACGCATCAGCTGCGCCTGCCCCTGATCGGCGGCTTCCAGGCGATGAACGCGCTGACCGCCGCGGCGCTCGTCGCCGCCTCCGGCACGGCGCCCGCCGATGTGATCGCCGCCCTGCCGCGCCTCTCGGGCGTGCGGGGGCGCATGCAGCATGTCGCCACCCGCGCGAACGGCGCCACCGTGTTCGTGGACTATGCCCATACGCCCGATGCGATCGCCACGGCGCTGACCGCGCTGCGCCCGCATGTCATGGGCCGCATCGTCATCGTCTTCGGCGCGGGCGGCGACCGCGACCGCACCAAGCGGCCGCTGATGGGCAGCGCCGCTGCCGCCCATGCCGATGTGCTCTACCTGACCGACGACAACCCCCGAACCGAGGATCCCGCCGCCATCCGCGCCGCCATCCGCGCCGCCTGCCCCGAGGCGAACGAGGTGCCCGACCGCGCCGAGGCGATCCTGCGCGCGGTCGATGCGCTGTTGCCCGGCGATGCGCTGCTGATCGCGGGCAAGGGGCACGAGACGGGCCAGATCGTCGGCCACGACATCCTGCCCTTCGACGATGCCGAACAGGCCTCGATCGCCGTGGCTGCCCTCGACGGGCATCCGTGATGGAAGGACTGCGCCCCTCCGTCGCCTGCCCCGCTGTCGCCTGCCCGCAGATGTCCCACGGGGGGGCAGCGGTGTGAAACCCCCGTCGCACCCCCGCCACCCGGAGCCCCGATTGACCCCTCTCTGGACCCACACCGATGCCGTTGCCGCCACAGGCGGCACCGCAACGGCGCCCTTCACCGCCTCCGGCGTCTCCATCGACACCCGCACGCTGGCGCCGGGCGACCTGTTCGTGGCGCTGTCCGCGGCGCGCGACGGCCATGACTTCGTGGCGCAGGCCCTGCAGAAGGGCGCCGCCGCCGCCCTGGTCAGCCGCATCCCCGACGGCCTGCCCGACGGGGCGCCGCTGCTGGTCGTGCCCGACGTGCTGGCCGGGCTGACGGCGCTTGCCGCCGCATCCCGTGCCCGCAGCGCGGCGCGGGTGCTGGCGATCACCGGATCGGTCGGCAAGACCTCGACCAAGGACATGGCGCGCGCCGTGCTGGCGGGGCAGGGCGCCACCCATGCCGCCGAAGCCAGCTACAACAACCACTGGGGCGTGCCGCTGACGCTGGCGCGGATGCCCCGGGATGCGGCCTTCGCGGTGATCGAGATCGGCATGAACCACCCCGGCGAGATCGCGCCGCTGGCCCGCCTTGCCGCGCCGCATGTGGCCATCGTCACCACCGTCGCCCCGGCCCATCTCGCGGCCTTCGACGATGTCGCGGGCATCGCCCGGGAAAAGGCCGCGATCATGGACGGCCTCGTCCCCGGCGGCACCGCGATCCTGCCCACCGACATCGACACCGCATCCATCCTGCTGTCCCGCGCCACCGGTCTCGGCGCGCGCGTGGTCACCTTCGCGGGCCCCGGCGCCGACTGGACGCTGGCCGAGACGCGCATGACCCCCGACGCCACCGTGGCCCAGGCCCGCCACGCCGGCGGTGATCTGCTGTTCAAGGTCCGCTCTCCCGGCCGCCATTTCGCCCGCAACGGGCTGGCGGTGCTGGCCGCCGCGCAGGCGCTGTCGCTCGACCTCGCGGTCGCCGCCTGCGACCTCGGCACCTGGGCGCCGCCCGCCGGGCGCGGTCAGCGCGAACGCATCACCCTCGACCGCGTGGACGAGGCCGGGTTCGACCTGATCGACGATGCCTTCAACGCCAACCCCGCCTCGATGGCCGCGGCGCTCGACCTGCTCGCGGTCTGCGCGCCCGAGGATGGCGTGGGCCGTGTCGGGCGGGGACGCCGCATCGCGATCCTCGGCGACATGCTGGAACTCGGCCCGACCGAGCAGGCCCTGCACCAGGCGATCGCCCGCCACCCCGCGCTTGCCGCGGTGGCCACCGTGCATTGCGTCGGCCCGCGCATGCGGGCGCTGCATGCCGCGCTGCCGCGCGACCGGCGCGGCGAATGGGTCGAGACCGCCCCCGAGCTTGCCGCCCGCGCGCGCAGCCTGGTCGATGCCGGCGACGTGGTGCTGGTGAAGGGGTCAAAGGGCATCCGCGTCAGCCTCGTGGTTGACGCCCTGCGGAAATTGGGGCAGGGCGCCCGGACGGACGACACGGCCTGACGGGCGGGGCCGCGCGAAACGATGGTCCGGGCGAACGGACCGCGAAAGGGACGAGTGCGATGCTCTACGGACTGACCGAATTCTCTGCGGGCGGGGATGTGTTCAACCTCTTCCGCTACATCACCTTCCGCGCGGGCGCGGCGTTCCTGACTGCGCTTGTCTTCGGCTTCATGTTCGGCCGCCCGCTGATCGACCTGCTGCGCCGCAAGCAGGGCAAGGGCCAGCCGATCCGCGACGACGGCCCGGCGACGCATTTCGCCAAGGCGGGCACCCCCACGATGGGCGGTCTGCTGATCCTTTCGGCGCTCCTGTTCTCCACCCTGATGTGGGCCCGGCTCGACAATCCCTATGTCTGGATCGTGGTCGGCGTGACGCTGGCCTTCGGGCTGATCGGCTTTGCCGACGACTACAAGAAGGTGACCAAGCAGAACACCAAGGGCGTATCGTCGCGCATCCGCTTCCTGCTGGGTCTGGTGATCGCGGCCCTGGCCACATACGCCGCCGCACGGTTCCATCCCGAGGCCCTGACCGACCAGCTTGCCGTGCCGGTGTTCAAGAACATGCTGCTCGATCTCGGCCTGTTCTTCGTGCCGTTCGGCATGATCGTGATCGTCGGCGCCGCCAACGCCGTGAACCTGACGGACGGACTCGACGGTCTGGCGATCATGCCGGTGATGATCGCGGGCGGCACGCTGGGGGTGATTGCCTATGTCGTCGGCAACTACAACTTCACCGAATACCTCGGCGTCCATTTCGTGCCCGGCACGGGCGAACTGCTGATCTTTGCCGCCGCGCTGTTCGGCGCGGGCCTCGGCTTCCTGTGGTACAACGCCCCCCCTGCGGCCGTGTTCATGGGCGACACCGGATCGCTGGCGCTCGGCGGCGCGCTTGGCGCCATCGCCGTCTGCATCAAGCATGAAATCGTGCTGGCCATCGTCGGCGGCCTCTTCGTGGTCGAGGCGCTGAGCGTCATCATCCAGGTGCTCTACTACAAGCGCACCAAGAAACGCATCTTCCTGATGGCCCCGATCCACCACCATTTCGAGAAGAAGGGCTGGGCCGAACCGCAGATCGTGATCCGTTTCTGGATCATCTCGCTGATCCTCGCGCTGATCGGCCTTGCCACGCTGAAGGTGCGCTAGCGGCCCGACGATCCCCGGCACCCCTGCCGAAGGCGCGGGGCGGGGCGCTGCCCGGCTTGTCGCGGGACCGATGATGGCGTGCCGCTCTGACCGGTTGTCGCGGCTTCCGCGCCGCGTCGGGTCAGCCGGCGGCCGGGCCGTTCGGCCCATCCGATGCGCCTTCGCACTGCACGGTCCCCCCGTGCCTGCCCTCGCGGTCCATCGCCGATCACGCGCGCGGGCGTGACCGCGGTTCCGGCGGCCGCCATCCGGTTCGGCGCCAACTCCCCCCGCCTCCGATGCCCTGCGCGGCCCGGCCCTGCCATCCTGGCCACCGCCGGGCGTCCCGGCCTCATGCCCTTCGTCCTGGCCGCAGCTGACCGCGGCGGATGACCGCCGCACCACCACGCGCCGCTTGAACACGGCCACCGGCACGTGCAACACCGATACCATCGCCAAGGACCGCCCCCCGGGGATCGCCCCCCGGACCCCGCGCGGCCACCGCCATCCGCACGACCCCGACCTTCACCATCGCCCGCCCCGGGGCCGATCCGCCCCTCCAGGCCCCGCAACAGGACCCGCACATGCCATCCTACGAATTGATGACCGCCTTTCTCCTCGCCGGGCTGATCTTCGCGGCGATGCCCGGTCCGGCCATGCTCTACACGGCGGCCCGCACGCTGGCGGGGGGGCGCCGCGCCGGGCTGATGGCGACCCTCGGCATCCACATCGGCGGCTGGGCGCATGTGCTGGCGGCGACGGCGGGGCTGTCGGCGGTGTTCCATGCCGTGCCCGCGCTGTTCATGGCGGTCAAGCTGGCCGGGGCGGCCTATCTGGTCTGGCTGGGGCTGCAGATGCTGCGCGCCCGCGCGGCCGAGGCGCCGGGCCCCGCCCTGCCGCGCCGCAGCCCCGCCGCCGCCTTCCGCCAGTCCGTCGCGGTCGAGGTGCTGAACCCCAAGACCGCGATCTTCTTCCTGGCCTTCCTGCCGCAGTTCGTCGACCCGGCCGCCTCGCTGCCGGTCTGGGCGCAGTTCCTGGTCCTCGGCGCCATCGTCAACCTGTTGTTCACCGCCGCAGACCTGGTCGCCGTCGCCGCCGCCGCAACCCTGTCGCGCGGGCTGGCCCGGTCGCAGCGGATGCAGGTCTGGCTGTCGCGGGCGGGCGGCGCGATCCTGGTGGGCCTGGGGCTCAAGCTTGCGGCCGACCGTGCCTGAACCCCGGCCGCTGCACCCGACGGCCCTTGTCACCGGCGCCAACCGCGGCATCGGCCGGGCCATCGCGGCGGGGCTGCGGGCCCGCGGCTGCGCCGTCACCCTCGCCGCCCGGGACGAGGCCGCCGGACGCGCCGCCGCCGCCGACCTGGGGGTCGCCTTCCTGCGCATCGACCTGACCGATCCCGACAGCTGTTTCGAGGCGCTCACCCGCAGCGGCGGCTTCGACATCCTGGTGAACAACGCGGGCGTCCTGTCGGATGTCTCGCTGCTGTCGCCGCGCTCTGACTTCGCCGAGGCGATGGAGGTGATGGTCAACGCCCCGCTCGATCTGGTGCGGCTGAACCTGCCGCACTGGCGGGGGCGCGGCTGGGGCCGGGTGGTCAACCTGTCGTCCGGCTGGGGCGCCCATGCCGAAGGGCTGGAAGGCCCCGGCGCCTATGGCGTGGCCAAGGCCGCGCTCAACGCGCTGACCCGGGCCCTGGCGCGCGACCTGCCGCCCTTCGTCAAGGTCAACGCCTGCTGCCCCGGCTGGGTGGCCACCCGCATGGGCGGCGCCGACGCCCCCCTGACGCCCGAACAGGGCGCCGACACGCCGCTGTGGCTGGCGCTGCTGCCCGATGACGGGCCGACCGGCGGCTTCTTCCGCAACCGCCAGCCGATCGCATGGTGACCGCGATGCCCGATGCCCCCGGCCCCGTCCGCGATCCCGCCGCCCTGCTGCGCGGCCTGAACCCGCAGCGCCAGCCCGGTGCCTGGGTCTTCGTCACCACGCCCGACCCGGCCGGGCTGGCCGCGCAGGCCCTCGCCACCTTCCGCGAGGCCGAGGGGGTGACGCTGGTCCTGCCGCTCGACCTGGCCCGCGCCGCCGGGTTCGACACCACGCTGCCGATGGCGCAGATCACCCTGCAGGTCTGGTCCGCGCTCGAGGCCGTGGGCCTGACCGCCGCCGTCGCGGCCGCGCTTCAGGCCCAGGCGATTCCCGCGAATGTCATCGCCGCCTATCACCACGACCATGTCTTCGTGCCCGAACCCATGGCCGATCGCGCGCTGGCCGCGCTGCGGGCGCTGGCCGCCACGGCCTGAGCCGGGGCCACGGCCCGCCTTGCACCCCCGCGCCCCGCCGGGCACTGTCGATGCCCGCAGACGTGGGGGGCAGCGATGATTCCGGTCAGGGGCTATGAGGGCGCGCGCATCGCCGTGCTGGGACTCGGACGGTCGGGCATGGCCACGGCGGCGGCGCTGGCCGCGGGCGGCGCCACGCCGCTCCTGTGGGACGACAGCCCCGAAAGCCGCGACCGCGCCACCGCCGCCGGGCTGGCCCTGCATGACCTGACGCGCGCCGGCGCGCTCGACGGGGTGGCGGCGCTGGTCACCTCGCCCGGCATCCCGCATCTCTACCCCCGGCCGCATCCGGTGATCGCCCGCGCCCTGGCCGAGGGCGTGCCGGTCGACAACGACATCGGCCTGTTCTTCCGCTCCTTCGCCACCGGCGCCTGGGACAGCTTCGACCAGACGCCCCGCGTGGTCTGCGTGACCGGATCGAACGGCAAGTCCACGACAACCGCCCTGATCCATCATGTCCTCGCGGAATCCGGGCGGCCCGTGCAGATGGCGGGCAACATCGGGCGCGGCGTGCTCGACCTCGACCCCGCCCGCGACGGCGAGGTGGTGGTGCTCGAGCTTTCGTCCTACCAGACCGACCTGGCCCGTGCGCTGACGCCGGATGTGGCGGTGTTCACCAACCTGTCGCCCGACCATCTGGACCGCCACGGCGGGATGGGGGGATATTTCGCGGCCAAGGCGCGGCTGTTCACCCAGGGCGGGCCTGACCGCGCCGTGATCGGCGTCGACGAAGCCGAAGGGCTCTATCTGGCCAACCAGATGGGGCAGGGGGCCGATGACGACCGGGTGATCCGCATCTCGTCGGGGCAGAAACTGGACGGGTTCGGATGGTCGGTCTTTGCCCGCAAGGGGTTTCTGGCGGAATGGCGCAAGGGGCGGCAGGTTGCCGCGATCGACCTGCGCGACATTGCCGGCCTGCCGGGCGCGCACAACCACCAGAACGCCTGCGCCGCCTATGCCGCCGCGCGCACCCTGGGTCTCGGGCCCCGGGCGATCGAGGCAGGGCTGCGCAGCTTCCTCGGCCTGCCGCACCGCAGCCAGCTGGTCGCCGAAATCGGCGGCGTGCGCTTCGTGAACGACAGCAAGGCCACCAATGTCGATAGCGCCGCCAAGGCCTTGCAGGCCTTTCCGCGCATCCGCTGGATCGCCGGGGGGCTGGGCAAGGATGGCGGCATCGCGGCCCTTGCGCCGCATCTGGGGGCCGTGGCCAAGGCCTATCTCATCGGCCATTCCGCCCGCGACTTCGCCCTGCAGATCGGCGATACGCCGCATGAGATCTGCGAGACGATGGCCCGCGCCGTGGCCCGCGCCGCCGCCGAGGCGCAGCCCGGCGATGTCGTGCTGCTGGCTCCCGCCGCCGCCAGCTTCGACCAGTATCCGAACTTCGAGAAACGCGGCGACGATTTCGCGGCCCAGGTGGCGGCGCTGCCGCGCTGACGGCCGCCGCCGGTCGCGCGCGGCTTGACCCCCGGCTGCGGTCATGGTCCGTTCTGTCCGGTTCAGGCATGGAGGCCCGGCATGGAAGGACGTTGCACCTGCGGGACGGTCCGCTACCGGCTTGGCGACCGGCCGCTCTTCACCCACGCCTGCCACTGCACCTGGTGCCAGCGCGAGACCGGCACCGCCCATGCGCTGAACGCGCTGATCGAGACCGCGCTGATCGCCGTCACCGGCCGCCCGCCGGTCGAGGTTGCCACCCCCTCGGCCTCGGGCGGCGGCCAGATCATCCTGCGCTGCCCCGTCTGCCACGTCGCCCTGTGGTCGCATTATCCCGGGGCGGGGCGCGGCTTTGCCTTCGTGCGCGTCGGCACCCTGGCCGATCCGGCGGCCTGCCCGCCCGACATCCACATCTTCACCTCGACGAAACTGCCCTGGGTGCAGCTTCCCCCCGGTGTTCCCGCCGTGCCCGAATACTATGACCGGCGCGACCACTGGCCCCCGCAGGCGCTGGCCCGCCACGCCGCCGCCCGCGCCGCGCAATCTGCGGGCGCCGCCCCTGCCACCCCGGACAAGTCTTGACAGATCGTTAACGGGGGCTGGTCAAGCCATTGAAATCGCTTGATCCGCAAAGCGTCCCATCGTGGGACGCCTGCGCCGGTCAGTGCTCGTCCGCCGCGTCCATGGCCGCCTGCAACCGCCCGTAGCAGGATTTCAGGCCCGGCGACATCGCCGCCGCCAGCTCGCCCCGCGCCGCCGGCGAGGAAAATTCCACCACCCGGCGCAGCCAGGCCCGCTCGTCCTGGTCCTTCACCTGCAACGTCACCCGCAACTCGCCATGCGTCCAGTCCGGCCGGTGCAGTTCGGTCATCACCAGCCGATCCGCAGCCAGTTCCAGGATCGTCCCCGCCATCCACGACTGCGACCCGTCGGGCCGCGTCCAGGCCATCCGGTATCGTCCGCCCGCCCGCGCATCCACCTCGCAGACCGACAGCGGCATCTCGGGCGAACCCATCCAGGCCGCAAGGATCGCCGGGTCCAGATGCGCCTTCATCACCTGGTGCCCGTAGGCATCATAGTCGGCCCGCAGCACCAGCGACTGCGGCCCCTCCGGCGCCAGGCGGATTTCGCTGTCGGTCATGGCATCCCTCGCGGCGGTCACAGGATCGGGTCAAGCCGATCATAGGCCGCTTCCATCCCCGCCGCCATGCCCGAGGCGGCGGCGCCGTCGCGGGCCTCGGGGCTGGAATAGACCACCTCCATCCGCAGCGCCGTGCCCCCCGGCACCGCCGCGAAGGTGGTCACCACCCGGGTCTCGCCGCCGGTCCAGTCGGGATCGAACAGTTCGACATGCTCGATCCGGCCGGGTGCGATGGCCAGAAAGGTGCCCTCGACCGCGAAGGTCCCGCCATCCGGCCCGGTCCAGACCTGCCGGAACCGCCCGCCCGGCCGCGGGTCGATCCGGCACTCGGTCATCGGATGGTCACCCCCGCCCATCCAGCGGGGCACCAGCAGCGGGTCCAGATGCGCCCGCTGCACCAGATCGGGCTGGGCGGCAAGGTGCCGGGTGATCACCAGCGACCGCGCCCCCTCGGCGAACAGGCGGAAGTCAGGCATCGCGATAGCCCGGCAGGCCCTCCAGCCGCTGATAGCTGGCCTCCATCCCTTCCGCCATTCCGGTCTCCAGCATCGCGGCACGCGATGCGGCATCGGCCACGGTCATCGTCATCACCATCAGCGTGCCGCCGGCATCGGGCCGGAACAGGGTCTCCACGCGGTTGTCGGGCGTCGGGTCGGGCAGGTGCATGCGCTCGACATGCAGGATGCGGCTGCCCTCGTCGATCTCGTGATACTCGCCGGTCAGGTGAAACCCGTTCTGCCCCTCGGCATCGACCCATTCGCAGCGGATGCGGCCGCCCGGGCGCGGTTCGCTGATGCAGACCCGCATCACCCAGCCATCCGGCCCGGTCAGCCACCGCGGCATGATCAGCGGGTCGACATGGGCACGGAACACCGTGGCGGGCGGTGCCGCAAAGCGGCGCGTGACGATGACCTGCGTGTCGCCCCTGGTTTCAAGTGTCAGTCTGGTCGTCATGTCCGGGTTCCCTTTCCGGTTGATCCTGCATCTCGGCCAGCACGGCATCCAGCCGCGCATAGCGCGCCTCCCACAGGGCGCGGTACTGCCCCAGCCAGTCCCACAGCGCCGCCACCGCTTCGGGGTTCAGCCGCCGGGGACGGGCGGTGCCCGCCACCCGCGTCTCGATCAGCCCCGCGTCCTCCAGCACCTTCAGGTGGCGCGACACCGCGGGCTGGCTGATCGCGAAGGGGCGCGCCAGATCCTGCACCGTCGCCTCGCCCTGCACCAGACGGGCCAGTATGGCCCGGCGCGTCGGATCGGCCAGGGCGGCAAAGGCCGCGTCCAGGTCGGGTGCCCGGTTGTCCGTCATTGCGGTTTCGAGATGTGGTGGTGCGCGATGCGCCATCCCTCGGGCCCCCGCACCAGCCCGAAGGTCGCGCGCACAAGGTCGCGGAATTCCCGCCCGTCCGGCGTCGTGCCGCCGCAGCGGATCAGCGCATGCGCGAAGGCCAGGCCCTCCGCCTCGGTCACCCGCAGGTCCTCGAAGTCAAAGACCGCATCGCCCGCGGTGTCCGGCATCCAGTCGTCCCAGGTGGCCGCATAGGCGGCGGGCGTGGCGTGTTCCACGGGGCCCAGCACGTCGAAGATGCGGGCATCGGGCAGGTGATCGGCCAGAATCAGGTCGCGCGCGTCGCGGCGCGTGCGGTCGGCCCACCGGTGCAGCACGGTTTCGGGGTTTTCCATCACGGGTCCATTAAATAACGAATCACTTATATAACGGAATCACATCGGCAAACAGCCCCCTTTCGCCGCGTTTTTGCTGGCCTGACACGGCGTTCTTCGCTAGTCTGACCCGCAGACCCGGGGCGAACCCGGGCATTCGGGCAGGACAGGCAAGGCAGGCGGTTTCCATGACTGAGATGGTCTATGGCTCGATGCCCTCACGGGTGGTCGAGCCGGTGCTTCCCCGTTGGTGGCGCACGATCGACCGCTGGACGATGATGGCGGTCTTCGCGCTGTTCGCCATCGGCATCCTGCTGGGGCTTGCGGCCTCGGTGCCGCTGGCGCAGCGCAACGGCCTCGATGCCTTCTACTACGTCCAGCGGCAGGCGTTCTTCGGCGGCGTGGCGCTTGCGGTCATGGTGCTGATCTCGATGGCGCCGCCCGCGATGGTGCGCCGGATGGGGGTGCTGCTGTTCCTCGGCGCCTTTGCCGCGCTGGCCGCGCTGCCGTTCCTCGGCACCGATTTCGGCAAGGGGGCGGTGCGGTGGTTCAGCCTCGGCTTCGCCTCGGTCCAGCCTTCGGAATTCCTGAAACCCGGCTTCGTCGTGCTGACCGCCTGGCTCATCGCCGCCAGCCACGAACCCACGGGGCCCGCCGGGCGCACATGGTCATTCGCGGTCACGCTGTGCATCGTGGCGCTGCTGGCGATACAGCCCGACTTCGGACAGGCGGCCCTGGTGCTGTTCGGCTGGGGCGTGGTCTATTTCGTTGGCGGGGCCCCGATGGTCCTGATCGTCGTCGTGATCGGCCTCGTGGCTGCGGGCGGTTTCGCCGCCTTCAACATGTCAGAGCATTTCGCCCGCCGCATCAACGGCTTCCTGACGCCCGACGTCGACCCCCGCACGCAGCTTGGCTATGCCACCAATGCGATCCAGGAAGGCGGCTTCTTCGGCGTGGGCGTGGGCGAGGGGCAGGTGAAGTGGTCGCTGCCCGATGCCCACACCGATTTCATCATCGCCGTCGCCGCCGAGGAATACGGGCTGCTGCTCGTGCTGTTCATCATCCTGCTCTATGCCACCGTCGTCGCCCGGTCGCTGTGGCGGCTGGTGCGCGAACGCGATCCGTTCATCCGGCTGGCGGGGGCGGGGCTGGCCTGCATCTTCGGGGTGCAGGCGATGATCAACATGGGCGTCGCGGTGCGCCTGTTGCCGGCCAAGGGCATGACCTTGCCGTTCGTCAGCTACGGCGGGTCGTCCGTCATCGCCGCCGGCATCACGCTCGGCTTCCTGCTGGCCTTGACGCGGACGCGCCCGCAGGGCGAAATCGGCGACATCTTCCACCGGAGGGGCGCGTGACGGCACCGCTTCTGCTCATCGCGGCGGGGGGCACCGGGGGGCACATGTTCCCCGCCCAGGCACTGGCCGAGGCGATGGTGCGTCGCGGCTGGCGGGTCAAGCTGTCGACCGATGACCGGGGCGCGCGCTATGCGGGCGGGTTCCCGCATGTGGTGCGGGTGGAACAGGTGGCATCGGCCACCTTCGCGCGGGGCGGCGCGGCGCAGAAGGCCATGGTGCCCTTCCGCATCGCGGGCGGCGCGATCGCCATGGCGGCGCGCATGCTGCGCGACCGGCCCGCCATGGTGGTGGGCTTCGGCGGCTATCCCTCGATTCCGGCGCTGTCGGCGGCCACGCTGCTGCGCCTGCCGCGCATGATCCACGAACAGAACGGCGTGCTGGGCCGCGTCAACCGGATCTTCGCGCGCCGGGTGATGGCGGTGGCCTGCGGCACCTGGCCCACCACGCTGCCCGACGGCGTGACGGGCACCCACACCGGCAATCCGGTCCGCGCCGCCGTGCGCGACCGCGCGGGCGCCGCCTACATCCCCCCCGGCGACTACCCGATGTCGCTGGTGGTCATCGGCGGGTCGCAGGGTGCGCGCATCCTGTCCGATACGGTGCCCGAGGCGGTGGCCCGCCTGCCCGGGCCGCTGCGCGAGCGGCTCCGCGTGGCCCACCAGGCCCGGCCCGAGGATGCGCCCCGCGTCATCGAAACCTATGCGCGGGCCGGTGTCCGGGCCGAGGTCGAGCCGTTCTTCCCCGATATCCCGCGCCGCCTGTCCGAGGCGCAACTGGTCGTGTCGCGCTCCGGCGCCTCGTCGATCGCCGACATCACCGCGATCGGCCGCCCGGCCATCCTGATCCCCTATGCCGCCGCCGCCGCCGACCACCAGACTGCCAACGCCCGCGGCATGGTCGAGGGCGAGGCCGCGATCCTGATCCCCGAATCCGCCCTTGACGCGCCCACGCTGGCGTCGCACATGGCCGCGATCCTCGAAAATCCCGGGGCGGCGGCGCGCATGGCCGCGAATGCCCTGTCTCTCGGCCGACCCGACGCCACCGATGCGCTCGTCGAACTGGTCCTCACGCTGTCCGGAAGCTCCGCCCCATGAACGCAACGAAACTGCCCCTGGAACTCGGCCCCATCCATTTCGTCGGCATCGGCGGCATCGGCATGTCGGGCATCGCCGAGGTGCTGATGACCGCAGGCTACCGCGTGCAGGGCTCCGACGCCAAGGCGTCGAAGATCACCGATCGGCTGGTGAAACTGGGCGCCACCTTCTTCGAGGGGCAGCGGGCCGAGAACCTGGGCGACGCGGCGGTGGTCGTGGTCTCCTCCGCCATCAAGCGCGGCAACCCCGAGCTCGAGGAAGCGCGCCGCCGCAAGCTGCCGGTGGTCCGCCGGGCCGAGATGCTGGCCGAACTGATGCGACTGCGCTCGAACATCGCCATCGCGGGCACCCACGGCAAGACCACCACCACCACCATGGTGGCGACCCTGCTGGACAAGGGCGGGTTCGACCCCACGGTGATCAACGGCGGTGTCATCCACGCCTACGGCTCCAACGCGCGGGCGGGCGCGGGCGAATGGATGGTGGTCGAGGCCGACGAATCCGACGGCAGCTTCAACCGCCTGCCCGCCACCATCGCCATCGTCACCAACATCGACCCCGAACACATGGAGCACTGGGGAACCTTCGACGCGCTGCGCAAGGGCTTCCTCGATTTCGTGTCGAACATCCCGTTCTACGGCCTTGCCGTCTGCTGCACCGACCATCCCGAGGTGCAGACGCTGGTGGGCCGCATCACAGACCGCCGCGTGGTGACCTTCGGGTTCAACGCCCAGGCCGATGTCCGCGCCGTCAACCTGCGCTACGAGAACGGCTTTCCCGCCTTCGACATCCTGCTGCAGCATGAGGGCGAGGGCGCGGTGATCGAGGGCTGCACCCTGCCGATGCCGGGCGACCACAACGTGTCGAACGCCCTCGCCGCCGTCGCCGTGGCCCGCCATCTCGGCATGAAGAAGGCCGAGATCCGCGATGCCCTGGCAGGCTTCGCGGGCGTCAACCGCCGCTTCACCCGCGTCGGCGAATGGCGCGGCATCCCGATCATCGACGACTATGGCCATCATCCGGTGGAAATCGCCGCCGTCCTCAAGGCCGCGCGCCGCGCCATCGGCGGCAATCCCGGCGGTCGCATCATCGCCATCCACCAGCCGCACCGCTACACCCGCCTGTCGCATCTGTTCGAGGATTTCTGCACCTGCTTCAACGAGGCCGATGTGGTGGCCATCGCCGAAGTCTATGCGGCGGGCGAGGAACCGATCCCCGGCGCCACCCGCGACGATCTGGTGGCGGGCCTCATCGCCCATGGCCACCGCCACGCCCGGGCCCTGCTGGACGAGGCCGACCTCGAACGGCTGGTCCGCGAACAGGCTCGTCCCGGCGACATCGTGGTCTGCCTCGGCGCGGGCACGATCAGCGCCTGGGCAGGCGCCTTGCCCGCCCGACTGATGGGGCAGGCTGCATGACCCACGCGCTGACCGCCGCCTGTCTCTGGGCCCTTGCCGCGACGCTGACGGCCTTCCTGCCGTTCCGCCGGCAGATGGTGCCGGGCATCGCGCTGCTGGCCGCCGCCCCCGTCATCCTGATCTGGATCGGGGCCGAGCACGGGCCCTGGCTGGCGCTCGCCGCGACCCTGGGTTTCCTCAGCATGTTCCGCAACCCGCTGATCCACCTCTGGCGCCGCGCCACCGGCCGGGCCGCACCGCCGTCCCCGGAACCGGAGCACCGCGAATGACCCCCGCGCTCGCCGCCGCCTGCCTCTGGGCCATCGTCGCCAATCTCGCGGCCATGCTGCCCTCGCGCTGCAACCACTGGCCGCAGGCCATGGTGCTGATTGCAACCGGCATCCCGATCCTCGGCTGGGTGACCTGGACGAACGGGCCGTTCTGGGGCATCGCGGTCTTTGCCGCCGGGGCAAGCCTGCTGCGCTGGCCGCTCTTTCACCTCTGGCGCCACCTGCGCCGCCGCGCGGGCTGACGATGGAGCGTGCCCTCCTCATCGCGCTGGCCGTGGCGGGGGCAGGGGGACTGGCCGGATACGGCATGGGCCGCGCGGGCTGGCGGACGGCGGGCATCGCCGTGGCCGCGGGCCTCGCGCTCGCTGCGGGCCTGCTGCTGCTGTCCGCCCGCGGTCGCCCCGGGTTCGACGGCATCGGCCAGGTGATCCTTGCCGTGTTCTTCGCCGCCCCGGCCGCGACCGGCTGCGCCCTGGGCCTCTGGTGGGGGCTGCGTCGGCGGGGCTAACCTCGGGCGCCGCGCCCGGCGCTACGGTCTGACATGGCGCGCGAAGCCGACCACCTCACCCGCCCGCCGCCCGACGGGATCGACCGCCTCCGCGCCGAAACAGCACATCTGCAAACCCGAAACCGCCACGATGCCGTCGATGCTGCGAAGGCACAGCGCCCGATGCGGGTTCCGGCACATCCGACCCTGCCGTCGCGCGGTTGCAGGCCCTGATCCCTGTCACCGGGATTGTGACCGGCACCGGCGGACCGGGTCCCTGGACGCCCCCCGGTGTCGGGACAGATGCCATACGCGTGCCAGACGCGTGCCAGACGCAGGCTGGCACGGGTTTCCCTGCAATCCCGGGGGGTTGGCCTTGTCGCGACACAGGTTGCGAAAACCGGCGTCGCGCGCTATCCCGCGCGCCATGCAACTCCCGACCCCTCGCGGCCCGCTGACCCCCGACCGGCCCCTGGCCGACCTGACCTGGCTGCGTGTCGGCGGCCCGGCGGACTGGCTGTTCCAGCCTGCCGATGCCGAGGATCTCAGGGCCTTCCTTGCGGCGCTCGACCCCGCCGTTCCGGTCTTTCCGATGGGCGTCGGCTCCAACCTGATCGTGCGGGACGGTGGCATCCGGGGGGTCGTCATCCGGCTGGGACGCGGGTTCAATGCCATTGAAATAAAAGGTGAATTCGTCACCGCAGGGGCGGCGGCGCTGGATGCCCACGTGGCGCGCCGCGCGGCGGAACAGGGCCGCGACCTGACCTTCCTGCGCACCATCCCGGGCAGCATCGGCGGCGCGGTGCGGATGAACGCCGGGTGCTATGGGCACTATGTTGCCGACCGCTTGCACGAGGTGCGCATCGTCACCCGCACGGGTCGCGTGGAAACCTTGCCCGCCGCCGCCCTGTCCTTGCGCTACCGCCAGTCCGACCTGCCCGAGGGCGCGGTCATCATTGCCGCCACGTTCCGCGCCCCCCCCGGCGACCCCGCCGCGCTCGAGGCCCGGATGGCTGACCAGATCGCCCGCCGCGATGCCAGCCAGCCCACAAGGGATAGGTCGGCCGGCAGCACCTTCCGCAACCCGTTGGGGCGATCCTCGACCGGCCAGGCCGATGACACGCATGAACTGAAGGCCTGGAAGGTGATCCAGGACGCCGGCATGCGCGGCGCCACGCGGGGCGGCGCCCTGATGTCGCCGATGCACGCCAATTTCCTGATCAACACCGGCACCGCCACCGCCGCCGACCTCGAGGGCCTGGGCGAGGAGGTGCGAAAAAAGGTTTTCCAAAACAGCGGGATCACGCTAGAGTGGGAAATCATGCGCGTCGGCGAACCGGCGCGAACATAACAACACAAAGGGGCGCAAAGCCCCGCACAGGCAAGATGATGGCGGGCATGTCGAGCAGGGCAGCCCCCAGGGTGGCGGTTCTGATGGGTGGCCCTTCCTCCGAGCGGGAGGTGAGCCTGTCGACCGGGCGCGGCTGCGCGGATGCCCTGGTGGAGGCAGGTTATCAGGTGATCGAGGTCGATGCCGGCCCCGATCTTGCCGCGCGACTGACCGATCTCGCGCCCGATGTCGCCTTCAACGCCCTGCACGGCCGCTGGGGCGAGGATGGCTGCGTGCAGGGCATGCTGGAATGGCTGCGTATCCCCTACACGCATTCGGGCGTGCTGGCCTCGGCGCTTGCGATGGACAAGCAGCGCACCAAGGATGCCTACCGCGCGGCCGGGCTGCCGGTGGTGGACAGCGTCATCGTCTCGCGGGAAGACGTTGAAAGGCAACATGTTTTGCCCCCGCCTTATGTGGTCAAGCCGAACAACGAGGGGTCGTCGGTCGGTGTCTATCTGGTGATGCCCGGCGCGAATGCGCCGCGGCTGGCCGCCAGCATGCCCGCGCAGGTGATGGCCGAAGCCTATGTCCCGGGGCGCGAGCTGACGGTCACGGTGATGGGCAGCCGCGCGCTCTGCGTCACCGACATCCTGACCGACGGCTGGTATGATTATGACGCGAAATACGCCCCCGGCGGTTCGCGCCACGTCTGCCCGGCGCAGATCCCCGATGCGATCGCGCGGGCCTGCATGGACCATGCCCTGACCGCGCATCACGCGCTCGGCTGTCGCGGCATCAGCCGCACCGATTTCCGCTGGGACGAGACCCGGGGGATCGACGGCCTGTTCCTGCTCGAAACCAACACGCAGCCGGGCATGACCCCGACATCGCTCGCCCCCGAACAGGCGTCAGTCATGGGCATCTCGTTCCCCGCGCTCTGCGACTGGCTGGTGAAGGATGCGTCATGCGATCGCTGATCCGCCGCCCGCCCGATCCCCTGCGCCGCGACCCGGCGCCCAGCCGCTGGTCCTACCGCATGCACCGCCTGTGGCTGACGCCGGTGTTCCGGCGGGTCACGCGCGTCGGCATCCCGGCCTTCGTGATCACGTTTGCCACCGGGCTCTACCTCGCCGACGAGGCACGGCGGATGCAGCTGACCGAGGCGGTCGTGTCGCTGCGTGACGAGGTGAAGAACCGGCCGCAGTTCATGGTCACGCTGATGTCGGTGGAGGGCGCGTCGCCCGCGCTTGCCGAAACGGTGCGGCAGGCCCTGGCGCTGCCGCTGCCGCTGTCATCGCTCGACCTTGACCTCGACGCGGCCCGGCAGCGGGTCGAGGGCATCGACGCCGTCGCCTCGGCACTGCTGCGGGTCCAGCCGGGCGGCGTGCTGCAGGTGGCAGTCACCGAGCGCGAGCCTGCGGTCGTCTGGCGCGGGCCGCAGGGCCTGATCCTGCTCGATGACACCGGCCACCGCATCGCCGCGCTCGAGACACGGGCCGAACGCGCCGACCTGCCGTTGATCGCGGGCGAGGGCGCGGAACATGCGGTGCCCGAGGCGCTGAGCCTGATCCTGTCCTCGGGCCCGCTGCTGCCGCGCCTGCGCGGCCTGGTCCGGTTGGGCGACCGGCGGTGGGACCTGGTGCTGGACCGCGACCAGCGGATCCTGCTGCCGCAGGTCGATCCGCTGTCCGCCCTGGAACGCTTCATCGCCATCGACATGGCGCAGTCCATCCTGTCGCGCGATCTGGTCGCAGTGGACCTGCGCCACCCCGACCGCCCCGTCCTGCGCCTCTCGACCTACGCGCTTGTGGAACTGCGCCGCCAACGCGGCATCCTGCCCCCGGAGACCGACCTGTGACCGATCTCTACCAGACCCAGCGTGCCATGCGGCACATGCGCCGCGCCGCCCTGTCCCGGGGCGTTCTGGCAATCCTCGACATCGGCACCTCCAAGGTGGCCTGCCTGATCCTGCGCTTCGATCCGCAGGCCAGCCCGCGCGAGACCGATGGCGTCGGGCCGCTGGCCGGACAGGCGAATTTCCGCGTGATCGGTGCCGCCACCACCCGGTCGCGCGGCGTGCAGTTCGGCGAGATCAGCGTGATGGGCGAAACCGAACGCGCGATCCGTACCGCCGTGCAGCAGGCGCAGAAGATGGCGAACGTGCGTGTCGACCATGTCATCGCCTGTTTCTCGGGGGCCGAGCCGCGCAGCTATGGCCTTGCGGGGGAATGGGAACTCCAGGATTCGGTGGTGACCGAACAGGATGTCGCGCGTGTGCTGGCTGCCTGTGACGTGCCCGACATCGGCCGCGGCCGCGAGGTGCTGCATGCGCAGCCCGTCAACTTCGCGCTCGACCACCGGACCGGCCTCGGCGACCCGCGCGGCCAGATCGGCAACCGGCTGGCCTGCGACATGCACATGCTGTCGGTCGAGGCCGATGTGGTGTCGAACATCATCCACTGCATCAAGCGCTGCGATCTCGAGGTCGCGGGGCTGGCGTCATCCGCCTATGTCTCGGGGATCGCGGCACTGGTCGAGGACGAGCAGGAACTTGGCGCCGCCTGCATCGACATGGGCGGGGGGGCGACCGGCCTGTCGATCTTCATCAAGAAGCACATGATCTATGCCGACTCGGTGCGCATGGGCGGCGACCACGTCACCTCGGACATCTCCAAGGGCCTCCAGGTGCCGATGGCGGTGGCCGAGCGCATCAAGACCAAGCACGGCGGCATCTTCGCCACCGGCATGGACGACCGCGAGATGATCGAGATCGGCGGCGACAGCGGTGACTGGGACAAGGACCGCCGCGCCGTCAGCCGCACCGAACTGATCGGCATCATGCGCCCGCGGGTCGAGGAAATCCTCGAGGAAATGCGCCTGCGCCTGGATGCGGCAGGGTTCG
Organism: Paracoccaceae bacterium; assembly: GCA_019454225.1. NCBI lineage: Bacteria > Pseudomonadati > Pseudomonadota > Alphaproteobacteria > Rhodobacterales > Paracoccaceae > Paracoccaceae bacterium. Next base: position 3,122,685 of record CP075370.1, on the reverse strand, counting down.
ACAGCCTGCCGTCGCAGCAGATCGTGCTGACCGGCGGCGCCAGCCAGATCCCCGGGCTCGACGGCCTGGCCAGCCGCATCCTCGGGCAGCGTGTGCGCCTTGGCCGTCCGCTGCGGGTGCAGGGCCTGCCGCAGGCGGTCACGGGCGCGGCCTTTGCCAGTTCCGTCGGGCTCTGCCTGTTCGCGGCCCATCCGCAGGACGAATGGTGGGATTTCGACATTCCCGTGGATCGCTATTCGGCGCGATCCCTGAAAAGGGCGATCAGATGGCTGCGCGACAACTGGTGACCCCCATATCCTGCGATCCATCCGAAATCGCGCGGAAACCCGCCGTCGACCCGCCACATTTTGTGGCGAACCGGTGTTTTTCTCGTGACCTTTGGGCGGGTTGTGGATAGATTCGGCGATCAATCGGGGGATCGCGCCGGGACAGGCGCGCATACCCCCAAGAAACGGACCGGGACCACGGGCGGCGTGAACGACAAGGCAGGGCGAAACGGCATGGCACTCAATCTGATGATGACCTCGCAGCGCGAAGAGTTGAAGCCGCGCATCACCGTCTTCGGGGTCGGCGGGGCGGGCGGCAACGCCGTCAACAACATGATCGACAAGCAGCTTGAGGGCGTCGAGTTCGTCGTGGCGAACACCGATGCCCAGGCGCTTGCGCAAAGCCGCGCCAACGCGGCGATCCAGATGGGCATCAAGGTGACCGAGGGTCTGGGCGCGGGGGCCAAGCCGCAGATCGGCGCCGCCGCCGCCGAGGAATCGATCGAGGCGATCGTCGACCATCTGGCGGGGGCGCACATGTGCTTCATCACCGCCGGCATGGGCGGCGGCACCGGCACCGGCGCCGCCCCGATCATCGCGCAGGCCGCGCGGGAACTGGGCGTGCTGACCGTCGGCGTGGTGACCAAGCCCTTCCAGTTCGAGGGCAACAAGCGGATGAAGCAGGCCGAAGAGGGGATCGAGGCGCTTCAGAAAGTCGTCGATACGCTGATCATCATCCCCAACCAGAACCTGTTCCGGCTGGCCAACGAACGCACCACCTTTACCGAAGCCTTCGCCATGGCCGACGATGTGCTCTACCAGGGCGTCAAGGGCGTGACCGACCTGATGGTGCGCCCCGGCCTGATCAACCTCGACTTTGCCGACGTGCGCTCGGTGATGGACGAGATGGGCAAGGCCATGATGGGCACCGGCGAGGCGACGGGCGAGGATCGCGCGGTGCAGGCCGCCGAAAAGGCCATCGCCAACCCGCTCCTGGACGAGATCAGCCTGAACGGCGCCAAGGGCGTGCTGATCAACATCACCGGCGGCTATGACCTGACGCTGTTCGAGGTGGACGAGGCCGCGAACATCATCCGCGAAAAGGTCGATCCGGACGCCAACATCATCGTGGGCAGCACGCTCGATACCGGGATGGAAGGCGCGATCCGCGTGTCGGTTGTCGCGACCGGAATCGATGCGACCGCCGCGAACCGGGCCGAGCCGGTGGCAGGCCGCCGCGCGGCTGCCGCCGCAGCGGCACCGATGGCCGCATTCGTGCCCCCGGCCCCTGCGGCCCGCGCGCCCGAGGTGCCCCTGACCGTGGCGGTCACGCCGGCCCCCGCGGCCGCACCCGAGCCCGACCTGTTCGCCGCGGCGCCCGAACACGAAGCGGTGGAAGAGGTGCAGGACGAACTGCCCCCGCCGGTCTACCGCCCGCAGCCTGCCGCAACCCGTCCGGCGGCGCCGGTGCAGCGCGCCGCACCTGCGGCGGCGGCCACGCCCGACACCTATGTCGCCCCGCGCCCCCGCGCGACCGGCACGCCCTCGCCCGAGGCGCTTGCACGGCTCCAGGCCGCGGTCAGCAAGGTGCCCGGGCAGCGCGTGGCGCAGCCCGCTGCCGCAGCGGCTCCGGCTGCGAAACCGGCTGCCGAACGCCCGCGCTTCGGCATCGGATCGCTGATCAACCGGATGGCCGGTCATGCGGCGGAACCGCCCGCGGAACGCGCTGCGGCCCCGCGTGCCCAGCCGCCGGTAACGCAGTATGATGACGAGGCCGAGATGACGCCCGAACAGGAACGCATCGAGATTCCCGCGTTCCTGCGTCGTCAGGCGAACTGAGACGCTGTCACGAAGCGTTCGGAAAGGCCCGCGGCAACGCGGGCTTTTTCCTTTTTATATCAACGCTTTAGGCAGGGGGTCCGGGCTGTTACACCCCGTCACAAAGAGTGAGTTGTGGCGCTGCGTCATGTCACTTACCTAAAATGCGCGGCAACCGATGGGCACCAGTCCAGGGTTGCCGGGTGGAACGATGATGGATTCTCTCAGGTGCAGCACACGCTGAAATCGGATGTCGCCTTCGCCGGGGTCGGCCTGCACAGCGGGCGGCCCGTGCGTCTTGTGCTGCGTCCCGCCTCGGCAGACTACGGCATCTGGTTCCGCCGCACCGATCTTCAGACCGGCGACACGATGGTGCCCGCCCGCTGGGATGCGGTGGTGCCGTCGCGCCTGTGCACGCTGGTCGCCAATGCCGAAGGCGTGCAGGTGTCGACCGTCGAGCATCTGATGGCCGCGCTTGCCGGAACCGGTGTCCAGAACGCCCTGATCGAGATCGACGGGCCCGAGGTGCCGATTCTCGACGGATCGGCCCGGCCTTTCGTATCGCGCATCCTGCGCGCCGGTCTGCGGCCGCAGGCGTCGCCGGTGCGCGCCCTGCGCATCCTGCGCAGCGTCGAGGTGCGCGATGGCGAGGCCGTGGCGCGACTCGATCCCTCGGACATGCTGGAGATCGACTTCCGCATCGACTTTCAGGCCCCGGCCATCGGCCGCCAGGAAAAGCACATGTCGATGGCCAACGGCGCCTTCGTCCGCGAACTGTGCGACAGCCGCACCTTCTGCCTTCAGACCGATGTCGACGCGATGCGCGCCAGCGGCCTGGCCCTTGGCGGCACCTATGACAATGCCGTGGTCTTCGACGGCGCGCGAATCCTGTCTCCGGGCGGGCTGCGCCACAGCGACGAACCCGTCCGGCACAAGATGCTGGATGCGCTTGGCGACCTGGCGCTTGCCGGCGGGCCGGTTCTTGGCCGTTACACCGGTGTCCGCGCGGGCCACGCGCTGACCAACCGGCTGCTGCGCGCGGTGTTTGCCGATCCGGCCAACCATGCCTGGGTCGATTGCACCTCGCCCACGGGGCGCAAGCTGCCGGGTGTGGGCGTTGCGCTGGCCGATGTGCCGCGCGTCGCCTGATTCATGGGGCTCATCACAGCCGATAGAACCGAAAGGCGTTTTGCGCCCCGTTTTTTTCTGTGCTAGGACGGGCCAACCGCTTTGAAAGGCGGGCAGGCGAACGACGTTGAGGTAGACGGATCATGGGCTCCAGCAGGGTGCGCGCGCGGGTGGTCGGCACGGCGCTGCTGCTGGCGGTGCTGGCTGGCTGCGGTGGAACACGTCAGCGCGAGGCTCCGCTGGACACGCTCGAACCCGAGGTGATCTACAAGCGCGCCGAGTTCGCCCTGGCCAACGACCGCCGCCCGACCGAGGCGATTCGGCTGTTCTCCGAGGTCGAGCGGCTTTATCCCTATTCGGAATGGGCCAAGCGCGCGCTGATCATGCAGGCCTTCGCCCAGCACAAGGCGCGCAGCTACGAAGATGCGCGGGCGGCCGCGCAGCGCTTCCTCGATTTCTATCCGGGCGATGAGGATGCGGCCTATGCGCAGTATCTTCTGGCGCTGTCCTACTATGACCAGATCGACGAGGTCGGGCGCGACCAGGGGCTGACCTTCCAGGCCCTCCAGGGCATGCGCGAGGTGATCGAGCGCTATCCCGACAGCGACTATGCCCGTTCCGCGATCCTGAAGTTCGACCTCGCCTTCGACCATCTGGCGGCCAAGGAGATGGAGATCGGGCGCTACTACCTGAAGAAGGGCCACTACTCCGCGGCGATCAACCGCTTCAGGACGGTGGTGCAGGATTTCCAGACCACCACGCATACCGCCGAGGCGCTGCACCGGCTGGTCGAGGGATATCTGGCGCTCGGCCTGACCGACGAGGCGCAGACCGCTGCGGCGATTCTGGGCCACAACTATCAGGCCTCGCCCTTCTACCAGGACAGTTTCGCCCTGCTGAAAGGCCGTGGCCTGGAGCCCGAGGCGCGCGGCGAGGGCTGGCTGCGCCGGGTCTATCGCCAGGTGATCCGGGGCGAGTGGTTGTGACCGTGGGTGCGCGCAGGCGCACCCTCCGCAACCGGGGCAGGGGGCGCACCGCCACATCGCGCGCGGGAAATCCGGGATGCTCCTGACACTCGACATCCGCGACGTTCTGATCATCGACCGCCTGTCGCTGGCCTTCCAGCCGGGCCTGAACGTGCTGACCGGCGAGACCGGGGCCGGCAAGTCGATCCTGCTCGACGCGCTCGGTCTGGTGCTGGGCTGGCGCGGCCGGGCCGATCTGGTGCGACAGGGCGCGGCGCAGGGCGAGGTCGAGGCGGTGTTCCGCCTGCCCCCCGGCCATGCCGCCCGATCGGTCCTGCAGGAGGCGGGGCTGCCAGTGGCCGACGACCTCGTGCTGCGCCGGGTCAGCGCGGCCGACGGGCGCAAGACGGCCTGGGTGAACGACCGGCGCACCAGTGGCGAGACGTTGCGCGCCCTGTCCGATACGCTGGTGGAACTGCACGGCCAGCACGATGACCGGGGCCTGCTGAACCCGCGGGGGCATCGTGCATTGCTCGATGCCTTCGCGGGGGCAGATGCCGCGCCGGTCCGGGCGGCCTGGACCGCGCAGGCCCAGGCCCGCCGCGCCCTTGCCGAGGCCGAGGCGGCGCTGTCCGCCGCGCGCACGGAAGAGGATTTCCTGCGTCATGCGGTGGCCGAGCTTGACCGGCTGTCCCCGGAACCCGGCGAGGATGCCGCGCTCGACACCCGCCGCCGTGCCATGCAGGGCGCGGCGCGCATCCGCGGCGACGTGGCCCGCGCGCTCGATGCCCTGGGAATGGACGGGGCGGGGCGTGCGCTGACCGATGCGCTGCGGTGGCTCGAGGCAGCGGCCGACCGCGCCGAGGGACGGCTCGAGGCGCCGGTTGCCGCGCTGAACCGCGCCCTGATCGAACTGGCAGAGGCCGAGGCGGGGGTCGAATCCTGCCTTGGCGCCATGGATGACGACCCGCGGGAACTTGAACGGGTCGAGGAACGGCTGTTCGCGATCCGCGCCATGGCACGCAAGCACGGCGTGGCCCCCGACGACCTCGCGGGGCTTGCCGGCGCCCTGCGCGACCGTCTGGCGGCGATTGACGGCGGCGCGCGTGGCCTGACCGGCCTGCGGCAGGCCGAACAGGCGGCCGCGGCAGCCTATGACCTTGCCGCCGCGTCGCTTTCGACCGCGCGGGCCGAGGCGGCGGCGCGGCTCGACATGGCCATGGCCGAGGAACTTGCCCCGCTGAAGATGGAACGCGCCCGCTTCAGCACGGTCGTGGCACCGGGCGAACCGGGCCCCGAGGGCGCCGACATGGTGACCTTCACGGTCGCCACGAACCCCGGAGCACCGCCCGGTCCGCTTGACCGCATCGCCTCGGGCGGGGAACTCTCGCGGTTCCTGCTGGCACTCAAGGTCTGTCTGGCCGGGCAGACCCCGGGCCTGACGATGATCTTCGACGAGATCGACAGGGGCGTGGGCGGGGCCACCGCTGCCGCGGTGGGGCGGCGGCTGGCGGCGCTCGCGCAGGGTGCGCAGGTTCTGGTTGTCACGCATTCGCCGCAGGTCGCGGCGCTTGGCGCGCATCACTGGCGGGTCGAGAAACATGTGGACGGGGACATGACCACTTCGACGGTCGTGCCGCTCGACCCGGCGGCGCGGGTCGAGGAAATCGCGCGCATGCTGGCGGGTGATACGGTGTCGGGTGCGGCGCGCGAGGCGGCGCGCGTGCTGCTGGACGGCTAGTCAGGCGACCGGCGCAAATGCCAGTTGCTCTGCCGTCCAGCCATTCCCGCCCCGCAGCAGCGTCGCGGTCAGCATCGCCGCCTGACGCGGCATCTCTTGCCCGCCTGCATCGCATAGCCCTGAAATCACAAAGCGTTGCGCGACGATCCTCAGGTGTTCGGCAGGGGCGCGGCAGGTGGCCCTGCCACCCACGACCCGCGCCCGGGCAAGGGCGCCCCGCCGTTCCGCCCGCATCGCCGCAAAGATCGCGTCGCGCCCCTCGCACCACTGCCCGCTGAGCGTCAGCATCCCGGCAGATGTCGCCAGCACCGCCGCGAGGAGGTCGGCATCCCCGGCCATCCAGGCGGAGGCAAAGGCCCGCGCAAAGCCTTCCGGTTCGGTCACGCCGCAGGATCCTGCGGCACGAGCTTGCCGGGATTCATCAGGTTCAGCGGATCAAGCGCGCGCTTGATGGCGCCCATGACCTGCCAGCCCTCGCCATGCTCCGCCGCCATGTATCCCAGCTTGCCCATGCCGATTCCATGCTCGCCCGTCACCGTGCCGCCCAGCCGCAGCGCCCGTTCGGCCATGCGCGCCGACAGCCGCGCGGCCTCGGCCAGTTCGGTTGAGCTTTGCCTGTCAACCAGAAGGATTGCATGGAAATTCCCGTCTCCGACATGGCCGAGTATGGGGCCCTGAAGCGGGCTGTCGGCAATGTCCGCGCGGGTTTCCTCGACCGCCTGCGCCAGCCGCGACATCGGCACGCAGACGTCGGTGACAAGTGCCGTCGATCCCGGACGCAGGGCGAGGCAGGCGTGATAGGCCCGGTGCCGCATGCGCCAGAGGCGCGCGCGGTCCTCGGCGGCCTGCGCCCAGCGAAACTCCGACGCGCCGAAGTCGCCCGCGATCTCTCCGAAGCGCCGGCTCTGCTCCGCGACGCCCGCCGGGCTGCCGTGAAACTCGACCAGCAGATGCGGCAGCGGCGGCAGCGCTTCGCCGGAATGGGCATTGCAGGCCGCGACCGAGGCTTCGTCGAGGAATTCGATCCGGGCCATCGGGATGCCGGACTGGATCGTTGCGGTCACGCAGTCGACGGCTTCGGCCATGCCGGGAAAGGCGCAGACGGCGGCGGCCACCGCCTCGGGCTGGCCCTGCAGCCGCAGGGTCAGTTCGGTGATCAGGCCCAGGGTGCCCTCGGCACCTGTAAAGAGGGCCGTAAGATCATAGCCTGCCGAGGTTTTCGGCGCGGCTGTCCCGGTGCGGATCACCCGTCCGTCGGCCAGCACGACCTCGAGCGCCAGCACGTTGCCGCGCATCGTGCCGTAACGCACCGCCGTCGTGCCGCTGGCCCGGGTCGAGGCCATGCCGCCAAGCGTCGCATTGGCGCCAGGGTCGACCGGGAAGAACAGGCCGGTGGCGCGCAATTCCTCGTTCAGCCGCTCGCGGGTGATGCCGGGCTGGATCACCACCGTCATGTCCTCGGGATTGACCCGCAAGACCTTGTCCATGCGCGTGAAATCGACCGTCACACCGCCGCGCAGCGGCAGCGCGTGCCCTTCCAGCGAGGTGCCGGCGCCCCATCCGACCATGGGCAGGCGGTGCGCGGTGCAGATGCGGGCGATGGCGGCCACCTCGTCCGTTGTCGAGGGGAACGCCACGGCATCCGGCAGCCCGCCCGCCACCCAGGTTTCGCTGGCGGCATGTTGTTCGCGGATCGGCCGCGTGGTTGCAAGCGCCGCGCCAAGGACTGCGGAAAGCTCGGCAAGTGCTTGTTCTACAGACATTTGTATCTCCCTGCCGATGCAGGTTACGGGAAGTGGTGCGGCGGGGGAAGCATCAGGATGCGCGGGATGCCAGGAAGCCCGCGAGATCGCCGTAGCCGGTAAACCGGCGTTCATAGGCAAGCCCCAGACGTTCGGCCGCGGCGCGGGCGCGGGCGTCGAGATCGGGGTCGTCGGTCTGGGCCTGGTAGACCAGCTTGGTGTAGTTGCCGAAATACATGTCGCGCAGCTCGGGATGCCGGTCCAGGCCCATCGGCCGCCAGACGAAGGCGTCGAACTGGCGGGTCAGGAAATCGGTCAGGTAGAATGCGGTTATTTCGGAATCAGCGTGTTCGGAAAAGACATCGTTGCCTTCAAAAAACGAATAGCAATGGGGCCCCTGTATCATTTCTACGCCAAGTTCCTTGCACTTTTCCTGCAAACCCCCACCAGTTCCGCAGTCGGCGTAGAGAATGAGGATCGTCGCGTAACTGTCGCGCCACCGCAGCACGGCCGCTTCGACCGCCGCGGTGATCCGGTCGGGCCAGAGATGCAGGTTGGCGGGCAGGCAGTGCAGATCGAGATAGTCCCATGAATTCAGTCGCTTGAGCGCCAGAACTTCGCGGGCCAGGGCGCCGCAGGCGATGGCCAGGACGCGGCCGCGGCCTTCGGGGGGCATTCCCTGCTCGGTCAGGGTGATGTCGTCGGGCGGGTTCACTTCCATCGTCTCAGGCCCGGCCAGAGACTGGCCAAGAGCGCCGCAAGTCCCAGTGCTGCAAGGGGAAATCCGGCCCAGAGGGCCAGCCCCAGGGTCGCCGCCGCGGCGGCGATCACGGCAAGGATGAGCAGGGCGAATGTCCGGGCGGGCATCGGTTTCCTTGCGTCTGGCATCTGTCGGGTCTGCGTCTGGCGCGCGTCTGGCATCCGTCCCGACAGGGGGCGCGATCCGTCAACGGAAAGGTAGGAAAGAAAGGGGCGGGTGCCAAGACCCGCCCCTGCCGGTTCCGGCTGTCGGTGGTGCGGGGTCAGCGCGCGACGGCCTGGTTGTGCTTGCGCAGGATCATCGCCTTGGCGGTTTCCACCGCCACGGCCGCATCGCGGCAATAGGCGTCGGCACCGATCGCGCGGCCGAACTCCTCGTTCAGGGGGGCGCCGCCGACGAGGACGATGTAGTCCTCGCGCATGCCCTTTTCCTTCATCGTGTCGATGACGACCTTCATGTAGGGCATCGTCGTGGTCAGCAGGGCGGACATGCCCAGGATGTCGGGCTGTTCGGCTTCGAGCGCCTCGAGATACTTCTCGACCGAATTGTTGATGCCGAGGTCGCGCACCTCGAATCCGGCGCCTTCCATCATCATCGCCACGAGGTTCTTGCCGATGTCGTGGATGTCGCCCTTGACGGTGCCGATCACCATCTTGCCCATGCGCGGCGCACCGGTTTCCACCAGCAGCGGCTTGAGGATGAACATCCCGGCCTTCATCGCGTTGGCGGCCAGCAGCACCTCGGGCACGAAGAGGATGCCGTCGCGGAAGTCGTTGCCCACGATGGTCATGCCGGCGACGAGCGCCTTGGTCAGCACGTCATAGGGGGTCCAGCCGCGCGAGAGGAGGATATTGACGCCTTCCTCGATCTCTTCCTTGAGCCCGTCATAGAGGTCATCGTGCATCTGGAGCACGAGCTCGTCGTCATCGAGATCGGAAAGGATGATGTCGTCGCCGTCGTCTGCCATGGTATCCTCGCGCGGGCCTGCCTGCCCGTCATCTGCCGCTTCCATATACCGGACTTTCCGGTTTGCGACAGGGTCCGCGTGGAAAGCGGCAGGGCTGGCATTTGTTCGCTCTATGTTCTATCATTCGACGATGCAGCGGGGCAGGGGCATTCTTCCGGGACAGGAGTTGCGCGGCCGGGGGGCCGTGTCGAACGCCGCCGGCCGGTTCGAGGGCAGCACGCGCGAGGCTGTCGATGACGGCTGGGACCTGCCGGAGGAGGCGCGCGTGGTGCGGACCGAGGTGCGGCACGAGCGCGCCCGGTCGGCGCTGAGCTGGAACAGCTCGCCCGATCTGGGCTTTGACCGGGCGGTCAATCCCTATCGCGGCTGCGAACATGGCTGCGTCTATTGCTACGCCCGACCGACCCACGCCTATCTGAACCTGTCTCCGGGGCTGGATTTCGAGACGCGGCTGATCGCACGGCCCGGCATCGGGCAGGTGCTGGCGCGCGAGCTGTCGGCAAGGGGCTATGCGCCCGCCGTGCTGGTGCTGGGGTCGAACACCGACCCCTATCAGCCGATCGAGGCGCGCGAGCGGGTGACGCGCGAGGTGCTGGAGGTGTGCCGCGATTTCCTTCACCCCGTCGGCGTGACCACGCGCGGGTCGCTGGTCGAGCGCGACATCGACATCCTGGCGCCGATGGCGGCACAGGGACTGGCGCGGGTGGGGGTCAGCCTGACCACGCTCGATCCGGCGCTGGCCCGGCGGATGGAGCCGCGCGCGCCCGCGCCCGCGCGGCGGCTGGCGATGATCCGCCGTCTGTCCGGTGCGGGCGTGCCGGTGCGGGTGCTGGTGTCGCCGCTGGTCCCGGCGCTGACCGACCACGAGCTTGAGCCGATCCTGGCGGCGGCGGCGGAGGCCGGGGCGGTGGCGGCCTCGACGATCCCGCTGCGGCTGCCGCGCGAGGTGGCGGGGTTGTTCCGCGACTGGATCGAGGCGGAGTTTCCCGACCGCGCCGCGCGGATCATGGGACGGGTGCGCGAACTGCACGGCGGGCGCGACTATGACCCCGATTTCGGGGTGCGGATGAAGGGGCAGGGTATCTGGGCCGACCTGATGCGCCAGCGGTTCCGCGTGGCCACGGAACGCCTGGGGCTGGCGGTCCGGATGCCGCCGATGCGGACCGACCTGTTCCGGATACCGCCACGGCCGGGGGACCAGCTGAGCCTGTTCTGAAGGTCTGGCGCTTCGCGGCGGCCACGAAGCCGCCACCGCGTGATGGTGGCGGTTGCCCGGGCCAGGGTCAGCCCCGCCGACCCCGCCGTTCGCGCTTCGGCCCGGTGTCGTCGCCGGTGCCGTCCGAGGCCGAGGAAAAGCCGCCAAGCCGCCCCGCGATCTCGTCCAGCGAGGGGCGGGGGCCGCGCGGCCGGGTTTCGAGCGCGGCCCTCATCGCGCGCAGGTGGTCGGGGGTGGTGCCGCAGCAGCCGCCGATCAGCCGCACGCCCGCGTCGCGCGCCAGCACCGCGTAGTCGGCCATCAGGTCGGGTGTGCCGTCATAGTGGATGTGGCCGTCGTGATACTTGGGAATCCCCGCGTTGCCCTTGGCGATCAGCGGGCGTTCGGACCCCTGCGCCACGAAGCCGAGCGCGGTGCGCAGCAGGTCCGAGGCGCCGACACCGCAGTTCGCGCCATAGGCGATGGGCGGGTTCGGCAGCTTTTCGACCAGATCGGCCATGGCGGCCGAGGTGACGCCCATCATCGTGCGGCCTGCCGTGTCAAAGCTCATCGTGCCGCACCAGGGCATCCCGGCCAGGCGCGCTGCCTCGGCGGCGGCCCGGTATTCCTCGGGCGCCGAGATCGTCTCGACCCAGAGCACGTCGACGCCGCCCTCTTTCAGCCCCTCCGCCTGTTCGTGGAACATCTCGACCGCGACGGCATGGGTCAGGGTGCCCATCGGCTCGAAGATATCTCCGGTCGGGCCGACCGACCCCGCGACGATCACCGGGCGGCCTGCACGGTCGGCCACCTCGCGCCCCAGTTCGGCGGCGACGCGGTTCAGTTCGCGCACCCGGCCTTCGGCGGCGTGCAGCTTCAGGCGGCTGGCATTGCCGCCGAAGCTGTTGGTCAGGAACACGTCCGACCCGGCATCGACCGCGCCGCGATAGAGCGCGGTGATGCGGTCGGGGTGATCGACGTTCCAGAACTCGGGGGGGTCGCCGGCCGAAAGGCCCATGTTGAAAAGGTTGGTTCCCGTCGCTCCGTCAAGCAGCAGCACATCGCGGTCGGCCAGAAGGCGGGAAAGCGGATCGGTCATCGGGCACCTGTGTCAAAGCGTCCGCCCCCCATGTCACGGCGGCACGGGGGGCGCAAATGCAAAGCGTTCATGTCGTCATGAGCGCCGCCGCAGGACCGGCGGCGGGGGCGGTCAGCCCTCGGACATCAACTGGGCCTTGGCGACGGGCGCAAGCTCGGCCAGCTTGGCGCGGATCGTGTCGGGGGTCGCGCGGGCGCCCAGATCGGCCGCCACCTTGCGCACGACATCCTCGGAGCCCGCTTCCTCGAAATCGGCCAGCACCACGGTCTTGGCATAGGCGTCGGCCTCGTCGCCCGAAAGGCCCATCAGGCCGGCGGCCCAGAGACCCAGGAGCTTGTTGCGCCGCGCCTCGGCCTTGAACTGCATCTCGGCATCATGGGCGAACTTGGTCTCGAACGCCTTTTCGCGGTCGTCGAAGGTGGTCATGCGCGTCTCCCTGTTGCTCGGGTGTGGCCGCTATATGCCCCCGTGTCCGGAACCTCGCAAGTGCGCAGCCCCGGAAATGCCCGCCGCGCGCGCCATGCCGCATGTCGGCCACAATGCCGCCGCGATCTGCCGACAGGCTGGGCAGCGGGGCTCTTGCGACGGAAGGTGACGCGGCGACCATGGGACATGCAGCGGTCCAGCGGGAAGGTGCGACGGCGGCGATGCCCCTGATGGGCCGCGACCGGGCCGAGGTTGCGCGCGCCATGCTGTCGGTGGTGATGATCGCGGTGGCGCCCGACGGTGAGGCGCGGGCGGGCGGCGCCGGCCGCGCGCTGGTGATCTGCGCCGACAGCCCTGCCTTTGCCGGGCTCGATGCCGCCGACCTGCGGCAGCTTGCGGGCTGGGTGCTGCGCGCGCTGGCCGGGCGCGGCCCCGGCGCGGTGATCGCGGACGTGCAGGGCCTGTTGTCGCCCGAGCGCGCGGAGACGGCGCTGTGCCTTGCGGTGCGGGCGGTTCTGGCCGGTTCGGCCTCGGCCGGGGCGATGGACCGGCTGGGCGCGCTGTCGCACCGGCTGGGCGTGCCGGTGGACCGGTTCGCCACGATGATCGAGATCCTGCGCATCCTTGACCGGCCCGTCGGCTGATCCCCGCCGTTCTTGCGGCGTCCCCGGCCTTGGCTTATATGGCGGCTCACCGGGCGCCCGCAGGCCCCCGGGTGGAGACCCCATGGCACGCCGCAAGAAGATTTACGAGGGCCAGGCAAAGATCCTCTACGAAGGACCCGAGCCCGGAACGCTGATCCAGTATTTTAAGGACGAGGCTTCGGGCAGCCCGGCCACGCCGATGCGCGCCGCCGTCGAGGGCAAGGGGGTGCTGAACAACCGCCTGAGCGAGTTCTTCATGTCGGGGCTGAACGGCATCGGGGTGCCGACGCATTTCATCCGGCGGCTGAACATGCGCGAGCAGCTCGTCCGGATGGTCGAGATCATCCCGCTGGAGGTCGTTGTGCGCAACTTCGCGGCTGGCGACCTGTCGAGCCGCCTGGGCATTCCCGAGGGCACGTCGCTGCCGCGCCCGATCGTCGAATACTACTACAAGGACGAGAAGCTGAATTCGCCGCTTGTCGCGGAAGAGCATATCGTGGCCTTCGGCTGGGCCAACCAGCAGGACCTTGACGACATCGTGGCGCTGGCGCTGCGGGTGAACGACTTCATGTCGGGGGTGATGATGGGCGTGGGAATCCGGCTTGCGGATTTCCGCATCGAGGTGGGGCGCATCTGGGAAGGCGATTTCATGCGGCTGATCGTGGCCGACGAGATTTCGCCCGACAGCTGCCGCCTTTGGGACCTGCGCGGCCCCGACGGCCAGTTGCTGCCCGAAGGCGCGGTGCGCCCGCTGGGTGCGGCTGGCGACATCTATACCGAACTGGCGCGGCGGCTGGGCGTTCTGCCCTCGAACGTCACGCACACCACGAAGCCCACGCTGATCAACTGAAGAGGTCCCGATGCTCAAGGCGCGCGTGCATGTGATGCTGAAGGACGGGGTGCTGGACCCGCAGGGCGAGGCGGTGCGCCACGCCCTTGGCACGCTGGGGTTTTCCGGCGTGCAGGCGGTGCGGCAGGGCAAGGTGATCGAGCTGGACCTGGCCGCCACCGACCGCGCCGCCGCCGAGGCGGAGGTGCGCGCGATGTGCGAGCGGCTGCTGGCGAACACCGTGATCGAGAAGTTCGCGGTCGAGATCGCCTGACCGGGCCGCGCATGGCTTGACCCCGCCCGGGGTTTCGCGCCCCATTGCGCGACCTGAAGGGGGAAGAGCGATGCGTGCTGCCGTGCTGAGGGCCTATCGGGCCGACCTGTCGATCGAGGATGTGCCGGAACCCGGCTGCGAGGCCGATGGCGTGGTGCTGCGGGTGCTGGCCTGCGGCATCTGCCGGTCGGACTGGCACGGCTGGTCGGGGGAACATCCGCGGGTGAAGCCGGGCCAGATCGGCGGGCATGAATATTGTGGCGAGGTGGTCGAGGCCGGGCCGCTGGCGAAGTGGCGCCCGGGTGACCGGGTGGTCGCGCCCTTCATCCTGGCCTGCGGAATCTGCCCCGACTGCCAGTCGGGCGAGGGCCACACCTGCCGGTCGCAGCGCCTGCCGGGGTTCGTGGAACCGGGCGCCTTTGCCGAGTACGTCCATGTTCCCTTCGCGCACAACCTGGCCCGTCTGCCCGACAGCCTGTCGCCGGTGGTCGCGGCGGGGCTGGGCTGCCGGGTGACGACGGCCTGGCACGCGCTGACCGGGCGGCCCGGCTTGCGGGCGGGCGAATGGCTTGCGGTGCATGGGACGGGGGGTATCGGGCTGTCGTGCCTGATCCTCGGGCGGGCCCTGGGGGCGCGGGTCGTGGTGGTGGATGTGGTGCCCGAAAAGCTTGACCATGCGCGCCGCCTGGGGGCCGAGGCCGCCATCGACGCGCGCGAGGGCGACGTGGCGGCGCGGATCGTCGAGATCACGGGCGGCGGGGCGCATGTCTCGGTCGAGGCGCTCGGCATCGCGGCCACGACGAACGGGTCCATCGAATGCCTGCGGCCGCTGGGGCGGCATGTGCAGGTGGGTATGCCGGTGGGCCACACGGCACGGATGGAAATCAACATGAACGCCATCTACATGAAGAACCTGGCGCTGTTCGGCACGCGCGGGATGCCGGCCTGGCGCTATCCGTCGCTTCTGGACCTGATCGAGCGGGGCGCGGTGGACGTGACGCCGATCGTCGCGCGCGAGGTGGCGCTGTCGGATGCCTCGGCGGAACTGCGGGCCTTCGACGGACCGACCCCGCCGGGGGTGGCGGTGATCTCGGATTTCGCCGCCTGACGGCGCGGCGCGGGTCAGCCGCGCGGCCGGGCGAAGTGCTGGCGCATGATGCGCAGCAGCGTGCGGTGCATGGGCGAGGTGCGGTGGCGCAGGTGGGTTGCCGCCTGCACCGGCTGGCCGATCGCCGGGGCATCGGCCACGGGGCTGACGGCGGCCCCCATGGCGCGGGCGGTATCCTCGAGCACATAGGCCGCGCCGCCCATGGCCAGCAGCAGCGAGGCCACCGCCGCCGACTGCCCCGAGGCCACCGCCGCCTCGGCCATCGCGGGGATCGCGGCGGCCTGTGCGGCAGCGAAGGCCGGGGCATAGTTGGCGCGGATCAGCCGCGCGGGCGCGAGGTCGGCCAGCCGCGCCGGAACCGTCGAGACCAGGATGTAGCGCGCCTCGCCCAGCGTGGTGAAATGCAGGTCGGGCGCGGGGTGGGGCGTGTAGAGGACGGCGAAGTCGAGCCGCCCCTCGGAGATGTCGCGGCACATCTGCGCCGAATAGTCGGGTTCGATGTAGAGCGCGACATCGGGCAGGGCGCGGCGGAACCCCTGCGCCCAGTCGCCCAGCCCATGCGCCGCCAGGTCCGACTGGATGCCGATGCGCAGGTTCAGCGCCGATTCGCCGGTGGGTGTGACGGACCGCTGCGCCTCGGCCCAGGCGTGGCGCAGCGCGCGGGCATGGGGCGCGAACTTCAGCCCCTCGGTCGTCAGTTGCGCCCCCGCGCGCGACCGCGAGAACAGCCGCGTGCCAAGCGCGGCCTCGAGCGCCGCGATGCGGGCCGAGACGGTCGATTGCGTGAGGCCAAGCCGTTCGGCGCTGCGGTGGAAACTGGCCGTCTCGGCGAGGTCGAGGAAGGTCGCGATCTGGTCGGGGTGCATCTGGGGCCGCGCTGTCGGGTGGGGCCGGCGCGGGGTGTCCCGGGAACGGGTGGAACCGGGCGGGCCGTGATCGTCGATTTCGATCAATAAGGGTGACAGCGGCGAATTGAAAGCATCGCGCGGCAGGCAGATGATGGCGCCGGCGAAACGGGGGGCGGCAATGGCGGACTGGCCCATGCATGTGCGGGTGGCGGTGATCGGCGGGGGCGCGGTGGGCGCTTCGTGCCTTTACCATCTGGCGAAGGCGGGGTGGCAGGATGCCGTGCTGCTGGAGGCGAACGAACTGACCAGCGGGTCGACCTGGCACGCCGCCGGGAACGTGCCCACCTTCAGCGCGTCCTGGTCGATCATGAACATGCAGCGCTACTCGGCGGGGCTGTACCGGCGGCTGGGGGCCGAGGTCGACTATCCGATGAACTACCATGTCACCGGGTCGGTGCGGCTGGGCCATTCGCGCGAGCGGCGGATGGAATTTGCCCGCGTGGTGGGCATGGGCCGGTATCAGGGGATGGACCTGGAACTGCTGGACCCGTCGGAAATCGGGCAGAAATACCCCTTTGTCGAGACGCACGACCTGACCGGGGCGCTCTACGATCCCCATGACGGCGACATTGATCCTGCGCAGCTGACGCAGGCGCTGGCCCGGGGGGCGCGGGCCATGGGTGCGCGGGTCGAGCGGTTCTGTCCGGTCACCGCGGTGCGGCGCGAGGCCGGGCTTTGGGTCCTGGCCACGCCCAAGGGCGAATGCCGGGCCGAGGTGGTGGTGAACGCCGCCGGATACCGGGCCGCCGAGGTCGGCGCGATGTTCGGCCGCCGCGTGCCGATGATGGTGATGAGTCACCAGTATCTGCTGTTCGACACGATCCCGGAACTGGAGCAGTGGTCGAAGCAAGCGGGGCACAAGCTGCCGCTGCTGCGCGACGTCGATTCGAGCTACTATCTGCGGCAGGAGAAGATGGGGTTCAACCTGGGGCCCTACGAGGACCCCTGTCGCGCGCACTGGGCCACGCCCGATGACCCGATGCCCGAAGATTTCGCGTTCCAGTTGTTCCCCGACGATCTGGACCGGCTGGAATGGTGGATCGAGGATGCGGCGCGGCGGGTGCCGCTGCTGGCCAACGCGAACCTTCAGAAGGTGATCAACGGGCCGATCCCCTATACCCCCGACGGCAATCCGCTGATCGGTCCGATGCCCGGCGTGCCGAATGCCTTCGAGGCCTGCGTGTTCACCTTCGGCATCTGCCAGGCGGGCGGGGCGGGCAAGGTGCTGGCGGAATGGGTGACCGAGGGCGGCACCGAATGGGACATGTGGTCCTGCGACCCGCGCCGGTTCACCGGCTGGGAGGATGACGACTACCTCGTGGCCAAGGGCAAGGAGGTCTATGGCCACGAATACGCCATGCATTTCCCGATGGCCCGCTGGCCCGCCGCGCCCGACCGGCGGCTGTCGCCGGTGCATGCGCGCCTGACGGCACTTGGCGGCCAGATGGCGCCTTACAACGGCTGGGAACGGGCGGAATGGTTCGCGAAGCCCGGCGACGACACGTCCTGGCAGGCGACGCAGACCTGGGGCCGCGCGGGCCCGTGGGAGGCACGGATCGCCGCCGAATGCGCGGCGGTGCGCGATGGCGTGGGGGTGCTGGACCTGCCGGGCTTCACCCGGCTGCGGCTGGCAGGCCCGGGCGCGCGGGCGCATCTGGCGTCGCTGACCGCGTCGAGGCTGCCGCAACCCGGGCGGACCGGGCTTTTGTATTTCGCCGATGACCGCGGCCGCATCGTTACCGAGATGACCTGCCTTCCCTTCAGCGACGAGGATGTGGGCGTCATCACGGCCGCGGTGGCGCAATCCCACGATGCCGACATCCTGCGCAGGGGCCTGCCCGAGGGCGTCACGCTGGAGGACTGGACCGATCGCATCCACTGTTTCATCGTCACCGGACCGAAGGCGCGCGCGCTGCTTGCGCCGATCTCGGACGCCGACCTGACGCTGCCCTGGCTGTCGGTGCAATATGCCGCGAGGGTGGCGGGGAAGGATGTCGCGCTGCTGCGGGTGTCGTTTGCGGGCGAGCTGGGCTGGGAAATCCACTGCGACCGGGCCGACGCGCCCGAGATCTACGACGCCTTGCTGCACGGCGGGGCCATCCCCTTCGGGATGCGGGCGCTGAACAGCCTGCGCATCGAAAAGGGATACCGGGCGTGGAAGGGCGACCTTTCCACGGACTATTCGCTGCTGGAGGGCGGGCTGGAGCGGTTCGTCGACTGGGGCAAGGATTTCCCCGGAAAGGCGGCGCTTCTGGCCGAGAAGCAGCGCGGGCTTGCCAAGCGGTTCGTGGCGCTGAAGGTGGCGGACTGTCCCTGCGATCCGCCCTACATGGCGAACCTCTGGCATGGCGACCGTATCGTGGGCGAGGTGACATCGGCCGCGATGGGCCACCGGGTCGGGCATGTCGTGGCGCTGGGCATGCTGCGGGCGGACCTTGCGGCGCAGGGGCAGCGGCTGGAGGTGGAGGTGTTCGGCGCGCGCATTCCCGCGGAGGTCGCGGGGTTCGGCGCGCAATGGGACCCGGCCAACGAAAGGCTGAAGGCATGAGCCTGCCCGCCGTCATGTGCGGGGTGCAGCTTGTGGCCCACGGCGGGCCCGTGGCGCTGGTCTGGCGCGAGGACATTCCCGTGCCGCGCCCCGGCCCCGGTCAGGTGCTGGTGCGGGTGCTGGCGGCGGGCGTGAACATGACCGACATCAACACGCGGCTGGGCTGGTACGGCGTGGGCGACGCGGGGGAAGGCAAGGCGGCGGGCTGGGCGGGCGAGATGGCCTTTCCGCGCATCCAGGGGGCCGATCTCTGCGGCCGGGTGGTGGCGCTGGGCGAGGGGGTGACGGCGCCGGCCCTGGGCGCCCGCGTCGTCTGCCCGGTCAACCAGCACGAGCCGACCGCGGCCAACGCCATCGCCTTCGTCGCCATCGGGTCGGAGTTCGACGGCGCCTTCGCGCAATACTGCGTGGTGCCTGCGCGGCATCTGCATGACGTGACGCCCTCGCCCCTGTCGGACGTCGAGATCGGCGCGATGCCATGTGCCCACGGCACGGCGCACAACCTGCTGACTCGCGCGGGCGTGGCGGCGGGTGAACGGGTGCTGGTGACGGGCGCCTCGGGCGGGGTGGGGCTGGCCGCGGTGCAACTGGCGCTCCTGCGCGGGGCCGAGGTGACGGCGCAGTGCAGCCCGGCCAAGTCCGCGCCCCTGCGCGCGATGGGGGCCGAGATCCTGCCGCGCGATGCGGTGCCCCCGGCGGGCCGGTTCGACGTGGTGATCGACGTGGTGGGGGGCGGGGGCTGGCAGGACCGGCTGGACGCGCTCCGCCCCGGCGGCCGCTATGCCACCTCGGGCGCGGTGGGGGGCCCGATGGTGCAGGGCGACCTGCGGCGCATCTATCTGAACGACCTGACGATCCACGGCGCCACGCACCAGCCGCGCGAGGTGTTCGCGGGGCTGGTCACCCTGATCAACACCGCACGGCTGCGCCCGGTGGTGTCGAACACCTATCCCCTGCGCGACATCGTCCGCGCGCAGGACGATCTTGCGGCCGGGCGCTATCCCGGCAAGCTCGTGCTGATCCCGCCGGAGGCCCTGCCATGACCGTTCCCACCCAGGCACGCGCGGTCGTCATCGGCGGCGGCATCTCGGGCGCCTCCGTCGCCTATCACCTGGCCGAGGCCGGCTGGACGGATGTGGTGGTTCTGGAACGCCGCAGGCTGACCTGCGGCACCACATGGCATGCGGCGGGGCTGATCGGGCAGTTGCGCGGATCGGCCAACATGACGCGGCTGGCGCGCTATTCCGCCGATCTCTACCGGCGTCTCGAGGCCGAGACGGGCGTCGCCACCGGCATGCGGCAGGTGGGAAGCATCTCGGTCGCGCTGACGGCGTCGCGGCTGGAGGAACTGCGCCGCCAGGCCACCGTCGCACGGATTTTCGGGGTCGAGGTCGAGGAGATTTCGACAGCCCGGATCAAGGAGATGTATCCGCTTCTTGAGGTGGCGGACGTGACCGGGGGCGTGCATCTGCCGCTGGACGGCCAATGCGATCCGGCCAACATCGCCATGGCGCTGGCCAAGGGCGCGCGGATGAAGGGCGCGCAGATCCACGAGGGCGTGCGCGTCACCCGCGTCACCACGGCAGACGGCCGCGTGACCGGCGTCGACTGGGACGCCGGCGGCGAGACCGGGCACATCGCCGCGGAGGTGGTCGTGAACTGCGGCGGCATGTGGGGGCGCGACCTGGCAGCGGCCAGCGGCGTGACCCTGCCGTTGCACGCGGCGGAGCATTTCTACCTGGTGACCGAGCCGGTGGCGGGGCTGGGCCACCTGCCCGTGCTGCGCGTGCCCGACGAATGCGCCTATTACAAGGCCGACGCGGGCAAGATGATGGTCGGGTTCTTCGAGCCGCGGGCAAAGCCCTGGGGGATGGACGGCATCCGCGCCGATTTCGAGTTCGACACCCTGCCCGAGGACTGGGACCATGTGGCGCCGGTGCTGGAACTGGCGTCGCGGCGGATGCCGCTGTTCGAGACGACGGGCATTCACACGTTCTTCAACGGTCCCGAAAGCTTCACGCCCGATGACCGCTATTACCTGGGCGAGGCGCCGGAACTGGCCGGCTACTGGATCGCGGCGGGCTACA
The DNA here is from genome assembly GCA_019454225.1 of Paracoccaceae bacterium. Lineage (NCBI taxonomy): Bacteria > Pseudomonadati > Pseudomonadota > Alphaproteobacteria > Rhodobacterales > Paracoccaceae > Paracoccaceae bacterium. The sequence goes on along the minus strand of CP075370.1, from coordinate 3,102,180 downwards.
ACTCGGTCGGCATCGCATCCTCGGGCGGGGCGGGGATGGCGCTGGCACGCTGGATCGTCGACGGCGCGCCGCCTTTCGACCTGTGGGAGGTCGACATCCGCCGCGCCATGCCGTTCCAGCGGAACCGCAGGTATCTGAAGGACCGGGTGAGCGAGACCCTGGGCCTGCTTTATGCCGACCACTGGCCCTACCGGCAGATGACGACGTCGCGGGGCGTGCGGCGGTCGCCCGTGCATCACCTGCTGGAGGCGCGGGGCGCGGTCTGGGGCGAGGTCGCGGGCTGGGAGCGGGCGAACTGGTTTGCCGAACCGGGGGGGCCGCGCGACTATACCTTCGGCTGGGATCGCCAGCCGTGGTTTGCCAACGTTGCCGCCGAACACCACGCGGTGCGCAGCGGTGTCGCCTGTTTCGACATGACAAGCTTTGGCAAGATCCGGGTCGAGGGGCGCGATGCCACCGCCTTCCTCAACCGCGTCTGTTCGGCCGAGATGGACGTGGCACCGGGGCGCATCGTCTATACGCTGATGCTGAACGACCGGGGCGGCATCGAGGCCGACCTGACCGTGACGCGGCTGTCGGATGGCGCCTATCTGCTGGTCGTGGCGGGCGCGGTGCTGACGCGCTGCCTCGCCTGGCTGCGCGGGCATGTCGACGGCGATTTTGCCGTGGTCACCGACATGTCGGCCGCCGAGGCCTGTTTCGTGGTGATGGGGCCAAGGGCGCGCGAGGTGATGGGCGCGCTCAGCCCCGACGACTTCGGCAACACCGCCTTCCCCTTCGGCACCGCGCGCGAGATCGAGGCGGGCATGGGTATCGCGCGGGCGCATCGCGTGTCCTATGTGGGCGAGCTTGGCTGGGAGCTTTACGCCGGGGCCGACCAGGCCGCCCATGTCTTCGAGGCGCTGATGCAGGCGGGCGCGGGGCCGGGAATGCGTCTGGCGGGGCTGCATGCACTGGATTGCTGCCGGATCGAAAAGGCGTTCCGCCACTGGGGCCACGACATCACCGACGAGGATCACGCGCTTGAGGCGGGGCTGGGCCATGCGGTGCGCAGCACCAAGCCCGGCTTCATCGGGCGCGATGCCGTGCTGCGGCGGCGGGACGAGGGGCTGCGGCGGCGCATGGTGCAACTGCGCCTGAAGGACCCGGCGGTCATGCTGTACCACAACGAGGGGCTGGTGCGGGACGGGCGCATCGTCGGCCCGGTGACATCGGCCGCCTACGGGCACTGGCTGGGCGGGGCGATCGCGCTTGGCTACGTGCCCTGCGCGGGCGAGACGGCGGCCGATGTGCTGGCCTCGGCCTATGAGATCGAGGTGGCGGGCGTGCGCCATGCGGCCGAGGTGTCGCTGGTGCCGATGTACGACCCCAAGGGCGAAAGGATGCGGGCATGAGGCTGGCGGACCGTCATCAGGCATTTGCCGAGCTTCACCGCGCCGGCTGTTTCGTGCTGCCGAACCCCTGGGATGCCGGATCGGCGCGGATGATGGCGGCCCTGGGCGCGCCTGCGCTGGCCACCAGTTCGGCGGCACATGCCTTCACGCTGGGGCGGCCCGACATGGGCGGCGTCAACCGGGACGAGGCGCTGGCCCATGCCGAGACGATGGTGGCCGCGACCGGCCTGCCGGTATCGGGCGACTTCGAGAACGGCTTTGCCGACGATCCCGACGGTGTCGCCGAAACGGTGCGGATGGCCGCCTGGGCCGGACTGTCGGGCTGCTCGATCGAGGACACGATGATGGTGCCGGGCAATCCCGCCTATCCGCGTGACCTGGCGGTCGAACGGGTGCGCGCGGCCGTGGCGGCGGCGCGGGGGCTGGGCCGGCCCTTTGTCCTCTGCGCGCGGGCCGACGGGGTGATGAACGGCGCCTATGACATGGCCGAGGGCATTGCGCGGCTGCGGGCCTTCGGGGTGGCGGGTGCCGATTGCCTGTACCTGCCCGCGCCGCCCGACCTGCCGGCGCTGCGCGCGGTGCTGGCGGCAGTGGATGCGCCGGTCAACGTTCTGGCGGCGGGCTTTGTCAGGGGCATGGCGGTGGCCGATCTGGCCGCGATGGGCGTGCGCCGCATCTCGACCGGCAGCCAGATCGCGCGGGTCACCCATGCCGCCATACGGGACTGCATGGCGGGAATGCTGGGGCAGGGCACCTTTGCACCGCTGTCAGGGGCGGCAGCGGGTGGCGAGATCGACGCGCTTCTGGCGAAGGGCGGCGCGGGACGGTGATGGGGGCGGGCCGGGCGCCAGGTGCCCGGTCGGCAGGGCGGGCCAGGATGAAAGGGCCAGGGGAATGAGCGACGAGGTCTGTGCGCCGGTGCGGGCGCGGGGCGGGCGGGCGGCCCGGGTGGCGGCGCGGGCGGCGGGCCTGTCGCCCGAGGCGCGCCCGGTGCGGGGCGGGATGCCCGGCGGCCAGTACCGGCCGCTGACCGAGGCGGGCATGCTGCGCATCCACCAGGCGGCGCTTCAGGCGCTCGAGGAGATCGGGCTGAGCCAGGCGCCGCGCTCGGGCGTCGAGATCCTGACCGGGGCCGGGGCGGTGCTGGGCGATGACGGGCGCATCCGGTTTCCGCGCGCACTGGTCGAGGACATGCTGGCGGTGGCCGCGCGCGACATCACGCTGTTTGCCCGCGACCCGCGCCATGACCTGCACCTGACCGGCAGCAACGTGCATTTCGGCACGGCGGGCGCGGCGGTGCATGTGGTCGACCCCGTCACGCTGGCCTATCGCGATTCCACGGCGCAGGACCTGTATGATGCGGCCCGGCTGGTCGAGCATCTGGACAACGTGCATTTCTTCCAGCGGATCTGCGTCTGCCGCGACGTGGTCGACAACTTCGACATGGACGTGAACACGCTCTACGCCTGCCTCGCGGGCACGCAGAAACACGTCGGCACCTCGTTCAGCGACCCGGCGCATGTGAAGGGCTGCTTTGATCTCCTGCACATGGTGGCGGGGGGCGAGGACCAGTGGCGCGCGCGACCCTTCGTCAGCAATTCCAACTGCTTCGTCGTCCCGCCCATGAAGTTCGCCGAGGAAAGCTGCGTCACCATGGAGGCCTGCATCCGGGCCGGGATGCCCATGCTGCTGCTGTCGGCCGGGCAGGCCGGGGCCACGGCGCCCGCGCCGATCGCACTGGCCATCGTGCAGGCGGTGGCGGAATGCCTGGCGGGTGTGGTCTATGCCAATGCCATCGTGAAGGGTGCGCCCTGCATCTTCGGCACCTGGCCGTTCGTGTCCGACCTGCGCACCGGCGCCATGTCGGGGGGCAGCGCCGAGCAGGCGCTGCTGACGGCGGGCTGCGCGCAGATGCACCGGTTCTATGGCCTGCCGGGGGGCGCGGCGAGCGGCATCTCGGATTCCAAGCTGCCCGACATGCAGGCGGGCTGGGAGCAGGGCATCACCAATGTGCTGGCGGGGCTGGCGGGCCTGAACATGTGCTACGAGTCGGTGGGGATGCATGCCTCGCTGCTGGGGTTCTGCCATGAATCGCTGGTGCTGGGCGACGATCTGCTGGGGCAGGTGATGCGCTGCGTGCGCGGCATCGAGGTGACCGAGGACAAGGTGTCGATCGACGCGATGAAGCAGGTCTGCCTGGGCGGGCCGGGGCATTATCTGGGCAGCGACCAGACGCTGAGCCTGATGCAGACCGAATATGTCTACCCCGTCGTCGGCAACCGGATGAGCCCCAAGGAATGGGGCGAGGCCGGGCGGCCCTTGCTGCTTGACGCGGCGCGTGCGCGGATGGAGTCTATCCTCGGCCGGGCGGGCTGCGTGCTGCCACCCGCCGTCGATGCCGCCGTCAGGGCGCGGTTCAACATTCATTTCCGGTGAGGTCAGGATGGCTTGGGACAATCTGCTGAAGTTCTACGTGAACGGGGAATGGGTCACGCCGCTGTCCGCCGAGCGGATGGGTGTCGAGAATCCCGCGACGGAAGAGATCGTGGCCGAGATCGCACTGGGATCGACCGCCGACGCCGACCGCGCCATTGCAGCCGCGCGCGCGGCCTTCGACGGCTGGACGGTGGTGCCGGTGGCCGAGCGCATCGCGATCGTCGAGCGCATCCTCGATGAATACAACGCGCGCGCCGAGGAATTCGCGCAGGCCATGTCCACCGAGATGGGCGCGCCGATCACCTGGGCGCGCGACGCGCAGGTCTGGGCCGGGCGGGTGCATCTGGAATCGACCATCGCCGCCGGGAAGGACTTCGAATGGGAGGTAATGCGCGGCGAGACGCTGCTGATCCGCGAGGGCATCGGGGTCTGCGCGCTGATCACGCCGTGGAACTGGCCGATGAACCAGATCGCCTGCAAGGTGGCCCCCGCGCTGATCGCAGGCTGCACGATGGTCCTGAAGCCGTCCGAGATCGCGCCCCTGTCGGGCGTCCTGTTCGCCGAGGTCTGCCATGCGGCGGGTGTGCCTGCGGGCGTCTTCAATCTTGTCAACGGCATGGGGCCGGTGGTGGGGGCGCATATGTCCGCGCACCCCGAGGTCGACATGGTCAGCTTCACCGGTTCCACCCGCGCGGGCACGGCGGTGGCCGCTGCCGCCGCGCCGACGGTGAAGCGCGTGGCGCAGGAACTGGGCGGCAAGTCGCCGAACATCATCCTGCCCACGGCCGACCTTGCGGCCGCGGTGGCGGGCGGGGTCGAGGGCTGCATGGGCAATGCCGGCCAGTCCTGCGACGCGCCGACCCGCATGTTCGTGCCGCGCGCCCGGCATGACGAGGCCTGCGCGGTGGCCAAGGCGGCGGCCGAGGCGATCGTCGTGGGCGATCCGCGCGACGAGGGCACCGGGATGGGCCCGCTGGTGTCGGGCCTGCAATGGGAAAAGGTGCAGCGGCTGATCGCGGCCGGCATCGCCGAGGGCGCGACTCTGGTGACCGGCGGCACCGGACGGCCCGAGGGCGTGAACCGCGGCTGGTTCGCACGGCCCACGGTGTTCGGCAATGTCACCAACGAGATGACTGTTTCGCGCGAGGAAATCTTCGGGCCGGTGCTGGCGATCCTGCCCTATGACAGCGTGGATCAGGCGGTCACCATGGCCAATGACACGCCCTATGGCCTGGCCGGCTATGTGCAGGGCCCGGTCGATGAGGCGCGCGCGGTGGCGCGGCGGCTGCGGGCCGGGCAGGTGTCGCTGAACTATCCGGCCTGGGATACCCATGCGCCCTTCGGCGGCTACAAGCAGTCTGGCAACGGGCGCGAATATGCGGACTGGGGTATCCACGACTTCTGCGAGGTCAAGGCAGTGGTGGGGCACGGCGCATGACATACGGCTATGTCGGTCTGGGCAACCTGGGGTTCCACCTGGCCGGGGGGCTGGTGCGCGCCGGGCTGGATGTGGTGGCCTATGACCGCGACCCGGACAGGCCCGCGCCCGATGGGGCGGGCCGTGCCACCTCGCTGGAGGATCTGGCGCAGCGGGTCGACCATGTGGTGACCTGCCTGCCGTCGCCCGCCGCATCCGAGGCGGTCCTGGCGGCGCTGCTGCCGCATCTGAAACGCGGCGCGACCTGGATCGAGAATTCGACGCTGGGGCGGGCCGACGTGCTGCGGCTGGGCGGGCTGGCCGAAGGCGCCGGGGTGTCGATGCTCGAGGCGCCGGTCACCGGCGGCGTGCATCTGGCCGCGCGCGGCGAGATCACAATCCTGGCGGGCGGCCCCGCCGATCTGGTGGAACGCCACCGAACCGCCCTGTCGGCCATGGGCGGGCGGCTGTTCCACATGGGGCCGCTGGGCAGCGCGGCGGTGATCAAGGTGATCACCAACATGCTGGCCTTCGTGCATCTGCTGGCGGATGGCGAGGCGCTGATGCTGGCCGCACGCGGCGGTCTTGACCTGAAGACCGCGTGGGAGGCCATCGCCGCATCGTCGGGCAACAGCTTCGTGCACGAGACCGAGGGCCAGCTGATCCTGAACGGCAGCTATGATGTGGGCTTCACCATGGATCTGGCGGTCAAGGATCTGGGGTTCGCGATGGACTACGGGCGGGAATTCGGTGTGCCGCTGGGGCTGGCGGCCCAGGCCATGCAGACCTTCCTGCAGGGTCGCGCGGCCTATGGCGGGGCGGCGCAGTCGACCGCCATCGTGCGGTTGCTCGAGGATGCGCTGAAGACGGAACTGCGCGCCGACGGCTTCCCGGCCAGGCTGGTCTAGGGCGCGGTGGGGGCGGCGCGATTTGCGGCAGCGCGCCCGGCCCGGATGCCGTTTGTGCGATGTGGCGTGACGGGTGCGTGACACTCGGGCGCGCAGGCACTACATCAGGCGCATCGCGATCCTGGGATTCGGAGCCTCGCCCATGGAACCCTTCCGCCACCCCTTCGATCCGCTGTCCGACGACAAGCTGCACGAGGAATGCGGCGTGTTTGGCGTGATCGGCGTGCCGGAGGCCGCGAATTTCGTGGCGCTCGGCCTGCATGCGCTGCAACACCGGGGGCAGGAGGCGGGTGGCATCGTCAGCTATGATCCCGACCACGGGTTCAACTCGGTCCGCCGCTTCGGCTATGTGCGCGACAATTTCACCAATGCCTCGCTGATGCAGACGCTGCCCGGGGGACTGGCCATCGGGCATGTGCGCTATTCCACGGCAGGGTCAAAGGGGGCGACCGCGATCCGCGACGTGCAACCCTTCTTCGGCGAGTTCTCGATGGGCGGAGCGGCCATCGCGCATAACGGCAATCTGACGAACGCCTCGGCGCTGCGCCGGGAACTGATCGAGCGGGGCTCGATCTTCCAGTCGTCCTCCGACAGCGAATGCATCATCCACCTGATGGCGCGGTCGATCCAGAAGACCATTGCCGAACGCATCAAGGACGCGCTGCGACGGGTCGAGGGGGCGTTCTCCATCGTCGCCATGACCCGCACCAAGCTGATCGGCGTGCGCGATCCGCTGGGGGTGCGGCCGCTGGTGCTGGGACGCCTCGGGGACGAGGGGTGGGTGCTGTCGTCGGAAACCTGTGGGCTGGACATCATCGGCGCCGACTTCGTGCGCGAGATCGAGCCGGGCGAGATGGTCATCGTCGAGAACGGCAAGGTTGCCACCTCGCGCCCCTTCGCCCATGCCCCGGCCCGCCCCTGCATCTTCGAGCATGTCTATTTCAGCCGCCCGGATTCGATCCTCGGCGGCCGGTCGGTCTATGAGACGCGGCGCCTGATCGGGATCGAACTGGCGCGCGAGGCGCCGGTCGAGGCAGATCTGGTCTGCCCGGTGCCCGACAGCGGCACCCCGGCCGCGATCGGCTATTCCCAGGAATCCGGCATCCCCTTCGCCTTCGGCATCGTGCGCAACCAGTATGTCGGCCGCACCTTCATCGAACCGACCGAGCAGATCCGCAACATGGGCGTGCGGCTGAAGCTGAACGTCAACCGCGCGCTCGTGAAGGGCAAGCGGGTCGTGCTGGTCGATGACAGCGTCGTGCGGGGCACGACATCGCGCAAGATCAAGGACATGATCCTTGAGGCCGGTGCCGCCGCGGTGCATTTCCGCATCGCCTCGCCGCCGACGGCCTGGCCCTGCTTCTACGGCGTGGACACACCCGAACGGTCAAAGCTGCTTGCCGCCACGATGTCCGAGGACGAGATGCGCGACTGGATCGGGGTGGACAGCCTGCGCTTTGTCACGCTGGACGGGCTGTACCGCGCGGCGGGGCAGGCGGCCGGGCGCGATCCGGCGGCCCCGGCCTATTGCGACGCCTGTTTCTCGGGCGAGTATCCGGTTGCGCCCTCGGACATGATCGAGAACGGGTTCGAGATGAAGGCGGCGGAATAACCCCGCCGCAGCGGCCGGAATGCGGAACGCCGCCCCGTGGGGCGGCGCCTGCATGTCCGGCAAGGTGCGGCGGATCAGCCCGCGCGCGTCACGGCCTTCCAGCCGCCCGCGATCATCAGCGCCGCGATGGCCGACTTGACGACGCCGCCGATCAGGAACGGCGCGATCCAGCCCGCCCAGACCACCGACAGCGATCCGGCGGTCCAGGGGGCCTGCATGCCCAGCACGCCGGCCAGCAGCGGCCAGCCTCCGCCCGCGACGAAAAGCAGCATCGCAGGCACCACCGCCGCGACGAACAGCGCGGCGAAACCGCGCGCCGCCATGCGTTCGGCCAGCCAGCCGGTCGCCCAGGCCATGCCGACAAAGCCCCACAGGAAGCCTGCGGTCGGGCCGCCAAGCAGCCAGCCGATCCCGGCGTTGCCGCCCGAGAACACCGGCAGCCCCGCCGCACCCTCGGCCAGGTAGGCCAGCACGGTGAGCGCGCCAAGGCGCGCGCCATAGGCCAGCCCGACCAGCGAGATCACCAGCGTCTGCAGGGTCATGGGCACCGGGTACATCGGCACCTCGACGCGCGCCGAGGCGGCGATCAGGATCGAACCGGCCAGAACCATCAGGGCCTGAACGGGCAGGCTGCGGTTGGCAACAAGCGCATGGGAAAGGGTCATCGGCGCGGACCTTCTGCATGGAATGACGACGCCTTGATGACGGCGCCGCCCCGGGGGGTCAAGTCCTCTTGTCATCTGCCGCCCTTGCCCTTTCGTGCCCGGGCACTTATTCCGCCGCCAGATCGTCCGCTGCCCGGAGCCTGTGCATGCCCGACCTTCCCGCACCCGGCCGCGTGGCCCTTGTCACCGGCGCCTCGCGGGGGCTTGGCGCCGCGATCGCCGAGCAGCTGGCGCTGCGGGGGTGGCATGTGGTGGCGGTGGCGCGCACCGTCGGCGGGCTCGAGGACCTGGACGACCGCGTCAGGAAAGCCGGCCTGCCAGGGGCAGGCGGGCTGACGCTGGCGCCCATGGATGTCACCAGCGAGGACGCGATGCGCCACCTGTGCCGGTCGGTGCATGACCGCTGGGGGGGGCTGGCGCTCTGGGTCCATGCGGCGGTGCATGCGGCACCGCTGGCGCCTGCCGGGTCGATGGATGCCCGCGATTTCGACAAGTCGGTCGCGGTGAACCTGCGGGCCACCGCATCGCTGATCCCGATGGTGGAACCTCTGCTGCGGGCCGGGCAGGGCACGGCCCTTTTCCTCGACGATCCGCGCGGCGGGCAGAAGTTCTTTGGTGCCTATGGCGCGACCAAGGCCGCGCAGGTCGCCCTCGCCCGCAGCTGGCAGGCCGAAACGGCGCGCACCGGTCCGCGTGTGATGATCGCCGAACCCGCGCCGATGCCCACCGCCGTCCGGGCGCGGTTCCATCCGGGCGAAGATCGGTCCGCATTGGCCGATCCCCGGGCCGAGGCCGCACGGCTGCTGGATCTGCTCTGACCGCTTCCGCCGGGTCCCGGCGCCGTCAGCAGTCGCTGTCGTTGCAGAACATGTCGTGCAGGGTGGTGATGATCCGTCCGACCTTCGGGTCGCGGATCGCATAGTATATCGTCTTGCCCTCGCGGCGGCAGGTGACCAGCCCCTCAAGCCGCAGCCGCGCGAGCTGCTGGCTGACGGCCGACTGCCGCTGTTCAAGCAGGGTTTCAAGCTCGGTCACCGATCGCTCGCCCTGGGCCAGATGGCACAGGATCATCAGCCGACCCTCATGCGACAGCGCCTTCAGGAAGGCCGCAGCCTCGGCCGCGCGCACCGCGATGTCATCCGCAGGCGGCGGGGCCACGGCACGCGGGGTCGTAACGGTCATCTCGGTTGCGGGTGTCATTGCGATGTCCGGCTGGGGCTGTTCGTCGGGATATATGCGCAGACCTGCATTTGTTCAAGTCAACGGCGCGTCAAGCCCCGATCATCGGCAGGATATGCAGCCCGACGAACACGATTGCCGCCAAAAACAGCGTCTCGCCCAGTATGAGCGCGATCGCGGGCCGCCCCACCTGCATCAGCCGGGGCAGGGCGATCTTCATGCCCACTGCGGCGATCGCGGTCAGCAGCGCCCAGCGTGACAGCGCGCCGGCCAGGTCCGACGCCGAGGCCGGAACCACCCCGGTCGAGTTCAGTGCGGCAAGCGCCAGAAAGGCCAGCACAAAGCCCGGCACCAGCGGCGGCCGCGTGCCGGCGCCGGTTCCGCGTGCGCGCAGGATCACGGCAGCCAGGATCACCACGGGGGCAAGCGCGGTCACCCGGATCAGCTTGACCAGGGTCGACAACTCTCCTGTCGGATCGTCGATCGAAAATCCCGCGCCCACGACTTGCGCGACGTCATGGATGGTGGCCCCCAGGAACAGCCCGGTCGCCCGGGTGTCGAGTCCAAGCCGCGTGGTCAGGATCGGATAGACGATCATCGCCAGCGTCGACAGGACGGTCACACCGACCACGGTAAAGGCAAGGTCGCGTTCGGCGGTGTCGGCGCGGCGCCCGTCCTGCGGCAGGATCGCCGCGATGGCCATCGCGGCCGAGGCGCCGCAGATCGCCACCGACCCGCCGGTCAGGAACCCGAAGGCGCGGCTCTGCCCCGACAGCCGGGCAACCAGCATCCCGAAGCCGATGGTCGCTGCCACCGCGCCCAGCACCAGGGCCAGTGCGGGCAGGCCCAGCGACAGCACCATGTCGGCAGACACGCGCAGCCCCAGCAGCGCCACACCGATGCGCAGCACCGCCCTTGCGGCCAGGTCGATGCCGGGCGCCGCGCGCCCCTCCTCGGCCAGGAAATGCAGCGCCATCCCGATCAGGATCGCCATCAGCATGGCCGGGGCGCCGTAGTGGTCCGACAGGAACTGCGCGGCAAGGGCGGCGCAGCCTGCGACCGCGAGGCCGGGAAAGTGCTGATCCCAGTCGGCGCGCGTGGGCAGGGAAAATGACATGGGGTTCCGTTCGGGGGCGCAGGGCAGGCAGCGGGGCGCCCCCGCGCGGCAGGTGCCGCGCGGGGGCAACCGGCGTCAGTTCATGTCGGCGGCACGTTCCGCGTCGATCTTGGCGGTGGCCGCGACCACCGCCGCCTCGAATGCCGCCAGCGTTTCCTCGCCGCCCGCGACATTCGCCTTGAACCAGTCGTAGACCGGGGCGACGGCGGCCTGGAACGCGGCCTTTTCCTCGGGCGTGGGCACGTAGATGTCGCCACCCGCCTCGCGGAACGCCGCATAGGCCGCGATTTCCTTGCGCTTGGGCGAGGCAAAGGTCGCCTGCTGCAGCGCCGCGAACCCGTCCAGCACGATCCGCTTCTGGTTGTCGTCAAGCGACTGGAACCGCTGGTTCGACATGTACCAGAAGGCGCCCATGTAGCTGTGGCCGTCCAGCGTGATGTACTTCAGGCCGGCATCGGGGAACTTCATCGACATGATGTCGGTGATCCCGTTTGCGGTGCCTTCCACGACGCCGGTCTGCAGCGAGGTGAACAGCTCCGGCCACGGGATCGGCGTGGGTGCCGCGCCCAGCGTCTTGGCCAGTTCCTGCGGCAGGTCGGCGGGCACCGTGCGCATCTTCAGTCCCGACAGGTCGGCGGGCGCCGCCACCCGGGCCTTGGTGTTGGCATAGTTGCGCCAGCCGCCGGTATTGCCCACCGTCATCAGGCGTATCGTGTCGTCGCTGTCGGCCAGCATCTTGTCGCGCAGGAAGCGCACGAAATCGCCCGACAGCACTTCCTCGGCCACGCGGTCGTCGCTCATCAGATAGGGCAGGTCGAGCACCTGGATGTAGGGAAAGATCCCCGCCGCCCCGCCCGAGGTCGAGATGAAGATGTCGATCGACCCGTCGGCGACGCCCGCCAGGCATTCCTGCCCGGTGGCGCAAAGCTGCGTGCCGATGAACAATTCCACGCCGATCGCGCCGTTCGAGGCGTTCTCGACATAGTTCTTGAACACCACGAGGCCGTCATAGTCCTCGTCCTGTTCGTTCGAGTTCGCCGTCGCGCGCAGCACGATGTCCTGCGCCATGGCGGCGCCCGCCGTGCCTGCCAGCAGCGCGGCCAGCATCAGTGATTTCAGGTGTGTCTTGAGCATGTGGTCCTCCCGTTGGTTTTCGGTTTGGTGGCGGGGGCCGGGAACGCGGCCCCGCGCCGCGTCAGTTCACGAACCCGAGCAGTCGCGGGATCGTCAGTGTCAGGGCCGGGAAATAGGTGATCAGGAAGATCACCACGATCTCGACGGCAAGGAACGGCAGCGTGGCCCGCGCGATGGTCTCGACCCTCAGCCCCGAGACCGACGAGGTGACGAACAGCACCAGCCCCATGGGCGGCGTCAGCAGCCCCACGGTCAGGTTCACCGCCATGATGATGGCGAAATGCACCGAATCGACGCCCATCGCTGTGAACACCGGGCCAAGGATCGGCCCCAGGATGATGATCGCGGGCCCGGCATCCAGGAACATCCCCACGATGAACAGCAGGATGTTGATCATGAACAGCAGGATCAGCGGGTTGTCCGATACGCCGAGGATCATCGCCGCCAGCATCTCGGGCGTGCGCGCCAGCGACGCGACGGTCTTGAAGGCCATGGCCGCCCCCACCAGCAGCAGCACGACGGCCGAGGTGATGCCCGCCCTGATCAGGATGTCCGGCAGGTCGCGAAGGCTCAGCGTCCGCATCACGAACAGCCCGATCATCAGCGAATAGCCGACCGCGATGCAGGCCGCCTCGGTCGGCGTGAAGATGCCGCCAAGGATGCCGCCAAGGATGATCACCGGGGTCATCAGCGGCCAGATCGCCTTGAGACTGGCCTGGCCGGCCTCGCCCCAGGTGGCGCGGCGGGTCGACATCGGCAGGTCATAGCGGTCGGCCAGGAACCAGATCATGAACATCAGCGATCCGCCGATCATCAGCCCCGGCACGATCCCCGCCAGGAACAGCGCGGCCACGCTTTCGCCCATCACATAGGCATAGATGATCATGATCCCCGACGGCGGGATGATCGGCCCGATGATCGAGGATGCGGCGGTGATCGCGGCGGCGAACTTGCGGGAATAGCCCTGCTTCTCCATCGCCGGGATCAGCATCGAACCCAGGGCCGAGACATCCGCCACCGCCGAACCCGACAGCCCCGCGAACAGCATCGACGACATCACGTTCACATGCGCCAGGCCGCCCCGCAGGTGCCCGATCATCGCCTGGCTGAACTCGACCAGCCGCAGGGTGATGTTCGACCGGTTCATCACCTCGCCCGCCAGCATGAAGAACGGGATCGCCATCAGCGGAAAGCTGTCCATCCCGTTGTAGACGTTGCGATACAGCAGCACGATGTCGCGCTCCTGCCCGTTCATCCACAGAAGGATGCCGGGTGCCGCGATCAGCCCGAAGAACACCGGCAGGCCCAGGAGCAGGAAGACCATGAAAAGCGGAAGGAAAAGCGACAGCATCACTCGGCCCCCCCGACTGCGGCGCCGGCGATCGCGGGCAGGCGGTCACCCGCGCCGACCATGGTGGCGACGCAGCGCAGCATCAGTTCCACCGTCACCGCGATCATGATCGTGACGCCCACGGCCAGCGAGGCCATCATCCAGGCGCGCGTCACCTTGGTCCATTCCAGCCCCTCGGCGCCCCATCCGGTCGGCACGCGGAACGCATCCATCTCGAACCGCCCGCCAAAGCCCGTCACCTCGGCCCAGCCGATGCGGAACCCGACCAGCAGCACTGCAAGCGCCACGCCCAGCAACAGCAGCGTCAGCCCGGCCGCAACCACGCGCGGCAGCAGGCGCACCACCATGTCGATGCCGACGAACCCGCCCTGCCGATAGGCTGTGGGCGCCATCAGCCCGGTCGCCCAGAGCATCAGGAACCGGGCCACCTCTTCCGGCCAGGGCAGGGCATTGCCCAGCACATAGCGCCAGAACACCTGGATCAGGATCGCCCCGACCATCACGGCCATGCAGACCGCTCCGATCCATCGCCCGGCCGCAAGCACGGCGGCATTCAGCGCGCCCAGGGCTGCGGCCAGCCCAACCAGTACACCCATCGGTGCGTCCTCCCCCCTTGTGCCGTCATCCCGCCGGCCGGGCCTGTCCCGCGCGGGTCCCCCTCAGGCCTGCGCGAAGGTTCCGTATCGTCCGGCGCTGAACACCAGCGGCGTGCCCTCGGCCAGCGCCGCCCGCAGCACCAACCCCACCACGATGGTGTGGTCGCCGCCGTCATGCAGCGCGTGCTGCCGACAGTCGAACCGCGCCAGGCACCCCTCGATCACCGGCACGCCCTCGGCATTCACGCCATGGGGCAGTCCGTCGAACCCCGCGCCCCCGCGCACGAACCGGCGGCTGACATCGCCCTGGTCCGCGCCAAGCACATGGATGGCGTAGTGCGGCGCGGCCACCAGCACGGGATAGCGCAGCGATGCCTTGGCGGGCGACCACAGCACCAGCGGCGGGTCCATCGACAGCGAGGCAAAGCTGTTCGCGGTGAATCCCATGTGCCCGTCCGGGCCCTGCGCCGTGATCACGCAGACCCCGGTGGAAAAACGCCCCAGGGCATCGCGGAAGGCACGGGCATTCGCGGCATCCGGCGTAAAGGTCAGGTCGGTCATCGGCGCTCCATCCGGCATCTCAGGCCACCTCGCGGCCCAGGGCCAAGGTGTAGAGTTCAAACCATGTCTGGCGATCCATCGGCACCTTCAGCGCGTCGGAAATCGCGGCGATCCGGGGCAGGCTGTTGGTGCCCATCACCGGCAGGATGCGCGCCGGATGGGCCAGCAGCCAGGCGACGGCCGCCGCCGACCAGTCGGCTCCTGCCGCGTGGCCCAGATCGTCCAGCCGTTCGCGCAGGCGCTGCGGCGCCTCGGCCAGCAGCCGGCCGCCCGCCAGCGGCGACCAGGCCATGACCGGCAGGCGGCGTTCCTGCAGGTCGGCCACGTCGCCGTTCACGAAGCCTTCATGCGCCATCAGCGACAGTTCGATCTGGTTCGTCGCCAGCCGCGTCGCCATGCCCGACTGCAGCAGCGAGAAATCCCACGGCCGGAAGTTCGACACGCCGACGGCCCGCACCTTGCCGCTGGCCACCAGATCGTCCAGGCAGCGCCCGGTCGCGTCGTGGTCCATCAGCGGGTCGGGCCGGTGGATCAGCAGCAGGTCGATGCGGTCGGTCGCCATCTCGCGCAGGCTGGTCTCGACCGATGCGGTGATATGGCCGGGCGAGGTGTCGTAGTGCTTCAGCCGTGCCCCGGCATGGCGGCCCACCGGGGCCACGATGTCGCATTTGGTGACCAGTTCCACCCGGTCGCGCAGGCCCGGGCTGGCGCGGAACGCGGCCCCCAGGATCGATTCGGCCGTGTAGTCGCCATAGATATCGGCCTGGTCCATCGTGGTGATGCCCTGCGCCAGACAGACCTCGATCTTGGCCTGCACATGGCTCGACACGGTGATCGCATCGTCCCCCAGCCGCCACATGCCATAGACGATGCGGCTGAACGTCAGGCCATCGGCAATCGTGATCCGTTCCATCAGCGGCGTGCCCCCGTGCCCAGCGGCGTCGCCGGGGTTTCGGCGGGCACCCGGCCATAGGCATGCGGCAGGCTGACCGTCGTCAGCTGCGGCAGGACCTTCGTGCCGAAATGCTCTGCCTCGTCCAGATGCGGATAGCCCGAAAGGATGAACGCGCGGATGCCCATCTTGCGATACTCCTCCAGCTTGGTCAGGATCTGGTCCGGCGACCCGACAAGCGCCGCGCCGCAGCCCGACCGCGCCCGCCCGATGCCCGTCCACATTCCCGGTTCGACATAGCCGAACTGGTCGGCCAGCTCGCGGGCCCGCGCCTGGTGCGACACGCCCAGCGACCCCGCGTCATGCGCCCGCTGGCGGATCAGCTTGCCGTATTCGTCATCCAGCTTCGACACCAGATGCTCGGCGTAGTCCCGTGCCTCGGCCTCGGTATCGCGCACGATCATGTGCACGCGCAGCCCGTAGTCCAGCGTCCGCCCATGCGCCGCCGCGCGGGCGTTCACGTCGCGCATGCGCTGCGCCAGCATCTCCTTCGGCTCGGGCCACATCAGGTAGACGTCGCACTGCGCCCCGCAGAGTTCGAGCGCATCCGGGCTGTAGCCGCCGAAGTACAGCAGCGGCCCGCCGTTCTGCTGGTAGGGCCGCGCGGGGTCGGCGGGCAGGGTCTTGATCTTGTAGATTTCGCCGTCGTGCGAAACCTCGTCCTGCGTCCAGCACTTGCGCAGGATCTGCACCACCTCGTGACTGCGGCGGTAGCGGCGCGCGCTGTCCTCGACCTCGCCGGGGAAGTCCGACGAAATGACGTTCAGCGTCAGCCGCCCCTTCATCATGTGGTCCAGCGTCGCCACCGTCCGGGCCAGCATCATCGGGTGCAGCTCGCCGCAGCGGATCGCCGCCAGCATGTTGATGCGCTCGGTCACCTGCGAACAGGCGGCCACGAAGGTCAGCACGTCCTGCCCCACCTGGAACGACGAGGGGCACAGGATGTTGCGGAACCCCAGGCGTTCGGCGGTCCGGACGATCTCCGAGCAGTGCTCCCAGGACGACCTTAGGCGGCCGTCGGGCACGCCCAGGTACTGATAGTCGTCCGAACACAGCGCGGCGAACCAGCTGACCTCGGCGCCGTCCAGATCGGGCGAGGTGATGGGGACCACGGTCATCTGATTCTCTCTCCCTGAGATTCAACTTTCCTCTTGCGTAGCATCCGCAATGATATAGATCAATACTATATCAATTGTTCGAAATGACGCGAGTCGGCCATGAAAAGCGGTGCGCTCCCGCTGTATCAGCAAATCAGCGAACTCCTGATCCGCGACATCGCGTCAGGCCGGCTGATCGACGGCGAACGGCTCCCGCCCGAGCGCGAGATGGCCGCATCGCTGGGCATCGCCGTCGGCACGCTGCGCCAGGCGCTGAAGGATCTGGCGGCCAAGGGTATGCTCAGCCGCGTGCAGGGGTCGGGCAACTATGTGCGCGCCCGCGCCGATGCCGAAAGCGTCTATGCCTTCTTCCGGCTTGAACTGCTGACCGGCGGCGGGCTGCCGACGGCGCAGGTGCTGGCGGTGGACCGCGTCGCCAAGCGCCCCGACCTGCCCGAGTTCGGCACCTCGCCCGACGCGCATCGCATCCGCCGCCTGCGGTTCATCTCGGGTCTGCCCGCGGCGGTCGAGGAAATCTGGCTGGACGGTGCCTATGTGCCGCGCATCGCGCCGGAGGATCTGTCGGAGTCGCTCTATCTGTTCTACCGCACGCGCCTGGGCCTCTGGGTGCAGCGGGCCGAAGATCGGCTGGGGCAGGGGGCACTGCCGGACTGGGCGCCACCGGCCTTTCCCCATTCCCCCGGCACGCTCCTGCCAGAGGTGACGCGCATCTCCTGGGTGCAGGATGGCGCCCGGGCCGAGGTTTCCCTGACGTGGTTCGACCCGCAGCGGGTCAGGTATGTGGCGCGGCTGAAATAGCGCGCGCCGTCGGAAATGCGGCGCGCGACGCGCCCGAACAGAGGACAAGGACGTGAAGACAATCCGTTACGGCATCATCGGGTGCGGCATGATGGGGCAGGAGCATCTGCGCAACATCGCCCTTCTGCCACAGGCCGAGGTGGTGGCGATCTTCGAGCCCGACCCGGCGATGCGCGCCGAGGCCGCGCGCTTCGCGCCCGGCGCGGCGATGGTGGAATCGGTCGCCGCGGTTCTGGCGGTGCAGGCCGTGAACTGCCTGCTGATCGCCAGCCCCAACTACCTGCACGTCGGACAGCTGGAACAGATCGCGGCGATCCGTCCGCTGCCGGTGCTGGTCGAGAAGCCGCTCTTCACCGATCCGGCCGACGCACCCCGCCTTGCCGCGCTGCGCGCCGCCTATCCCGCGCCGATCTGGGTGGCCATGGAATACCGCTACATGCCCCCCGTCGCGCATCTGCTGCGCGAGGCGCAGGCGGCGACCGGCGGGATCCGCATGCTGACGATCCGCGAACACCGCTTTCCCTTCCTGCACAAGGTCGGGGAATGGAACCGCTTCAACGTGCAGTCGGGCGGCACCCTGGTCGAGAAATGCTGCCATTTCTTCGACCTGATGCGCCTTGTCGCCGGCTGCAACCCGGTCCGCGTGATGGCTTCGGGCGGGCAGGACGTGAACCACAGGGACGAATCGGTCGACGGCCGCACCCCCGACATCTGGGACAACGCCTATGTGATCGTCGACTTCGAGAACGGTCTGCGGGCGATGCTGGAACTGTGCATGTTCGCCGAGGGCAGCCGCTACCAGGAAGAGATCTCGGCGGTCGGGCCGCTGGGCAAGATCGAATGCCTGGTGCCCGGCCCGGGCCGCTTCTGGCCCGCGCATCTGGGTGAACCGCCGGTGCCGCAGGTGATCGTCTCGCCCCGCGATCCCAAGGGGCCGCGCGTGCTTGACGTGCCGGTCGATCCGACCATCCTGGCCGCGGGCGACCACAACGGATCGACCTTCTACCAGCATCAGGGTTTCGCCCGCGCCGCCGCCGGGCAGGGCGGGGTCGAGGTGACGCTGGCCGATGGCTGGTGGGCCGCGGCCATCGGCATGGCCGCGCAGAAGTCGGCGCTGACCGGGCAGGCTGTCGACCTGCGTGCCGAGGGGTATTTCCCGGCCTGACCGATCGCGCGGGGCGCGCGGGGCCGGGCAACGGCCCGGCCTGTCCCGCCACTGTCACCAAAGTTTCGCGGAACCGACACATCGCCTTTGCAGCCGCCACCTATCCCCCGGCCAACCGCAGGGGGTTGCATGCTGCTCGACGTTCAGACGGTCACGCGGATGTTCGGCCAGAAGGCCGCGGTTGACCACATCTCGTTCTCGGTCGACCGCCCGGCCTTCGTCGGCATCATCGGTCGCTCCGGCGCTGGCAAGTCCACCTTCCTGCGCATGATGAACCGGCTTACCGATGCGACATCCGGTGAAATCCGGTTCGAGGGGCGCAACATCCTGGCCCTGAACGGGGCCCAGATGCGCGCATGGCAGTCGCAATGCGCGATGATCTTCCAGCAGTTCAACCTCGTGCCGCGCATGGACGTGGTGTCGAACGTGCTGCACGGGGTCCTGAACCGCCGCTCGACGCTCCAGACGATGTTCAACCTGTGGTCCCGCGCCGACATCGAAAAGGCGCTGTCCATACTCGACCGTCTGGGAATCGTCGAACAGGCCCCCAAGCGCGCCGAGGCCCTGTCGGGCGGGCAGCAGCAGCGCGTGGCGATTGCCCGCGCCCTGATGCAGGACCCCCGCATCATCCTGGCTGACGAACCCATCGCCAGCCTCGACCCGATGAACGCGCAGATCGTGATGGACGCGCTGCGCCGCATCAATGTCGAGGACGGGCGGATGGTGATCGCCAACCTCCACACGCTCGACACCGCGCGCCGCTACTGCGACCGCGTGATCGGCATGCGCGACGGGCGCATCGTGTTCGACGGCACCGCGGACCAGCTGACCACCGGCGTCGCCCGCGACATCTATGGCGCCGACGCGAGCTTCTCCGAGGCCGCGACCTCCACCGCCATCGACGCCCTTCCGCAGGATACGGCCTACCGGGCCGCGATGCTGAACGCCTGATCCCTTCACCCCGGCCCCGCGCATCCCGCGGGGCCTTTTCACCACCGGAGACGACAGATGAAAAAGCTGCTTGCCGTCCTTGCTGCCACCACCGCCCTGACCGGCGCCGCGCAGGCGCAGGAAATCACCGAGTTCCGCATCGGCCTTCTGGGTGGCGAGAACGCCCAGGACCGCCTCGCCTCGAACGAATGCTTCCGCGCCTATACCGAGGAAGCGCTCGGCGTGCCGACCAAGCTGTTCACCGCCGCCGACTACAACGGAGTCATCCAGGGCCTGATCGGCGGCACGCTGGACATGGCCTGGCTCGGCGCCTCGGCCTATGCCGCCGTCTATCTGGAAAACCCCGATGCGGTGACCCCGGTTCTGGTCAAGACCAACCTCGACGGCTCCTTCACCTATCACTCGATCGGCTTTGCGCGGAAGGACTCGGGCATCACCTCGCTCGAGGACATGAAGGGCAAGAAGTTCGCCTTCGCAGACCCGAACTCGACCTCGGGCTACCTGATCCCGCTGGTGGAACTGCCGGCTGCCGGCTACTCGATGAAGCCGGGCGAGTATTTCTCGGACGTGGTGTTCTCGGGCGGGCATGAGCAGTCGATCGTCGGCGTGAACGCGGGCGACTTCGACGGCGCCGTGACCTGGGCCGACGGCCAGGGCGACTGGGAAGACGGCTACAACTCGGGCGCGCTGCGCCGCGCGGTGGATGCCGGTCTGGTCGACATGAACGACCTGGTCGAGATCTGGAAGTCGTCGCCGATCCCGGAAGGCCCGATCGTCCTGCGCAACGCGCTGCCCGAGGACGTCAAGGCCAAGATGATCGAGCTGACCGCCGGCCTGCACGCCAAGGACCAGGCCTGCGCCTACGGCGTGGCCGCGGGCGAGACCGCGGGCTTCACCCCGATCGGCCACGACGCCTACGAGACGATCATCGCCGTCCGCGTGGCGCAGCAGTCCAAGACCAACTGATCCGACACCTGGTCTGACCACGGGTTCCGGCGCAGGCCGGAACCCGTCCTTGCGCGCAGGTATCCCATGGCCGATCTTCCCGCTCCTTCGCCGTTGCTGGCATCGACGCAGGCGCATTACCTTGCCCTGACGCGCCAGCGGCAGCTCTATTCCGGGATCGCGCTTGCCGTCTTCATCGTGCTGATGATCGCAGGCTTCCGCATCGTCGAGGATCGCAGCGCGGGTTCATTCGCGAACGGCTGGTTCCAGGTGCTCGACTTCCCGGCGGGCCTCGTCTCCGAGGCCTGGGAAAAGCGCGCCAACCTGCCGGGCCATCTGGTCACCTTCTTCCCGGCCCTGATCGAGACGATCAACATCGCCGCCGTCGCCACCATCATGGGCGCCATCGGCGGGCTGATGCTGTCGCTTCTGTCCACCCGCGGCCTTGCCCCCTTTCCCCGGCTGATCCCGCTGTTCCGCCGGCTGATGGACATCCAGCGGGCATTCCCCGAAATCGTCATCGCGCTAGTCCTGATCTTCATCCTGGGCGGCGGGCCGGTGCCCGCGATGATCGCCATTGCCGCCCATACGGCGGGCGCGCTTGGCAAGCTGTTCTCGGAAGTGGCCGAGAACGTCGACATGAAGCCGCTCGAAGGGCTGCAATCGGTGGGCGCGTCGTGGTCGCAGCGGATGATGCTGGGCGTCATGCCGCAGGTCGCGCCCAACTACCTCAGCTACACGCTGATGCGGTTCGAGATCAACGTGCGCGCCTCGGCTATCCTGGGCTTCGTCGGCGCAGGCGGCATCGGCTATGAACTGCGCAACGCCATGACCTTCGGCACCGGCCGCTTCGACATGTCGGCGGCGATCTTCATCCTGCTGTTCGCCGCCATCGTCTTCTTCGACCAGATTTCCAGCTACTTCCGCAACCGGCTGGTGCATGGGGGCCAGGCATGACCGTGACGGCCGAATTCTCGGCGCAGGACGCCCGCAGCCGCGCGCATGCGCTGATCGCCTCCAAGCGCCGCCTGGCCATGGCGGTGCCTGCGCTGATCGTCATCTACCTGGCGTACATCTTCTTCGCCTTCGACGTGCCGGGGCTGGCCGAACGCGCGCGGCTCGACAATGCGCGCATCCTTCTGGCTGACAGCTACAGCCACAAGGTGCATGTCACCCGCGACGGCCGCACCGGCGGGCTCGACGTCACCAAGGAAGGCGAGGCCAAGGGCCGCTTCCCGGTCGAACTCTATCCCGACTGGATCGGGCAGGGCGCGGACGAGAAGGTGATCGACCTCGGGCAGGGGCATGTCGTGCGCTTCCTGCCGGATCGCCGCGTCACCTATGACGTCCCGGGCTTCGGCCTGATCGACATCACCCGTGACGGGCAGAACATCCGCCTGTCCCTGCCGGTCGCCGACACGCCCGCCTGGATCAACGCCTCCGACAGCCGGGTGACCATCACCACCGATGCGGGCCGCCTGACCGCCACCAGGTCCAAGGACGAGGTGTTCCGCTACTTCTTCGGCTGGGAACTGTTCTGGTTCACGCTCGACAGCCCCTATTACAACCAGTCCCTCTGGACCATCCTGACCGGCCCGCAGCTTGACCCCGCGCGAACCAACATCGCGGGTGCATGGTCCGATTTCATGGGCAACGCGATGTGGCGCCACGCCGATGTGTTCTGGGCGATCGGCGAAACGGTCCTCATGGCCTTCCTTGGCACCTTCGGCGCCGCGATCATCGCGCTGCCGATCGCCTTTCTGGCGGCGAAGAACTTCGCCCCCTTCGTGGCCGTCCGCTTCGTCACCCGACGCGTCTGCGATTTCATCCGGGGTGTGGACGGGCTGATCTGGACGATCATCCTGTCGCGGGCCTTCGGTCCCGGGCCGCTGACCGGGGCGCTCGCGATCCTCGTCACCGATGTCGGCAGCTTCGGAAAAAGCTTCTCCGAGGCGCTCGAGAATGTCGACGACAAGCAGATCGAGGGGATCCGCTCGACCGGCGCGCGGCCCGTGCAGCGCTACCGCTTCGGGGTGATCCCGCAGGTCACGCCGGTCCTGCTGTCGCAGGTGCTGTATCTGTTCGAATCTAACACCCGCAGCGCCACGATCATCGGGGCGATCACCGGGGGCGGCATCGGCCTTTTCATCACCCAGGCGATCCAGACCCAGAAGGACTGGGAAGAGGTGACCTATTACATCCTGCTGATCATCCTCATGGTCATGCTGATGGACACGCTGTCCGGCTGGCTGCGCCGCAGGCTGATCAAGGGATAAGCCGGGGCCCGGCCGGACACGGGCCCGGCACGCGCCGGGCGCTCCCCCGGTCGCGTGCTTGCCGACCCGGGCCAGATCATGAAAAAGTGGTTAAGTCGGTTTTGTAACCCGTTGATTCCAAAAGGCTCAGAAAATGTCCCACGATGGGACGCCCCAGCCGGACCCTGCCATGCCCCAGCTTTCCGCAACCGAACCCTACCTGCACCCCGGCTGCGAGATCGTGGCCACGACCTTCGGCGCCTGGTGCGAGGTGGGGCAGGGGTCCCGCATCGTGAACTCGGCCTTCCTCGACTATGCCTACTGCGACCGCCTGTCCGACATCGCCAACACCACCGTCGGCAAGTTCGCCAACATCGCCGCGATGACGCGCATCGGCCCGACCGATCATCCGATGGCCAACGCCTCGCTGCACCACTTCCTCTACCGCTCCCGCTACTACTGGCCCGACGAACCCGACGACGCGGGGTTCTTCGCCGCCCGCGCCGCCCGCCGCACCGTGATCGGTCCGGATACCTGGATCGGGCACGGCGCCATCGTGAAGCCCGACGTCATGATCGGGGCGGGCGCCGTGGTTGCGGCGGGCGCGGTGGTGACCCGCGACGTGGCGCCCTACATGATCGTGGCGGGGGTGCCCGCGACCCCGCTGCGCCCCCGCCTTCCCCCCGGCATCGCCGCACGGATGATCGACCTTGCCTGGTGGGATTGGGACCATGACCGGCTGCGCCAGGCGCTGCCCGACTTCCGCAGCCTGCCGGCCGAGGCCTTCCTCGACCGCTACGGCGGCTGACCGGCGGCGCTACTCGGCGGCCATCCGCATCGCCTGCGGCTGCGCCAGGAACCGCCGCGCCGCCTCGCCCGAAAGCCAGGACAACCGCCCCGCCGCGATGGTCGCCTCGACCATCCGGGTTTCCGCGTTGACCACCGTCAGGTCGGCCCGCAGCCCCGGCTCGATGCGGCCGCGGTCCGCCAGCCGCATGATCTCGGCCGGGCGGGTCGAGATCATCGCCCAGGCCTGCGGCAGCGCCATCATGCCCCGGTCCACCAGCGTCCAGGCCGCAAGCGCCAGGGCCGGCACGTGGTAGTCCGACACGAGCGCGTCGCACAGCCCCTCGGCGATCAGGTCGCAGGCCGACACGTTGCCCGACTGGCTGCCGCCCCGCACCACATTCGGCGCCCCCATGATCACCGGCGACATCATCGCCCGGGCCGCGGCCGCAGCCCGGCGGGTGGTCGGGAACTCGGCGATCCGGGCGCCGATCATCGAGTATCGCTCGCGCGTCTCGCCATCGGGGTCGTCATGGCTGCCGTACAGAACGCCCATCTCGTCGAACGCGTCGGCCAGACGGCACAGGTGGCGGGGTACCTCGCGCGACCGGGCCTCTGCCGCCTCGATGGCCGCCAGCATCTGTTCGGGGGTGCGGCCGTTGCGCCGCGACCAGTGGGCAAAGGCATCCGGCCGCAGGCGGCGCATCTCGTGGCCCTGCTCCAGATGGTCGTTGAACACGACATAGCCCACACGGTGCCGGGCGACGGCAGCGATCAGCCGCGCGCCCGCCTCGACCAGATGAATCTCGGCCCGCAGCTGCACCCGCAGGTCCGTCAGCGCGCGGGGCCGGAAGGCGGCAAGCGCCGACAGCAGCGCCTCGGCCCCCTCGGGGCTGCGCGAGCCGCCCTCCCAGCTCCAGCCCTGCGCCAGCCAGGCTGTCGTCACACCATGGGCCGCCGCCTCGCGGTCGGTCGAGGCAAGGCCCGCGGCCAGCGGGAAGTCGACCCCGGGCCGGGGGAACAGGTGACGCTCGAATCCGTCGCCGTGCAGGTCCACGATGCCGGGCAGGATCAGGTATCCGGTCAGGTCCACCTCGGGCAGCGGTCCGCGCGCGATCCGGCCGTCCGCGATGCAGACCGAACGGCGCTGCATCTCGCCGTCGCGCAGGATGTCGGCGCCGGTCAGGCGCAGGGGGGGCAAGGGCAGGGGCATGGCGCTGCTCGTGTCGGGGTCTGCCTGTGGATAAACCGGTTGCGCGACGGGTTCATGACAACCTGAGGTTCTATTCGGGCGCGACGACCAGGGTCACGCGGTCGCCCGCGAACCACGACGTGCCGAACTCCACCGGGACGCCCGCATCGTCCACGTTGATCGCGACCGTCCGCAGGAGCGGCGCACCTTCGGACAGATGCAGCAGGGCCGCGCGGGTGCCGCGCGCGATCTTCGCGGTGATGCGGGTCGAGGCCCGCGTGTAGTCCGACAGTCCCTCGGCGGCGAGCGCCTCGGTGACCGAAAGCGTGTGCTGCAACCGCTCGCACAGGCCCGGGAACCGGCTGGCAGGAAAGACCGACCGGAACAGGCCCACCGGCATCCCGTCGGAAGTCGAGAGCCCTTCGTAGACATGGACCATTGCGCCCGCCGAAAGGGCGAGCGCCTGCGCCTCGTCCGTCGTCGCGCGCCGGGTGTCGAGCGCCAGCAGGCGGCGTGCGGGGGTGCGGCCCGATGCCGTCAGGTTCTGGTGGAACCGCACGCGGCGCCCCAGCGGGTATTCCGTCGGCGCCGCATGCACGAACACCCCCGCGCCGCGCCGCGAATGGACCAGCCCCTGTTCCGCCAGCTGCGCCAGTGCGTGCCGCACGGTGTGGCGGTTGACGCCGAACCGCGCGGACAGTTTCGCCTCGGTCGGCAGGCGGTCGCCGGGCGCATAGATGCCCTGCGCGATCTCGGCCGACAGGGATTGCGCGATGGATTGCCATAGGGGTTCGGCGGCGGTCATGCGGGGCGGTCCGTCATCAAAGTTTCACAGCCTTGGGGCTTGTAGCGGAGGTGGCGAAGGCGTATCAGATGTCTAGTTGTATAGCAAGAACCGACATGTCCCACCACACCCGCGATCCTGACCATGCGAAAGACGACAACGCCCCGCGGCAGGGCTGGATGGGGCTGCTGGCACGCGCCCGGCCCGACCGCCTGGCGGGGCTGATGCCTGCCGAACTGCCGGGCCATGCGGTGCTGCGCGGCCCCGAGACCGGCGCGGTGATGGTGCGTGGGCGGGCAGGCGGTGCGGGTGCGCCATTCAACCTGGGAGAGATGACGGTCACGCGCTGCACCTTGCGCCTGGCCACGGGCGAGGTGGGCCATGCCCATGTGCAGGGCCGCGACCGGGGGCATGCGCTGCGGGCCGCCATCGTCGACGCGCTGATGCAGGGCCCGCAGGCCGCCGAGGTTCGGGCCCGGGTGCTCGAACCCCTTGCGACCGAGGAATCCGCCCGCCGCCGGGCCCGCGCGGACCGGGCGGCCCGCACACGGGTCGAGTTCTTCACGCTGGTGCGGGGAGAGGATCAGTGATCGCGGGTGCAACGCTGGGCGGGGGCTTTGCCGACCCGCCGCATGAAGCGGCACGGGCCTTCCGCGCCGCGATGGAGGCGATGGCCCGGCCCGGCCGCATCGAGCGTGTCGCCGGGGCGCTGCCGCCCGCGCCGCTGTCGGTGGCGGCCGGCGTCCTGCTGCTGACGCTGGCCGACCCGACGACGCCCGTCCATCTGGCCCCGTCACACGACACGGACGAGATGCGCGGCTGGATCGCGTTCCATACCGGGGCGCCGATGGCGGCGCCGGGGCAGGCCGTCTTTGCGGTCGGCCGTCTTGCGGCGCTTGGTGCGCCCGAGCGCTTTCCCCTGGGAACGCCCGAGTATCCTGACCGGTCCGTCACCCTGATCATCGAGGTCGACCAGCTGGAACCGCGCGGCGCGCGGCTGACCGGTCCCGGTATCCGCGACCATGCGTGGCTGTCGCTGCCCGATCCGGCGCCCTTTGCGATGAACCGTTCGCGCTTCCCGCTGGGGTTCGACGCATTCCTGACCTGCGGCGACCGTCTGGCGGCGGTGCCACGGTCAACCCGGGTGGAGGCGGCCTGATGTATGTGGCGGTGAAAGGCGGCGAGCGGGCGATCGACGAGGCACATGCCTACCTTGCCGAGGAACGGCGGGGCGACCCCGCCGTGCCGGAACTGACGGTGGCCCAGATCCGCGAACAGATGCGGCTGGCGGTCAACCGGGTGATGGCCGAGGGATCGCTCTACGATCCCGACCTCGCGGCGCTTGCCATCAAGCAGGCGCGTGGCGACCTGATCGAGGCGATTTTCCTGATCCGGGCCTATCGCACGACGCTGCCCCGTTTCGGTGCCTCGCGCCCTGTCGATAGCGGCTCGATGGCCTGCATCCGCCGGATCAGCGCGACCTTCAAGGACGCGCCGGGCGGGCAGGTGCTGGGGCCGACCTTCGACTATACGCATCGTCTTCTGGATTTTGCGCTGATGGCGGAAGGCGGGCCACCCGCCGCAGCGCCCCGGCAAGACGATGCGGCGCCCTCGGGCGCACAGGTGCCGGCGGATGCGCCGTCCGACCCGGCCCGCACGCCGCATATCACCGGGTTCCTGAACCGTGACGGGATGATAGAGATCGACCAGCGGTCGGATGACACGCCCCCGGACCTGACGCGCGACCCGATGGAACTGCCCGCCCCGCGCGCCCTGCGCCTGCAGGCCCTGGCCCGGGGGGACGAGGGGTTCCTGCTGGGAATGGCCTATTCCACCCAGCGTGGCTATGGGCGCACCCATGCCTTCGTGGGCGAGCTGCGCATCGGGACCGTGGCGGTCGAGATGGACATTCCCGAACTGGGTTTCGCCGTGGAAATCGGCGAGGTCGAGCTGACCGAATGCGAGACGGTGAACCAGTTCAAGGGATCACGCACCGAGCCGCCGCAGTTCACCCGCGGCTATGGTCTGGTGTTCGGGCAGTCCGAGCGCAAGGCGATCTCGATGAGTCTTGTCGACCGGGCCCTGCGATGGGAGGAACTGGGCGAGGATTTCGCGGGCGCCCCGGCGCAGGACTCCGAATTTGTCCTGATGCATGCCGACAACATCCAGGCGACCGGATTTCTGGAACACATCAAGCTGCCGCACTACGTCGACTTCCAGAGCGAACTGGAACTGGTCCGGCGGCTGAGGGCTGCCGCGGGGGGCACGGAATGACCCTAGTCGCAGCGCCCGCCGCCCGGATCGCTGTCGGAGCCGTCGCCGAAGCCGCGATGCCGCGGGTCCTGCTGCATCTGGAACAGGCCCAGCCGTCCGCGCGTGTCGATCAGGAGGCCGCCGGGGCCGACGGCCCAGGGCGGTGCGAACCTGTGAAGCAGGGAAAGGGCGATCCTCCGCAGGGCCAGCACGCCCGCCACGACCGCGCAGATGATGGCCAGATCGGTGCCTGTCATGGCCTGCGCCCCGGGCGGATATGGACCATGTCAGACGCTGCGGCGCCGGTCGGCCGCCATCAGGGGGCGAAGCACGTTGATCGCCGCGCGACCGACGACCGCGATGGTGGCTGCACCGCATATCAAGAGAGCAAGTTCCAGCATCGCGATGCGGGCTCCTTCCGACCCGGCGCACCCCTCCAACGGTCACGTCAGCAGAGAAATCGGGCAAAAGTATGACCGACGCCGCGCTTACCCCCGCCTACAACTTCG
The DNA here is from genome assembly GCA_019454225.1 of Paracoccaceae bacterium. Taxonomy (NCBI): domain Bacteria; kingdom Pseudomonadati; phylum Pseudomonadota; class Alphaproteobacteria; order Rhodobacterales; family Paracoccaceae; species Paracoccaceae bacterium. The sequence continues at coordinate 3,074,102 of CP075370.1, read as the reverse complement.
CCTATCTGGACGAACAGACCAAGCGGATGATCCGCCGGGCGATCCTGAAGGGTCTGGCGGTGCCGGGCTATCAGGTGCCCTTCGCCAGCCGCGAGATGCCCATGCCCTATGGCTGGGGAACGGGCGGGGTGCAGGTGACGGCCGCCTGCCTGACGGCGGGCGACGTGCTGAAGGTGATCGACCAGGGGGCCGATGACACCACGAATGCCGTGTCGATCCGGCGCTTCTTCCAGCGGACGGCGGGGGTCGCCACGACGGAGCGGACGGCCGAGGCCACGATCATCCAGACCCGCCACCGCATCCCCGAGGCGCCGCTGGCCGAGGGGCAGATCCTTGTCTATCAGGTGCCGATCCCCGAACCGCTGCGGTTTCTGGAACCCCGCGAACCCGAGACCCGGAGGATGCACGCCTTGCAGGACTACGGGCTGATGCATGTGAAGCTGTACGAGGACATCGCGCGCCACGGCGCCATCGCGACCTCCTACGCCTATCCGGTGAAGGTCGAGGGGCGCTATGTGATGGATCCGTCACCGATCCCCAAGTTCGACAATCCGCGTCTGTCCGGCTGTGCCGCGATCCAGCTTTTCGGCGCGGGGCGCGAACAGCGGATCTATGCCTTGCCGCCCTGGACCGAGGCCGTCAGCCTGGACTTCGAGGATCATCCCTTCGACCCGTCGAAGGCCGCCGGGGAATGCGCGCTGTGCGGTTGCGGCACGAGCTATCTGGACGAGGTGATCGTCGACGATGCGGGCGGGCGGATGTTCGTCTGTTCCGACACCGACTGGTGCGCCGGGCGGCGCGCGGCGGGCTTCGGACCGGGGCCGCAGGAGGATGCAGCGTGATGCGGGCAGCGGTTTCATGTTCCGGCGGCCGAAGGAACCGGCAGTCCCCTGCCGCGCGCCCGGTCCGGAGGGGTCGCGATGCGGCATGAGGTTTCGGGGATGACAACCCATCCGCTTCTGTCGGTACGGGACCTGACAAAGCGCTACGGCGCGCGCATCGGATGCTCGAACGTGTCGTTCGACCTGTGGCCGGGCGAGGTCATGGGGATCGTGGGGGAAAGCGGGTCGGGCAAGTCGACCCTGCTGTCCTGTCTGGCCGGGCATCTGGTGCCCGACGCGGGTGCGGTGATCTTCGACACGCGCGAAGGCCCGCGCGACACGGTGACCATGCCCGAATCCGAGCGCCGCATGCTTGGGCGCACCGACTGGGCCTTCGTCCACCAGAACCCCCGCGACGGGCTGCGCATGGGGGTGAGCGCGGGCGGCAACGTCGGTGAACGCCTCATGGCAGTGGGCGCGCGGCACTACGGCCGGATCCGCAGCGCGGCAGAGGACTGGCTGGACCGTGTCGAGATCGACCCCGCCCGCATCGACGACCGCCCCCGCCAGTTCTCGGGCGGCATGCAGCAGCGGTTGCAGATCGCGCGGAACCTTGTGACGGGCCCGCGTCTTGTGTTCATGGATGAACCGACCGGCGGGCTGGATGTCAGCGTGCAGGCGCGGCTTCTGGACCTGCTGCGCGGGCTGGTGCGCGAGATGGGCCTGTCGGCGGTGATCGTGACGCATGATCTGGCCGTGGTGCGCCTGCTGGCCGACCGGCTGATGGTCATGAAGGGGGGGCTTGTGGTGGAACAGGGCCTGACGGATCAGGTTCTGGATGATCCGCAGCACGCCTATACGCAGCTTCTGGTCTCTTCGGTCCTGCAGGTCTGACCCATGATGTTCGCCTATCGCATCGCAGGCAACAGGTTGGAAGAGCTGGCCCCCGAGGCGCCGCTGGCCGAGGCCGTCTGGATCGACCTCTACCGTCCGCAGCCGGCCCAGGTCGATGCGGTGCAGGCGCTTGGCATCGAGGTGCCGACGCTGGCGGACATGGAGGAGATCGAGATCTCCAGCCGCCTCTACCGGGAGGATGGCATCGATTACCTGACCGTGGTGCTGCCGGGGATGTCCGAATCGAAGGAACCCATGGCCGGCCCGGTCACCTTCATCCTGACCGCTGACCGCGCCTTCACCGTCCGCCACCACGCCCCGCGCCCGTTCGAGACCTATCCCACACGGGCTGAAAAGGTCGGGCCGGGCTGCACCGGGCCGGACGCGGTGTTCCTGAGCCTGATCGAGGAGATCGTCAGCCGACTGGCCGACCTGCTGGAAGGATCGGGCCGGTCGCTCGATGCCATCGCGCGCGAGGTCTATGGCGATGCGGGCAGCACAGGCGCGGCAGAGCTTCAGCAGGCCCTGCGTCGTGTCGGGCGCGAGGGCGAGGCGGTGGCGCGGGTCCGGCTGTCGTTGCTGACGGTCGAGCGCGCGATCAGCTACTTCGGGCAGACCCTGGCGGAGGGGCTGCGCGGTGGCGGGCACAAGGGGGTCGTGAAGGGCCTGATGCGCGACATCCACGCGCTTGAGGTGCACGCCGATCACCTGTCGGCGCGCGTGGCGCTGGCGACCGATGCGACGCTGGGGATGATCAACCTCAGCCAGAACCAGACCATCAAGATCGTCTCGGTTGTCGCCGTGGTGTTCCTGCCGCCGACGGTGATCGCCTCGGCCTATGGCATGAACTTCACCAATATGCCCGAACTGGACTGGCGCTACGGCTATCCCATGGCAATCGGGATGATGCTGGCTGCCGCGGTCGGCACCTATCTGTTCTTCAAGTGGAAGAAGTGGCTATGAACCCGGTGATCGAGGTCCGCGACCTGCAGAAGCGCTTCGTGCTGCACAATCAGGGGGGCGCCGTGATCCCGGTGATGGCGGGTGCGGCGCTGGCCGTCGGCGCCGGGGAGTGTGTGGGGCTGACAGGCGCGTCGGGCGCCGGAAAATCCACCCTGATGCGCATGGTCTGGGGCAATTATCTGGCGGACGCAGGGTCCATCCGGGTGGCCGGGGTCGAGGTTGCCGGTGCCGAGCCGCGCACCGTGATCGCGCTGCGCCGGGGGACACTGGGCTATGTCAGCCAGTTCCTGCGGGTGGTGCCGCGTGTGGCAACGCTGGACGTGGTGGCCGAGCCGCTGCTTGCGCTTGGCGTCGCCGCCGACGAGGCACGCGACCGGGCACGCGGCCTTCTGGCACGGCTTAACATTCCCGAACGGCTGTGGGGCCTGTCGCCGACGACATTCTCGGGCGGCGAACAGCAGAGGGTGAACATCGCGCGCGGCTTCGTGCATGGCTATCCGGCGCTGCTGCTGGATGAACCCACGGCCAGCCTCGATGCCGCCAACCGCGAGGTCGTGCTGTCGCTGATCGACGAGGCGAAGGCGCGCGGCGCGGCGATTCTGGGCATCTTCCACGACGAAGGCGCCCGGGCGCGGGTCTGTGACCGGCTGGTGGACGTGACCGGGTTCACACCGGCGCGGGTGGCCTGAGGTGGCCGGGCGCGTCTTTGCCGTTGTCGGCCCCTCGGGTGCCGGCAAGGACACACTGATCGCGGCCGCCCGTGCGGCGCGGCCCGCGCTGCATGTGGTGCGCCGCGTGATCACGCGGCCTGAGGAGGCCGGGGGCGAGCCGTTCGAGGGCGTCACCGAGGCGGAATTCGCGGCGCGGGCCGAAGCCGGGGCATTCTGCCTGGCGTGGCGGGCGCACGGTCTTGACTATGGCATCCCCGCCAGTGCCATCGACGCCATCGCGCAGGGCCGGGATGTGGTGTTCAATGGCAGCCGGGCGATGCTCGCCGAAGCCTGGGGGGTGTTTCCCAACCTTGCCGTGATCCTTGTCACCGCTCCGATCCAGGTGCTGGCCGAACGGCTTGCGCTGCGGGGGCGCGAAACGGCACCCGACATCGCCGCAAGGCTGGCGCGGGCGCGGTATGAGGTGCCGCCCGGAATTCCGGTTCGCGTCGTGCAGAACGGCGGGTCGCTGGCCGAGGCCGAGGCGGCCTTTCTGGCCGCCCTGGCACCGGAAGGGGTGGCGCGGTGATGATCTGCCGGTCAGTCCGTGCCGGGCGGGACTCAACCCAGCGGATAGCGCCGGATCAGGCGGAACCGGCCATCCGCGCCTTCCCCGCAGAGCGCCAGACTGTCGAGCGTGAAGGGTCGCGGCAGGACCGGGGCAATCGCCGGTGCCAGTGCCGCAAGGACGGCGTCGGCCTGATCCCCGGGCAGGTTCCCCGACAGCGTGAGATGGAACTGGAACTCCTCCATCACATAGGGATAGCCCCAGCGGTCGAGGAGGGCACGCTGCCGCTCGGTCAGCCGGTCGGGATTGCGACGGGCGATCTCGGCCGCGTCCGCCGGCGCACGAAACGGGTCGAGCGCCTCGACCGCCCGTGCGGCAAGCGCCGACAGCGACGCCTGGTCGCCATCCGGGACAAGCGCCAGGAATCCGCCCAGCCGTTGGAGCCGCAACCCCGGCAGCGCGACAGCGGCAAGCCCGGCGCTGAGCGCGGCCGCGGCGGTGTCCAGATCCTCCGGCGCAACCCCCGCAGCCAGCCGGAATGGCGGCTTGATCGTCCCGTGAAAGCCGTATTTGCGGGGTGTCGCAACGACCGCCTCGCGGGGCATCGGCAGCCCGGGCACCACCGGCGCCGCCGGTTCGGTCCCGTCGCCCAGATCCCATCCCAGCCATGCCGCGCCGAAAGCCCCGAGCGGCCCGTCGGGCGCGGCGTAGATCGCATAGCGCCGATAGCCGCCGATCGCCGTCGCCTGCATTCCAGCCTCCGTTCACGCTGTTCCGCCGCCGTGATACCGGGCTGCCGACCGCTTTGCCAAGGAATACACCCATGACCGAGACAATCCTCGCCAATGCCCTCCTCGTCCGGCCGTCCGAGGTCATGCGGGGTGCGGTGGTGCTGCGCGACGGGCGGATTGCCGATATCGCCGAGGGGACGGCCGTTCCCCCCGGTGCGATCGACTGCGGCGGGGACATGGTGATGCCGGGCCTGGTGGAACTGCATACCGACAACCTGGAGCGCCATATCGAGCCGCGTCCAAGGGTGAACTGGCCGCATGCCCCGGCGATCATCGCCCATGACGCGGAACTGGCGGGCGTCGGCATCACCACGGTCTTCGATGCGCTGCGCGTCGGGTCGGTGGTGTCGAAGGCCAAGGGCAACTATGGCGAATACGCCCGCGCCCTGGCAGACGAAATCCTCGGGCTGCGGGCACAGGGTGCCCTGCGCATCAGTCACTTCCTGCACCTGCGGGCCGAGAAATGTTCCGAGACGCTGGTTGACGAGATGGCGAAGTTCGGCCCCGCCGACCGCGTGGGCATCGTCAGCCTGATGGACCACACCCCCGGCCAGCGCCAGTTCCGCAACCTGAAGTCGCTGAAGGACTATGTGATGGGCAAGCACGGCTATTCCGAGGCCGAGTTCGCCGGCCATGTCGCGAGCCAGCAGGAACTGGGCGCGCGCATGGGGGCGCTGCACGAACGGGTGGCGGTTGCCGAAGCGCGCCGGTACGGGGCGGTTCTGGCGAGCCATGACGATACCCGGCCCGAGGATGTCGCCCAAAGTGCCGCGCATGGTGTGACCTTCGCCGAGTTCCCGACCACGGTCGAGGCCGCCGAGGCCTGCCGAGCCAACGGAATTGCCGTCATGATGGGGGCGCCGAACCTGATCCGGGGCGGATCGCATTCGGGCAATGTTGCGGCGCGGGCGCTGGCCGAGGCCGATCTTCTGGACATCGTGTCGTCCGACTATGTGCCTTCGGCCCTTCTGACGGCCGCGCTGATGCTGGGCGACATCTGGGGCGACATGGCGCGCGGGGTCGCCACGGTGACCAGGGCCCCTGCGGCAGCGGCCGGGCTCGATGATCGGGGGCACCTCGACCCCGGGGCGCGCGCCGATGTGATCCGCGTCGCCCGGATCGGTGACGCGGCGGCGGTGCGCGGTGCCTGGGTGCAGGGCAGGCGGGTCGCGTGACGCGGCATCGTCATCGCGCCGTTGCCGTGCCGGTATGCTGCCGTCATTCTGGACTGCGACAAGAAGAGCATTCGAGGGAGCGCCGACATGACCACCACCCGACTGCCCGCCTTTGCCGCCCCCGGGCGGTTCTGGAAGGGGAACCTGCACACCCATTCCACCCGTTCGGATGGCGTGATCAGCCCCGAGGAGGTCTGCCGCCGCTACCGCGAGCAGGGGTATGATTTCCTGGCGCTGACCGATCACTTCGTGGGCGCCTACGGCTATCCGATCGTCGATACGACGGCGTTCCGAACCAATGCCTTCACCACCATTCCGGGGGCAGAACTGCATTCCGGCGCGATGGAAAACGGTGAGCTGTGGCACATTCTGGCGGTCGGCCTGCCGCCTGATTTCGCGCCGTCCGACAGCCCGGATTTCGAACCGGTCGACGGCCAGGAAAGCGGACCCGAACTGGCGGCACGGGCCGTGGCGGCCGGTGCTTTCGTGGCCATCGCGCATCCGCAATGGTCGGGCCTGACGCTGCGTGACGCGCGGTCCGTGACGGCGGCACACGCGGTCGAGATCTACAATCACGGATGTGCCGTGGGCTGCGACCGCCCCGATGGCACCGCGGTCGCCGACCTGCTGCTGGCCGAGGGGCGGCGGGTGACACTGATCGCGACGGATGACGCGCATTTCTACGAGCCCGACCATTTCGGCGGCTGGGTCATGGTCAAGGCCGAGGCCAATGCCCCCGACGCCCTGGTCGATGCGCTGAAGGCGGGGCATTTCTATGCCAGCCAGGGCCCCGAGATCCACGATCTGCGGATCACGCCGGACGCCGTCGAGGTCGACTGTTCCCCGGCCCAGACCGTGATCGTGCAAGGGGCAGGCACGGCCGCCGTCTCGGTGCATGGCGAGGGCATGACGACGGCGCGTGTCGCGTTGAAGCGGCTGGCACGATCGCCGTTCCTGCGTGTGACGGTGCGCGATGCCGAGGGGCGCCGCGCCTGGTCGAACCCGCATTTCCTGTGACCGGAGGCACCGCGCAGGCGCGCTTGGCACTGGCAAGCGGCGCGTCTTCGGGATAATCGGGACGCAACCGCAGTCCTGAGGTCCGCGCATGAAAGCTGCCGTCATCACCTTCCCCGGGTCGAACTGCGACCGCGACCTGGCACTGGCCTTCGCGCAGGCGGGCGCGACGGTGGAACGGGTCTGGCACAAGGATACCGCGCTGCCGCCGGGGACCGACGTGGTGGGCGTGCCGGGCGGCTTTTCGTTCGGCGACTATCTGCGCTGTGGCGCAATCGCCGCCCGGTCCCCCATATCTGCCGCGGTCGCGGCCCATGCGGCGCGTGGCGGGTTCGTTCTGGGCATCTGCAACGGGTTTCAGGTGCTGACCGAGATGGGCCTGCTGCCCGGCGTGCTGATGCGCAACGCGGGCCTTCGGTTCGTGTGCCGCAGCGTGCGGATGCGCGTGGCAACGACCGACAGCGCCTATACGGCTGGCTATGCGCCGGGGGCCGAGATCCGCATCCCGGTGGCGCATCACGACGGGAACTACACGGTCGATGCCCCGACGCTGGACCGGCTGCGCGGCGAGGACCGGATCGCCTTCGCCTATCTCGACAACCCCAACGGATCGATGGGCGATATTGCCGGAGTTCTGTCGGAGAACCGCCGCGTCCTCGGCATGATGCCCCACCCCGAACGCGCCATGACCGCCGATCACGGATCCCCGGACGGTGCGGCGGTTTTCCGCGCGCTCGTCGGCGTGGCGCTGCCTGTGTGATTGCGCCGCGCTGCGTTGCCGCGCTTGAGCGGGGGCGCCCTGCGGCCTAGACTTCGCGCATGACCGACGCCGCCGCGCCTGTTTCATCTCCCGCCGATCCGTCCGGAACCGGGGCGCCCCCGGACCTGCCGCCGGATCTGTCCCTGCCCGTCGCACCCCCGGCCACCAATCCCGTTCCCCAGGGCCTGACCTGGACGATGCGCATCGTCGTCGTTGCCCTGGCGGTGGTTGCCGGCGTGGTCGTGCTGGTCACGAACAGCTGGCTTACCGACCGCTTCTCGGATGCGACGCGGAACCGGTCGGAGGTGCGGCTGGCGCTTTACTCCGGCAATCTTGTCAGCGAGTTGCAGCGCAATTCCATCGTGCCGCTGCTGCTGTCGCGGGATCCCGAACTGATCGGGGCGCTGTCATCGGGGACATATTCCTCGACCTCGCAGCGGCTGATCTCGTTCCAGTCGGAAATCGGCGCGGCCTCGATATTGCTGCTGGACCGGGACGGGCGGGCGGTCGGTGCCACGAACCGGAACAGGCTTGGTTCGGGCCACCGCAACGCGGCCTATTTCGTCGACGCGCAGCGCACCAAGGATACGGTGTTCACGGCCACGCCCCGTGATGGCGGAGGCGGCACCGATTTCACCTATTCGCGCGCCGTGACCGCCGAGGGCAAGCTGCTGGGTGTCATCGTCGTGGCCGTGGACCTGCAGAAGTACGAACGTTCCTGGGCCGGGCTGGCGGATGCGGTGCTGGTGACCGACAGCGAGGGGCGGGTGATCCTGTCGACGGAACCCCGCTGGCGGGGACTGAAGGTGGACGAGGCGCTAGCGGTGCAGGACCCGCCATCGGCCATCCGCCGCGCGGTGCAGATTGCGCAGGACTGGACGCAGGAGCCGCCCGACGCCTATGTGCGGGGCGAGGCCGTGATCCGGGCGGAGGCGCGCGTGCCGTTCCGCGGCTGGCGCATCGTGACCTTCACCGCGCTCGATTCCGTGCGTGAGCGGGTCAATTCCGTGCTGGCGCTCGAAATCATGGGTTTCGCCATCCTGCTGGCCGCGACATTCTACATCTTCTCGCGCCGCGCCTGGTCGCGCACGGTCAGCTTCCAGCGTGAGTCGGCCGAACTGCGGCTGCTGAACGCCCGGCTGCAGCGCGCGATTGCCGAGCGCGAGAAGGTGCGCAAGGATCTGGCCGTGGCCGAGGCGACGCTGGCACAATCGTCGAAACTGGCGGCACTGGGCGAGATGTCGGCGGCCGTCAGCCACGAGCTGAATCAGCCCCTTGCCGCGATGAAGACCTATCTGGCCGGCGCGCGCCTGTTGCTGCAACGGCGCAGGCCGGAAGAGGCGCTGTCGTCGTTCCAGCGGATCGACGACCTGATCGAGCGGATGGGCGCGATCACGCGGCAGCTCAAGTCCTATGCACGCAAGGGCGGCGAGGCATTCGAGCCGGTGGATGTGCGGGCCTGCCTGTCCTCGGCGCTGTCGATGATGGAACCGCAGCTGAAGGCGAGGGTGGTGCGGATCACCCGTGCGGTGCCGCGCAAGCCGGTCATGGTGATGGCCGATCGCATCCGGCTGGAACAGGTGATCATCAACCTGCTGCGCAACGCGCTCGACGCGACCAAGGGCGTGGCTGAGCCGCGCATCGACCTGACACTTGCCGAGGATGAGGCCGTGCGCCTGTCGGTGCGCGACAACGGCCATGGCATCGCCGATCTCGCCAATCTGTTCGAACCCTTCTACACCACCAAGAAACCGGGTGAGGGCGTCGGGCTGGGTCTGGCCATCTCCTCGGGCATCGTCACCGATCTGGGCGGTCGCCTGACCGCACGCAACGGTGAAGGCGGCGGGGCTGTGTTCGAGGTGCAGTTGCCGCTACTCAGGCGCGACATGGAAGCAGCGGAGTGACGTGATGGCCCGTGCGATGAAAGTGGCGATCGTCGATGACGAGGCGGACATGCGCCAGTCGATCAGCCAGTGGCTGGCCCTGTCGGGCTTCGATACAGAGACCTATGCCAGTGCCGAGGAGGCCCTGAAGGGAATCGGCGCCGACTTTCCCGGTGTTGTCGTCAGCGACATCAAGATGCCGGGCATGGATGGAATGGCCTTCCTCAAGCGGCTGATGAGCGTGGATTCGGGCCTGCCGGTGATCATGATCACCGGTCATGGAGATGTGCCGATGGCGGTCGAGGCGATGCGGATCGGCGCCTATGACTTCCTCGAAAAGCCGTTCAACCCCGACCGGATGACCGAACTGGCCAAGAAGGCCACCCAGACCCGCCGGATGACGCTGGACAACCGCGCTCTGCGCCGGGAACTGGCGGACGGCTCCAGCGTGATGAAGAAGCTGATCGGCACCTCGGCCGTGATGGACCGGCTGCGCGAGGATATCCTCGATCTGGGGCAGGCGGACGGTCACGTCCTGATCGACGGGGAAACCGGCACGGGCAAGACGCTGGTGGCCCATGCGCTGCACGCGGTCGGCCCGCGCGGGTCGAAGAAGTTCGTGACCATCAACTGCGCCGCCTGGGCGGAGGAGCAGCTGTCCGCCCGCCTGTTCGGACCGGTCGAGGAAGGCGCGACACTGCCCATGGTCGAGGAGGCGCGCGGCGGAACACTGTGCCTTGAGGATATCGAGGCGATGCCGGGCGCCCTGCAGGCGCGGCTGCTGACCGTGATCAACGATCAGGGCACGCCACCCGAGACGCGGATCATCGCGATCTGCAACCAGCACGCCCCCGACAAGACGCTGGAGCAGTTGCTGCGCCCCGACCTGTTCTACCGGCTGGGCGCGATGACGATCGTCTGCCCGCCCCTGCGGACACGCGGCGAGGATATCCTGACGCTGTTCACGCGCCTGTCCGAACAGTTCGCCGAGGAATATGGCTGCGATGCACCGCAGGTCACGGCGCAGGAGGCAGCGCAGCTGCTTCAGGCGCCCTGGCCCGGCAACGTGCGGCAGCTGGTGAACGTGGCGGAACGCGCGGTCCTGCAGAATCGGCGGGGAACGGGCTCGATCGCCAGCCTGCTGATGGCCGACAACGAGGCGGCCGGACCGACCCTGACGACCGAGGGCAAGCCCCTGCGCGACTACGTCGATGCCTTCGAGCGGATGCTGATCGACAACACGATGCGCCGCCACAAGGGCAGCATCGTCGCGGTGATGGAGGAACTGTGCCTGCCCCGCCGCACCCTGAACGAGAAGATGGCAAAGTACGGCCTGACGCGGGCCGACTACGTCTGACCGGATGCGTATCGTCAGCCTGAACGCCTGGGGCGGCGCGCTGTGGCCCGCGCTTGCGGCCTGGGTTCCCGCGGTCCGGGCAGATGTGCTCTGCCTGCAGGAGGTTACCCAGTCGGTCGCACCAGGTCCGGACTGGCTGCGCTATGTGGATGACGAACGCGCGCTGGATCAGCGGTCGGATCTCTTTGCCGATGTCTCGGCGCTGCTGCCGGGCCACCGGGGGCAGTTCTGCGCGGCCGCGCAGGGGCCGCTGCGCGATGCGCAGGGGGGTATCCACGCGTCGCTGCACGGCATTGCCACCTGGATCGACCGGGGGCTGACCGTGACCGGGCAGGTTCAGGGATTCGCGCATGGCGCCTTCCGCCCGGACGGCTGGGGGGCGCCGCCGGTGCCGCGCGCCCTGCACATCCTGCGCATTCATGTGCCGCGCCTTGCCCGTCATGTCGTGATCGGGCACCTGCACGGCTTGCGCGACCCGGATGGCAAAGGCGATACCCCGGCCCGCGTGGATCAGGCACGGCGCGTTGTCTCGGCCCTGGCCACACTGCGCGCGCCAGGCGATCCGGTGATTCTGGCGGGCGACCTCAACATCCTGCCCGGCAGCGCCACCTTCGCCATAATGCGCGAGATCGGGCTGACCGATCTGGTCATCGCGGGGGGACACAGGGACACGCGGACCTCGCACTACCGCAAGTCGCAGCGCCATGCCGATTACCTGCTGGTGTCGCCCGAGGTGCCGGTGCGTGCCTTCGATGTGCCCGCGCTGCCCGAGGTATCCGACCATCGCCCGCTGATTCTCGACATCGGCTGACCGGGCCCGGAGCGTTGGCAGCGCCCCTGACCGCAGAAATCGCCCATTGTATTTGTCGCGGCTTTCCCGCTAGGTTCGCGGAACGCGGGGTTCGCCTCGCCGACAAATTCTCTGCATCGCCGGATTTGCGCCCGCCAAAGGTGTTGCCGACCCTGCAGCCGGATCGGCCGAAAGGCCGCTGAATTGCCCGCAAGTCATTGGCGAAACGGGCTTTTGAAGGTGGGTGGCGCAAGCCGCCCAGATGTGAACCGCGATGATGCGCGCGATATTGGACAGGAAATGCGACGTCTGCCCCACGGGCAGTCCGCAGCTATGGCCGATGCGCGCTACCGCCCGAACAAGCCGCCCGTCATCCCGTGACCCCGCCGCCGGTCCCCCGGGGGCCGTCTCGCGATCCGGGCGCAATGGACCAACATGCCCAAGAAGATGCTTATCGATGCCACCCACGCCGAAGAGACCCGCGTGGTCGTGGTGGACGGAAACAAGGTCGAGGAATTCGATTTTGAGACACTGAACAAGCGGCAGCTGGCGGGGAACATCTACCTCGCCAAGGTGACGCGCGTCGAACCCTCGCTGCAGGCGGCGTTCGTGGACTACGGCGGGAACCGCCACGGGTTCCTTGCCTTCGCCGAAATTCACCCGGACTACTACCAGATCCCCGTGGCCGACCGTAAGGCGCTGCTGGACGAGGAGCGCGCGCTCGCGCGGGCCGAGGAAGAAGAGGAAAACGGCCGTTCGCGCCGGTCCTCCGCGCGCGGGTCACGCCCGGCACCAAAAGCCGAGACGGCACAGGCCGGCGTCGTGGTCACGGGTGAAACGGCAGAGCCTGCGCAGGGCATCGCCGGTATGGATGTGGTCGATCTCGGTGAGGATACCGATGCCGACGGCCTCGTCGCGGTACCCGTCGCCCCGGAGCCCGAGCACGAGGAAGCCGAGGCCGAGCGCCCCTATCGTGCAATGGACCACGCGACCGACCTTGACGACGAGATCGAGTCGGTCGCCGAGGAGGACGTCGCCGAGGAGATCCAGTCGCCCCGGAAGCCGCGGGCGCGCCGCTACAAGATCCAGGAAGTCATCAAGGTCCGCCAGATCATGCTGGTGCAGGTGGTAAAGGAGGAGCGCGGCAACAAGGGGGCGGCGCTGACCACCTATCTCAGCCTTGCCGGCCGCTATTGCGTGCTGATGCCGAACACGGCGCGGGGCGGCGGGATCTCGCGCAAGATCACGCAGGCCGCCGACCGCAAGAAGCTGAAGGAAATCGCGGGCGAGATGGAGGTGCCGGAAGGTGCCGGCCTGATCATCCGGACCGCAGGTGCCAAGCGCACCAAGCCCGAGATCAAGCGCGACTACGAGTACCTGATGCGCCTGTGGGAACAGATCCGCGAGCTGACGCTGAAATCCATCGCGCCCGCCGCAATCTATGAGGAAGGCGACCTGATCAAGCGGTCGATCCGCGATCTCTATTCGCGCGAGATCGACGAGGTGCTGGTCGAGGGCGAGGCGGGCTATCGCACCGCCAAGGACTTCATGAAGATGATCATGCCGTCCCACGCGCGCCAGGTGCAGCGCTATGACGACCCGATGCCGCTGTTCGCGCGGCACGGGGTCGAAAGCTATCTGGCCTCGATGTTCAACCCGACCGTTCAACTGAAATCCGGCGGCTACATCGTCATCGGCGTGACCGAGGCCCTCGTGGCGATCGACGTCAACTCGGGCCGTGCCACCAAGGAAGGCTCGATCGAGGAAACCGCCCTCAAGACCAACCTTGAGGCGGCCGATGAGGTGGCCCGCCAGTTGCGCCTGCGCGACCTGGCCGGCCTGATCGTGATCGACTTCATCGACATGGAGGAACGGCGCAACAACGCCGCGGTCGAGAAGCGCCTGAAAGACAAGCTCAAGACCGACCGCGCGCGCATCCAGGTGGGGCGGATCAGCGGTTTCGGCCTGCTGGAGATGAGCCGGCAGCGGCTGCGGCCGGGAATGCTGGAAAGCACCACCCAGCCCTGCCCGCATTGCCATGGAACGGGCCTGATCCGGTCGGACGACAGCATGGCGCTGACGATCCTGCGCGCACTGGAAGAGGAAGGAACGCGCCGCCGGTCGAAAGAGGTGCTGCTGCGTGCCCCGGTGGGCATCGTGAACTACCTGTTCAACCAGAAACGCGAGCATCTTGCGCTGATCGAGGCGCGCTATGGCATGGCGGTGCGGATCGAGGCCGACCCCAAGCTGGTGTCGCCCGACTACAGCCTGGAGAAGTTCAAGACCGCGACCCGTGTGGTCCCGGAAACCCCGCGCACGGTGATTTCGGGCAATGCCAGCCTGATGGGTGAGGCGGTCGAGGAGATCGAGGACGACGAGGATCTGCCGCTGGAAGAGGCCGACGAGGTCGACGCCGATGCGGCCGCCGTCGAGGAGGATCGCACCGAGGCCGGATCCAACGGCGACGGCGCCCCCGGCAAGAAGAAGCGTCGTCGGCGTCGGCGTCGGCGGGGCGCGTCCGGTGACAAGGCCAACGGCGCCGACGGTCAGGCGCAGGATGCGTCGGATGACGAGGAGGACGGCGACGACGGGGAAGAACCTGATGTCACGCCCGACGCGGCGCCCGAGGCCATGGGTGCGGACCCTGCACCCGAAGTGCCCGCCGCGGCAGAGGTCGTGACCGAACCGCAGGACATCGCACCCGCCAAACCAGCCCGCACCCGGACCAGCCGCAGCCGCAAGCCGAAGGCCGATGCCACGGCATCGACGCCTGCACCGGCCGCGCCCGCACCTGCACCCGCGCCTGCGGACAAGCCGAAAAGCACCCGGTCTCGGAGCCGCAAGGCCGCCCCGGCGGCGGAGTCGCAGGTCGATGTCGTGGCGGTCGAGCCCCCGGCGCCGGACATGGCGCACGCGCTGCTGCCCGATCCGGGCGAGACCGTGGCCGAGGCCGGTGCCCCGGTTCCCGATCCGGCGCTGTTCGATGCCGTCCCGGCACCCGCAGAGGTTGACCCTCCTGCCGCTGAGCCTGCACCTCCGGCATCCTTGTTGCCCGATCCGGGCGAAGGTCCTGCCAACGCGCCTGACCTGTCCCCTGATCCGGGCCAGTACGAGCCCGCGCCGACCGCCGCCGCCGAGCCTGCCAAGCCGCGCCGCAAGGGCTGGTGGTCACTGGGCCGCTGAGGCTACGCGAACGTGAAAGGCGGGTGCGTGACGTCGCGCCCGCCGCAGGCTAAGGCGAGCATGGGGGAACGCCGTGGCCGGATTTGACCTGATTGACGCAAGCCTGCTGCCTGCCATGCTGATTGCACTGGCGGCGGGGGTCCTGTCGTTCCTGTCGCCCTGCGTGCTGCCCATCGTGCCGCCCTATCTGGCCTACATGGGCGGCATCAGCATGGGCGAGATGAAGGGGGCCGCCGCCGCGCGCCGCCGCGTGGTGTTGCCTGCCCTTTTCTTCGTGATGGGCCTGTCGACGGTCTTCCTGTTCCTGGGTTTCACCGCGTCGGTCATGGGGCGGTTCTTTCTGGAGTATCAGGAACGCCTGGCCCAGGTATCGGGCGCGGTGGTGATCGTGTTCGGCCTGCATTTCCTGGGTGTCTTCCGGATTCCGATCCTCGACCGCGAGGCGCGGCTCGATGCGGGGGATCGGGGCGGCTCGGCGTTCGGCGCCTATCTTCTCGGCCTGGCCTTCGCCTTCGGCTGGACGCCCTGCATCGGGCCGCAGCTCGGCGCGATCCTGTCCATCGCGGCCGCCGAGGCCAGCGTGGCCCGCGGCACTCTGCTGCTGGGTGTCTATGCGCTCGGGCTCGGGATGCCGTTCCTGCTGGCGGCGCTGTTCATCGGCCGGGCGATCGGGCTGATGGGGCGGCTGAAGCGCCACATGCGGCTGATCGAACGGATCATGGGCGTGCTTCTGGTCATCGTCGGCGTTGCGTTGATGACCGGGGCATTCTCGGCGTTTTCCTGGTGGCTGCTCGAGACATTCCCCGCCCTGGCCGTGCTCGGCTGACCCCCGCCCACAATTCTGCCAGAATGACCGGGCAAAGCAGTGCCGAAGGGAAGGGGCAGATGCGCGACGACCGGCACAAGGACGAGCGGGATGAGGGGCCGGGCGCCTTTCGCCGCCGCGTGTTCTACATACCGGGCTACGACCCGTTCCACCCCCGCCGCTACCGCGAGCTTTACCGCAAGGAAGGCACGGCCCAGGCAGCCCTGTCGGGCTATGAACTGACGCTGCGGCCGCGCCGTGGCAAGGGGAGCTATGGCTGGCACGTCTCGACCCGCATCGACGGGGCCGAGACCCGTGCGGATGTCGAGGTTCTGGTCTGGTCCGACATCGTCAAGACCTCGATGGATGCCGGGATCCTCGCCACCTATGCCCAGCTTGCCCGCACGGCCGCGCTCTACATCGGAACGGGCGCGCTGTTCCGGCTGATGCGGCTGCGGGCCGGGCCGGTGATTGCGGCGCTGTATCCGGTGGTGATGCTGCTGGCGCAACTGGGCGTGGCGCTGGCTGCGGGCTGGCTGGCGGCGCGGGGCGCGGCGCTGGCGATGCCGGATCTCGTGGACATGTGGCACGGCCTGATTGTGCTTTGCATCGTGGGCGGTATCGCGGCCAGCCTCGTGCTGGCCGGGTTCCGGCGGATCGATAACCGGCTGATGGCGTGGTATCTCATGCACGACTATGCCTTCACCGCGCGCGACCTCGGGGCCGACCCGCCCGAACTTGCCGCCCGCATGGCCGACTTCCGCCAGACCATTGCCACGGCCATGACCGAGGATTGGGACGAGGTGCTGGTGATCGGACACTCCTCGGGCGCGCATCTGGGTGTATCGGTGCTCGCCGACATGATCCGGGACGGCCTGCCGGGGCATCACCCGGCCCTTTCCTTCCTGACGCTGGGGCAGGTCGTGCCAATGGTCAGCTTCCTGCCCCGGGCGCGGAAGTTGCGGGGCGACCTCGCCTTTCTTTCCACCGCCGACGCGCTGACCTGGGTGGACATCAGCGCGCCGGGTGACGGCTGCGCTTTTGCGCTCTGCGATCCTGTCGCCGTATCGGGCGTGGCCCCGCCGGGCAAGCGCTGGCCGCTGGTCGTGTCGGCCGCCTTCACGCAGACGCTGGCACCCGCGACCCTGCACGCCCTGCGCCGCCGCTATTTCCGGCTGCATTTCCAGTATCTCTGCGCCTTCGACGCGCTGCCCGGCCAGCCTTGGGACTACGACTATTTCCGCATCACCGCAGGCCCCCGGACCCTCGCCGACCATTTCGCGGGACGCCCTCCCTCGGCCAGCCGGATCGAGAGGCCGGTGAACCGCTTTACCGCCGTCGCCTGACCCATGTCCGGCCCGCTGCCCCTTGCCGGTTCCGGCGGTCCCGCGGATGCCCCGGCCGGGCTTCCGCCCAAGCCTGCCCCCCGGCCCGACCGGGTCAGCCTGTGGCGCTACCTGCGCCTGTTCCGGCGCGATATCCTGTCGGCGCAACCCGCCAAGCTCTACCGCGCCTGGATGGCGGAATTCCGCACGCCGTTCTTCCGCAGCTACATGTGCAACGATCCCGCCCTGATCGACCTGGTGCTGAAGGAGCGGCCGGACGACTTCCCCAAGTCAGCCCGCGTGGCCGAGGGCTTGCGGCCGCTACTGGGTCAGTCGGTGTTCGTGACCAACGGCGACCTGTGGAAGCGGCAGCGTCGCATCATCGACCCGGCATTCGAGGGGGGGCGCCTGCGCGACGCGTTTCCCGCGATGCTGGCGGCCGCCGACGCGGCGGCGGCGCGCATCACGGCCGGCGAGATCGAGGTCGAGGAGGCGGCCAGCCATGCCGCCGCTGATGTCATATTCCGGACGCTGTTCTCGATTCCCATCGAGCACCGCGCCGCACAGGCTGTATTCCATGCCTTCCGCGCACATCAACGCACCCAGCCCATCCTGAACCTTGCGGCTTTCGTGCCCTTGCCCGCGTGGTTTCCGCGCATGCATCGCCGCGCCACGCGCAGCACCGCCGCGCATATCCGGCGGCTGATCGAAGACATGACCACCGCGAGGGCGAAGGCCATCGCGGCAGGCACCGCGCCCGACGACCTGGCGACCAAGATCATGACAACCGCCGACCCGGTGACGGGCGAACGGTTCGGCACGCAGGAAATGGTCGATCAGGTCGCGATCTTCTTTCTGGCGGGGCACGAGACCTCGGCCTCGGCGCTTGGCTGGGCGCTCTACCTTCTGGCCACCCACCCCCGCGCGCAGGAGCGTGTGGCGGTCGAGGCCGCCGCGCTGCCCGATCCGCCCGGCTTCTCGGACCTGTCGCGCCTGCGTTTCACCCGCGACGTGTTCCGCGAGACGCTGCGCCTTTATCCGCCGGTGCCCATGATGGTGCGCGAGACAACGCGGGCCGAGACGTTTCGCGGACGCGCGGTTGCGCCCGGTGCCCAGGTCGTCCTGTCGCCATGGCACCTGCACCGCCACGAACGGCTTTGGGCCGACCCCGACGCGTTCGATCCTGACCGCTGGCAGACCGAGGACGGGCGCGCATCGTCACGCAATGCCTGGATCCCATTCTCGGCCGGACCGCGCGTCTGCACCGGCGCGGGCTTTGCGATGGCCGAGGGCGTGATCCTGCTGGCCCGCCTGGTCCGCGCCTGGCAGTTCGATCCGGTTCCCGGCAGCGTTCCCGTGCCCGAGGCGCACCTGACCGTTCGAGCCCGCGACGGCATCCGGTTGCAGGCGACGCCGCGCACCGCCCTTGCCTGAGTCTGCCCTGCGGCCGACTGCGCAACGCTCCGCCATATGCCGACGCCGCGTCTTGCCGCAAACCCGCCACAGGCGCATGGTGAATGCACAGAAGGGGCCCACCCGGGGCAAGGTTGACTCGGGGCTCCCCGACCCCCAGATATGGCGACCGACAGGGGAAGACCCCTGGGCCGCCGATGACCGGGGCCGGGTCTTCCTGCCAGACAAGGACATCCGATGACCGAGATTCTTTCCCCCAGCTACCCGGTCCTGCCGCTGCGCGACATCGTGGTCTTTCCCCACATGATCGTGCCGCTGTTCGTGGGACGGGAAAAGTCGGTGCGGGCGCTTGAGGAGGTGATGGCAGAAGACCGCCAGATCCTGCTTTCCAGCCAGATCGACCCCACGATCGACGATCCGGGCACGGACGGGATCTACAAGGCCGGCGTGCTCGCCTCGGTGCTGCAACTGCTGAAGCTGCCTGACGGCACCGTGAAGGTGCTGGTCGAAGGCAAGCGCCGCGTGCGGATCACCGATTTCCTGAAGAACGATGCCTTCTTCGAGGCGCGCGTCGCATCGCTGACCGAACTTCCGGGCGATCCCTCGACCGTCGAGGCGCTCGTGCGCGCGGTGACGGACGAGTTCGAGAAATACGCCAAGATCAAGAAGAACATCCCCGAAGAGGCGGTCGCCGCCGTGAGCGAGACGCGCGAACCTGCGCGCCTGGCCGATCTGGCTGCGGGGCACCTGGGCATCTCGGTCGCGGACAAGCAGGCACTGCTCGAGACGCTTGATGTCGCGCAGCGGCTGGAGCGGGTCTATGGGCACATGCAGGGCGAGATGTCCGTCCTGCAGGTCGAGAAGAAGATCAAGAGCCGCGTCAAGACCCAGATGGAGAAGACGCAGCGCGAATACTATCTGAACGAGCAGATGAAGGCGATCCAGCGTGAGCTGGGCGATGGCGAGGGCGAGAGCGAGATCGCCGAACTGGAAGAGCGTATCCGCAAGACGCAGCTTTCCAAGGAAGCGCGCGACAAGGCCGAGGCCGAGGTCAAGAAACTGAAGACCATGTCGCCCATGAGCGCCGAGGCGACCGTGGTGCGCAACTACCTCGATTGGCTGCTGGGCGTTCCCTGGGGCGTCAGAAGCCGCATGAAGAAGGATCTCGGCGCGGCACAGAAGGTTCTCGATGCCGATCACTTCGGGCTGGAAAAGGTCAAGGAACGCATCGTCGAGTATCTTGCGGTCCAGGCACGCAGCGCCAAGCTGAAGGGCCCGATCCTGTGCCTCGTCGGCCCTCCGGGCGTGGGCAAGACCAGCCTCGGGCGCAGCGTGGCCAAGGCCACGGGGCGCGAATTCATCCGCATCAGCCTGGGCGGGGTGCGCGATGAATCCGAGATTCGCGGCCACCGGCGCACCTACATCGGCTCGATGCCGGGCAAGATCATCCAGTCGCTGAAGAAGGCAAAGACCACCAATCCGCTGATCCTGCTGGATGAGATCGACAAGATGGGGCAGGATTTCCGGGGTGACCCGTCGTCGGCCCTGCTCGAGGTGCTGGATCCCGAACAGAACAACACATTCGTCGATCACTACCTCGAGGTGGAATACGACCTGTCGAACGTGATGTTCATCACCACGGCGAACTCCTACAACATGCCTGGGCCGCTGCTTGACCGGATGGAGATCATTCCGCTGGCCGGCTACACCGAGGACGAGAAGCGCGAGATCGCCAAGGGCCACCTCATCCCCAAGCAGGTGAAGAACCATGGCCTGAAGAAGGGCGAGTTCACCGTCGCCGACACCGCGCTGACCGAGATGATCCGCACCTACACCCGCGAGGCGGGCGTGCGGAACCTGGAACGCGAGATCGCGAAGCTGGCCCGCAAGGCTGTGACCGAGATCATGAAGGGCAAGGTCAACTCGGTAGAGGTAACGCCGGAGCGGCTCGAGTCCTTCCTCGGGGTCAAGCGGTTCCGCTATGGCCTGGCCGAGAAGGAGGATCAGGTGGGCGTGGTGACCGGCCTGGCCTGGACATCGGTCGGCGGCGACCTGCTGCAGATCGAGGCGCTGAAGCTGCCCGGCAAGGGGCGGATGAAGACCACGGGCAAGCTGGGCGACGTGATGAAGGAATCGATCGACGCGGCGAGCTCGTTCGTGCGTTCGATCAGTCCGCAGATCGGGGTGAAGCCGCCGAAGTTCGAGACGGTGGACATCCACGTCCACGTGCCCGAGGGCGCGACGCCCAAGGACGGACCTTCGGCCGGGATCGCCATGGTCACCTCGATCGTCTCGGTGCTGACGGGCATTCCCGTCCGCAAGGACATCGCCATGACGGGCGAGGTCACGCTGCGCGGCAATGTGCTGGCCATCGGCGGCCTGAAGGAGAAACTGCTCGCCGCTCTGCGGGGCGGCATCAAGACCGTGCTGATCCCTGAAGAGAACGCCAAGGACCTGACCGAGATTCCGGCCAACGTGACCGAGGGCCTGACGATCATCCCGGTCAGCCATGTGCGCGAGGTGCTGACGCGTGCCTTGGTGCGCGCGCCGGAACCCGTGGAATGGGATGAGGCAGCCGAAGAGGCCGCCGCCGCCGCGCGCCATGCCTCCAGCGAGGCTGCGGCGGGCCAGACCGCGCACTGATCGTTCAACCGGTCACCATCGTTCCGAAGGGGCGCGCCGCAGGGCGCGCCCCTTTGTCGATGATATTCCGGGCAGTTGCGCGCGCCGACCGCCAGTGTCAGGCTATTCTGCGATTCTTGTCTTAGAAGGCATTGCAATAAAAGAAAAAACGACTATAGTTTTTTCGGAACGAATTTCTGGCCCTGAAAGGATCACAGATGACCGACGCAGAAGAAGCCGCCGTTGCGGCAAAGGGTGCCAAGCGGAAGCGCGCGCCCAAGGAAGGCGCCGCCGAAGGCGCGCCCGAAGCACCGTCGCTGACCAAGCGCGTGCTGTTCGAGCGCGTGGAAACCGCGACCGGCGCAAAGAAGAAGGCCGTGCGCGAGATCGTGGATGCGACGCTCGCACAACTGGGCGAGGCGCTTGCCAAGGGTGAGTCCCTGGTTCTGCCGCCGCTGGGTCGCATGGCCGTAACCCGGACCAAGGGCGACAAGGGCACGATGATGGTGCGCTTCCGCAAGGCCACCGAGCGCGACGCCAAGAAAGACGGCGACCCCCTTGCAGAGGCTGCCGAAGCGGAATAATAGACCCGCCACCGGGCGATTAGCTCAGCGGTAGAGCGCTTCGTTCACATCGAAGATGTCAGCGGTTCAAATCCGTTATCGCCCACCATGATTTGCATCGACCCGCAGGCCGTGACCGGCCCGCGGGTCGTTTGCTTTCCGGTCCGCGGCGTCCGAACGAAGACGCTGTATCGGACCGGTGACGTTGCCGACCTCGCCACGCGGTGGCCGGGCTGCCCGCGCAGTTGCGGAACCGCACCTGACCGCGCATGCCAGCGGGCTGCCGGAACACGTCTGGGCCGAGGTGGCCCGGATGTGATGCGCCTGCCGCATCGTCGGCTTTCGGACGGGCGGCGTAGTGTCGCCGGCGCGGGGCGGCAGAACCGCGCTCAGACGTTCGACCATCCGCCGTCGATGATCTGTGTCGTGCCGGTGGTGAAGGCGCTTTCGTCCGAGGCGAGATATACCACAAGCGCGGCGATCTCCTCGGGTCGGCCGGTCCGTCCCATCGGCTGGCGTGCCGTGAAGGCCGCCCGTGCCGCCGCGTAGTCCCCTGTCGCCGCGAGCCGCGCCTCAAGCGACGGGCTTTCGACGGTCGCCGGGCAGATCGCATTGCAGCGGATGCCCTGTGTCACGAAATCTGCCGCGATCGAACGGGTCAGGCCGATCACGCCGGCCTTGGTGGTGCCATAGACGAACCGGTTGGGCGCCGCGATCAGCCCGGAGACGATCGAGGACATGTTGATGATGCTGCCACCGCCCCGCGAAAGCATCCCGGGCAGGATGGCGCGGCACATGCGGTAGGCGGCGGTCAGGTTCAGGTCCATGCTGAAGGCCCATTGATCCTCGTCACAGTCCAGGATCGTGCCATGCGCCACGAAGCCCGCGCAGTTGAACAGCACATCCACCGGTTCCGCAGCCATCGCGCCGACCTGCCCGGGGTCGCGGACGTCCAGAACCTTCGTCCGGACGCCGTTCAGGGTCGCCAGGGCCTCGGGGTTGATGTCGGTGGCCAGGACGTCCGCACCCTCGGCCGCCATGGCAAGCGCCGATGCCCGCCCGATGCCCTGTCCCGCCGCCGTCACAAGGGCACGCTTGCCCGCCAGTCGTCCCATGAGCATTCCCCCTTCCGCCTTTGGCCCGACTGTCGCGGCCACCGCGGCATTGCGCAAGGTGCGCCGATGCTGGACGGGCCGGATCGCGCCGCCTATGACGGGCCGGGCGCGGCAAGGAGACCCGGCATGACGCTGACCTGCTTCAAGGCCTATGACATCCGCGGGCGCCTGGGCATCGACCTCGACGAGGGCATCGCCCGCCGCATCGGACGCGCGTTCGCCGACGGCATGGCGGCACGCCGGGTCGTTCTGGGGCGCGACTGCCGGGCCTCGTCGGCCGCGCTGTCGGCTGCGGTTGCCGATGGGCTGGTGATGCAGGGCGTGCAGGTGATCGACCTGGGGCTTTGCGGCACCGAAGAGGTGTACTTTGCGACCGACCACCACGGCGCGGACGGCGGCATCTGCGTGACGGCGTCACACAACCCGATGGATTACAACGGGATGAAGCTAGTGGGGCGCGGGTCGGCTCCGCTCGATCCGGCAACCGACATGGCGCGCGTGCAGGCGCTTGCCGAGGCGGGCGCATTCGCGGCCGCCCTGCCGGGCGCGGTGTCGGCTGCCCCGGAAACCCGCGCGGCCTATGTTGCGCGCGTCCTGTCGCTGGTCGACACGCGGGCGCTGCGGCCGCTGCACATCGTGGTGAATGCCGGAAACGGCGCGGCTGGCCCCACCTTCGATGCGATTGCCGCCGCCCTGGCCGACACACCCCTGCGCTTCACCCGGCTGCACCACGATCCCGACGGCACCTTTCCCAACGGGATCCCGAACCCCCTGCTTCCGCAGAACCGCCCGGCCACGGCGCGGGCGGTTGTCGCCGCCGGGGCCGATTTCGGTGTGGCCTGGGATGGCGATTTCGACCGCTGCTTCCTGTTCGACCATCGCGGCGGTTTCGTGGACGGCGAATATGTCGTGGGCCTGCTGGCCGAGGCCGCGCTGGCGCGCGAACCCGGCGCGGCGATCGTGCACGATCCCCGCGTCGTCTGGAACACGCAGGACGTGGTGGAGCGGGCCGGGGGGCGGGCAGTGCAGGCCCGCACCGGCCATGCCTATCTCAAGGCGGCGATGCGGGCGACCGGCGCCATCTATGGCGGCGAGATGAGCGCGCATCACTACTTCCGTGACTTCATGGCCTGTGATTCCGGCATGATCCCCTGGCTGCTGGTGGCCGAACTGGTGTCGCGCCGGGGTGTCGGGTTGGCCGACCTGGTGGACAGCCGCCGCGCGGCCTTTCCCTCATCGGGCGAGATCAATTTCCACTTGCCCGATCCGGCCGCCGCGGTGGCCAGGGTCGAGGCGGCGCTTTCCCCGCTGGCCATGGCGCGGGACGACACCGACGGGCTGTCGCTCGACCTCGGGCGGTGGCGGCTGAACCTGCGGCGGTCGAACACCGAGCCGCTGTTGCGGCTGAACGTCGAGGCGCGGGGCGATGCGGGGCTTGTCGAGACGGGGGTGGCGCAGGTCCGGGCGCTTATCGGCGCCTGAGGGGTCGTTTTCTGGCTATCCCGCAACCCGCGCACACGACAGTCTGTGCCGGACAGAGGAGCGCCCATGTCGAACGATCCCCTCCTGCAACCCTACCGGCTGAAGCATCTGCGGTTGCGCAACCGCGTCATGATCACATCGCACGAACCCGCCTATGCCGAGGATGGCATGCCCAAGGCCGCCTACCGGGCCTATCACGCCACCCGCGCCCGCGCAGGCGTGGCGATGACCATGACGGCGGGTTCGGCATCGGTCGCCCGCGACAGCCCTCCCGCCTTCAACAACATCCTTGCCTGGAAGGACGAGGTGGTCCGCTGGATGGCCGAGCTTGCCGACGAATGCCACGAGGCAGGGGCGGCGGTGATGATCCAGCTGACGCATCTTGGCCGCCGCACCCGCTGGGACAAGGGCGACTGGCTGCCGGTCGTCGCCCCCGGATACGCCCGCGAACCGGCACATCGCGCCTTTCCCAAACTGATCGAGGACTGGGATATCGCCCGCATCGTTCAGGACTATGCCGATGCCGCGCAGCGGATGCAGGCGGCTGGGCTCGATGGCATCGAGATCGAATGCTACGGCCACCTGATGGACCAGTTCTGGTCGCCGCGCACCAATGACATGGATGGGATCTGGGGCGGCACGCTCGAGAACCGCATGCGGTTCTCGCTTGAGGTTCTCGCGGCCATACGCGCCCGTGTGGGGCCGGATTTCATTGTCGGCGTCCGCTATGTGGGTGACGAGATGGCGGAGGGCGGCATCGACGCCGCCGGAGGCCGGGCCATTGCGCGGC
Organism: Paracoccaceae bacterium; assembly: GCA_019454225.1. Taxonomy (NCBI): domain Bacteria; kingdom Pseudomonadati; phylum Pseudomonadota; class Alphaproteobacteria; order Rhodobacterales; family Paracoccaceae; species Paracoccaceae bacterium. The sequence continues at coordinate 3,049,138 of CP075370.1, read as the reverse complement.
GCCTCGTGGACAGCGGCCATGTCGATTTCCTGAACGTGATCCGCGGGCATATCGACACCGATCCGGCGCTGACCACGGTGATCCCGGTGCAGGGCATGGCATCGGCCCCGCATCTGGATTTCGCGGGCGGCATCCGCGCCGAGTTCGGCCTGCCCACGTTCCACGCCGCGCGGATCCCGGATCTGGCGACCGCGCGTCACGCCATCGCAAGCGGCAAGCTCGACATGGTGGGGATGACGCGGGCGCATCTGGCAGACCCGCTGATCCTGAAGAAGCTGCTGGCGGGGCAGGAGGACCGCATCCGCCCCTGCGTCGGCGCCAACTATTGTCTCGACCGGATCTATCAGGGCGGGCAGGCGCTGTGCCTGCACAACCCCGCCACGGGGCGCGAACGCGACTGGCCGCAGGAGGTGCCGCAATCGGGGGGTGGCCTGCATGTCGTGGTCGTGGGGGCCGGGCCGGGCGGGCTCGAGGCCGCGCGGGTCACGGCAGAGCGCGGGCACCGGGTCACGGTGCTCGAGGCGGCGCCGCAGGCGGGCGGGCAGGTGCGGCTGGCGGCGACCTCGCCACGTCGGCGCGAGTTGCTGGGCGTGACCGCCTGGCGCGAGGCCGAGTGCCAGCGGCTTGGCGTGGCCTTCCGCTTCAACACGGTCGCCGAACCCGAAACGGTGCTGGCAGAAGGCCCCGACGTGGTGATTGTGGCCACCGGGGGGTTGCCGCATACCGATGTGGTGCCGCGCGGCGCGGATCTGGTGGTGTCCGCCTGGGACATCCTGTCGGGCGACGCGCTGCCGGGGCGGGATGTGCTGGTCTATGACGATGCGGGCGATTTCGCGGGGCTGCAGGCCGCCGAGCGCATCGCCGCATCAGGTGGCCGGGTCGAGATCGTCACGCCCGACCGCAGCTTTGCGCCCGAGGTGATGGGGATGAGCCTGTCCCCCTTCGTCAAGACGCTGCAGCAGGCGGGGGCGCGATTCACGGTGACATGGCGGCTGCGCGAGGTGCGGCGCGACGGCAACGCGCTGACCGCGCGGCTCGGGTCGGACTACGGCCCGGCGCAGGAGGATCGTCGGGTCGATCAGGTGGTGGTGAACCACGGGACGCGCCCGCTGGACGATCTGTACCTGGCGCTGAAGCCGCTCTCGTCCAATCTGGGGCAGGTCGATTACCCGGCGCTGATCGAGGGCAGGGTGCAGGCGCTGGCGCCAAATCCGGATGGCCGGTTCCGGCTGTTCCGCATCGGCGATGCGGTGGAAAGCCGCAACATCCATGCCGCCGTGTTCGACGGGCTGCGGTTCGGCATGGGGCTGTAGCGCCGCGCGCCGTGACCGCCGATGCCGCATTGCCGGGACTGCCGCGGCTTTGCTACTGTCAGCCGAAGTTGACAGGAGGATGCGATGCTGGACGGTCTGAACGTGGAGCGCGACACCGCGGCGGCCTGGTTCCGCGACCTGCGGGACCAGATCGTCGCTGCGTTCGAGGGGCTGGAGGACCGGCTGACGGAGGGTCCGACCGCCGCGCTTCCGCCCGGCCGGTTCGAGGTCACCGCGACGCGGCGGCATTCCGACGACGGCTCTGACGCTGGCGGCGGCCTGATGAGCGTGATGCGCGGCGGGCGGGTATTCGAGAAGGTCGGCGTCAATGTCTCGACCGTGTTCGGCGCGCTCGGGGCGCAGGCACAGAAGGCGATGGCGGCGCGCGGTGTGCCGGGGATGGCCGACGACCCGCGGTTCTGGGCCTCGGGGATCAGCCTGGTTGCCCACATGCAGAACCCGCATGCACCGGCGGTCCACATGAACACCCGGATGTTCTGGACCCCGCATGCCTGGTGGTTCGGAGGCGGCGAGGATCTGAACCCCTGCATCGAATACGCCGAGGATACGGCCCATTTCCACGAGACGCTGGCGCGGTTCCTGGCGCCGCATGGCGCCGATCTCTATCCGCGGCTGAAGGACTGGGCGGACGAGTATTTCTTCGTGCCGCACCGGGGGCGCGCGCGCGGGGTGGGCGGGATCTTCATGGACGACCGCAACACCGGCGACTGGGCGGCGGATTTTGCCCTGACGCAGGACATCGGGCGGGCCTTCCTGCCTGCCTATGTGCCGCTGGTGGAACGGCGGATCGGCCAGCCCTGGACCGAGGCCGACCGGGATATCCAGCTGGTGCATCGCGGGCTCTATGCCGAATACAACCTGGTCTATGACCGGGGCACCAAGTTCGGGCTGGCCACCGGGCACGACGCGAATGCCGTGCTGATGAGCCTGCCGCCGCTGGCAAAGTGGGTCTGACGCGAAGCGGGCGTCCCATCGTGGGACGCTTTTCGGACGCAGCGATTTCAATGGCTTGAGCGGCCGCGTTAACGACTTGTCAGGAAATGCGCGCGGTGGCGGCGCGGGAGCGTGCCCCGCGCCGTCCGCACCTCAGTTGGTTGCGGGCGCCGTTTCGGTGCCGGAGTCAGCCCCGTCCCCGGCCGCCGCGGGCGAGAACGTGGCAAGGAAGGCCGCGAGGTCGGCGGCATCGTCCGCCTGCCGCACGCGGTGCGACATGCCGGACCGCGCGCGCGGGTTGTCCAGCCGCGCCTTCAGGTAGTCGGGCGGATTGACCAGATAGGCCGCCAGTTCGGTTTCGTCCCAGACCAGCCCCGCGGCGCCCGCCTCGACAATCGAGGGCTGATAGCGGAAGCCCTCCACGCTGCCGGCCTGCCGGCCGATCACGCCGTAGAGGTTCGGCCCGGTGCGGGCATTGCGGCCCGCAAGGGTTTCGCCCGCCTCGTTCTGGACGATGTGGCAGGTCTGGCACTGGCCGAACAGTTTCGCGCCATTTTCGGCATCGCCTGCGGCGAAGGCCGGGGCCGCAGCGGTGCCGAGGCCCAGGGCCATGGCAAGGATCGTGCGCATCGGTCTCTCCCAAGTGGTGTCGGTCTTGGGAAACTGGGGCCGGATGCCCCGCGATCAAGCCACCGCGTGCGACAGGGCGCAATGTTTCCAGAGGGATTCGAGCGCCCTCACGAGTTTGTCAATGTCCGTGTCCGAATGCAGGGGCGAGGGCGTGATGCGCAGCCGCTCGGTGCCCTTGGCCACGGTGGGGTAGTTGATCGGCTGCACGTAGATGCCCCAGTCCTGCATCAGGATGTCGCTGATCATGCGGCATTTCACCGGATCGCCGATCATCACCGGAATGATGTGGCTGTCGTTGGCCATGTGCGGGATGCCCGCCCGGTCGAGCCGTGCGCGCACCTTGGCCACGCGATCCTTCTGTGCGGCGCGTTCGGCGCCCGATGTCTTGAGATGGCGGATCGAGGCCGTGGCGGCGGCCGCGACCGCCGGGGGCAGGGCGGTGGTGAAGATGAAGCCGCTGGAAAACGACCGGATGAAATCGCACATCGCGGCGCTGCCCGTCACATAGCCGCCGACCACGCCGAAGGCCTTGCCCAGGGTGCCTTCGATCAGGTCGATCCGATGCGCCAGTCTTTCGCGTTCGCTGACCCCGCCGCCGCGCGGGCCATACATGCCCACCGCATGCACCTCGTCGATGTAGGACAGCGCGCCATGCGCCTCGCAGACCTCGACGATCTCGCGGATGGGGGCGATGTCGCCGTCCATCGAATAGACGGATTCGAAGGCCACCAGTTTCGGCCGGTCGCCCACCGCGCGCAGCTTGCGGTCAAGGTCGCGCCAGTCGTTGTGGCGCCACAGCACCTTGTCGGCGCGGGAATGGCGGATGCCCTCGATCATGCTGGCGTGGTTCTTCTCGTCCGACAGGATCACGACATTCGGGATCCTGGCGCCGAGCGTGCCGAGTGCTGCCCAGTTCGAGACATAGCCGCTGGTGAACAGCAGCGCCCCTTCCTTGCCGTGCAGGTCGGCCAGTTCCGCCTCGAGCAGGCGGTGGCAGTGGTTGGTGCCGCTGATGTTGCGCGTGCCGCCCGCGCCGGTGCCGCAGGACTGCACGGTATCGACCATGGCCTGCACCACGTCCGGGTGCTGGCCCATCCCCAGATAGTCGTTCGAGCACCATACGGTGATGTCCTCGGTCGTGCCGTCGTCGCGCCAGCGGGTCGCGCGCGGAAAGGCGCCGCGCCGCCGTTCCAGTTCCGCAAAGACGCGGTAGTTGCCCTCGGCCCGCAGGCGATCCAGTTCCTGGGTGAAAAAGCCTTGGAAATCCATCGTCTTGCCTCTCAGTCCTTGGTCATCGGTTTGGGCGCGGGCATCATCCAGCGCCAGAGTTTCTGGTCGGGCAGCGGCAGCACCATGAACCAGTGTTCCAGCAGTGCCAGCAGCGTCAGCGCCGCCAGCAGCGCGAAGCCCGTGGTCTGGCCAGGCGTTTCCGCCTGCCAGAGCCGTTCCAGCCAGCAATAGGCGGCAAAGGTCAGCAGGCTGACCGAGACCGGGAAGAACGGGTTCATCCCGGCGCGGCGGAAATGGCTGGGCAGGTGCGACAGGGTGCGCGGCAGGAATTCGGTGTGGATGCGGGGGACGCCGAAGAACAGGTTCAGCTTGGCCGAGATGCGGGCGAAGAACAGCACCGCGAAGGTCCACCATGCAAAGGGGTTCGCGGCACCCTGGGCGATCTGCGCCAGCACGAGCAGCGCCGAGAGCAGCGCCAGTTCGTGCCAGGCGACGGTGCCGAAGCCGCGGACGAAGCGGTCCCAGCCGCCGGCACCGGGGGGGCAGGGGCTGCGGTTCGGGCCTGTGATCAGGCCGGAGAGGAAGGCAAGCTCGATCCAGCCCCAGACGGCGAGCGCCGAGAGGAACCCCAGAAAGGCCCCCAGCGACGAGGGGTCGGCGGCGGTCTGGCTGGCCCCGATGACGCCGGCGGCCAGGACCGGCAGCGTCAGCAGGCAGGACCAGATATGCGCGTCATGGCCGCGGTTGTCGGCGGCTCGGACGCGCATCAGCAGGAGGCCCGTGGAAAACCACCACAGGAACAGCGCCGCAAGGGCCGCGATCCAGGGGTTTTCCATGTCACTCCTTTCGTTGTTGTGCCGCCGGGGGTCCGCGCCCAGACCCCCGGCAGCGGTGCGGGGACGTCAGTAGGACGGCTCCAGCCGCACGTTCGCAGGCAGGTCCTGATGCTTGACGGGGATCAGGTAGAGGCTGGCAAAGGCAAGCGCGGCCCTTGCGGTGGCGGCAAGGCCCTTCATCCGGCCCATGACGCCGCCCTGCTTGCGGGCCGCGTCCATCGCGATGAAGGCGTCATTCATGCGCCTCAGGTTGGGTTTCCAGCGGGGGTGGTCGATGTCGAGCTCGATCGGGAAGATCTGGCGGGCGATTGTCGAGGTCTTGCGGAAGACCTCCTGATCATACCACTCGATGTCGACGCCGAGCGCCTCGTGGAAGCGGGGCCGGGCATGGTCGCGCACCCACATGGTCGAGTAGACGGCGGTCAGGAAGAACCGGATCCACAGCTTGTTGGTGAAGCTGGTGGTCAGCTTCGGGTCGGTCTTCATCAGCAGCGCGAAAGCCTCGCCGTGGCTGAACTCGTCGTTGCACCATTCCCTGAACCATTTGAAGATGGGGTGGAACCGGTGTTCGGGATGCGCCTCGAGATGCCGGAAGATGGTGATGTAGCGGGCGTAGCCGATCTTTTCCGACAGGTAGGTGGCGTAGTAGATGAACTTGGGCCGGAAGTAGGTGTATTTCTTGGCCTTGGTCAGGAAGCCCAGGTTCACCGCCACGCCCGCCTCGCGCAGCGCGTCGTTGATGAAGCCCGCGTGGCGCGCCTCGTCCCGGCTCATGTAGGAAAAAAGCTCGCAGATGTCGGGGTTTGCACCGCGACGCTTCATTTCCTTGTAGAGCACGCAACCCGAGAATTCGGCGGTGCAGGAGGAGACGAGGAAGTCGATGAACTCGCGCTTGAGGCCGGGTTCCATCGCGTCCCAGTCGATCTTGTCCCAGTCGGCGTTCTTCTTGAAATGGCCCTTGTTCGGGTCGGACTTCATCCGGGCCAGCAGCGCGTCCCATTCGGCGCGGACCGAGGTGACGTCGATGCGGTCCATCTCGTCGAAGTCGGTGGTGTAGAAGCGGGGATTGAGCAGGGTCGTTTCCGTGGCCATGGCGGTGGTGTCGTAGGCAGCGGCCAGTTCGGAATGCAGCTCGTCATGTGTGGTGGCATGGGCGTTCATTGCAGCACCTCGTCCGAGAAGGAAAATTCGCACAGTTCCATGAACTCGAAATCGCCGGTCAGCCGGGTCCACTGGCGTTCCAGCCAGGAGGCGCGGGTGATCGTGGCGGTGCGGTCCTCGCTGATCACCTCGCCCCAGGCCGCCAGGATCGGGCGGCCGTGGACCAGCACCTCGTCGCCCGGATGGACGACGGCACCGTTGTTGAAGCGGACATGCGCGTGCAGGCTTTCGAAGCGGTGGCTGACCTCGACGGTGACAGGCACCTCTTCCCTTTCCTTCGTGAAAAGTCCCATGTGTCTGGTTCCCTTGTTTTTTGTCGTCTTCTTTTGCCTGGCATCGGTCTGGCAGGCGTCTGGCCCGCGTCTGGCAGGTTCAGCGCGCCAGCAGGCGTTCGAAGGCCGCCCTGTTGTCGCCGCCGAAGGCGTAGAGTTCCACGCTCCACCCCGTCAGCGGGTCCTCGATGGCAAGGCGGTTGTTGGCATAGGCCACCAGCCGCACCGGCAGGTCGGGGCTCAGCCCGTGGCGGCGGCGTGTGGTCATCAGGCCGTTCTGCACCACGGTGACAAAGCCGCCGTGGGCAAGATCGGCCAGCACGTTCCCGTCGGCGTCGAGCACGGTCACCGCCTGGGCACCGCCGCCGATCAGGGCGATGGTGCGTTCCGACAGGATGGCGGCGGGCGCGGGCTGGCCCACGGTGTCGCGGCCTGTCAGCACCGCGAAGCTGACCACGGCCAGCGTGGCGGCGACAAGCGCCGCCATGGCGCGCAAAAGGACACGCGGGATCATCTCGCGGTCGCGGTGCTTCAGGGCGGGCTGGGCGTCGAAGGTGGCCATGGCGTTCCCTCCTATTCTGCCGCGACGGCGGTTGCGGGCCCGGTCTCGCGCCGCACCTCGGGCTGCGACAGGCGGGTTTCGGCGGCCTCGGCCAGAAGCCGGGCGATGCGCGCGGCATCGGGGATCGCGCGCAGCGCGGGCTGGGTGGGGAAGCGCCAGGGGCGCACATGCGGCCAGAGCACCAGATAGGACAGCCGCGTGTCGCCCTGGATGTCGAGCGCGATGGTCCCGGTTCCGTCGCGGCGCAGGTCAAGCTGGGCGCCCGCGATCTGGCGGAACGGCAGGTTGAAGGTGACCGACAGCGCGGCCCCGACGCGCAGCACCACGCGCGCGGTCGTGATGGTGTAGACCGTCGCCTTGGCCTGTGCCCAGGCAAGGGCCAGGATCAGCAGCGCGGCCCCGAGGGCAAGGCCGACATAGGGCAGGCCCCAGGCCAGCGCCCCGGGCAGCCCGGCAGCCGAAGCCCCGGCGCCGGCGCGCCACAGCACGACCAGCAGGAAATAGGCCAGCACCCACCGCAGTCCGAAGGCCTGCATGGCGAGCGCACGGGTGTCGGGGCGGCCCTGCCACAGGATCGTCTCGCCGCGCGGCAGATCGGCGGGAAGCCCCGGGTGGGTTTCGAAGGCGAAATCGTCGTGAGACATGGGCGCAGGTCTCCGGTTCGTGACGGGGCCGGGGCCAGCCCTGGGCTGGCCCCGGGGCGGTCAGGTCAGCCGAACAGCGCGCGCCATTTCGAGGCGCGCTTGTCGGCCGAATACATCAGGCCCCCGGCGACGTAGCCGGAGATCTTGTCTTCCTCGAGCATGGTGACCTCGGTGGTCGAGCGGGTGGCGGGGATGCCCGCGAAGAGATCCGAGGACAGGGCGTTGACGCGCACCCGGTCGCCTTCGATCTTGGCCATGGGCATCGGCACCAGCCGCTTTTCGCCCGTGCCGAGTGTCAGTTCGAGATAGCGCACAAGCTGTTCCGGCGCGTCCACCCAGAGATCGCTGACGGTGCCCACGAAGGCCAGGTCATTGGCCTGCACGCGCATCCCGCGCGGGTCGCGGCCCGCGCTGACCATGAAGCCCTCGGCCCGCGCCATCGGCACGATCTTGTTGTGGCCGTGGCCGTCGAGTTCCGGCAGGTCGCGGCGCGGCGCCCAGGATGCGGGGCCGACGCCGTCCTTCATCGCATCGCCGGTGGGGGCGTGGGGAAAGCCGTCGGACGTCGCGGTCCGGGCCAGCGCGACCTCGCGCGCCTCGCGCGCGTGGTTCGGGGCGGTCACGGTGCCCCGGCCGTGCGGCAGCAGGAAGGTCTTGGGTGCGGGCACCGGGAAGGGCCCCTGGTTCGGCGCGGGCGCGCCGTCCTCGGTTTCCAGCGGATAGCCTTCGCGCATGTTCTCGGTCTGCAGGTAGTAGATGAGCAGCGCGAAGAACCCCCAGAACAGCCAGATCGACAGGCTTGCGAGGTCGAAGTTGCCCCAGAATGTGACGCCAACCATGATGGTCCTCCTTGGTCAGGCAGGCAGGTCGGCAAGACCGATCTTGGCCGGGCCGCCCTGGGTGGAAGGGGAAAGACGCCCGAGCCGCACCAGCGGGCCGAGCACAACGAGGGTGAGGAACAGAAGTCCGATTTCGAGGTGGTAGACGAAGGAATAGCCGAAGGCCGGGGTGGCCAGCGCCGTGCCGAGGTGGCCGCCCATCGCGAGGCCGCCGATGCCGTCGCGGAGCGCGCCGGCCATGAGAATGGCCAGGCCCGCCGCCGTGGCCTGCGCCGCGCCCCAGGCGCCGAGCGCCAGGCCCCGGCCCGCGATGCCCTGTGCGGGCATCGTCATCGCCGCGGTCAGCGTGGCGACCGAGAACAGGCCGCCGCCCAGGCCGATGCCGCAGGCCCCGGCGTAGAACAGCACCGGCGATCCCAGCGGCGCCGCGAACACGACACCGGAAAACGCCGCGATGCCGATCAGGATGCCGCGCCCGCACATGCGATAGGGGTCCATCCCGCGGGTCAGCCAGCGCGCCGCCAGCGCGAAGCCCGCCAGCGCACCGGCGGCCCAGATCGCGGTCAGCAGCGTGGTGGCGGCGACGGACAGCCCCATGATCTCGCCGCCATAGGGTTCCAGAAGCACGTCCTGCATGTTGAAGCCCAGAGAGCCCACCGCGACCACGGCCAGCAGCCGCCCGGCCTGCCCGCCGGCCATCAGGTCGGCCCAGGCGTCGCGGAACAGAGGCCGGGGCGCGCTGCGCTCGGCCTCGGACATCGGGCGCACGCGCTCCTGCTTCCACAGCGCGACGAGGTTGATCAGCAGCGTGGCCAGCGCGCAGCCCTGCACCACCCGCACCAGCGTGAGCGGGCTGTAGTCGCGCAGCAGCCAGCCCACGACGAGCGCCGAAATCCCCATGCCGATCAGGAACATCACATAGAGAAGCGCGACCACGCGGGGGCGCGTCTCGTCGGTGGCGCGGTCGGAGGCGAGCGCCAGACCCGCCGTCTGCGTCATGTGCAGGCCGAGGCCGGTCATCAGGAATGCCAGCGCCGCCAGCACCTCGCCCGCGAAGGGCACGTCATGCACATGATCGCCCGACAGCACGATCAGCGCGAAGGGCATCACCGCGAGGCCGCCCATCTGCCAGAGGCTGCCGAACCAGAGATAGGGAATGCGCTTCCACCCGATCGCGCTGCGATAGGTGTCGGAGCGGAAGCCCAGAAGCGCGCGGAAGGGCGCGACCAGAACCGGAATGGCGATCATCGAGGCCACGACCAGCGAGGCCACCGACAACTCGACGATCATCACGCGGTTCAGCGTGCCGAGGCACAGCACCATCGCCATGCCCACCGACACCTGGAACAGCGACAGCCGCAGGAGCTGGCCCAGCGGCAGCCCCTCGGAGGCCGCGTCGGCAAAGGGCAGCCAGCGGAGGGTGAGCGACTGGACCTGTTTCTTCGTGACGATCACGCCGCCACCTCCAGACATTCGCTGATGTAGAAGCCGCGCGCGACGCGGCCGACGCGGGACAGGCCGGGCTGGCCACGGGCCAGCCGCGCATGGGCGTGGGGCACCATGGCGGGCGAGCGGTCGGCGCGGGGAAACAGCTTGCCCGCGCCCCACATCGCCATCAGCACCGGGGTCCGGGGCGCCACGGTAAAGACGACGCGGCCGGACCGCGCCGACAGGTCCGACAGGGCGCGCAGGATGTCGGGCTCGGCGTAGTAGATCAGGCTGTCCATCGCGAGGATGGCGTCGAACCGCCCCCGGTCGGCCAGCATGTCACCCGCCACGAAGGTCACGCGGGCCGCAAGGTCGGGGGCCAGCCGGGCCCGGGCGATCTCGATCAGCCGGGGCGAGATGTCCACTGCCACCACGTCGGCGCCGCGCGCCGCCAGTTCCGCCGTCATCACGCCCGGTCCGCAGCCCGCGTCGAGGATGCGTGCGCCCGCCAGATCGGCGGGCAGCCGCGACAGCATCAGCGCGCGCATGGCGTCGCGGCCCTCGCGCACGGTCTGGCGGATCCGGCTGACCGGCGCGTCGCTGGTCAGCCGCGCCCAGACCTGGGTCGCGGAGCGGTCGAAGTAGTCCTCGACCCGGGCGCGGGTGGCGGACCAGGCATCCATCAGTCGAATCCCAGCAGTTCGAAGATCTCGCGGTCGGGCAGGGGGGCCGGGGTCAGCGGAGCGGCCTCGGTCGACCGCCACAGCGCCTCGGCCAGCCGGATGTATTCGGCGCGGGCGCGCACCACGTCCTCGTCGGCGTCCATCTCGAACAGCGTCTTCTTCTTCAGGCGGCTGCGCCGGATCGCGTCGATGTCGGGCATGTGCGCGATGCGCCTGAAGCCGACCTTCTCGCAGAACCGGTCCACCTCGTTCGTCTCGCGCGACCGGTTGGCCACGCATCCGGCCAGCCGCACCTTGTAGTTGTTCGACTTGGCCTGCACCGCCGCGATGATGCGGTTCATCGCATAGATGCTGTCGAAATCGTTTGCCGTCACGATCAGCGCGCGGTCGGCATGCTGGAGCGGCGCGGCGAACCCGCCGCAGACCACATCGCCCAGCACGTCGAAGATCACCACGTCGGTATCCTCGAGCATGTGGTGCTGTTTCAAGAGCTTGACGGTCTGCCCCACGACATAGCCGCCGCAGCCCGTGCCCGCAGGCGGCCCGCCCGCCTCGACGCATTTCACGCCGTTGAAGCCTATGGTCACGAAATCCTCGGGGCGCAGTTCCTCGGCGTGGAAATCGACCTCCTTCAGGATGTCGATGACCGTGGGCTGAAGCTTGCCGGTCAGGGTGAAGGTGCTGTCGTGCTTGGGGTCGCAGCCGATCTGCAGCACGCGCTTGCCCATCATCGAGAAGGCGGCCGACAGGTTGGAACTGGTCGTCGACTTGCCGATGCCGCCCTTGCCATAGACCGAAAAGACCTTGGCGCCCTCGATCTTCAGGGCGGCGTCCTGATGCACCTGCACCGAGCCGTCGCCGTCCAGACCGCGAAGGTCCGGTATCTCGTCCCTGGGGCTCATGCGCTGTTCCTCTGCTTCTGTCCGGGGAAATCCCGGGGGGTGCGGGGGGCGGGGCCCCCGCGCGTCGGGGTCGGGGCTATCGGCTGCATCGTCATTCTGCCGCGATCCCTTCCATGCGATCCTCAAGCTCGTCCGCCGCGCCGCGCAGGGCGGCCAGCGTTGCGGCATCGGGCTGCCAGTAGTTGCGTTCGCTCGCCTCGATCAGCCGGTTGGCCATGCGGGCGGATGCCTCGGGGTTGAGGCTGGCCAGACGCCGGCGCATGGCCTCGTCCAGCACGAAGGTCTCGCTCAGGCGCTGGTAGACCCAGGGCTCGACCGCCTCGGTCGTGGCGGACCAGCCCATCGTGTTGGTCACATGCGCCTCGATCTGGCGCACGCCCTCGGCCCCATGGGTCAGCAGCGGTTCGTAGAAGCGGGGGTTCAGGCTGCGCGACCGGGTTTCCAGCGCGATCTGTTCGCGCAGGCTGCGCACCTTGCCCGCGCCGCGCGTCTGGTCACCGATGTAGACCGGCGTTTCCGCCCCGCCCCGTGCCCGTTTCACCGCGCGGGCGATGCCGCCCAGCGTGTCGAAATAGTGGTCGACCGTGGTGACCCCCAGTTCCACCGATTCGAGGTTCTGGTAGGCGAGGTCCACGTCGCGCAGCGCCTTTTGCAGCAGGCCCGCATTCTTCACCGCCTTGCCGCTGCGGCCATAGGCGAAGGACTTGCGGGCCTCGTAGGCGTCGGCCAGTTCGTCCTCGACGCCGAAGGCCGAGGAACCGACCAGCGTGTTGACGTTGGCGCCATACGCCCCTTCGGCGTTCGAGAACACGCGCAGGGCGGCGGTTTCCATGTCGACGCCCATCTCGGCCGCATAGGCCAGGGCATGCGCGCGGATGAAGTTCTGCGCCTCGGGTTCGTCGGCGGTGGCGGCCTTCCAGGCCGCCTCGGCCAGCATCCGGGTCTGCAGGGGCAAGAGATCGCGGAAGATGCCCGACAGCGTCATCACCACGTCGATGCGCGGGCGCCCGAGATCGGCCAGAGGGATCAGGTCGGCACCGCAGAGACGGCCGTAGCTGTCGAACCGGGGGGTCGCGCCCATCAGCGCCAGGGCCTGCGCGATCGGTCCGCCGTCGGACTTGATGTTGTCCGACCCCCAGAGCACCAGCGCCACGGTGCGCGGCAGGGCGGGATGCGCGGCAAGCAGCCGGGCCGCCTGCGCGGCGCCGTCCCGCATGGCGAAGGCGGTGGGCATGCGGAACGGATCGAAGGCGTGGATGTTGCGCCCCGTGGGCAGGATTTCGGGCGCGCGGATCAGGTCGCCGCCCGGGACGGGAGCAATGAAATGCCCGCCCAGCGCCGCCAGCAGGGCGGGAATTTCGCAGGACTGCCGCAACAGCGCCTCGGCGCGGGCCGCCGCATCGCCCGAGAGGCCCATGAGCTGCAGCATGCGGGCGCGCTGTTCTGCGGGCATCGGGCGGCCCATCACATGCAGCCCGTCGGGGATCAGCGCGCCTTCGGTTTCCAGAAGCCTGAGCCAGAGCGCATCCGGGTCCTGGCCCGGCATGTCCACCGCCTCGGCCTGGGTGGCGATCAGCGCGGCCAGATCCGCGCGGGCCGGGTCGTCGGGCGTGGCGGCACGCCAGCGCGTCACGCTGTCCTTGAGGTCGGCCAGCGCCTTGTAGAGACCGGCCGAGGCCAGCGGCGGGGTCAGGTGCGTCACCGTGATGGCGTTCGACCGCCGCTTGGCCAGCGTCGCCTCGGACGGGTTGTTCGCGGCATAGAGATAGATGTTGGGCAGCCCGCCGATCAGCCGGTCGGGCCAGCAGGCGCCGGACGCCCCTGCCTGCTTGCCCGGCATGAATTCCAGCGCGCCATGCATTCCGAAATGCAGCACCGCGTCGGCCGCGAAATCCTGGCGGATCCAGCGGTAGAAGGCCGCGAAAGCGTGGGTGGGGGCAAAGCCCTTCTCGAACAGAAGGCGCATCGGGTCGCCCTCGTAGCCGAAGACCGGCTGGACGCCGACGAAGACATTGCCGAAGCGCGCGCCCAGCACGAAGACGCCGCGCCCGTCGGATTGCTGGCGGCCCGGGGCGGGGCCCCAGACGGCCTCGATCTCGTCGAGCCAGGCACAGTCGGCCACGATCCTGTCGGCGGGCACATGGGCGGCCACGGCGGCTACCTGGCCATGGGCCGGGGTCAGGACCGCCGCGCGCAGATCCTCGACCGTGGCGGGCGGGGTCAGGGCATAGCCCTCGGCCGCCATCGCGTGCAGCGTGTTGAACAGGCTTTCGAACACCGACAGGTAGGCGGCGCTGCCCACCGCGCCCGCGTTCGGCGGAAAGCCGTAGAGCACCACGGCGACCCTGCGTTCGGCGACACGCGACCGGCGCAGCCGCACCAGGCGGGCGACCTTGTCGGCCAGCACGCCGATCCGTTCGGTGCAGGGCGCCATGGCGCGCGCCTCGGCGCCCGGGCGGCAGCGCCGCGCGCATCCGTTGCAGCCATCCATCCCGTGGCGCCCGGCGAACACCGTGGGATTGGTGGCGCCGTCGATTTCGGGCAGGGCGACCAGCATGGTGGTTTCGACCGGGCCAAGGCCGCCGCCCGAGGCCGCCCATTGCCCCAGGGTCTGGAATTCCAGCGGATGCGCCGCGACATAGGGCACATCCAGCGCGGCCAGCGCGGCGACGGCGGCGGGGCTGTCGTTGTAGGCGGGGCCGCCCACCATGGAAAAGCCGGTCAGCGATACAAGCGCGTCGATCCGGGTGCCGCGCGTGTCGCGGAAGTAGGCGTCGATCGCGGGGCGCCCGTCGAGCCCCCCGGCGAAGGCGGGCACCACGGCCAGCCCCTGCGCCTCGAGTGCGGCGATCACCGCGTCATAATGCGTGCAGTCCGACGCGAGGATGTAGGAGCGCAGCAGCAGCAGGCCCACCGTGCCCCTTGCCCCGGCCGGGCGCGGCAGGTCTGCGGCGCGGGTGGTGATGCGGCCGGGCAGGCGCGGATGGTAGAGGCCGACATCGGGGTAATCGACCGGCGCCTTCGCCGCCGCGCCCTTCCAGCCCGCCACGGTCGCGTAGCGACCGACCAGGAAGCGGATCATCTGTTCGATGTTGTCGTCCGACCCGCCGAGCCAGTACTGCATCGACAGGAACCATGCCCGCAGGTCCTGCGCCTTGCCCGGGATGAACCGCAGGATCTTTGGCAGGCGGCGCAGCAGCGTCATCTGCCTTTCGCCCGAACTGGCCGAGGGCTGGGCGTTGCCGCGCAGCTTCTTCAGGAAGGCCATGACGCCGGTGGCCGGGCGGGCCATGTCCAGATCGCCCATCCTGGTCAGCTTGACCACGGAGGGGTCGGCGATGACGCCGACAAAGGCGTCGGCCCGGTCACGGGCGGCCTGAAGGTTGGGCAGGATCGCCTGGATGTGTTCCTCGATGAACAGCAGGTTGGCGACCACGAGGTCGGCATGGTCCACCGCATCCCGCGCCCGCAGCAGCGCCGCCGGATTCTCGGCCCATTCGGCGGCTGCATGGACACTGACCACGAGGCCCGGAAAATCGCGCTGCAGGCGCGGCGCGATGCGGGCCGCCGGGCCTGCCGCATGCGCATCGAGCGTGACGATCACCACGCTGTAGGCGGGCCTTATGTTCGTCTCAGCGCGCATAATGGGCCTTTGCCTCGTAGAGGGTGTCGACGCTGATTTCGCTCAGGCCCTTGTCCGCGGCGAATTTCTCGGTGTTGCGGCGCGCCTTGCCGCGCACGAAGAAGGGGATCTTGCGCAATTCGCGCTCGGCCTCGGCCAGCCAGACCATCACATCCGCACCGGTGGCGGCAGGGACGGGCGCGGCGGCGGCAGCCGCCGCCGTGGGGGCGGTGACGGGGGAGGGGGACGCATCCTCGGGCCGGGCGACGGCCTTGCCGCCGTGGTGCGAGGCGCCCGCCGCGTCGTGAAACTCGAAATCCTCGCGGAACATCGTCAGCAGATGTTCCTCAAGCCCCATGACAAGCGGATGCACCCAGGTGTCGAAGATGACATTCGCACCCTCGAAGCCCATCTGCGGGCTGTAGCGGGCGGGAAAATCCTGCACATGCACGGGCGCGCTGATCACGGCGCAGGGAATGCCCAGACGCTTGGCGATGTGGCGTTCCATCTGGGTGCCGAGGATCAGTTCGGGGGCGAGCGCGGCGATCGCCTCCTCGACCTCCAGATAGTCGTCGGTGATCAGCGCCTCGATCCCGAACCCCTTGGCGAAGCTGCGCAGGGGGCGGGCGAATTCGCGGTTGTAGGCGCCGATGCCCACCACCTCGAACCCGATCTCGTCGCGGGCGATGCGGGCGGCGGCCATGACATGCGTGGCGTCGCCGAAAACAAAGACGCGCTTGCCCGTCAGATAGGTCGAATCGACCGAGGCGGACCACCAGGGCTGGCGCAGGCGGCTTTCGTCGGCGCGGACGGGCAGGCCGGTGATCGCGGACACCTCGGCCAGGAAATCCCGCGTGGCGCCGACACCGATGGGCACGACCTGGGTCCAGGGCTGCCCGAAGGCGCGTTCGCAGTGGCGTGCCGCCGTCTCGCCGGTTTCGGGATAGAGCAGCACGTTGAAATGCGCCGCGCCCATGCGCGCGACATCGGCCGGGCTGGCACCCATCGGGGCGCAGACGTTGACGGAAATTCCCATGTCGGCCAGCATCTTCGTGACCTCGGCCACATCGTCGCGGTGGCGGAAACCCAGGCCGGTGGCCCCCAGCAGGTTGCAGGTGACCGCCTCGGTCCGGGGCATCGGGCGGGCCAGTGCCTTGACGATCTGGTAGAAGGTTTCGTCGGCGCCGAAATTCTCTTTCCGGCTGTAGGACGGCAGGTCGAGCGCGATCACCGGCACCGACAGGCCCATGGTCTCGGCCAGACCGCCCGGATCGTCCTGGATCAGTTCGGCGGTGCAGGAGGCGCCGACGATCATCGCCTGCGGCTTGAACCGCGCCTCGGCCTCGCGCGCGGCCTGCATGAACAGGCCCGCCGTGTCGGCCCCCAGGTCGCGCGCCTGGAAGGTGGTGTAGGTGACCGGCGGGCGCTGGCCGCGCCGTTCGATCATCGTGAACAGCAGGTCGGCATAGGTATCGCCCTGCGGCGCGTGCAGCACATAGTGCAGGCCCGTCATGCCGGTGGCGACGCGCATCGCGCCGACATGGGTTGGCCCCTCGTAGGTCCAGAGCGTCAGTTTCATTCCGCCGCCTCCAGCCGGTTCGGGTGCTGGCGCAGCGCCGCGCGGCGGCGGAGCGGCCGGGCGAACAGGGCGGCAAGATCGCCCGCCTGTTCGTAGAAATGCACCGGACTGAACACCAGTTCGATGGCCCATTTCGTCGTCAAGCCCTCGGATTCCAGCGGGTTGGCAAGGCCGAGGCCGCAGACCGTCAGATCCGGGCGTGCCGCGCGCGCGCGGTCAAGCTGGCGATCCACGTCCTGGCCCTCCGAGATGACCGGACCGGCGGGGAGGAGCGCCAGGTCGGGGCCATGGATCGTCTGGTGCAGGAAGGGCGTGCCCACCTCGACCGCGCGCATCCCGCACTCGACGGTCAGGAACCGGGCGAGGGGGATTTCAAGCTGGCTGTCGGGAAAGAAGAAGACCGACCTGTCGCGCAGCGTCTCGGCGGCGGCGGCGATGGCCTTTCGGGCGCGGGCACGCGGCGCGGCGGTGACCGCCTCGAACAGGGCGGGGTCCACGCCGAATTCGGCCGCGACGGCGGCCAGCCAGGCGGTCGTCCCGGCCTCGCCGAAGGGGAAGGGGGCCGGGATCGGCCGCGCGCCGCGCCGCACGAGGGCGGCATGCGTGTCGCCCAGGAAGGGCTGGGTCAGCGCGAAAACCGTGTTTGGCCCCACGCCCGGCGCGTCGGCCGCACGATGCGCGGGCAGCACGCTGACCGGGCCGATGCCCATGGCCGACAGCAGGCCCAGCATCTGGTCCTCGACCACATCGGGCAGGGCACCCACGACGATCAGGCTGCGCGCCTGATTCGCCGGAAGTGCCGGAACGAGCGCGGCCAGGCAGGCGTCCTCGCCCTGCGTGAATGTCGTCTCGATGCCGGACCCGGAGTAGTTGTAGCACCGCACCCGGCCAACGTGGGCCGCATTGATTCGCTCGGCCGCGCGGGCGAGATCGAGCTTGATGACCTCGGACGGGCAGGACCCCACGAGGAACAGTTGCCGGATGTCGGGGCGGCGGGCCAGCAGGCGGGCCACTTCGCGGTCAAGTTCGGCGTTGGCATCGGCCAGCCCCGCCAGATCCTTTTCCTCGAGAATCGCGGTGCCGAAGCGCGGTTCGGCAAAGATCATCACGCCCGCCGCCGATTGCAGCAGATGCGCGCAGGTGCGGCTGCCGACGACCAGGAAGAACGCATCCTGCATCTTGCGGTGTAGCCAGATGATGCCGGTCAGGCCGCAGAACACCTCGCGCTGGCCGCGCTCGCGCAGGACGGGGGTGTCGGTGCATCCGGCGGTCATGCGGGCACCCCGCCGGGGGCCATGGCGGCCGCGTCGAGACGCGCCATGCGCAGTTTCCAGAGGAACTGGAAGGCATTGATTGCATAGGCAAAATAGGCGGCCAGGGCGATGGCCATCTCGGCGGCGGGTCCGGCGTCGCCGCGCCACAGCACCACCAGATAGGCGCTGTGCAGGGCGATCACGGCAAAGCTGAAGACATCTTCCCAGAAGAAGGCGGGCGCGAACAGGTAGCGCCCGAACACGACCTTTTCCCAGATCGCGCCGGTGACCATGATGACATAGAGGAACCCGGTCTTGACGAGAATCGAGACGGTCGCCGCGCCGTAACCTTCGCCGGTCCAGAGATAGCGGAACACTAGCACCACGCTGACCGCGAAGGCCAGGAACTGCAGCGGCGCCAGAATCCCCTGCACCAGCGTCCAGACCGTGGCGTCACGACGTGCACGTTCTTCGGGCGTGTAGAGCGGGGCGCGCTGTCGGGCTGTGCGGGGCATCGTGGGCTTTCGGATTGGCGGTCGGGATGTCATCCAGGCATCTCGCCGGACAAGCCTAGCCCTGCGGCCCCATGTGTCAATAAAAACTTACACCTTGGGGGGCCGATGCGGTTCGGCGCCAAGGATGCGCTTGGTTTCTGCAATTCAAGAATGACGTTATAAAATAATGTGTTGAATGGATTCCGCGTGCCGCGCAGATTGTTCCCGTGGTCGGGTGTCAATTTGCTTTGACATTTCTGCCCGGCTGTCCGACTGTTGGGGGCGAGACGGGGGCGGGCTGCGCGCGCCCGGTTGTCGCCCTTCCGCGCAGATCGACGAGCAGATTGCCGCATCCAGCCGGAGCTTGTGGAATGCAGGATCAGCGTTACAGTTTCGACCTGCATCCGTCGCCGGGACCGACCCGTCGGGGAAAAGCCGGGGAGGGTGGGGTGATCGATTTCGCATCCTGGGTCGTCGCACTGCTGGCCGCGCGCCGCAGTGCTGCGGACATGGTGATGCGCCCCGAGATTCTCGAAGCGCTCGTGCGGTCTTCCACATCCGCCGACGATGCGGTGATGGGCGGGTTCCTGCGCGAACTGGTGCGCCAGAAGGTGTCGCCCGCCGCGATCTCGGACCTCTACATCCCCGCGGCCGCGGCGCAGCTGGGCGAGGAATGGCTCGACGACCGGCTGGGGTTCGCCGAGGTGACGCTGGCCTCGGCCCGGCTGCAGTCGATGCTGCGCGCCATCGGCGCCGCCTGGACGGCGGATGCCGCCCTGCCCGAGCGGGAGACCTGCGTGCTGCTGTGCGTGGCGCCGGGGGAACAGCACACGCTGGGGGCGCTGGTGCTGCTGGGCCAGTTGCGCCGCTGCGGGGTGTCGGTTCGGCTTGCGCTGGCGCCATCGCGCGCGGAACTGTCGGCGCTGTTCGCCGCGATCCACTTCGACGGTGCGCTGATTTCCGCTTCGGGAAGCAGCCACCTTGCGCAACTGGGCAGATTTGTAGAAACACTTAGAGTACTTGGGCCGGACGACCTGTGTGTGGTGATCGGCGGCGGAATCCTGCAAAGGGTGCCGGACGTGGCCTCCGCCGTAGGGGCCGACGCGGCAGCGACGGATATCGGACAGGCACTGGCGGCCTGTGGCCTGCGGGCAAGCGAAGAGGTCAGGGCACGGAAGCGGGCGTGAAAGCCACCGGCGCCCGGGTGGACAAAGGCGGCACGTGACGATCGGATGTTGTGTTGAAGAACGGAAGTGCGATGTTGAGCGGCGGGTCGATACCCATGCTCGCGCCCGATCTTCTGGCGGAGGTCATATCGACCGCGTCGGATATCGCACTCCATGTGACCCGCGACGGCGCGGTCATCTCGGTTCTCGTGAATGAACATCACCGGTCCTTCGGGCAGCTTGAAACCTGGGTCGGCCGCCAGGTTCGGGAGCTTCTGACGCCCGAGAGCGTGCAGAAGCTCGACCGCCGCCTGACCCAGCTGCACGAGGCGCCGGAAGGCACCTCGCTGGCCGTCGAGATCACGCATGAGGATGCGGTCAACGCAGGCTTTCCGGTGCGCTATGCGCTGCACCGCCTGCCGGGGGATGAATCGGTGCTGATGCTGGGCCGCGACATGCGGGCCATCGCCGAGATCCAGCAGAAGCTGGTGTCGGTGCAGCTGGCGCTGGAAAAGGACTATGAGGCGCAGCGCGAGATCGACACGCGCTATCGTGTGCTGATGGAGATGACGCGCGACGCCATTCTGCTGGTGTCGATGGCGACGGGCCGGATTGCCGACCTGAACCAGGTGGCCGCGAACCTCCTGGGCGGCACCCGCAACGAGCTTCTGGGGGCGGCGGTCGCGCAGGAGTTCGTGGGGCGTCGGCGCGGCGAGCTGCTGGAAACCATGGCGAGCCTTGCGACGGCGGATGCGGCCACCCCGATCGAGATGCAGGCCCGGCGCAGCCAGAAGCGGGTGATGATGGTTCCGCTGGTGTTCCGTGCCGCGGGCGAGCGGCTGCTGCTGTGCCGGCTGGATGTCGTGGAACAGGTGCGCCCGGCGGCGGACGAGCTGGGCGACGCGCTGGGGCGGCTCTATGCCGAGGGGGTGGACGGCATCGTGTTCGCCGACCGCGACGGGCTGATCCGCGGCGCGAACGAATCCTTCCTGAACATGACCGACAGTTCAGGGCTGGCCGCCGTGCGGGGGCGTTCGCTGGCCGATTTCCTGCTGCGCGGGGCGGTCGACCTGAAGGTGCTGATCGAGAACGCCAAGCGCACCGGACGGATGCGGATGTATGCGACGCGGCTGGTGACGATGTTCCAGGCGCAGGTGGCGGTGGAGATTTCGGCGACCTGGCTGAACGACCGGCCGCAGCCGGTGCTGGCCCTTGTGGTGCGCGATGCCAGCCGGGCCGAGGCGATGCGGCGCAGCGGGCTGGGCGGAACCGAGGACGGGTCGAGTTCGGTGGTCGAGCTGGTCGGATCGGCCAAGCTGAAGGACATCGTGGCCGAGACGGCCGACGTGGTCGAACGGATGTGCATCGAGACGGCGGTGGAACTGACGCGGAACAACCGCGTCGCGGCGGCCGAGATGCTGGGCCTGTCGCGCCAGTCGCTGTATGTGAAGCTGCGCAAGTACGGGTTGCTGAGCAAGGGCGAGGAATAGGGCGCGGCGGTCGCGCTGCTGGGGCGTCCCATCGTGGGACGCCCTGTCCGTTCCCATGAAATCAGTCACTTGCGATTTCGGATTCATCAATCGTCAAGATTTCGGTCCCCGGCAGGGCCGGATTGATCCATGTCAATCCCGATGCGTCGCCAAACTGTCAACCTGACTTGACAGTCATGCGGAGGGCGCCATGCGGATCGTCTTTGTCCATCCGAACTACCATTCCGGGGGCGCCGAGATCGCGGGCAACTGGCCGCCCGCCTGGGTCGCCTATCTGACCGGACACCTGCGCCGGGCGGGATTCGATGACATCCATTTCGTCGACGCGATGACGCATCACCTTTCCCCCGGCGACCTGCGGGCGCGTCTGGCCGCGCTTGCGCCCGACATCGTGGGCGTCACGGCCATCACCCCGTCGATCTATGCCGCCGAGGAGGTGTTGCGCATCGCCGAGGAGGTCTGCCCGAAGGCGCTGCGCGTGCTGGGGGGCGTGCATGCGACCTTCATGTACCGGCAGGTCCTGTCCGAGGCGCCCTGGGTCGATGTCATCGTGCGCGGCGAGGGCGAGGAGATCATGCAGGCGCTGGCGATCGCGGTGCGCGAGGGGCGCTGGCCCGCCGACCGGCGCAAGCTGCGCGGCATCGCCTTTCGCGAGGGCGCCGAGATCGTGGCCACCCCGGCGGCCAGCACGGTCAAGGACCTTGACGCCATCGACCCCGACTGGTCGATCCTCGACTGGGAGAAATACACCTACATTCCGCTGAACCGCCGTGTCGCGATCCCGAACATGGCGCGGGGCTGCCCGTTCACCTGTTCGTTCTGTTCGCAGTGGAAGTTCTGGCGCGACTACCGGGTGCGCGACCCGAAGAAGGTGGTCGACGAGATCGAGCGTCTGGTGAACGACCATGGCGTCGGGTTCTTCATCCTGGCGGACGAGGAACCGACGATCAACAAGAAGAAGTTCGTGCAGTTCTGCGAGGAACTGATCGCGCGCGGCCTGCCCGATCGGGTGCAATGGGGCATCAACACCCGCGTCACCGACATCTGGCGCGACCGCGACCTGCTGAAGTTCTACCGGCAGGCCGGGCTTGTGCATGTCTCGCTGGGCACCGAGGCGGCGGCGCAGATGAAGCTGGACCTGTTCAACAAGGAAACCACGGTCGCGCAGAACAAGGAGGCGATCCGCCTGCTGCGCGAGGCCGACATCTTCACCGAGGCGCAGTTCATCGTGGGGCTGGACAACGAGACGCCCGAGACGCTGGAGGAAACCTTCCAGATGGCCTGGGACTGGCAGCCCGACCTTGCCAACTGGTCGATGTACACGCCCTGGCCCTTCACGCCGCTGTTCCAGGACATCCGCGACCAGGTCGAGGTGTTCGACTTCTCGAAATACAACTTCGTCACGCCGATCATGAAGCCGGCCGCGATGACGCGGGGGGAACTGCTGGACGGGGTGATGAAGAACTACCGCCGGTTCTACATGCGCAAGGCGCTGTTCCACTATCCCTGGCGCGGCACCGGGTACCGCCGCCGCTATCTGCTGGGATGCCTGAAGGCCTTTCTGAAGGCGGGTGTGGGGCGCACGTTCTATGACCTTGGCAAGGCGGGCTACTGGGGACCGCAGACCAAGGGCAAGGTCGATTTCCACTTCGACGAGACGCGCACCATCGCCGAGGCGCAGATGGCCGACTGGGAGGCCAGCGCCGACCGTGCCGCACGGGCGGCCGAGCGGCGCGAGGCGGTGAAGGCGCAGATGCAGGAACGGGCGGCCGAACGCGCGGCGTTCCGGATGCCCGGGGATGGCGCCGCACCCATGGCCTGCGGCGGCGGGCGCGCGCAGATGGCGGAAAGCCTTGACCAGCCTGCCGGTTGACCTGTCGGCGGCGGCGCCTGTCGCCGGGGCGGCGCCGGTCGGCCTGATCGGGCCGAACGCGCTGCTGCAACTGGTGCCGGTGCTGGACCGGCACGCGGGGCGGGCGTTCCGCGACCAGGTGTTCGCGCAGGCGGGCGTCGCGCCGCCGCCGCCCGATGCGGGCATGTGGCCCGAGGCGGAGGCCGCGGCGGTGCATCGCACGCTGCGGGCGCTGGCGCCCGGCCAGGCGGCGGGGCTGCTGCGGCTGGCGGGGCAGGGGGTAGCCGACTATGTGCGGCTGCACCGGATTCCGGCGCCGGTCCGGACGGGCCTGCGCCTGTTGCCCGGTGCGGTCGGGGCGCGCCTGCTGGCCGCCGCCATCGACCGCCACGCCTGGACCTTCGCCGGGTCCGGCGGGTTCCGCATCGCCACGCGGCGCCCGCTGGTGTTCGAGATCGCGCGGAACCCGCTGATCGCGGGCGAGGTGGCGCCCGCGCCGCTGTGCCACTGGCATGTGGCGGTGTTCGAGCGGCTGTTCCGCAGCCTGGTCTGGCCGCGCGCGCGGGTCGAGGAGACCTGCTGCGCCGCCATGGGGGCGCCCTGCTGCCGGTTCGCGGTCTACCGGTCCTGACTGTCAGGAAAAATTGACACCTGCGGCGCCAGCACCCTTGCCCGACTCGTGACTGTCCTGTTTACTTGACACATGACCGTATCGCTTGCCTTACAGTCGCCCCGTCGCCTGCCCGAACCCCGGGCCCTGCTGACGCTGCTGAAACCGATCACCTGGTTCCCGCCGATGTGGGCCTATCTGTGCGGCGTGGTGTCGTCGGGCGGCGACATCGCGGCGAACTGGGGGCTGGTGGTGCTGGGCATCGTGCTGGCCGGGCCCATCGTCTGCGGGATGAGCCAGGCGGCGAACGACTGGTGCGACCGGCATGTGGACGCGGTGAACGAACCGCAGCGCCCGATCCCCTCGGGGCGGATTCCGGGGCGCTGGGGACTGTGGGTGGCGCTGGCGATGTCGGTGCTGTCGCTGGCGGTGGGCTGGCAGCTGGGGCCCTGGGGGTTCGGCGCCACGGTGGCCGGGGTGCTGGCGGCCTGGGCCTATTCGGCCGAGCCGGTGCGGCTGAAGCGGTCCGGCTGGTGGGGTCCGGGGCTGGTGGGCCTGTGCTATGAGGGGCTGCCCTGGTTCACCGGGGCCGCGGTGATGGCGGCGGGGGCGCCTGCCTTCGAGGTCGTCACGATCGCCGCGCTTTACGCCTTTGGCGCGCATGGCATCATGACGCTGAACGATTTCAAGGCGCTGGAGGGGGACCGCCAGCATGGCGTGCGGTCGCTGCCGGTGGTGCTGGGCCCTGAGGTCGCGGCGCGGGTGGCCTGCACGGTGATGGGCATGGCGCAGGCGGTGGTGGTGCCGCTGCTGGTGATCTGGGGCAAGCCCTGGCATGCGCTGGCGGTGTTCGTGCTGCTGCTGGGCCAGATCGCCGCGATGCGCGTGCTGTTCCGCGATCCGAAGGGCCGCGCGCCCTGGTACAACGGCGTGGGCGTGGTGATGTATGTGGCGGGCATGATGGTATCTGCCTTCGCCCTGCGGGGGCTGGCGTGAGGGCCGGTTGCCCGCCCTTGCCGGTCTTGCGCCCGGGGTGCCCCGCCCGCCGCGGGGGGGTGCCATGCTGAGCTGGCTGTCCATTGCCCGGCTGGGGCTGGTGCAGATGAGCCTGGGGGCGGTGGTGGTGCTGATGACCTCCACCCTCAACCGGCTGATGGTGGTGGAACTGGCGCTGCCGGCGGTGCTGCCGGGGCTGCTGGTGGGGCTGCACTATGGCGTGCAGCTGTCGCGGCCGGTCTGGGGCTATCGCAGCGATACCTCGGGGCGGCGGACGCGGTGGATTGTCGGCGGCATGGCGATGCTGGCGGCCGGAGGGCTGGCGGCGGCCTGTGGCGTGATGGTGATGGCGGGCGCCTTCTGGCCCGGCCTTGCGCTGTCGGTGCTGGCCTATGCGCTGATCGGCGCAGGGGTCGGGGCATCGGGCACCTCGCTGCTGGCGCTGCTGGCGACGGCGACCCATCCGCGCCGCCGTGCGGCTGCGGCCACGATCACCTGGCTGATGATGATCTTCGGCATCGCGGTGACGGCCACGGTGGCGGGCCGGTTCCTGGACCCCTACACGCCACTGCGCCTGGTCGAGGTGGTGGCGGTGGTCTGCGCGGGCGCGGTGGCGCTGACCGCGCTGGCCGTCGCGGGGATCGAGGCGCGGGTGTCCGCCGCCCCGTCCGAGGGCCGCCCGATGCCGTTCCGCCAGGGTCTGGCCGAGGTCTGGGCCGAGCCGCGCGCGCGGGCCTTCACGATCTTCGTGTTCCTGTCGATGACCGCCTATTTCATGCAGGAGCTGATCCTGGAACCCTATGCGGGCCTCGTGTTCGGGCTGACCCCGGGCGAGACCACACAACTGTCGGGCGCGCAGAACGGCGGCGTGTTCCTGGGCATGCTGGCCGTGGGCATCGCGGCGACGGGGCTGGGCATCGGGTCGCTGCGGGTCTGGGTGGTGGCGGGGTGCCTGGGTTCGGCGGCGGCGCTGGTGGTGATTGCCGGGCTGGGCGGGGGCGGCGGCGCGCTGATCGTGCCCGCCGTGGTGATGCTGGGCCTGTTCAACGGGATGTTCGCGGTGGCCGCCATCGGGTCGATGATGGCGCTTGCGGGCGAGGGTCGCGGCGCGCGCGAGGGCACGCGGATGGGCCTTTGGGGTGCGTCGCAGGCGATCGCGGCGGGGATCGGCGGGCTGACGGGGGCCGCAGCGGTGGACCTGCTGCGCCACCTGCTGCCCGATGCGGCCGCCTTCGGGGCGGTGTTTCTGGCCGAGGCGGGGTTGTTCCTGGTCGCGGCGCTGATGGCTGTGCGGGTGCTGGTGCCCGCCGGGGGCCGCGCCCCGCATGCGGCGATGGTGCCGGGGGAGTGACGCCATGACATATGACATCTTCGTTGTGGGCGGCGGCCCGTCGGGGGCGACGGCGGCCGAGGATGCGGCGCGGGCCGGGGCGTCGGTGGCGCTCCTGGACCGCGCCGGGCGCATCAAACCCTGCGGCGGTGCCATTCCGCCGCGCCTGATCGCGGATTTCGCCATCCCAGACAGCCAGATCGTCGCCCGGATCACCACGGCGCGCATGATCTCGCCCACCGGGCGGGCCGTCGACATCCCGATCGAGAACGGGTTCGTCGGCATGGTCGACCGCGAGCATTTCGACGAGTTCCTGCGCGACCGGGCCGGACAGGCCGGGGCGGTGCGTCTGACCGGCACCTTCCTGCGGGTCGAGCGCGATGCCGAGGGCACGCATGTGGTCTGGCGCGACAAGGCAACGGGCGCCGAGCGGCGCACCGCCGCGCGCGTGGTGATCGGCGCCGACGGGGCGCGGTCGGCCGTGGCGCGGGCCGAGGTGCCGGGCGGCCGCGACATCCCCTATGTGATCGCGTATCACGAGATCATCGCGGCGCCCGTGGCGGGGCGCGCGGCGAATGCCGACTATGACCCGCGCCGCTGCGACGTGATCTATGACGGCCGGATCAGCCCCGATTTCTATGGCTGGGTATTCCCGCACGGGGACCATGCCAGCGTCGGCATGGGCACCGAGAAGGATGGTGTCGACCTGAAGGAGGCGACGGCGGCGCTGCGCGCGATGTCGGGCCTGACGGGATGCGAGACGATCCGCAAGGAGGGCGCGCCGATCCCGCTGCGGCCGCTGGACCGCTGGGACAACGGCCGCGACGTGGTGCTGGCGGGCGATGCGGCGGGGGTGGTGGCGCCATCCTCGGGCGAGGGGATCTATTATGCCATGGTGGGCGGCCGGGTGGCGGCCACCGCGGCGCTGGCCGTCCTGCGGTCGGGGCGGGCCCGCGACCTGGCGCTGGCACGCAAGCTGTTCATGAAGGAGCACAAGACCGTCTTCAAGGTCTTGCGGTCGATGCAGGATGCCTATTACAGGTCGGACGAGCGCCGGGAACGGTTCGTGAGCCTTTGCCACGACGTCGACGTGCAGCGCCTGACGTTCGAGGCCTACATGAACAAGAAGCTGGTCGCGGCGCGTCCGCTGGCGCATATCAAGATCGGGCTGAAGAACCTTGCGCATCTGACGCGCCTCGTGTCGCCGGTCTGGACATGAACGCCCCCTTTCCCGGCATGATCGCGGCCTGGCTGGACGGGCGGCTGGTGCCGATGGACAAGCTGGAGGTTCACGCGCGCGGGCTGCGCCATCCGGCGGTGTCGGTCTTCGTGATGCGTGGGTCGCGCGTGCTGATCCAGCAGCGCGCGCTGTCGAAATACCATACGCCGGGTCTCTGGGCGAACACCTGCTGCACCCATCCCCACTGGGGCGAGGAGGCGGGTGCCTGCGCCCGCCGCCGCCTGCGCGAGGAACTGGGCATCCGGGGTCTGTCGGTCGCCCCGGCCGGTCAGGTGGAATACCGCGCCGAAGTGGGTGGCGGGCTGACCGAGCACGAGGTGGTGGAGGTGTTCACCGCCGAGGCGCCCGAGGGCCTGGCGGTGGCGCCGAACCCGGCCGAGGTCGCGGCGGTGGACTGGATCGACCTCTACGACCTGGCCGCCGAGGTGCAACGCCACCCCGCGCGGTTCACGCCCTGGCTGCGCATCTACCTGACCGAGCACATGGACCGGATCTTTGGCGCGCTGTCGCCAGCGGTGGGCCGCGCGACCTGAGATGCTGCCATCTGTTGCCCTTCGGTTGCGGGGTGCCAGGTTCACCCTGCCTGACCGGAGGACGCCATCATGGACTGGGGCCTGTTCCTGACCTTCCTTGCCGCCTGCGGCGCGGCGGCCGCCACGGGGGCGATGTTCGAACCCGGCGCCTGGTACGACAGGTTGCGCAAGCCGGTCTGGACGCCGCCGGGCTGGGTGTTTCCGGTGGTCTGGACGATCCTCTACATCAGCATGGCGGTGGCGGCGGCGCGGATCGCGGTGCTGCCGGGGTCGGGGCAGGCGCTGGCCTTCTGGGCCGCGCAGATCGCGTTCAACACGCTGTGGACGCCGGTGTTCTTCGGCCTGCACCGGATGGGGGCGGCGATGGTGGTGATGGGGGGCCTGTGGCTGTTCGTGGCGCTGACGACGGTCAGCTTCTGGCTGCTGGATCCGGTGGCGGGCCTGCTGTTCGCGCCCTACCTGGTCTGGGTGACCGTGGCGGGCGCGCTGAACCTGGCGGTGTGGCGGATGAACCCCGGCACGGCTGCGCGCTGAGCGCGCATCAGCCGGGCGGAAAGGTCCAGCCGGCGCGGCGCGGCACGCGGACCGCGAGCATCGGCATCAGCCAGGGACCACGGAACCGGCGCAGGTCAAGCGCCTCGTGCACGCCGGTGGTGGGTTCGCCGTTCAGGACGGTCCGCACCAGCGCACGGGAATAGAACGGCGCCTCGAGCATCGCCATGACCTGCCGGGGCCGGGTGCCGGGATCGGCCCGGGTGCGGCGCGCGATGCCCCAGAGCGTGCGCGCCATCGCCGTGTCGGGCGGGGCATCGGCGATCTCGGTCGCGGTACCGTCGGGGGCGATGTGCAGGCCCAGCGCCAGGCGCGACCCGTCGCGGCGCCGCGCGTCATAGAAGCAGGCGGCGCCGGAGGCCAGCGGGTAGCGCCCCCAGGTCCAGGTGTCGAAATCCGCCTCGAGCGCGCGGCTGCCGAAGTTGGCATCGAAATAGCCGTGCCCCTGCCAGCGGTGGCCCTGCGACAGGGCGACATCGATTCGGGCCACCGGGGCGAAGGGGCGCCAGCGGTGCGCGCCGTCGGGGGTAAGGTCGACGCTGGCCGTGGTCAGGGCGGCGGGGGTCAGCACGATGCGCCCGCACACCGGCGTCACCATCGGCGGGGCGCCCCATTCGTCGATCTCGATGACCAGCCTGCCGTCCTGCCAGGCCAGCGACGAGGGGCCGACGGTGAAGCTGTGGTCGCTGCGGCGCAGGGCGGCGCGGCCCCGGTCGGTCATGGTGAAGCGGCCGCCCGGGCCATAGGTGGCGACGTTGATGCAGACATGGTTCTCGGGGTCGCGCCGCCCGGACCAGCGGTACCAGGGCGAGAACACCGAGCCTATGAAGGCGATGACCGAGACGGCGCGGGTGCCGCAGTCGGAGACCCCGTCGACATACCACCAGGCATAGCCGTCCGGCCCGACCGGGACGGAGAAGCAGGGGCCATCAGCACGCCCTGCGCCGCGTTCCATCCCGACCGCGCCGCCATCGGCACGCCCGCCCCCGGATGCACCCCCCCGCCGCAGAGCCACAGTCCGGCCAGCCGGGTCGCCACCGCCGGGCGCCGGAAGCTGGCCGTCAGCCCGTGCGGCGACAGGCCGTAGATCGCCCCCCCGCTGCCCGGGAACATCCGCGCGAAATCTGCCGGTGCGGCCATCGTCGCCAGTTGCGGTTCGGGGTCGAAGGTCAGCCCGTGGCTGGCCAGGGTGTCGCGCATCATCGCGTGGCATCGGCGGTCCTCTTCCGGTGTGGCGGCGGTGCCCGCCGGCGCGTTCAGGATGATCTCGAACCGCTCGGCGCGGCCCGGCGGCGGCGGCGCGGCGGCGCGGTCCTGGGCACAGACATAGAAGGATGCGGCCTCGGGCGCCTGGCCGCGCCGCAGCGGCGCGAATTCGGCCTGCGGGTCGGGGGTGAAGAACACGTTGTGATAGGCAAGGTCGGGGCCGCGCGGGATGGCGGCAAAGCTCCAGACCCGGGCCGACAGGCTGCGGGGCTGCGTGGCGCCGCGGGGCAGGGCGGCCTGTGCCGCCGGGCCCAGCAGCCCCGCAGCCAGCGCGGCGGGATCGCCGTTGAACACCACATGATCCGCAGGAAGCTGCGTGCCGCAGGCCAGGTGCACGCCCGACACATGCCCCCAGTGCTCGGCGATCCGCACCGCCCGCGCGCCGTGGCGGAACTGCGCGCCCCGGTCGCGGGCCAGGTCCGCCAGCACCTGTGCAAGCCGGTGCATCCCGCCCTCGACCGCCCAGACCCCTGCCGCCTCGGCCTGCCAGATCAGCGACAGCACGGCGGGCGAGGCATCGGGGCAGCCGCCGACATAGGTGGCATAGCGCCCGAACAGCTGGCGCAGGCGCGGGTCGCGGAACTGCAGCGCCAGCCAGCGCGCCAGCGTCATGCCCGGCGCCAGCATCGGCCAGAGCGCGGGCGCCACCAGCGCGGCGCGGGCCAGCGCGGCGGGCGACAGCCGGGCCGACTGCATCACCGGCCCGTCGAAGGCGGCATAGGCCAGCCGGGTGCGGGCGTCGAACCGCCGGAAATCCGCCACGGCCTGCGGCCCGGCGAAGGCGCCGATGGCCTCGGCGCTGCGGGCGGGATCGGTGAACAGGTCCAGGGGGCCGGTCCCCGGCCACCAGTGCCGGGCGATGCAGTCGAGCGGGATCAACCGCAAGTGGTCATCGAGGGCGGTGCCCGCATCGGCGCAGAGCGCGTCGAAGACGCCGCGCATCGTCAGGACGGTCGGCCCGGCATCCACCGGACCCGCAGCACTGGGGACCGTGCGCATCTTGCCGCCCGGGGTCGGTGCGGCCTCGACCACGGTCACCTCGCAACCGGCCGCCGACAGCCGGAGCGCTGCTGACAGGCCGCCGATTCCGGCGCCGATCACCACGACACGCCGGCCGGTCGCGGCAGCTATTGCGGGCCTGTCCATGGCGGGAGTGTTGACTCGCCGACCCTGTCTGTCCAGTATGAATTACACATTGGTGTCCAAAATATCTGACACATCAGGAAAGGCCGTCCCCATGACCGCGCCGCCCGCCACACCCGCGCTGATCGAGGCCCGCATCGAGGCGGCCATTCTTGGGGCGCTTGACGCGGCCCGCGGGGCCGACGCGCCGCCCCGCCTGACGGCGGCGCTGCCCTATGCGGTGCTGCCCGGCGGGGCGCGGATCCGGCCCACGATCCTGACTTCGGTCGCCCTGGCCTGCGGCGACGATCGCCCGGGCCTGACCGATGCGGCGGCGGCGGCGCTGGAACTGATCCATTGCGCCAGCCTCGTGCATGACGACCTGCCCTGTTTCGACGATGCCGACACCCGGCGGGGCAAGGCCACGGTGCATCGCGCGTTCAGTGAACCGCTGGCCGTTCTGGCGGGCGACAGCCTGATCATCCTGGCCTTCGACACGCTGGCCGCTGCCGCCGGGCATGATGCCGCCCGCGCGCTGGGGCTTGTGCGGATCCTCGCGGCGCGCAGCGGCATGCCGGGCGGGATCTGCGCCGGGCAGGGCTGGGAAAGCGAGACGCAGGTTGACCTGCGGGCCTATCACCGCGCCAAGACCGGGGCGCTGTTCGTTGCGGCGACCCAGATGGGGGCGCTGGCCGCCGGCCATGACCCCGAACCCTGGCAGGAACTGGGCGCCCGCATCGGCGAGGCGTTCCAGGTGGCCGACGACCTTCGCGACGCGCTTTACGATGCCGAGACGCTGGGCAAGCCCGCCGGGCAGGATGCCGCGCATGCCCGCCCGTCAGCGGTGTCGGAACTGGGCGTGCCCGGGGCGATCCGGCATCTGCGCGACATCCTGTCGGGTGCCATCGCGTCGATCCCGTCCTGCCGGGGCGAGGCGATGCTGGCCGCGATGGTGCGCAAGTATGCCGAACGGATGACGCCGGTCGCGCCCGCCGTGCCGCGCGGCTGACCGATGGTCAGCCTGCCTGACACGCGCCTGCCTGCCGCGTCGCCGGGCCTGGTGACGCGGCTGATGGGTTCGCGGCGGTTCCAGGCATGGGCGGCGCGCATGCCGCTGTTGTCGCGCGTCGTCCGGGCCGAGGGCGCGGCGATGTTCGATCTGGTCCAGGGCTTCGTGCGCAGCCAGGCGCTGATGGCGCTGGTCGAGCTTGACCTGCTGCCCCGCCTGACCGTGCCCCGGTCGCCCAGCGACCTTGCGGGACCTGCCGGGCTGACCGAGGACCGGATGCAGATGCTGCTGCAGGCGGGGGCCGCGCTCGGCCTGCTGCGGCGGATGCGCGACGGACGGTTCCGCCTGTCGCATCGGGGCGCGGCCTTCCTCGGGGTGCCCGGCCTGTCGGCGATGGTGCGCCATCATGCGGTGCTCTACCGCGATCTTGCCGATCCCGTGGCCTTCCTGCGCGGCGAGACGGCGCCCGAACTGGCGCGATTCTGGCCTTATGTCTTTGGCGCCGGGGCGGCCGCCGATCCCGAGACTGCCGCGCGCTATTCCCGCCTGATGGAAGACAGCCAGACGCTGGTGGCCGAGGATACGCTGCGCCTGGCCGATCTGCGGGGCGTGGCGCATCTGATGGACGTGGGCGGCGGCACCGGCGCATTCCTGCGGGCGGTGGCGCGGGCGCACCCGGGGCTGCGGCTGACGCTGTTCGACCTGCCCGCAGTGCTGGACGCCGCGCGGCTGCCGCCGGGAATCGCCCGTGTGCCGGGCAGTTTCCGCGACGATGACCTGCCGCGCGGGGCCGATGCGATCAGCCTGGTGCGCGTGCTCTACGACCATTCCGATGCCACGGTCGCGGCGCTGCTGGCGCGGGTTCACGCGGCCCTGCCGCCGGGCGGGCGGGTCATCGTGTCCGAGCCGATGTCGGGCGGAGCCCGGCCCGATCCGGCGACGGATGTGTATTTTGCCTTCTATTGCGCGGCAATGCAGACCGGCCGCACCCGTTCGGCCGAGGCGATCGCGGGGCATCTGGCGCTGGCCGGGTTCACCGGCATCCGCAGCCACCCCGGCCCGCGCCCCTTCGTCACATCGACCGTCGTCGCGCAGCGGTCGTGACATCCGTATGTCTAATATAGTTGACAGTATGTGATGTAAGCCTAAACTGACACTTAAGCGACCCGGCCGACTCCCGCCATGGGGAAAGGGGGCGCCGTCGCAGGAAGAACACGATGGAAACCACGGCCGTCATCCTGTCCGGCCCCAAGGCGCTCGCGCTCGGGGGGCTGACGCTCTCCGAACCGGGCCCTGCCGATCTGGTGGTCGAGATCGACCATTCCGGCATCTCGACCGGCACCGAAAAACTGTTCTGGTCCGGTACGATGCCGCCGTTTCCGGGCATGGGTTATCCGCTTGTCCCGGGCTACGAGGCGGCGGGGCGCGTAGTGCATGCCGGGCCCGACAGCGGCTTTCGCGGGGGTGAGACGGTCTTTGTTCCGGGCGCCAACTGCTTTGGTCCGCGCGACGGGTTGCCGGTGCGGGGCCTGTTCGGTGGTGCGGCGCGGCACCTGGTGACGCCGGCCGCACGCGTGACGCGGATCGAGGCGGGCATGGGGGCCGAGGGTGCGCTGCTGGCGCTGGCCGCGACCGCGCGCCATGCCCTGGCCGGGTTCGACACCGCGCTTCCCGACCTGATCGTCGGCCACGGCGTGCTGGGCCGCCTCTTGGCCCGGCTGACGCTGGCCGCAGGGGGCGCGCCGCCCACGGTGTGGGAGGTGAACCCCGACCGCCGCGCGGGCGGCGATGGCTACCCCGTCCTCGACCCCGAGGCCGATTCCCGCCGCGACTATCGCGCCATCTATGACGCCTCGGGCGCCGAGGGGCTGCTGAACAGCCTGATCGGGCGCATCGCGAAGGGCGGCGAGGTGGTGCTGGCGGGGTTCTATACCCAGCCGATCTCGTTCGCCTTCCCCCCCGCCTTCATGAAGGAGGCGCGCATCCGCATCGCCGCCGAATGGACGCCCGAAGATCTGACCGCGACGCGCGCGCTGATCGGCGCGGGCGCGCTGTCGCTGGACGGGCTGATCACGCACCGCGCCGACTGTCGCGATGCGCCCGCCGCCTACGAGACCGCGTTCACCTCACCCGCCTGCCTGAAGATGATCCTGGACTGGAGCCACTGATGACCGACGTGCCCAACCTCAAGGACTTCGATGCACGGCTGCGCGCCGAGGCGGCCGAGGAGCCGACGCTGGAGGTTCCGCAGGATCCGCCGTCGAAGAAGACCCAGATCA
The DNA here is from genome assembly GCA_019454225.1 of Paracoccaceae bacterium. Taxonomy (NCBI): domain Bacteria; kingdom Pseudomonadati; phylum Pseudomonadota; class Alphaproteobacteria; order Rhodobacterales; family Paracoccaceae; species Paracoccaceae bacterium. The sequence goes on along the minus strand of CP075370.1, from coordinate 3,015,291 downwards.
TCGCGATCTACGGCAAGGGCGGGATCGGCAAGTCCTTCACGCTGGCCAACCTCAGCCACATGATGGCCGAGATGGGCAAGCGCGTGCTGCTGATCGGCTGCGACCCCAAGTCCGACACCACCAGCCTGCTGTTCGGCGGCAAGGCCTGCCCGACGATCATCGAAACCTCGACCCGCAAGAAACTGGCGGGCGAGGAGGTCAAGATCGGCGATGTCTGTTTCAAGCGCGGCGGCGTGTTCGCGATGGAGCTTGGCGGGCCGGAGGTGGGGCGCGGCTGCGGCGGGCGGGGCATCATCCACGGCTTCGAGCTGCTGGAAAAGCTCGGGTTCCATGACTGGGACTTCGACTATGTGCTGCTCGATTTCCTGGGCGACGTGGTCTGCGGCGGGTTCGGCCTGCCGATCGCGCGGGACATGGCGCAGAAGGTGATCCTGGTCGGATCGAACGACCTGCAGAGCCTTTATGTCGCCAACAACGTCTGTTCGGCGGTCGAATACTTCCGCAAGCTGGGCGGCAACGTCGGCATCGCAGGCCTTGTGATCAACAAGGACGATGGCACGGGCGAGGCCGCGGCCTTTGCCGAGGCGGTGAAGATCCCGGTGCTGGCCGCGATCCCGCAGGATGACGACCTGCGCAAGAAATCCGCGAACTATCAGATTGTCGGCTCCTACGAAAGCCAGTGGGGCCCGCTGTTCGCGCAACTGGCCGAGGCGGTGGCCGGGGCGCCCCCGGTGCGGCCGCGGCCGCTGACGCAGGACGGGTTGCTGGGGCTGTTCTCGGCCGAGACCACAGGCGCGGATTTCGTGCTGACCCCGGCATCCGATGCCGACATGCGGGGCAAGAACGCGGTGCTGAAGGCATCGCTGGAAGTGGTGTATGACGATGCTTGATCTTCGTGCCCTTTCTCTTCTGGACCAGGCGCTTGCGCGGCTTTCCTCAGGCGAGGGCGGCAAGTGACGGAAGTGGCCTATGACAGCGCGGGCGACACGGGGCTGACCACGGTCGGCACCATCGACGCGGGCCCCGCCGCGACCCCGGCGGATGGCATGGGCTGTCATGCGGGCGCGGCCGAAATGGCGGCGGCGGCGCGGGCCGCCGGGCAATCCGAGATCCTTGACCGCTATGCGAAGGACTATCCGCAGGGCCCTCATGACAAACCGCAATCCATGTGCCCGGCCTTTGGCAGCCTGCGCGTCGGGTTGCGGATGCGGCGGGTGGCCACGGTCCTGTCGGGCAGCGCCTGCTGTGTCTATGGCCTGACCTTCGTCAGCCATTTCTACGGCGCCCGGCGGTCGGTGGGCTATGTGCCCTTCAACAGCGAGACGCTGGTGACCGGCAAGCTGTTCGAGGACATCCGCGAGGCGGTTCACGAACTTGCCGATCCCGACCGCTATGACGCGGTGGTGGTCACGAACCTCTGCGTGCCGACCGCCAGCGGCGTGCCGCTGCGGCTTTTGCCGAACGAGATCAACGGTGTGCGGATCGTGGGCATCGACGTGCCGGGCTTCGGCGTGCCGACCCATGCCGAGGCCAAGGACGTGCTGGCCGGCGCCATGCTGGCCTATGCGCGCGCCGAGATCGAGGCGGGGCCGGTCGCGGCGCCCGCCGCGGGCCGGTCGGACCGGCCGACCGTGGCGCTGCTGGGCGAGATGTTCCCCGCCGATCCGATGATGATCGGGGCGCTGCTGGCGCCGATGGGGCTGGCGGCGGGGCCGGTGGTGCCCTGCCGGGAATGGCGCGAACTTTATGCCGCGCTGGATTCGGCGGTCTGCGCGGCGATCCATCCGTTCTACACGGCGGCGGTGCGCGAATTCCGGGCGGCCGGGCGGCCCGTGGTGGGCAGCGCGCCGGTCGGCCATGACGGCACGGCGGACTGGCTGCGCAACATCGGCGAGGCGCATGGGGTGTCGGCCGGGCAGATCGCGGCGGCGCAGAACGCCTTTCTTCCGGCCATCCGGGGCGCCCTTGCGGCGAACCCGGTCCGCGGGCGCATCACGCTGTCGGGCTACGAGGGGTCGGAACTGCTGGTGGCCCGGCTGCTGATCGAGTCGGGCGCGGAAATCCCCTATGTGGGCACCGCCTGCGCCCGGTCGGAGTGGTCGGCCGCCGATCGCGACTGGCTGGAAGCGCGCGGCGTGACAGTGCGCTACCGCGCCAGCCTCGAGGACGACCTGGCGGCGATGGACTGCTTCCGCCCCGATCTGGCCATCGGCACGACCCCGGTGGTGCAGAAGGCGAAAGAGCTTGCGATTCCGGCACTTTACTTCACGAATCTCATCTCGGCCCGGCCGCTGATGGGGCCTGCCGGGGCCGGCTCGCTGGGGCAGGTGGTGAACGCCGCCATCGCGGGCAAGACCCGGATGGACGGGATGCGCGCGTTCTTCGAGGGTGTGGGCACGGGTGATGCCGCTGGCATCTGGGAAGGCGCGCCGAACCTGCGCCCGGACTTCCGCGCGCAGCACCAGAAGAAACTCGACAAGGCCGCGAAGGCGGCCAGGGCCGAGGACATGATCTGATGCTGATCCAGGATCATGACCGGGCGGGCGGATACTGGGGGGCGATCTATGCCTTCTGTGCCGTCAAGGGTTTGCAGGTGGTGATCGACGGTCCCGTCGGCTGCGAGAACCTGCCGGTGACATCGGTGCTGCATTACACCGACGCGCTGCCGCCGCACGAGCTGCCGATCGTGGTGACGGGGCTGGGCGAGGAAGAACTGGGCCGCGACGGCACCGAAGGCGCGATGCGCCGGGCGTGGAAGACGCTCGACCCCGCGCTGCCCGCGGTGGTCGTCACCGGCAGCATTGCCGAGATGATCGGCGGCGGCGTGACCCCGATGGGCACCAACATCCAGCGGTTCCTGCCCCGCACCATCGACGAGGACCAGTGGCAGTGCGCCGATCGCGCGATGACCTGGCTGTTCACCGAGTTCGGGCAGACCAAGGGCCGCATGCCCCCCGAGATGAAGCGCCAGCCGCAGGACAAGCCGCGCGTCAACATCCTGGGGCCGATGTACGGCGTCTTCAACATGGCGTCGGACCTGCACGAGATCCGCCGCCTGGTCGAGGGCATCGGGGCCGAGGTCAACATGGTGATGCCGCTGGGCGCCCATCTGGCCGAGATGCGGCATCTGGTGAATGCGGACGTCAACATCTGCATGTACCGCGAATTCGGCCGTGGCCTGTGCGAGGTTCTGGGCAAGCCCTACCTGCAGGCGCCCCTGGGCATGGACAGCACCACGCGCTTCCTGCGCAAGCTGGGTGAACTGCTGGGCCTGGACCCCGAGCCCTTCATCGCCCGCGAGAAGCACAGCACGCTGAAACCGCTGTGGGATCTGTGGCGGTCGGTGACGCAGGATTTCTTTGCCACGGCGTCGTTCGGGATCGTGGCGAACGAGACCTATGCGCGGGGCATCCGGCACTACCTTGAAGGCGACCTGGGCCTGCCCTGCGCCTTTGCGGTGGCGCGGGTGGCGGGGCAGAAGACGAACAACGAGGCGGTGCGCGCGATGATCCGCAAGGACCGCCCGCTGATCCTGATGGGGTCGATCAACGAAAAGATGTATCTGGCCGAGACGCGGGCAGGCCACGGGCCGCAGCCGGTGTTCATTCCGGCATCGTTTCCCGGAGCCGCGATCCGCCGCCACACCGGGACGCCCTTCATGGGCTATGCCGGGGCCGTCTACCTGTTGCAGGAGGTCTGCAACGGCCTGTTCGACGCGCTGTTCCACATCCTGCCGCTGGGGTCCGAGATGGACGCGGCGGCGGCCACCCCCGCCACGCTGCGCCGCGACTTCCCCTGGGATGCCGACGCGCAGGCCGAACTCGACCGGATCGTGTCCGGCCATCCGATCCTGACCCGCATCTCGGCGGCCCGCAACCTGCGGGACGCGGCCGAGAAGGCCGCGCTCGACCAGGGCGCCGAACGGGTCGTGCTTGAAACCGTTGCTGCGCTGCGGCGCGGTGGCTGAACGCAATCGAAAGGGAGGGACCATGACCGATTACAGCATCGACATTCCCAAGGGCCGCGCCCGGCGCGCGGGGGCCGTGGAATACGCGATCTACTTCGCGCCGGTCTTCGTGATCGCGCTGCCGTTCAGCCTTGCCGTCTGGGCCAGCTATCCGCTGCGCAAGGGGCGGCTGCCCGACGAGGGGCCGCTGGCCCGCGCGCTGAAGGATGCGCGCGGCATCGTGGCCCAGATCATCCGCGTCTGACGGCGCGACCCTTTCCGGGCCCCCCGGGCCCGCCTGCGGCATCCGCAGGAACCGACCTTCGCCCCGCGCCCGGGGCAAGACTCCCCCGGTGACGGGGGTCCCGATCCGCCCCTTTCCCGGGGGCGGGTGCAAAGACCGGGCAATCCGCCCGGGCATACCCCGGCCGTGGGGAACGCGGCCTCAGTCTGACCATCCGGAGGGTAGTATGGCTGATAAATCCGACCTGAGTTTCACGGGTCTTACCGACCAGCAGGCTCAGGAACTGCACTCGGTCTACATGAGCGGGCTCTGGCTGTTCTCGGCCGTGGCCGTTGTCGCTCACCTGGCCGTGTTCATCTGGCGTCCGTGGTTCTGAGGGAGAACGAGACATGTCCAAGTTCTACAAGATCTGGCTGATCTTCGATCCCCGTCGTGTGTTCGTGGCGCAGGGCGTGTTCCTGTTCCTGCTCGCAGCGATGATCCACCTCGTCCTGCTGTCGACGCCCAGCTACAACTGGCTCGACATCGCGGCGACGAAGTACAACCGCGTCGCGGCAGAGTGACCAAGGGCCAACGCCGCGGGCGGGCCTGACGGTCCGGCCGCGGGCCTGACCCCTGCCTCCGGGGAAATCCCGGGGGCGGGGGCTTAGCGACACCAAGTCTTATCCCGGGCACGGGCCCGCGTCCCATCGGGATGCGGCCCAAGGACAGCGGAGAGGGAAGCATGGCACTGCTCAGCTTCGAACGAAAATACCGCGTGCCGGGTGGCACGCTGGTCGGCGGGAATCTGTTCGACTTCTGGGTCGGCCCTTTCTACGTCGGCTTCTTCGGCGTCACGACGTTCTTCTTCGCGGCGCTCGGAACCATCCTGATCTTCTACGGGGCCAGCCTGCAGGGCACGTGGAACCCCTGGCTCATCTCGATCAACCCGCCGCCCATCGAATACGGGCTGGCGGCGGCCCCGCTGCGCGAGGGCGGCCTGTGGCAGATCATCACGATCTGCGCGCATGGCGCCTTCATCAGCTGGGCCCTTCGCGAGGTGGAAATCTGCCGCAAGCTGGGCATGGGCTATCATGTGCCCTTCGCCTTCGGCTTCGCCATCCTGGCCTATACCACGCTGGTCGTGATCCGGCCCGTGCTGATGGGCGCCTGGGGATATGCCTTCCCCTACGGCATCTGGACGCACCTCGATTGGGTGTCGAACACGGGCTACACCTACGGCAACTTCCACTACAATCCCGCCCACATGATCGCCATCACGTTCTTCTTCACGACGTGTCTGGCGCTGGCGCTGCACGGGTCGCTGATCCTGTCGGCGGCCAATCCGGTGAAGGGCAAGGAAGTCCGCACCCCCGATCACGAGGACACCTATTTCCGCGACCTGATCGGCTATTCGGTCGGCACGCTGGGCATCCACCGCCTCGGCCTGCTGCTGGCGCTGAACGCGGCCTTCTGGTCGGCGGTCTGCATCGTGATCTCGGGCACCATCTGGTTCGATCAATGGGTCGTCTGGTGGGACTGGTGGCTGGAGCTGCCGTGGTGGGCCGGCATCGAGGGAGGCGTAAATGGCTAACTATCAGAACATCTTCACCCAGGTGCAGGTGCGGGCCGCCCCCGAGATGGGCATGGTCGAGGATGTGGAACTGGACAACCGCACCCGCGGCGCCGGTTTCTCGACCCTGCTGGGCTGGTTCGGAAACGCCCAGCTCGGGCCCGTCTACCTGGGCGCCATGGGGGTGATCAGCCTGGCCACCGGCCTGATCTGGTTCACGATGGTCGGCGCCTGGTACTGGCATCAGGCGGGCTTCAACCCGGCCGTGTTCATGCGCGACCTGTTCTGGTTGTCGCTCGACCCGCCGGCGCCGGAATACGGCCTGCGCTTCCCGCCGCTGGCCGAGGGCGGATACTTCCTGATCGCCTCGTTCTTCCTGCTGATCAGCGTGCTTACCTGGTGGGTCCGCACCTGGCTCCGGGCCGAGGCGCTGGGGATGGGCAAGCACGTCTGCTATGCCTTCGCATCCGCGATCTGGCTGTTCCTGGTGCTGGGCCTCATCCGCCCGGTGCTGATGGGGTCGTGGTCCGAGGCGGTGCCCTACGGCATCTTCACGCACCTCGACTGGACCAACACCTTCAGCCTCACCTACGGCAACCTGTTCTACAATCCGTTCCACGCGCTCTCGATCGCCTTCCTCTACGGTTCGGCGCTTCTGTTCGCGATGCACGGGGCGACGATCCTCGCGGTCTCCCGCTTCGGCGGCGACCGGGAACTGGAACAGATCTTCGACCGCGGCACGGCATCCGAGCGTGCCGCCCTGTTCTGGCGCTGGACCATGGGCTTCAACGCCACGATGGAGGGCATCCACCGCTGGGCCTGGTGGTTTGCGGTGCTGACCACGCTGACCGGCGGGATCGGCATCCTGCTGACCGGCACGGTCGTCGACAACTGGTACGTCTGGGCACAGGAGCACGGCTACGCGCCGATGCAGTAAGGGGGAAACCATGTCGGAGAAACCGTATTACGAGGAATCCGAGTCCGCCCGGCTGCGGTCCTGGGTTCTGGGTCAGATGATGCGGGGGGCGGGCTATGCCGCGATCCTCGTGTTCGGGGTGATGATCGTGATCTACGCGATCTACCTGCTCGGGCTGCTGCTGCCGCCCGAAAGCAAGACCGCACCCTCACCCTTCGGCTTCGTGATCGAGGCCCCGGCGGACACGCGCGCCGCCTGACCTGACCCGGGGGGCGGGCCGACCGCCCCCCGGTCCGCGATCCCGCGCGGCACAAGGCGCGCGGGCACGATGTTCGGGCCATACGCCGGTCCGGACCCTGGGCCACCACAGCCCGGTTCCCTTCCTGTTGGCGACAGGAACCTGGTGCCGCGGCGGTCCCGCCTGCGGCACCTTTTTTCCTGACACGGGAGGCCACCATGACCGATACACCCATCCTCGACCGCGTGGCCGGCCCCGCCGATCTGCGAAACCTGTCGGATGGCGACCTGGCCCGCCTGGCCGCCGAGGTCCGCGCCGAGGTGATCGGCGTCGTCAGCGAGACCGGCGGCCATCTCGGCTCGTCGCTGGGCGTGGTCGAACTGGCGGTGGCCATCCACGCGGTGTTCAATACCCCGGCGGACAAGCTGATCTGGGATGTCGGCCACCAGTGCTATCCCCACAAGATCCTGACCGGACGGCGCAGCCGCATGAAGACCCTGCGCCAGGGCGGCGGCCTGTCGGGTTTCACCAAACGGTCGGAAAGCGATTTCGATCCGTTCGGCGCGGCGCATTCGTCAACCTCGATCTCGGCCGCGCTGGGCTTTACCGTCGGGCGCGACATGGGCATGCCCACGGGCGATGCCATCGCCGTGATCGGTGACGGAGCGATCACCGCGGGCATGGCCTATGAGGCGATGAACCACGCGGGCCACCTGAACCGCCGCCTGTTCGTGATCCTGAACGACAACGACATGAGCATCGCCCCGCCCGTCGGCGCGATGAGCCGCTACCTGACGCGGTTGCAGACCACCGCGCCGGGCGCGGCCTTCCGCGACCTTGCGGCGGGGTTCGAGGCGGTCCTGCCCGGCCCCCTGCGCGACCATGCGCGCAAGGCCCGGCAACTGGTCACCGGCATGCCCGGCGGCGGCACGCTGTTCGAGGAACTTGGCTTCACCTACATCGGCCCGGTCGACGGCCATTCGGTGCCGGAACTGCTGGCCACGCTGCGCGCGGCCCGGGCGCGGGCGACGGGCCCCGTGTTGATCCACGCGCTGACCGTCAAGGGCAAGGGCTATGCCCCGGCGGAATCGAGCGCCGACAAGTATCATGGCGTCGGCCGGTTCGACATCGCCTCGGGCACCCAGGCCAAGGCCCGGTCGAACGCCCCGGCCTACACCACCGTGTTCGGGAACGCGCTGACCGCGCAGGCCGCCGACGATCCGCGCATCGTGGCGATCACGGCGGCCATGCCCTCGGGCACCGGGCTCGACATCATGGCGCGGCGCTTTCCGGCGCGGGTGTTCGACGTGGGCATCGCCGAACAGCACGGCGTGACCTTCTGCGCGGGCATGGCCGCATCGGGCCTGCGCCCCTTCGCCGCGATCTATTCCACCTTCCTGCAGCGCGGCTATGACCAGATCGTGCATGACGTGGCGCTGCAGAACCTGCCGGTGCGTTTTGCCATCGACCGCGCCGGGCTGGTGGGCCAGGACGGTGCCACCCATGCCGGGGCATTCGACATCGGCTTTCTTGCCGCCCTGCCGAACATGGTGGTCATGGCCGCGGGGGACGAGGCCGAGCTGGTCCACATGGTTGCCACGGCGGCCGAGCATGACGCCGGGCCGATCGCCTTCCGCTATCCGCGGGGCGAGGGCGTCGGGGTGGACCTGCCCGAGCGGGGCGTGCCGCTGCGGATCGGGCAGGGCAGGGTGATGCGCGAAGGGGCGGATGTGGCCATCCTGTCCTTCGGCGGGCACCTGGCCGAATGCCTGGCCGCCGCCGACCGCCTGGCAGAGCAGGGCATCACCGCGACGGTGGCCGATGCGCGCTTTGCCAAGCCGCTGGATGCCGCGCTGATCGCGCAGCTTTCGCGCCACCACGGCGCCCTCGTGACGGTGGAACAGGGCGCGCGCGGCGGCTTTGGCGCGCAGGTGCTGGAGCATATGGCGAACACCGGGTTGCTGGACGGGGGCGTACGGCTGCGCACGGTCACGCTGCCGGACCGTTTCATCGACCAGGGCAGCCCGCGCGAGATGTACGAATGGGCCGGCATGACCGCGGCCGACATCGCGCGGACCTGCGCCCGGGCCATCGGCCGCGATGCGGCGCGCCCCGGCATCCATCTGGTCCACGGCTGACCGCACGCCTGCCGGAGGCGCATGGGGCGGGTGCTGGACCCCGGCGGCGGAACCGTGCAGTCTGCCGCCGTGAAAGGAGCCCGACATGCGCAACAGCGATCCCCTGTGGGAAATGATCGAGGCCCGGCGCGGCGCGTTCGAGGGGCTGGCCGATGCCGTCTTCGACACGCCCGAAGTGGCCTATACCGAGGTGCAGAGCGCCGCCGCCCACCGCGCGGCCCTTCAGGCGCATGGCGCGCGGATCGCCGACGGGCTGGCGGGCATTCCGACCGCCGTCATGGGCGAATGGGGCACCGGCGGACCGGTGATCGCGATCCTTGGCGAGTATGACGCGCTGCCCGGCCTCGGGCAGGCGCCCGGCGTGGCCGAACACCGCCCCCTGGGCGGCTTCGGGCACGGCTGCGGCCACAACCTGCTGGGATCGGCGGCGATGGAGGCGGCGGTGGCGGTGGCCGACTGGCTGCGGGCGCAGGGCCTGCCGGGGCGGGTCCGCTATTACGGCTGCCCGGCCGAAGAGGGCGGCGCCGCCAAGACCTTCATGGTCCGCGCGGGGTGTTTTGCCGATGTCGCGGCGGCGATCACCTGGCATCCGGCGGACTACACCGGGGTCATGGCACCCCGCGCGCTGGCCAACACCCGGATCGACTTTGTCTTCACCGGGCGGGCGGCACATGCGGCGGCGAACCCCGAACTGGGCCGGTCGGCGCTGGATGCCGTGGAACTGATGAGCGTCGGCGTGAACTACCTGCGCGAGCACATGCCCGATGGCTGCCGCCTGCACTATGCCTACCAGGATGCCGGTGGCGCGGCGCCGAACGTGGTGCAGGCCCATGCGGTCGTGCGCCACCTGATCCGGGCATCGGACGCGGCGGAACTGCTGCCGCTGGTGGCGCGGGTGCGCAAGGTGGCCGAAGGCGCCGCGCTGATGACCGAGACGACGGTCGCGGCGCAGGTGGTCTCGGCCGTGTCGAACCTGCTGCCCTGCCCCCCGCTCGAGGCCGAGATGGAGGCACATGTCCTGGCACTCGGTCCGCCCGACTGGGACGAGGACGACCGCGCCTTCGCCCGGGCGATCCGGGCCACCCTGACGCATGAGCATTTCGCCGATACCTTCCGGCGCTGTGGCCTGCCGCTCGATGCCGATCTGCCGCTGGCCGATTTCGTCGTGCCCCTGGCGCAGGCGGTGCCGGGCGCGCAGGGCTCGACCGACGTGGGCGATGTGTCCTGGGCGGTTCCCACGGTTCAGGCCTGGGTCGCGACCTGCGCCATCGGCACGCCGTTCCATTCCTGGCAACTGACCGCGCAGGGCAAGACGCCCGCCGCGAAGAAGGGCATGGTGCAGGCCGCCCGCATCATGGCGGCGACGGCGCGGTCGCTGTTCGAACGCCCGGCGCTGCTGGCGGCCGCCCGGGCCGACCACGCCGCGCGGCTGGCCCGCCAGCCCTATCTCTGCCCGATGCCGGATGAGGTGACGCCGCCGATCCCGGGGGCGATCAAGGGCTGAGGCGCCCGCCGCCTCAGTCGGGGATCCGCGTGACCTCGGCCTCGCCCGCCGTCATCGGGCCCGTCGCCCGGTCGAAACGCAGATAGGCCAGCGCCCGGTCGCCCGACCGGGTGTGCAGCATCCCCGCCTCTTTCCCCTCGGCCAGGATCGGGGTGCCGGGCGCCGCCTCGCCCCGCAGCCCGACTCGCGCGAGCCCCTTGCGCAACTCGGTCTTGTGCTTCATCCGCGCCGTCACTTCCTGCCCGACATAGCAGCCCTTGCGGAAATCGACGCCATGCAGGCGCTCGAACCCCATCTCCAGGATGTAGCTGTCATCGGGGATCAGCTCGATCCCCGTCTCGGGAATGACATGGGCGACGCGGATCGCGTCCCAGTCCACCGCCGCCTCGGGCAACGGCGCGCCATAGTGCCGCCAGCCCAGGTCCGGGTGGCGCGGATCGGGCAGGGCGCCGGGGGGCGCCGTCCCCAGCCCGCGCGTCACCGACAGGTCGGCGGGCGCGAACTGCACGTCGGCGCGCAGGCGATACATCGAAAGGCGGCGCAGCGTCGCGTCGGCCAGTCCCTCGGGCAGGTCCAGCAGCAGCGCGATGCCGGTGTTCACCACGAAGAAGTCCGACAGGTACTTGCCCTGCGGCGACAGCAGCGCGGCATGCACGATGCCCGCGCCGCGCCCCAGCGGCAGCACGTCATTGGTCACCAGCCCCTGCAGGAAGGGCAGGGCATCCGTTCCGGTCAGCGTGATCAGGCGGCGCATCGGTGTCATCCCCGGTTCAGGCGGCGAACTGCAGGCGGCAAAGTTCGGCGTAAAGCCCGCCGCGCGCCAGCAGCGCGTCATGCGTGCCCGCGTCGACGGCCCGCCCGCCATCCATCACGACGATATGGTCCGCGTCGCGCACGGTTGCCAGACGGTGCGCGATCACCAGCGTGGTGCGCCCGGCGGCGGCCGCGCGCAGCGCGCCGGTCACCGCGGTCTCGGTGCCCGCGTCCAGCGCCGATGTCGCCTCGTCCAGCAGCAGCACCGGGGCCTCGCGCAGCAGCGCCCGCGCGATCGCCACGCGCTGCCGCTGGCCGCCCGACAGGGCCGAACCGCGCGGTCCCGCCGGAGTGTCCAGCCCCTGCGCCAGCGCTGGCAGAAAATCGGTGACGCGCGCCGCATCAAGCGCCGCGCGCAGCGCGTCGTCCGATACCGGGCGGCCCAGCGACAGGTTCTCGCGGATCGATTCGTCGAACAGCGCCGCGTTCTGCGTGACCACCGCAAAGGCCGCCCGCAGGTCCGCCAGCGCCAGCTGTTCGGCATCCTGCCCGCCGATCAGGATCTGCCCCGACGCGGGCCGCGCCAGCCCGGTCAGCAGGGAAAACACCGTCGTCTTTCCGGCGCCCGAGGGGCCGACGAGCGCCGTCATCCGCCCCGCCGGGGCCGTGAAGCTCAGGCCCGACAGCGTGGCGCCGGTGCCCGGATAGGCAAAGGCCACGTCGCGGAACGCGATCTCGGGTGCACCGGGGGCCAGGCGTGCCGTGGCGGGGGCGCGCGGGGCCGGCACGGTGTCGAACAGCCGGAACAGCCGTTCCAGCGATGTCGCCGCGACCTGCCAGAATCCCGACAGATCGCCCAGGCGCCGCAGCGGCTGGAAGGTCAGCGCCATTGCGGAAAAGAAGGCCATGAAATCGCCGATGGTGCGGGTTCCGTCCGCGATCTGGCGGCCCGCCAGCAGCAGCACCAGGAAAAAGCCCGCACCCGTCACCACGTCGATCAGCGCCGGAATGGTGGCCCGGCCTGCCGCCATCCGCACCTCGGCCCGGCGGATACGGGCGACCGTGGCCGCGAAACGCGCGGTCTGATACCCTTCCATCCCGTTCAGCTTGACCGCCTCGATGCCATGGAACACCTCGTCCAGCCGGGTGGCGCGGGCCTGCGCGTGGTCGCGCATCGCGCCGGTCTTGCGGCGGATGTAGCGCTGCACCGCAAGCGTCGGCAGGATCAGCAGCGGCGCTCCGACCAGCGCGGCGGCCGTCCAGACCGGATCGATCGACACCGCCACGACCATCAGCCCGACCAGCGCGATCGCGTCGCGTCCCGCGCCGGTGATGAACACGGTCCAGATGCCCTGCACCGCCGCCGTGTCGCCCTGCACCCGCTCGATCAGCGCGCCGGGTGGGTTGGTCTGGAAGAACCCCTGATCCAGCGTCAGCAGATGGCGCAGCAGATCGACCTGCAGCGCCGTCGCGGTGCGCTGCGCCACGATGGTCAGCAGCACCTTCGACAGGATCGAGGTGACGGCGCGCAGCAGGAACAGGCCCAGGATGCCGCCCCCCACCCACCAGATCATCGCGCCGCCGCCGCTGGCGAACACATCGTCGAACAGCGGCTTCAGCAGATAGCTCAGCGCCCCCAGCGTCGAACCCTCGACCACCATCACCGCGAAGGCCAGCGCCATGATACCGCGGTGCGGCCGCAGCCAGCCGCGCCACAGCCGCGCGAACAGGCGGCGCGAGGCATAGGGATTGGGCACGGGGCGGTCGGGTTCGGCCATGACAGGGGTGTAGGGGATGGGCTGGCCCGCGGCAAGGCGCGGGCCGCGCCGGTGCGCGCGCAGGGCGGCGGCCCGCAGCCTGCAGCCCGGACGGGGCGCTTGATTCCCCCGCCCGGCGATGCGACAGGGGCGGAACGGTCGGCAGGAGGCGGATGCGATGGAGGACGGCGGGGCCAGCGGGCGCAAGGTGCCGGACCACGAGCGCACCTATGCCCGGCTGCGCGACATGGTGCTGTTCGGCCATCTGGAACCCGGCCAGCCTGTCACCATCCAGGGCCTGATCCGCGATCTCGGTGCCGGCATGACCCCGGTGCGCGAGGCGATCCGGCGGCTGGTGGCCGAGGGCGCCCTGATGGCGCAGGACAACCGCCGCGTGCTGGTGCCGCCGATGACCGTGGCTCTGGTCGACCAGGTGGCCTTTGCCCGGCTGGCCATCGAGCCCCGCCTCGCCGAACTGGCCGCCCCGCATCTGGATGGCGCCCTTGTGGCCCGGCTCGAAGCTGCCGACGGCACGGTCGACCGGGCCATCCGGGCGGGCGACATCCCGGCCTATCTGGCCGGGAACCAGGCCTTCCACTTCGCGCTCTACGAGGCGGCGGGCGCCCCGGTGCTGGTCGACCTCGCGCGCTCGCTCTGGCTGCGCTTCGGCCCGTCGCTGCGCATCGTCTGTGCCCGCTACGGAGATCTGGAACTGCCCGACCGCCATGCCGAGGTGCTCGCGGCCGCCCGCGCGGGTGACGGCGCGGCCCTCGCCCGGGCCATCGAGCGCGACATCGCCCAGGGTGTCGACCAGGTCCGCGCCGTGCTTGCGGCACGCGGCTGACGGAATAATTTGATCAAATTCCTTGCGGCCCCGCCGCCTCCGGCCTATCCTGCGCCCAGGGGCAGGCGGCCGACTCGGGTGCCGCGCGATGCCAGACCGCAAAGGACCGCGCCATGAACATGATCACCAACAACCTGCCCACCGCCGAACTGCAGGCCCTGGACGCGGCTCATCACTTCCACCCGTTCACCGACAAGGCGGCACTGGCCGCCAAGGGCGCCCGCGTCATCCTTCGGGGCGAGGGCGTCTGGCTGACCGACAGCGAGGGGCATCGCATCCTCGACGGCATGGCGGGCCTGTGGTGCGTGAATGTCGGATACGGCCGCCGCGAACTGGCCCAGGTCGCCGCCCGGCAGATGGAGGAACTGGCCTATTACAACACTTTCTTCCAGACCACCCATGTCCCCGCCATCGCGCTGGCCGCCAAGATCGCCGAGGTCGCGCCGGGCGACCTGAACCATGTGTTCTTCGCAGGCTCGGGGTCCGAGGCAAATGACACCAACATCCGCCTGGTGCGCCGCTACTGGGATGTGATGGGCAAGCCCTGGCGCCGCATCATCATCTCGCGCTGGAACGGCTATCACGGCTCGACCATGGGCGGCGGCAGCCTTGGCGGGATGAAGCCGATCCACGCCCATGGCGGCATGATCGACGGCATCGCCCATATCGACCAGCCGCACTGGTGGGCCGAAGGTGGCGACATGTCGCCCGCCGAATTCGGCCTGGCCCGCGCCCGCCAGCTTGAGGAAAAGCTGCTGCAACTCGGCCCCGACAATGTCGCGGCCTTCATCGGCGAACCGATCCAGGGCGCCGGCGGCGTGATCGTTCCGCCCGAGACCTACTGGCCCGAAATCCAGCGCATCTGCGACAAGTATGGCATCCTGCTGATCGCGGACGAGGTCATCACCGGCTTCGGCCGCACCGGCAACTGGTTCGGCTCGCAGACCTTCGGCATCCGGCCGCACATCATGACCATCGCCAAGGGCCTGTCCTCGGGCTACCAGCCCATCGGCGGCTCGGTCGTCTGTGACGAGGTCGCCCGCGTCGTCGGCTCGGGGGGCGAGTTCTTCCACGGCTACACCTATTCGGGCCATCCCGTCGCCGCCGCCGTGGCGCTGGAAAACCTGCGCATCATCCAGGACGAGGGCATCATCGAGCATGTCCGCACCGTGGCCCATCCCTATCTGGCCGAGCGCTGGAACGCCCTGACCGATCACCCGCTGGTGGGCGAGGCGAAACTCGTGGGCCTGATGGGCTCGATCGCGCTGACGCCCGACAAGGCGAAACGCGCCCGCTTCGCCGCCGAGACCGGCACGGTCGGCCTGCGCTGCCGCGAACGCTGCTTCGCCAATGACCTGATCATGCGCCACGTCGGCGACCGCATGATCATCTCGCCCCCGCTGGTGATTTCGCCCGCCGAGATCGACATGCTGATCGACCGCGCCCGCAGGTCGCTGGACGAATGCCTGGACGGGCTCGTGAAGGACGGGCTGATGGTCGCGGCGGCATGAGGGCAGGGGACCGGCGCATCGTTTCGCCGGTCCTCTCCGCAGCCGCCGGGCCAGGCCGCAACCCGGTTCCCCCGATTCCCCTCGCATGGTTAACGCCATGTCGCCCCGCCGCGCGTCGGGACAGATGCCATACGCATGCCAGACGCGGGCCAGACGTTTGCCAGCACCGGAAAACAAAGCCGAAACAGCGGGTTGACCAACCGTTCGGTGCCCTGACGGACACCCCGCCCCGACACGCCGCTTCCCCCTGCCGCCCGGTCCGCACCTCCATGGTCCAGCGCAGGGCCCCAGACGCCAACGGAAGGTGCCGACGGGCAAACCAGACGGGTGCCCTTGCCGCATGTGACGATGTGGAGATTTGGCGCACCCGACAGGATTCGAACCTGTGACCTCTGCCTTCGGAGGGCAGCACTCTATCCAGCTGAGCTACGGGTGCCTGCCTGTTCTATAGCCGTGCAGGAATCCGGCCGCAACGCATAAGTCGCGCCTTGTGCGGTCAGGCCGGTGCGGCGTCGTCGAGGCGCAGCTCGATGCGTGTCCGCCCGCCCCAGTCGTTCCGGTCCAGCCGTCCGGCCAGATGGAACCGCGCCTGCGGCGGTGCCGAAAGCAGCGCGCCAAGCGGCCCGTCCGTCACCCCGAAGGCCACCGCCTCGATCCGGTGGTCGCCGTCGCGGGCGGTGAGGCGCAGATGCGTGTCACCCATCCGCCGTGCCGTCACGGTCACCGACGGCACGGCAAAACGCGGCGAGGGCGCGCCCTGGCCGAACGGTCCCGCGGCCTCGACCTGTGCATAAAGGTCGGGCGTCGCAGCGGCCGGGGCGATCAGCCCGTCGAGCCGAAGGTCCTGTGGCCCCACCGTGCCCGCGCCCTGCCGCGCCAGCAGTTCCGACAGCCGGGCCATGGCCGGTTCCACACGGTCCCGCGCCACCGTCAGCCCGGCCGCCATGCGGTGCCCGCCGCCCCGCAGCAGATGCCCCTCGACCTCAAGACGGTGGATCGCGGCGCCAAGGTCGACGCCCGCCACCGACCGGCCCGACCCCTTGCCGACATCGCCCTCCAGCCCGATGACCACGGCAGGGCGGTTGAACGCCTCCTTCAGCCGTGCGGCCACGATCCCCACGACACCGGGATGCCAGCCTTCCCCCGCCGCCCAGACCAGCGGGCCGGTTGCCCCCCGCGCCTCGGCCTGGGCCTGCGCGCTGGCACGCACCGCCGCCTCGATCTCGCGGCGCTCGGTGTTCAGCCGGTCCAGCCGTTCGGCCAGCGCCGCCGCCTCGGCCGGATCGTCGGTTGCCAGCAGGCGCGCACCCAGATCGGCCTTGCCGATCCGCCCCCCGGCGTTGACCCGCGGCCCGATCAGGAAGCCGAGCGCATGGGCATCCGGAGCCGCGGACATCCGCGCGACATCGGCAAGCGCCACCAGCCCCGGGCGTTCACGCCGTGCCATCACCTTCAGGCCCTGCCGCACCAGGGCCCGGTTCACGCCGGTCAGCGGCGCCACGTCGGCCACCGTGGCCAGCGCGACAAGGTCGAGCAGCGACAGCAGGTCCGGGCCGGTGTGCTCCCCGGCGCGCAGCCGGCGGTTCGCCTCGACCAGCACGAGGAACACCACCCCCGCCGCACAGAGATGTCCGAGATCGCCGGTCTCGTCCTGACGGTTCGGGTTGACCACAGCCAGCGCGGGGGGCAGCGTCGGTCCGCCAAGATGGTGGTCGAAAACCAGAACGTCGCAAGCCGCCGCCGCGATCGGCTCGTGGGACAGGGTTCCGCAATCGACGCAGACGATCAGGTCATGCGCGCGGCCAAGCGCCTGCATCGCGGGAACGTTCGGGCCATATCCCTCGTCGATGCGGTCGGGAATGTAGAGCGTCGCCTGCCGCCCCATCGCGCGCAGCCAGAGCGTCAGGACGGCGGCCGATGCGCCACCGTCCACGTCGTAGTCGGCAAAGATCGCGATCCGCTGTTGCATCCGCACCGCGGCGACCAGCCGGTCCGCGGCCACCGCCATGTCACGCAGGGTCAGAGGGTCGGGCAGCAGGTCGCGCAGGGCCGGGGCCAGATAGGCCGTCGCATCCGCCGGGGCGACGCCCTGCCGGGCGAGGATGCGGGCCAGCGACAGGGGAAGGCGGGCCGTCTGGGCAATGGCCTCGGCCTGGCGTTCCGTGGACTCGTCCGGTCCGACCCAGCGTCGGCCGGTCAGCGATGCCTCGACATTCAGGAAGGGGCGGGCCGTCATGGCCCGGGGATGCAGCAAGCGCCGCGGCGGCGCAAGGGCCGAGGCAATGCGGATGGGGGCGAAGGGTGTCCTGGTGCGATGCGGCCGGCCGGATGGGCGGGCGGGGCCCCCCTGTCCGTTGCCGCCCCTGTTGCTGCCCGTCGGCGGCATCCGTCCGCGCGGCGATGCCCGGCGTCAGGGCCGCCAGCCATGCCGGAACGCCGACATTCGACGCGCGTCATGGCTGCGCGGGGATGTTCAGCCGGACCACCTGACGCGGCTATTGCTGTTGTCCCAGCCAGACCGCGGCGCCGACGAGAACCGCGACGACGACGACCGCGACCGCGATCTTCCACGCGCTGTAGGGCCGTTCACCCCGGACCTTGCCGGTCTGGCCGTTCACCACGAAGCGATAGGTCTTGCCGTTGTACTTGTAGGCGGCCATCCACACGGGCAGCAGCACGTGCTTGAACGTCTCAAGGCTGAATTCGCTGTCGATATCGGCGATGCGCTGTTCATCGCCGCCGATGTCGCGCGTCACGTCGTCGCGAATCACGCCCGCCATGATCTGCCGCGCGCGGGCATGGCCGTCGGTCAGGGGCACGGTATAACCCTCGGCCGTGAAGCCCGCCAGGAAATCGGGCCTGTAGGGTTCGAGCGCCGAAAGATCCCAGGGCGCCAGCGCATCGGTATAGCCCTGCGGCAGCGACGTCGAGGCCAGGACCAGAACATCATCGAAATCGCGCGTCACCCAGCCCGATACCGGCTGCCACCTTGTCTTGCGAACCTGTTCCTGCCGCCGCTCGGGCTTGCCGTTGACCTGCACGGTCACGGTGCGGGTCTCGTAGTAGTGGGTGCCCCGCTCGCCCCGGTAGCGGCTGCGCGAGGCGGCATCGAAGGTCCAGTAGGGGGTATAGAGCCCGGCCAGCGCCCGGCCCTTGCGGGCGTATTCGACAAGGCCCGAGGGTGCGAACCACAGGCGGCCCAGCCATTTCGTCATGGCGTCGCGGGCCTGCCCCTCGGAAAGCCGGAAGGGAACCAGGGCCTGCGGCTTGATCTGCCGGTGCGTGCCGGTGCCCACCGCCACGGGCGAGGCGCAGAACGGGCATTCGGTGGCGTGTTGCGCGCCCTTGAATTCCACCAGCGCGCCGCAACTGGCGCAGCGCGTTGTCTGCGGTTGCTCCATCGCCGCGCCCGGCAGGGCATCGCGCAGCGCGGATTCCAGATCGTGTTCGCCAAGGGCGCGCTTCCGATCCTGCCGGTCGGTCTGCGGTATCTGTTGGCGATGTCCGCAATGGGCGCAGACGAGTTCGGTTGCGCCGGGGGCAAAGCGCAGGTCGGACCCGCAGGCTTCGCAGGGCCAGCGGTGGACGGTGTCGGCCATCGGTCAGACCCCGGGTGGCGGGGGTGGCGGCATGTGCGAGAACAGGCGCGACAGTTCGGTGTCGGCGGCGGGCTTCCATCCGTCCATGCCCGCACACCAGACCACGCTGGCGCGCGTCAGGGTGCCCGCCTGCACCATGGCCGCAAGGTCGGCGTCGGAATAGGGGCCGGTCGTGGCGCCGTTCGCGGCGATGTGCCATTGCCGCGCGGCGGGCGGCGGCGGTGGCGGCGGCGGAGGCGCGGCGGCGGCAGGGGCCGCGCCCCACGGGCCGGGTTGCGCCATCTGCGCCCCCATCTGCATCCCCATTCCGGCGCCCATGCCCGTGGCCATCGCCGAACCTGCGGCAGAGGCCGGGTTGCCCAGTGCCTCGGCCGCCGAGAACTGCATGTATTTCGACAGGTCGCCCGCGATCCCGACCGATGTGCGCTTGTCCAGCACCTTCTCGACCTCTTCGGGCAGGCTGATGTTCTCGATGTAGAATTCGGGGATCGACAGCCCGTAGTCGGCGATCTTCGGTGCGATCGCCTTGGTGACGATCGATCCGAGGTCGCCGGTGTTGGCGGCCATGTCCAGCACCGGGATTCCCGAGCCCGCAAGCACCTGGCTGACCTGCTGGAGGATCACGTTTCGGATCTGGTTCGACACCTCGTCGGTGGTGAATTCGCCGTCGGTGCCGACGATCTCCTTCATGAACTTCGCCGGATCGGCAACCCGCATCGAATAGGTACCGAAAGCACGGATGCGCACCGGGCCGAATTCGGGATCGCGGCACATGATGGGGTTCTTGGTGCCCCACTTCTGATCGTTGAAGCGCGTGGTGTTGACGAAATACACCTCGCTCTTGAACGGCGACTGGAACCCGTGGTCCCAGTGCTGCAGCGTCGTCATGATCGGCATGTTGTTGGTCTCGAGCATGTAGAGCCCGGGCGCGAAGACGTCGGCCAGCTGCCCCTCATGCACGAAGACGGCCGCCTGGCCCTCGCGCACCGTCAGCTTTGCGCCGTACTTGATCGCCTGGCCGCGACGTTCGAACCGCCAGACCATGGTGTCGCGCGTGTCGTCGAGCCAGGCGATGACATCGACAAACTCGCCTTTCAGGAAATCGAAAACCATCGCTGTCTCCCTGGGTCGTGCCGCTTCAACTCTCCCCGCCGACAAACGCGATGGCAAGGGATTCGACAATCGGGCTCGCCTCGGCCTCGGTCATCCCGGGACGCAGCGAGGGGTGGTAGAGCAGGCGCAGCAGCAGTTCGTCATGCGGGGTCAGCAGGGCGAATTCCTGGTCGTCGTTGAAGATCGACGGGCGCGCGCGCGGGCTGTCGTTGGGCAGTCCAAGCCCCTGGGCGATTTCCTCGTGCAGGCAGGACAGGAACATCAGGTCGGGATGCTCGGCCCGGATCACCGCCAGGGCACGTACGTAGACGCCGCTGCTGCGGTCGGACACGGCCGAGACCTGGCAGTAGGTCGAGGGCGGCATGCCGGTGAAGGCGCCGATCTCGACCGCCGAAAGCCCCGGCATTGCCGCCGCGATCTGTGGCCCCATGGCGCGGCGCTCGTCCTCGTCGACGATGTAGAGGAAAAAGTTCGGCGCCCCGTCGGCCAGCCTGATCGAGTGCCCGGTCACCCGCGACAACCGGGCAAGGTATGAGGCGACGCGCGCGCGTTCGACCGCCTGGCGCGCTGCCGGCACGCTGTCGCCGAAACGCAGGCTGACGCGCACCGGCGCCGCCCAGCGGCGCAGGATGCTGGGGGTCTCGCGCGCCGTGAACCCGCCGCCGGTCTGGACGTATTCGTCGTAAAGCGCGACGCGGACAAAGTTTTCAGCAAGCATCCGGGCACTGAACGGGGCGTCGGTGCGGCCCTGGTCGGTCCGCATCAGGCCGCGCGACAGCAGGCTGGATTGCACCTGCGCGTAATAGGCGGCCAGCGCACGGCTTTCCGCCGACGCCACCGGTGGCCCGGCCACGGCAGCGGGGGCGCGGGGCGGCGGGGCGATGGTGCCGGTCGCGGGAATGTCACAGCCCGCGACAAGGACCGCCAGGCCCGCCGCCGCGATCAGCCTTGGCGCAGGGCGCGGCAGGGCAGGGGGCCACGGGGGCATGGTGGTCGCGTCAGCCCGCCGCTTCGCCGACCGTCGCGCCAAGGCCGGTGGCCTTGGCCCGTGCGGCGGCCAGCGTGTCGCGGAGTTCCGTCTCCATCTTCTGCAGATCCTGTTCAGCGGCCGCGCGCTTGGCCTTGCCCTCATCGGCGATCTGCAACGATTCCTGGATCGTCGCGATCAGGGTGGCGTTGGCCTTCTTGACCGCCTCGATGTCGAAGACGCCGCGTTCCATCTCCTGGCGCACCACGCGGTTGGCCTGTTGCAGGTTCTCGGCATTCGCGGTCAGCAGTTCGTTCGTCAGGTCGTTGGCGCCGCGGATCGCCTCGGCGGCCTCTTTCGACCGCTGGATCGTGACCGCCTGCGCCAGCTGCGTTTCCCACAGCGGGACGGTGTTCACGAGGGTCGAGTTGATCTTGGTGACAAGGCTCTTGTCGTTTTCCTGCACCAGCCGGATCGAGGGCAGCGACTGCATGGTGACCTGCCGCGTCAGCTTCAGGTCGTGGACGCGACGTTCCAGATCGTCACGGGCGCCGCGCAGGTCGCGCAGTTCCTGCGCCACCTTGACCTGGTCGCCCTCGGGTGCCGCCGCCACGGCGGCCTCCTTCGCCGGGATCGTCTCGGCGTCGAGTTCCTTGAGCTTTGCCTCGCCCGCCGCGATGTAGAGCGCAAGCTCGTCGTAGAAGCTCAGTGTCTTGGCATAGAGGATGTCGAGCGCCTTGATATCCTTCAGCAGCGTGTGTTCGTGCCGCAGCAGGTTCTCGGTGATCTTGTCGATCTGGCCCTGGACCGACTCGAACCGTGCCACGAAATTGGCAAAGGGCGCAGCCTTTCCGGTCAGCTTTTCCCACCAGCTTTTCTTGCGCCGGACGTCCAGTTCGCTGACCGAGAACCCCCGGATCGTGGTGACGATGTCGCGCAGGGAATCGCCCGCAGGGCCGACATCCTTGTTCTTCACGTCCTGCAGCATCTCCTGGCTGATGACCTGAAGCTCGGCCTGGGCCTTGGACCCGAAGCTGATGATCGACTGTGTGTTGGCCATGTCGATCTCGGCCATGCGCTTGCGGATGTCATCGGCAAGCGGCGCCGGCGCGGCCTCGAGCGGCACGAGATCGCGCCCCGGTTCGGGCAGGATGACGGCGGTGACCTTGGCGACCTCGGCCAGTGCGGCCTCGGCCTCGGTGCGGACGGAACTGGTCATGACAGGCGGCTCCCGGGTTGTGCGGCGGCGGAGACCGCCGGGATTTTCCACAGACTGCGACAGGTGATGGCCGATTGCCAGCACGCTTTTCGGATGGGCGTGCGTCAGGTCTCGCGGGCCAGCCTGTCGCGCAGAACCTCGATCTCGACCGTCAGGTCGGTATGGTCGTTCTCGCGCAGCTTGGCCGTCGCCTGCGTGAAGTTGCGTTCCAGATCGTCCAGCAGCGCCTCGTAGTCGGTGCGCGCCTGCGGGTCGCGCGACCGGGCATAGAGATCGGCGAACTTCACGGTCGCGTCGCGGGCACCCATCAGGTAGACGCCCAGGTACTTGCGCGAGGCCGTAAGGTCGCGCGGATCGGCCTCGACCGCGCGGAACATGGCGCGGGCGGTGGCGGCAAAGCGGTCGACACGGCCCTCGATCCGCCGGTCGCCCGCGCGCAGGATCGCATCCTTCATCGCCGAAAGGTGCCGCTCGGCCTCATCCACGGCTCCGGCCACGCGGTCCGACTGGAACTGGTCGATTCCCTCGGCGCCCTTGTCGCGCAGCGGGTCGGCGCCGAAGGCTGCAAGGTGCAGCGCGCTGCCGATCGCCCCCAGCACCGCCGCGATCACCGGGCCCTGGCCTGCCATCACCGTTGCCGTCGCCAGCCCCGCACCCATCAGCGCGGCCCCGAATATCTTGCGGGGGATCGCGGGGCGGCGCGCGACGGCGCGCGCGTCATAGGCGTCCTGCGCGCGGATGCCGTCGCGTGTCAGCCAGGCGGACAGCATCATCAGGGCAAAGACGGCAAACGACAGGACCAGCGTTGCCGGATCGCCGGTGAAGGCCTTCCAGACGAACAGGAAGGGCAGCGCGAACAGCAGGTTCGCGCGCAGGCCCACGCCGCTCGGGCGCTGTCCGTCGAACGGGTTCGGGGCGGGCGCCTGCGCATGTTCGCCGGGGCCGGTGACGCGGCCGTCGGGGCTGTGCTTTCCGCCAAAGCGCTGCGCCATGTCACGCCGCCCCGAGGAAGGCCACGTAGAACACGAGGCCGACCAGAAGAATCCAGGCGGTCGTGCGCAATCCTGCCGATGACATGCTGACCCCGCGTGCGTTGCAGCGCGACGATAGCGGAAGCCCGGCGCACGATCCAGCGTGCCGCGTCAATGGCACGTCAATTGTGCCGGACCGGCTTTCCGTAGCGTCAAGCCCTTGTATGCTGGTATCCTGAACGCGCAGGCCATGCCCTGCGCGCAATGGCGGGGGGAGCCGATGGCCGACGCGCGCGACGAGGACCAGCCGACGGCCCTGCCCGAGGCCTGGATGGCCCTGATGGCGGGCCTTGCGGTCGACTACGACCTGATGAAGCCCGCCATGCCCGGCGCGTCGGATGCCCGAATCGCGGCACTGCTGGCCATCGCCGACGATCCCGCCCACCCGCGCCACGGCCGCTATGCCGTGGCCAACGAGATCGAGCGGCGTCTGGCCGGGCATGCCGATGCCGCGCGGCTTTCGGCCATGTCGGTGGTTCAGCTGGCAAGGGCGGAACGGATCGGGGTGCCCGGCCACGCTGCCCTTGCCGACCGCATCCGCGCGGCCGAAGAGGCGGGCGATGCCGATCGCCAGCGCGCGCTCGTCCTTGCGCTGTTCGATCAGGTTCACCGCCGTTTCGTCGATCGCCGGTCCGAACGGCGCTGCCGGTCCGAGGTGGCGATGCGGCTGTGCCAGTGGGGCTTCCTGCTTCTCGGCGGCGCGTTGCTGCTGCTGCTCGTCGGGTTCATCTACAGCCGCTTTCCCCAGCACCTGCCGCCGGGCATAGCCGGTCCGCCCGGCCTGGCGCCGACGATGTTCGACGTGATCGGCAAGTGGCATGTCACGGCGCTTGTGTGGTTCGGGTTCTTCGGCGCCTTCTTCTCGCGCCTGATCGCGTTCCAGACGCATGCGGGCGCGATGACATGGGACGACCTGCACAAGGGGTACAGGCACCGCGTGCTGATCGTGCGCATGATGATCGGCGGGTTTGCGGCCGTCATCGTCTACTACATGATCGCGGCCGGTCTGCTGGGCGGCGACCTGTTTCCCGACCTGACCGCCGCAGTCCCGGCACCGTTCTGGCGGCTGGGCGAGACGACCGCCCAAAGCGGCCAGGCGCTCGACTTCGCGCTGCCCACGCCGGAGTTCGCCAAGCTTGTCGTCTGGTGCTTCCTCGCGGGCTTTGCCGAGCGGTTCCTGCCCGACCAGCTGACCGCGCTCGAGGCGCGGGCGCGGACCGCGTCCTGATCGTCAGCGGCCGTGCGGGCCGGTGCGGGTGGGCCGCGCGGGTGCCATCGGCCCGGCCCCGCGCGGGGCGTTCCTGGCGCCGGGCGTTTGCGGCGGCTTGGTCGGCTTTGCCGCCGGTTTCGGCCCCTTGGCCGCCTGCGGCGCGGTCGCCCTGGTGCCCTGCGGCGGCCTTGGCCCGGCCT
The DNA here is from genome assembly GCA_019454225.1 of Paracoccaceae bacterium. Classification (NCBI taxonomy): domain Bacteria; kingdom Pseudomonadati; phylum Pseudomonadota; class Alphaproteobacteria; order Rhodobacterales; family Paracoccaceae; species Paracoccaceae bacterium. The sequence goes on along the minus strand of CP075370.1, from coordinate 2,990,549 downwards.
CGGCCAGCCCCAGCTGGTCGCGCAGCACGCGGCCCTTCACCTCTTCCACCGCACCCTCGGCCAGCTCGCCCAGCCGGAACGGCCCATAGCCGATGCGGATCAGGCGGTTCACCGTCAGCCCGATGGCGTTCATCGCGCGCCGGATCTCGCGGTTGCGGCCCTCGCGCAGGCCTACGGTCAGCCAGGCGTTGGCCCCCTGGATCCGGTCGACCGTCGCGGTCATCGGCTGGAAATCCTCGCCATCGACGGTCACCCCGCGCCGCAGCGGTTCGAGATCGGCGTCGGTCGGGTTGCCGTTCACCCGGACGCGATACTTGCGCAGCCAGCCGGTCGAGGGCAGTTCAAGCCGCCGCTTCAGCGCGCCGTCGTTGGTCAGCAGCAGCAGCCCCTCGGAATTCAGGTCCAGCCGTCCGACCGGCATGACGCGCGGCAGATCCCCGGGCAGGGCGTCGAAGATCGTCGCGCGGCCCTTCTCGTCCGAGGAGGTCGTCACCAGCCCGGATGGCTTGTGATACAGCCACAGGCGCGGCGGCTCGGGGGCGCCGACGGGTTCGCCGCGCACGGTGATCCGGTCGTCTGGCGTGACATTCAGCGCCGGGCTGTCGATGACACGTCCGTTCACCGCAACCTCGCCAAGCGCGATCATCCGCTCGGCCTCGCGCCGCGAGGCGACACCGGCGCGGGACAGGACCTTGGCAATGCGTTCGCCGGGCGGCGGGGTGGACATGGGCGGACCTTCCGGCCGCGTCACGGGGCGCGCGGCAGCCCCGGCGGCCAGATCTGCCCCCGGACGCCGAAGGTATTTGTGCCGGGCCGCAGGGGCAAGGCGATTGTGTCGGCGCAAGGGTCCGGGCATGACAGGGGCATGAGCGGTTTCCGGACCTTCATGGATGTGGCGCTCGACGAGGCGCGGGCGGCCGGCGCGCGGGGCGAGGTGCCCGTGGGCGCGGTGGTGGTGCGCGATGGCGTGGTCGTGGCGCGCGCGGGCAACCGGATGCGCGAACTGGCCGATCCCACGGCCCATGCCGAGATGCTGGCGATCCGCGCGGCCTGCGCAGCGGCGGGGTCGGAGCGGCTGGTCGGGCACGATCTCTACGCGACGCTGGAACCCTGCCCGATGTGCGCGGGCGCGATTTCCGCCGCGCGGATCGCGCGGCTCTACTATGGCGCGGCCGACCCGAGGTCGGGGGGGGTGGCGGCGGGGGCGCGGGTCTTCGCCCATCCCCAGTGCCACCATGTCCCCGAGGTCTACGACGGCATCGGGGCCGAGCCGGCGGCCGAACTGCTGCGCGGCTTCTTTGCGGTGCGGAGGTAGCGGGTTCAGGGCAGCAGGCGGCGCAGATGTGCGGCGGCCGCGGGCCAGGTGGCGAAATCCGAATGGAAGGGCAGGAAGGGAACACCCTCGCCCGCCATGAAGGCGTGGAGGTCGGCCAGCGCCCCGGCGCCCCGCACCTTTTCCACGTCGTTCAGCGACCCCATGACAGCCTTCAGGCGGGCGCCGAAGACGGCGCGGAAGGCGCGGATGGTCTCGGCCTCCGCGCCCTCGTTGTTCAGGCGCAGGACCACGGGACCCGCGGGCCGGGCCAGTCGCGCCACCGGATCCGCATTCCGGCGATTGGCGTGGACCCGGCCGCCCATCCCCTGATCGACCCGGACCTTCTGGACCCCGACGGCGACGGCTGGCTCTACGGCTACTGCTGAGGGTCAGAAGGCGAGCGGTTCCATGACCTGCGGTTCGATCACCCGGGTGCCGGGAAGCACGCCCTTGACCAGTGCCTCGGCCGATTGCGCCAGGGCCGGAAAGGTGCGGTAGTGGCAGGGGATCACGCTGTGGAAGCGGAACCAGCGGCGGCAGGCATAGGCGGCGCGGTCCATGTCCATCGTGTAGTGCCCGCCCGCCGACAGGATGCCGATGGAGGGCCGGTGATAGTCGGCCATCCACTCCATGTCGGCCATCAGGTCGGTATCGCCCGAGATGTAGATCGTCTCGCCTTCTCCCGCGATCATGAATCCCGCCTCGTGCCCGGCATAGACGGGGGCGCCGTCGGGGCCGGCGACCGAGGAGGAATGGCTGGCGTTCACCAGCGGGGACCCGGGCGCCTCCCAGGTCCACCGTGCCGCCCTTGTTGAAGCCGAGCCCGGCGATACCCTCTCGCGCGGACCACCAGCCGACCAGATCGTAGGTGCCGACCAGCACCGCCCCGGTCTCGCGGCAGATGGCGATGGCGTCGCCCGTGTGGTCGCCATGGCCGTGGGTCAGCAGGACATGGGTCGCGCTGCCAATGGCCTCGGCCCGTTTGTCTTGCGGAAACATCGGGTTGCCCGTCATCCACGGGTCGATCAGCAGCACCGCCTGTTCGATCTCGATGCGGAAGCCGGAATGGCCGAGCCAGGTGATTTTCATTCTGTCCTCCTTGCCTTGTCGCGCTAGAAGAAGTGCGATCGAGGACGGAGGCAAGCGTGGACTGGTTCGAGCAGGTGGACGGCTATTGCGAGCGGACGGGGCCGGAATACTGGTCGGAACCGATCAACGCATTGACGAACCTTGCCTTTTTGATCGCAGCCGCAATCATGTGGCCGCGTGTGCGGGGGATGGTCACGGGGCAGGTGTTGTGCGTCATGCTGGCGGTGATCGGGGTCGGTTCCTGGCTGTTCCATACGCATGCGAATCGCCTGACCGGGCTGATGGACGTGCTGCCCATCGTCGCCTTCATCCTGGCCTATGTCTTTGTGGCGACGCGGGATTTTCTGGGACAACGGCCCTGGGTGGCGGGCCTGGCGGCGGTCGGATTCGTGCCCTATGCGGTTCTGCTGACGCCGGTGTTCCGGTCGCTGCCGTTTTTCGAGGTCTCGGCCTTCTACTGGCCGGTGCCGGTGCTGATCCTTGTCTACAGCTGGTTGCTGAAGGCCCGCGCGCCCGCAACATCTGCGGGACTGGCCTGGGGTGCGGGCATCCTGATGGCGTCGCTTGCCTTCCGGTCGGTGGATCAGGCGTTGTGCGACAGCCTGCCCATCGGGACGCATTTCATGTGGCATGTGCTGAATGGCACGATGCTGGGATGGATGATCGAGGTGTGGCGGCGGCACCGGGTGGCAAGGCGCTGAAAAGGCGGGAAAACCCTGTCTGGCCGACGTCTGGCCTGCGTCTGGCATGCGTATGGCATCCGTCGGGCATTCCGGCGGCGCCGCAGCGCGGCCGTCAGGCCCAGAGCGCCGCGTCCGCGAACTCGACCGAGTTGCCTGCCGGGTCACGCACATAGATCGAGCGGCCGCCGCCCGGCCAGTCGATCCGGGCCTCGATCGCGATGCCTTCGGATTGCAGGTGGTCGCACCAGGCCGCCAGATCGCCCGAGGCCACGGCAAAGCAGAAATGCCCCGCGCCGGTGGCGCCGTGCGGCGGCACGGGCAGGGTGCCGGGTTTCGGGGGCTCGCGCGTCGCCGCCGGATCGAAGACCAGCAGCATCGAGGTGCCCGTGCGGAAAAAGACATGCCGCCCGTCCTGCCGCATGACGACGGGCAGCCCCAGCGTTCCGGCGTAGAACCGTTCGGCGGCGGCGAGGTCGGCCGCGTAGAGCACGGATTCCAGCGTGCCGAGGATCGGGGGGCGGGGCATGCGTTCTCCTTTCCCGTCGGGTTGCAGGATATGACGGCGGGCGCGGTCTTGCCAGCCTTGCACGGCGGGCACGCCGCCGCTAAACCGGCGCGGTTCCGGCAGGAGGCAGTGATGGCCATCGACATCGACACCGCGCGCAAGGTTGCGCATCTGGCCCGCATCCGGGTGGACGAGGGCGATCTGCCGCGCATCGCGCAGGAGCTTTCGGGGATCCTGAACTTCATGGAAGAACTGAACGAGGTGGACGTGTCGGGCGTGGAGCCGATGGTCAGCGTCACGCCGATGCGGCTGAAGCGACGGGCCGACCAGGTGACCGACGGCGGCTATCCCGCGCAGGTGCTGTCGAACGCGCCCGACGCGCGCGAGGGGTTCTTTGCCGTGCCGAAGGTGGTGGAATGACCGTTTCGCATGCCAACGAGATGACGATTGCCGCCGCGCGCGACGCGCTGCGGGCGGGCGAGATTTCGGCCGTCGACCTGACCATGGCCTGCCTGACGGCGATGGATGCGGGCGACGGGCTGAATGCCTTTGTCCACAAGACCCCCGAGATCGCGCTGGATCAGGCGCGGGCGGCGGATGCGAGGATCGCCGCGCGCGGACGATCCGGGGACGATGCCCCCGCGATGTGCGGCATCCCGCTGGGCATCAAGGATCTGTTCTGCACGAAGGGCGTGCCGAGCCAGGCCGGATCGAACATCCTGCGCGGGTTCCGGCCCGAATATGAATCGACCGTCACGGCGCGGCTGTTCGGCGCGGGCGCGGTGATGCTGGGCAAGCTGAACATGGACGAGTTCGCCATGGGGTCGTCGAACGAGACGTCCTGCTACGGCAATGCGGTGAACCCCTGGCGGCGGGGCAACGATCCGGCACCGCTGACGCCCGGCGGTTCGTCGGGCGGGTCGGCGGCGGCGGTTGCGGCCGACCTGTGCCTTGCGGCGACGGGCACCGACACCGGCGGGTCGATCCGCCAGCCCGCGGCGTTCACCGGCATCGTGGGGATCAAGCCGACCTATGGCCGGGTCAGCCGCTGGGGGATCGTGGCGTTTGCGTCCTCGCTGGACCAGGCCGGGCCGATGACCAAGACCGTGCGGGACGCGGCGATCATGCTGGGCGCGATGGCGGGCCATGACCCGCTGGATTCGACCAGCGCCGACCTGCCGGTGCCCGATTTCGAGGCGATGCTGACCGGCGACATCCGGGGGCAGGTGATCGGCATTCCCCGCGAATACCGCATGGACGGGATGCCCGCCGAGATCGAGGCGCTGTGGGCCGACGGCATCGCGATGATGCGCGATGCGGGCGCGGTGATCCGTGACATCAGCCTGCCGCACACGAAATACGCGCTGCCCGCCTATTACGTCGTGGCACCGGCCGAGGCGTCATCGAACCTCGCGCGCTATGACGGCGTGCGCTATGGCCATCGCGCCCGGCTGGCGCAGGGCGACGGCATCGTGGACATGTATGAAAAGACCCGCGCCGAGGGCTTCGGGCGCGAGGTGCAGCGCCGGGTGATGGTGGGAACCTATGTGCTGTCGGCGGGGTTCTATGATGCCTACTACAACCGCGCGCGGAAGGTGCGGGCGCTGATCAAGCGGGATTTCGAGACGGTCTTTGCCGAGGGGGTGGACGCGATCCTGACCCCCGCGACGCCGTCGAGCGCCTTTGGCCTGGGCGAGATGGCCAGCGCGTCGCCGGTCGAGATGTACCTGAACGACGTGTTCACGGTGACGGTGAACCTGGCGGGGCTGCCGGGGGTTGCGGTGCCGGTGGGGCTGGATGCCAAGGGCCTGCCGCTGGGACTGCAGCTGATCGGGCGGCCCTGGGGTGAGGGCGAGCTGCTCAATCACGCCCACGTGCTGGAGCGTGCCGCGGGCTTTGTGGCCAAGCCTGCGAAATGGTGGTAGAACCGGCGGTCAAGCGGGCCGGATGGTGAAGCAGGCCCCGGAGCGAGTGCGATGCGAGCGGTAGTTGCGGTTCTGACTCTGGCGGCCCTGGCCGCCTGTTCCACCCCCGTGCCCGACAGCGGCGTGGGGTTTGGCGACTATTCGGCCTATCTGCGCGAGCGCGAGCGCGCCCTGGCCAGCGGACAGCCCGTTGCCACGCCCCCGGCCACGGTGCCCGGGACGCCCGCGCCGGGCGGGTTCGACCCTGCCGCCATCGGATCGGCCATCGACCGCGCCGACGGGCGGACGGTGGCGCCCGGCCCCTCGGCCCCGGCCCCGGCGGCCGGTGCGCTGATCGGTGCCGAGGCGGCGCGCCCGCGCGGCGACGCGCCCGCCACGATCCGCCCGGAGGGCGGCGAGGTGCGCCAGTCCACCGGGATTTCGGACGAGCAGGACTTTGCGGCGGTGTCGGCCCGCGAGACCATCGAAAGCGATGCCGAGCGCATTGCCCGGGCGCGGGCGCAATACCAGGTGGTGCAGCCCACGGCGCTGCCCACGCGGACGGGTTCGGCGGGTCCGAACATCGTGTCCTTCGCGCTGAGCACGACACATGCGCCCGGCACGCCGATGTACCGCCGGTCCGCATTCGGGTCGCGCGATCCCTTTGCCAACTGCGGCAAGTTCGCCTCGCCCGACCTGGCACAGGAGGCGTTCCTGTCCGCCGGCGGCCCCGAGCGCGATCCGCAGCGGCTGGACCCCGACGGGGACGGCTTTGTCTGCGGCTGGGATCCGAGGCCGTTCCGCGCCGCGAAGCGGTGAGCGTCTCGCCCAACTGCGGCCCCCGTCGCGGGGGCGCGCGGCCCGATCTGGTGGTGATCCACTTCACGGCGATGGCGACCGCCGCGGCGGCGCGCGCCCGGCTGTGCGACCCGGGCGCCGAGGTGTCGGCCCATTGGCTGATCGACGCGGCGGGGCAGGCGGAATGCCTGGTGCCCGAGGATCTGCGCGCCTGGCATGCGGGGGCGGGGCAATGGGGGGCGGTGACCGATGTCAATTCGCGCTCGATCGGGATCGAACTGGCCAACGACGGCCGCTCGCCCTTTGCCGCGCCGCAGATGCGCGGGCTGGAGGCGGTGCTGCGGGGCGTGATGGACCGCTGGGGCATCCCGCCGGAACGGGTGATCGGGCATTCCGACATGGCGCCCGAGCGCAAGTCGGACCCCGGCGCGCGGTTCGACTGGCGCGGGCTGGCGCGGGCGGGGCTGTCGGTCTGGCCGGTTCCGGGGATGCCGGGCGATTTCCGCGCCGATGCGGCGGCCTTCGGCTATCCGCCGGTGGCGGAGGCGGCGCTGCTGCGGGCATTCCGGCTGCGGTTCCGCCCCTGGGGCCACGGCCCGCTGTGCGACGCCGACCGGGCGGTGGCGGCAGGTCTGCGCGCCTGGCCGGGACCGGGCGCCTGACCGGCGGCGGTCGGCCGTGCACCGGTGCGGCCCTTGGCGCGGCCCTTGACCGGCGGCCCGCCAGGGCCTAGACCCCCCGACGCGCGGATGGCCGGATGACCGCGGGGGGGCGACCCCACGAGGAAAGTCCGGACTCCATGAGACAAGGGTGCCGGGTAACGCCCGGCGGGGGAAACCCCAGGGAAAGCGCCACAGAGAACAGACCGCCCTGCATGCAGGGCAAGGGTGAAACGGTGGGGCAAGAGCCCACCGCGGACCGGGCAACCGGGACGGCACGGCAAGCCCCACCCGGAGCAATGCCAAATAGGGGCCTCGCGCGGGGCTGGTCCGGGGGCGAAAGCCCGGGGATACCGCCCGCAGGGACGTCTCAGCCCGAGAGGCCCGGGTTGGCAGCTTGACCGCCCTGGCGACAGGTGCGGCAGAGGAATGGTCATCCAGAGGGGGCAACCCCTTGGACAGAATCCGGCTTACAGGCCATCCGCGCAGCCGGCCCTCCGCCATCGTTCCTGTTGAGCCCTGCGCCCGATCCGTGGCAACCTCACCGGGGCAGGGCGGCTGGACAGGCGATGGACCCGAGGATCGAGGCATGGGTCAAGGCATTCTATGCCGTGCGGGGCTGGGACATGACACCCGCCCCCGTGACCAACCCCGGCGACATGCAGGTGGACGATCCGATGCAGGCCGCCAACGTCCTGCGCATCGAGTATGGGAACACCGTCAAGGTGCTCGAACAGCTTCGCCTCTGGCCACCCGACGGGATCGATCCCGAAGGGAGCCTGTTTGCGGCGGCGGACGAACACCGGGACGAGGCCGACACCGCCATTGTCGAGGGCGAGCTCGAAGCAGCCCGCGAGGCGCTGGATGCGCTGCAGAAGCAGATTCACAAGATCGCCACCTGGCGAAAGCCCGGCAAGGCCCCGCCTTCGCCACCGCCCGTGCCGGACGGGGTGCTTGGCTACGAATGGCATCGGATCGACCCGCCCGAGCGGCAGCAGTTCCGCATCGGGCTGGCCTTCGTCGAGGCCGAAGCACCGGAGGATGACGGGAACCAGACGGGCATGACCGGGCTGCCCGACATCGTCGAACTGAAAAGCCTGGCGGGACGGCCGCGCGGCAAGCACGGCGGGGCGCAGGGGCAGCATGTCACTGCCTTCGTGACCCTGCGCGAAACGCTGGTCAGCGCATGCGACGGGCGCACCGAGGACGAGGCATGGGAGAACATGCAGCACCTGTTCGCGGGGCTGCTGCTGTTTCCCGCCTTCGGCCCCGAGGGCATGCCAGACGGTCTGGACCCGGCCCTTGTCGCGCGGATCCGGGGGATCGCGCGGCAGGATGAGGACGTGCTGGGGGACATGACGCTGTCCGAGGCCATGGCGCTTTACATCGAGGTCCGCGACAGCCTGCCGGGGGCGACACTGGCGCGGGGCAGCTACAAGGATACCACCGGCAAGGCCGAGGCGCGGGCGGTCGCGGAGATTTCCAGGGCGGAAGGTACGCTCGACTATCCGCTTGAGGGCGAGGATGGCGAAGGCCGTCCGATGTCCCGCAAGGACGCCGACGCCCTTGTCAGGCAGATGCTCCGCCTGGTTGACCGCGGGGGCGCGCATCGGTTGACCGACGCGACCGCGCGCCGGCACGCGATGGAGACCTATGTGCTGGGCATGGCGCAGGCCTATCCGCGGGTCTTTGCGTGCCCCTGCCTGGTGGAGGACGACGACGAGGAGGAAACGGCGGGCGATCTGACCACGGTCGGAGAACTGCTGATCGAACGGGCGAACCTGGTGTTCGCCCAGGCCCCCGATCCGGAGGCAGGGGAGGACGGTGAGGACGACATCGACGAGGACGGGGACACGCTGGCCAGCGACCTGCAGGTCGCGGATCTGACCGACCGGGCAAAGCAGTGCGCGGCCATGCCGGTGCTGCGCCCGACCGGTGCGCGCCCGAAGATCGAGAGCTTTTCGGTGGGGCTCGACCAGGTTCCCGGCAAACCGCTGCGCCTGGATTTCACCGGGCGCCCGAGCGACTCGCTCAAGGATGCGGGCAAGATGGGCGACCATACCTGCGCGATGCGGCTGATGACGGCTGCGGTCAGCAACGCGCTTTTGCAGGGCGACGAGGCGATGCCCAGGCGATCCACGCTGAAGGCCCGTGTCGAGGACCTGCTGCGGACCTTCGATCCCGAAGGCTACGCGCCGCTGTTCGACCTCGCTGTGCTGCGGGGCGGCATTCAGGACGAGGAAGACGGCGAGGAAGACGAGGAAGAGGAAGAGGAAGAGGAAGAGGACGACACCGGCGACAGTTCCGAAGCCGTCACGCACCGGCGGCGGGTGCAGATGATGCGCCAGCAGGTGCAGATCCTGCGCGATGCCTGCGAGAAGCTGGCGGTGAACGGCGACGCGCCGGTGGACAGCCAGACGCTTCTCGCGATCGGCGAGGACGCGATGCGGCTGGTCGACCAGCGGCCGACCGCCGTCAGCTATCGCAAGGGCAAGAGCGACGGGCGCGGCGAGGGCAAGGCGGCCGGGACGCTCGACGACTATGAACGCAGGCTCAAGGCTGCCGACGGGAACACGGTCAAGATCGGCTGGGCGGAGGCGATCAAGGCCGCGCTGCTGACGCTTTACGATCCGGCCTCGGCGAATTTCCTGACCTTCGGCGTGGTCGAGGATGACCAGCAGGGCGCCACGCTGGCAAAGCTGGTCGACGAATTCCTGTGGTTCGCCCGATCCGCCTATCCGCGCTGCTGCGCAGAGGTCGGGGAGTTGGCGCTGAAGGCCGCGATCCAGGAGAAGATCGTTCTGACCCATCACGACGAGGACGAGAAGGACGGGGATCACAGTTCCGACGAGGACGAGCTTGACGAAAGCGAGGACGAGGAGGACAAGAAAGCCAAGAAGCGCCGCCTTTCATCCGCCAAGGGCAAGTCTTCGAGCCAGGTCGCAAAGAAGCCCAGACCGCGCGGCGAAGATGACGAGGAGGATGACTAGCCGGGCAATCCGCCGCGTTTCCCGGTTGACACCGCCCGCGCCGTCCGTAAAAGGCGGGCTTCAGGATTTCGACCGGGTGGACATGCCATCCCGGGGCTAGGAGAGACGACCATGGCGAAGCCGACGACGATCAAGATCCGTCTGAACTCGACGGCGGGCACGGGGCACTTCTATGTGACCAAGAAGAACGCCCGCACGATGACCGAGAAGATGGTGGTCAAGAAATACGACCCCGTGAAGCGCGAGCACGTCGAATACAAGGAAGGCAAGATCAAGTAGGATCGCCTGACTGTCTTCGGATTACGGGCCGCGCCGCAGGGTGCGGCCTTTTGCTTTGCGGGGTGCGGGATGACCCTTTCGCTGACGGTCCGGACGGCGCGGCCCGCCGATCTGGCGGCGGTGGACCTGCTGCTGTCGCGCAGCTATCCGCGCCTGCTGGCGGATGACTATCCGCCCTCGGTGCTTGTCACGGCGCTGCCGCTGATCTCGCGCGCGCAGCCGGGGCTGCTGGCGTCGGGGCGGTATTTCGTGGTGATGGCGGGCGACAGGGTGGCGGGGGCCGGCGGCTACAGCCTGGCGCCGCCGCAGGGGCGGGGCGAGCCCGGGGTCGGCCATATCCGCCATGTGGCCACCGACCCGGGGCTGGTGCGGCAGGGTGTGGGCGCGGCGCTGATGGCGCAGATCTTCGCGCAGGCTGCGGCGGAGGGGGTGCAACGGTTCGACTGCCTGTCCACCCGCACGGCGGTGCCGTTCTATGCGGCGCAGGGCTTTCGCGTGGCGGGTGAGGTCGAGGTGCGGCTGGCGCCCGGCATCGGTTTTCCGGCGGTCCGCATGGTGCGGTGACGCGCGTCACGACGGCGGGCTCCGGGCCGCACATGAAAAGGGCCGGTCTTTCGACCGGCCCTTCGGCTTTCCTGTCCGGCGCCCCCGCCTTATTCCCGGTTGCCCAGGAACTGCAGCAGGAACATGAACATGTTGATGAAGTCGAGATACAGCCGCAGCGCGCCCATGATCGCGGCCTTGCCCAGCCATTCCTGGTCGCCGTAGGTGGCGTGCTGGATGTACTCGTTCTTGATCGACTGCGTGTCATAGGCGGTCAGGCCGGCGAAGATCAGCAGGCCGATCACGCTGATCGCGAAATGCAGCGCCGAGGAGCCGAGGAAGATGTTCACGATCGAGGCGACGATGATGCCGATGAGGCCCATCATCAGGAACGTGCCCATCCCCGACAGGTCGCGCTTGGTGACATAGCCGTAGAGGCTGAGCCCCGCAAACGCGATGGCGGTGACCAGGAAGGTCTGCGCGATCGAGACGCCGGTGTAGACCGCGAAGATGAAGCTGATCGACAGCCCCATCACGGCGGCGTAGGTGTAGAAGAACAGCTGCGCGGCCGCGACCGACAGCCGGTTGATCAGCGCGCCGAACGCGAACACCATGATCAGCGGCGCGAACATCACGAGCCACTTGAGCGGGGTGCCGAAGATCGCGCCCAGCATCGCGTCATTGGTGCCAACGGCCCAGGCCACGCCGCCGGTCAGGAGCATCCCGACCGACATCAGGCCATAGACCTTGTTCATATGGGCGCGCAGACCTTCGTCGATCTGCGCGACTTGCGCGCCGGTCGCGGTGGCGGCGCGCATGGTTTGGAATTCTGCCATGTGGTCCCTCCGGTTGAACTTTCAGGACGGCGCGGGGGGCGCACACCCTTCGCGCAAGATATTGGCAGAGGGGGCGCGCAATTCAACCCGTCGCCTGCCAAAAGCGGCGGGAAATCTGCATGAATTTTCTAACCCTTGCGCCAGTGGTCGGGAACATCCCAGGGCGCGCGCGCGGCCTCGGCCTCGGCCTGCGCGCGGTCGAGGCCGATGTCGCGCAGAAGGTGGTCGTCAAGCGTCGCGAGCCGCGCGCGGCTGCGGGCCAGCGTGAGGGCCGCGACAAGGCGGGACAGCAGATGCGGGCGGCGCGTCTGGCGGGTGCGGGACAGGGCGGAAAGCATGGAACGTGCCTTTCGGTGATGGGTTTCGCTGTTCTGATCACGATGCTTGAAGGATGCGGCGTTTCGTGGCAGAAGTGAAACGAATGATTGTGGCGATATGCATCACGAAAGGTGAACCATGCCCCGCACGATGGACCTGACCGCGCTGCGCAGTTTTGTCGCCGTCGCCGAGGCGGGCGGGGTGACGCGCGCGGCAGGATTGCTGAACCTCACGCAGTCGGCGGTGTCGATGCAGCTGAAGCGGCTGGAGGAGATGCTGGGCGTGGCGCTGTTCCTGCGGGCGGCGCGGCGCATGGCGCTGACGCCCGAGGGCGAGCAGCTGCTGGGCTATGCCCGGCGGATGGTCGAGATGAACGACGAGGCGATGCTGCGGCTGACCTGTTCCTCGTTCGAGGGTGAAATCCGGCTGGGTGTGCCGCATGACATCGTCTATCCGGCGATCCCGGGCATCCTGAAGCGGTTGGCCGGGGCCTTTCCGCGGGTACGGGTGAACCTGGCGTCATCCTTCACGCTGCTGCTGAAGGACGGTTTCGCCCGGGGCGGGTTCGACGCCATCGTGACGACCGAGGCGCAGCCGGGTCCGGGGGGCGAGGTTCTGGCGCGGCGCAACCTGGTCTGGGTGGGGGCCACCGGCGGCCGGGCCTGGCACCGGCGGCCGCTGCGGCTGGGGTTCAAGGATACCTGCATCTTCCGCCCGGCGGCGCAGCTGGCGCTGGACGCGGCGGGGATGTCCTGGGAAATGGCCTATGACGGCGAGAGCGAGCAGGCGATCGAGGCGACGCTGGCCGCCGACCTGGCGATTTCTGCCCGGCTGGAGGGGGCGCTGCCCGCGGATACCGAAGTGATCGACTCGCGCGGGATGCTGCCCGACCTCGGGTCGCTGGCGATCTGCCTTTACACCGCGCCCACGCTGAAGGGGCCTGCCGCCGAGGCCCTGCTGCGGGAACTGCACTGCGCCTATGGCGGCGAGGCGGCGGCGGTCGCGGCCTGAGGCGTCAGTCCATCGTGACCACGACCTTGCCGGTGGCCCGCCGGTCGCGCAGCAGCGAAAGTGCCTCGTCGGCGCGCACCAGCGGCAGGACATGGCTGATGTGGGGATGGATCATTCCCCGGCTGTGCCAGTCCAGCAGCGTCATCAGGCTGTCCTTCAGGACGTGCGGCGCAAAGCGCAGGTAGCCGCCCCAGTAGAACCCGATGACGTCGATGTTCTTGACCAGCAGCAGGTTGGCGGGAACCTGCGGCACATCGCCCCCCGCAAAGCCGATGGCCAGCATCCGGCCCAGCGGCCGCATGGCGCGCAGCGCCTCGTGGAAGGCGGGGCCGCCCACCGCGTCATAGACCACGTCCACCCCGCCAAGCGCGCGCAGCGCGTCGCGCAGGCCGGGGCTTTCGCTGTCGATCAGGTGGTCGGCCCCGGCGGCCTGCGCGACGGCCAGTCGCCCCGCGCCCCGCGCGCTGGCGATCACCCTGGCCCCCAGCCGCTTGCCGATCTCGACCGCTGTCAGCCCGACACCTCCGGCCGCGCCCAGGACCAGCAGCGTCTCGCCGGGCTGCAGGCGGGCGCGGTGGGTCAGCGCCAGGTGGGAGGTGCCATAGGCGATCTGGAAGGCGGCGGCCTCGGTCCAGGACATGCTGTCCGGCAGCGGCATGCAGCGGTCGGCGGGGAACACCCCGGCATCGGCCAGCCCGCCCTGGCCCGCAAAGACCGCGACGCGCGTTCCCGGCGCCGGGCCGGTGACACCGGGGCCGAGCGCCGTGACCTCGCCCGCAAGTTCCATCCCCAGGGTGAAGGGGGTGGCGGGCGTATCCTGATACTTGCCGTCGATCATCAGGAGATCGGCGAAGTTCAGCCCGCAGGCACGGATCCGCAACGCCACCTGGCCGGGCCCGGGCTGCGGGTCGGGGGCAAGGGTCAGCCGGGGGGCCTGGCCGGTGGATTCGACGGTGTAGGCGCGCATTCTGTCAGGTCCCGTGATCCGGAGGTGACCGGCCGGGGCCGGGTCGTGGAGGACAGGCTGCCAGCGCTACAAGGCCGGATCAAGGCCCTCGGGCCAAGTTGCAAGATGCGATTCGTCGCAAATTGCAATGCATGGTGCAATACACCTATGACGCGAATCGTGGTGCCGAGGGCGTTACCTGAGCGCGACCCTGGGTGCCGCAGCCCGTCTTGTTGTTCGTCTGTATAATTGGACATATCCAAAAAGACAGGTTTTTGCCCCCCGGAGGGGATTCGCAAAAAAACCTGGGCCTCCGCCAGGAATGGCACGGAAATTGCTTGTAAGAGGGTATCGCAGACCGGACTGTCAGGAGTAGAGTATGAAGCACCCCGTCGACGCCCATGTGGGCAAGCGCATCCGCCACCGCCGCTGGATGGTGGGAATGACGCAGCAGCAGCTGGCCGACAAGGTGGGTATCAAGTTCCAGCAGATCCAGAAGTACGAGACCGGCATGAACCGCGTTTCGGCATCCCGCCTGTGGGACATCGCCGAGGCACTGGGTGTGCAGATCGCCTTTTTCTTCGAGGGGCTGGGCGAGACCCAGGCGCCGCAGTCGGTCGAGGGCGACATGCTGGCCGACCGCGAGGCGCTGGAACTGGTGCGGTCCTACTACGCGATCCCCGAGGCGCAGCGTCGCCGCCTGTTCGACCTGGCCCGGGTTTTGTCCGACGCCGCCTGACCGCCCGGACCCCGGGATTGACCGATACGCCCCCGCGCTGCTAGCGCGGGGGCGTATCGTTTTCCGGGAGAGAGATGGATGCGGGCGGATGCGCAGGACCTTATCGACACCGCCGCCGCACTGGCCGGGGCCGCGCGCGCGGCGACGCTGCGGCATTTCAGGGCTGACGGGCTGACCGCCGATACCAAGGAGGATGACCGTTTCGATCCGGTGACGGTGGCCGACCGCGAATGCGAGGCGGCGATGCGCGCGGTGCTGGCGGCGCGGCGGCCGCAGGATGCGATCCTGGGTGAGGAGTTTGCGGGCGTTTCCGGGACCAGCGGGCTGACCTGGGTGCTGGATCCGATCGACGGGACGCGCGGTTACCTGTCGGGGACGCCGACCTGGGGCGTGCTGATCGCGGCCTGCGACGAGACCGGGCCGATCTATGGCGTGATCGACCAGCCCTATATCGGCGAGCGGTTCGAGGGCGGGCTGGGGCGGGCGCAGGTGACGGGGCCGATGGGCACCCATCCGCTGCGGGCGCGGGCGCCGCGCGGGCTGTCGCAGGCGATCCTGTTCTCGACCTTCCCCGAGGTGGGCACGGTGGCGGAACATGCCGCCTTC
Source organism: Paracoccaceae bacterium (assembly GCA_019454225.1). Classification (NCBI taxonomy): domain Bacteria; kingdom Pseudomonadati; phylum Pseudomonadota; class Alphaproteobacteria; order Rhodobacterales; family Paracoccaceae; species Paracoccaceae bacterium. The sequence goes on along the minus strand of CP075370.1, from coordinate 2,975,328 downwards.
CGCCGGGTGGCCGGGGCCGCGCGGCTGGTGCGCTATGGCATGGACTGCTACGGCTATGCCCTGGTTGCGGCCGGGCAGATCGACCTGGTGATCGAGGCGGGATTGCAGGCCTATGACGTCTGTGCCCCGATCGCGGTGATCGAGGCGGCGGGCGGCATCGTCACCGACTGGCAGGGGCGGCCCTGCCACGGCGGGGGGCAGGTGCTGGCGGCCGCAAATGCCGCGATCCATGCCGAGGCGCTGGCGCTGCTGGCGGCAGGCTAGGGCGGCGGTCCCGGGATAGTCCCGGGCGGGCGAAGGGGGTTTCCGCCCGGCGCGGCCTGCGGTAGTCTGCGCCCGCGCGGTGCCGAGTCCTTCGCCCCTTCTGTCGCCCGCGTCCGGTTCCGGTTCCCCGAAGGTGGCACATATGGGGGACCCATGCCTGAACACACCGAAATCCTGATCCGTGAAGCCGATGTCGTGGTGACGATGGATGCCGACCGGCGCGAGTTGCGCGGGGCTGATGTGCTGATACGGGGCGGCGTGGTCGCCGCCGTCGGCGCGGATCTCGTGGCGCCGGGCGCGCAGGTGCTGCGCGCGGCGGGCTGCGTGGTGACACCGGGACTGGTGAACACGCATCACCACCTGTACCAGACCCTGACGCGCGCGGTTCCGGGCGGGCAGGATGCGCTGCTGTTCGGCTGGCTGCGCAGGCTCTATCCGATCTGGGCGCGGTTCGGACCCGAGGAGATGTTCGTATCGGCGCAACTGGGGCTTGCGGAACTGGCGCTGTCGGGTTGCACGCTGACCTCGGACCATCTGTACCTCTTTCCCAACGGCGCGCGGCTGGATGACACGATCGCGGCGGCGGCCGAGGTCGGGCTGCGGTTTCATCCGACGCGCGGCGCGATGAGCATCGGGGAAAGCGCGGGCGGGCTGCCGCCGGACCGGCTTGTCGAAAACGAACATTCGATCCTGGAGGATTGCGTCCGGGTGGTGGATTGCTTTCATGATCCGAACTCCGGCGCCATGGTGCGGGTGGGTCTGGCCCCCTGTTCGCCGTTCTCGGTCAGCCGCGACCTGATGCGCGAGGCGGCCATCCTGGCGCGGGACAAGGGCGTGATGCTGCACACCCATCTGGCCGAGAATGCCGAGGACGTGGCCTACAGCCTGGCGACATTCGGCTGCCGCCCGGGCCAGTATGCCGAGGATCTGGGCTGGACGGGCGATGACGTGTGGCATGCGCATTGCGTGCAGCTTGACGCGCAAGAGATTGATCTTTTTGCAAGAACGCGGACGGGTGTGGCGCATTGCCCGTGTTCGAACTGCCGTCTCGGGTCCGGCATCGCGCCGGTGCGGGCGATGCGGGATGCGGGCGTGCCGGTGGGGCTGGGGGTCGATGGTTCCGCCTCGAACGATGCCGGCAACCTGGTGGCCGAGGCGCGGATGGCGATGCTGTTGCAGCGGGTGGCGCGCGGCGCCGATGCCATGGGATCGCGCGAGGCGCTGGAGATCGCAACCCTTGGGGGTGCGCGGGTGCTGGGACGGCCAGATGTGGGGGCGATTGCGCCGGGCCTGCGGGCCGATATCGCGATATGGGATGTGTCGGGGGTCGAATCCGCCGGGTCGTGGGATCCGGCGGCGATGTTGCTGGCGGGGCCGATGCGGGTGCGCGACCTGTTCGTCGAGGGGCGGCAGGTGGTGGCGGGCGGGGCGTTGACGACGGTCGACCTTCCGCGTCTGGTGGCACGGGCCAATGCGCTGGCGCGGCGGCTGGCGGAATAGGGGGCGGAGATGGCGAAACCCAAAGGGCACGACTGGGACGGCCAGCGGGCGGAAACCTTTGAAACCTTTGCCGAACTTGGCGAGATGTCCGATCTGCCGACGCGCGCGGTCGTGCATTTCCTGTTCATCGCCGAGAACGTCGAGCCGGACTGGGCCGGGTTCGAGGCGGCGTTGCGGGCCAAGGGCTTTGCCCCGGAGTGGGACGAGGACGAAGGCATGGTCGATGCCGCCTTCGGGCCGATGCCGGTGACGGCCGAGGCGATCTGGGCCAAGGAGCGCGAGGCGACGGAGATCGCGCTGCGGTTCGAGTTCTGGCCCGATGGCTGGGATATGCTCGAATCCTGACCCGCAACCCATTGCGAACGCTGACTTAACCGGCGCGACTGGCGGCGGGCCCGGGGGTGGCGGCCGTCCGGCCGCCGTCGGTTCCGCGTATGGCATCCGTCCCGACACTGTCGGGACGTTCGGCGCGTTCACCACGCAACGGGGCGGCGGCGGCGGGCGATTCGGGGTTCAGCGGGCGACGGGCTGCCCGTTCACCCAGACGGCGCGGATCGCCCGGTCGTCGCCCATCATGATGGTGGGAAAGAGCGCCTGCCACAGCGTCTCGGCCCGCGCCGAGGCCTGGGCGATGGCCGGGGTCGAGGCGAGGTCGATCACGGTCAGGTCGGCCTCCATCCCCGGGGCGATGGTGCCGATGCGGTCATCCGCGTGCAGGGCGCGGGCGGAACCGGCGGTCGCCAGCCACCAGAGTTCCGCCGGGTGCAGCGACTGGCCGCGCAGTTGCGCGACCTCATAGGCGGCGGCCATGGTGCGCAGCATCGAAAAGGACGAGCCGCCCCCCGTATCGGTGGCCAGCCCGACGCGCAGGCTGCGGGCCAGGCCCATGTCGAACAGGCCCGATCCGATGAAGGTGTTCGAGGTCGGGCAATGGATCAGGCTGGCGCCCGCCTCGGCCAGGCGCGACTTCTCGCGGGCGGTCAGGTGGATGGCATGGCCGTAGAGCGCGCCTTCGCGCAGCAGGCCCTGCGCCTCGTAGGTGTCGAGATAGTCGCGCGACTGCGGGAACAGGCTGCGCACCCACTCGATCTCGTCGGTCTGCTCGGACAGATGGGTCTGCATCAGGCAGTGCGGATATTCGCGCCAGAGCGTGCCGAGGGCGGCCAGTTGCTCTGGCGTCGAGGTGGGCGAGAAACGCGGTGTGATCACATAGGACAGCCGGTCGGTGCCGTGCCATTTCTCCAGCAGGGCGCGGCTGTCTTCATAGGCCGATTGCGCGGTGTCGCAGAGCCCGGGGGGGGCGTTGCGATCCATGCAGGTCTTGCCCGCCCAGATGCGCTGTCCCCGGCTGCGGGCGGCGGAAAAGATCGCGTCGACGCTGGCCGGATGGATCGTGGCATAGGTGCAGAACGAGGTGGTGCCATGCGCCAGCGCCAGGTCGCAGTATCGGGCGGCGATGGTGTCGGCATAGGCCGGATCGGCCAGCCGCATCTCCTCGGGGAAGGTGTAGAGGTTCAGCCAGTCGATCAGCCGCTTGCCCCATGAGGCGATGATGGCGGTCTGCGGATAGTGGACATGGGCATCGACGAACCCCGCCGAGACCAGGGCGGTGCCATAGTCGGTGACGCGGGCGCCGGGATTCGCCGCGCGCAGGTCCGCGCCGTCGCCCACCGCCGCGATGCGGCCGGCGCGGACCAGCACGCCGCCCCGCGACCAGTGGCGCGCGGCGCCGATGCCCGCCGCGAAGGGATCGGCATCGAAGGTCAGCACCTGGCCAAGGATCAGATCGTCCGTCATGCGCGCGCCCCCGTGGTTTCGCGGCACAGGCTAGGGCGTTTCTGCGGGCGCGTAAATTTCCCCCACCACCCTGTTTTTCCGAAACACCTTTCGCTAGGCTCGGGCAATCCGGCAACTGTGGACAGGGGAGAGTGGCATGGCGGACACCGCGCATGACGACCGGATGCTGGACCCCCGGCGCGTGGAGATGGTGCTGGCGGCGGTCGAGGCGCAGGATGCGCAGGCGCTGTCGGCGCTGCTGGAGCCGCTGCATCCGGCCGATATCGCCGACCTTCTGGAGCAGATCGGCCCGGCGGACCGGCGCAGGTTCCTGGCGCTGTGGTCGGGTGAGATCGACGGCGACGTGCTGTCGGAACTGGATGAGGCGATCCGCGAGGAGGTGATCGACGCGCTGCCTGCCACGGTGCTGGCCGACGCGGTGCGCGATCTCGATACCGACGACGTGGTGGACATCCTGGAGGACATGGAGAGCGAGGAGCGCGCCGGTCTGCTGGCGGCGCTGGATGCCGCCGACCGGGTCGCGGTGGAACAGGCGCTGTCCTATCCCGAATACTCCGCCGGGCGCCTGATGCAGCGCGAGGTGGTGGTGGCGCCGTCGCACTGGACGGTGGGCGAGACCATCGACCACCTGCGGGCCGCCGAAACCCTGCCCGACCAGTTCTATCACGTCATCCTGGTCGATCCCCGGATGCATCCGGCGGGCTATGTCACGCTGGGCCGCATCCTGTCGTCGCGCCGGGAGGTGGCCCTGCAGGCGATCACCGAGGACAGTTTCCGCACCGTCACCGCGACCGACAGCGAGACGGACGTGGCCTATCTGTTCAACCAGTACCACCTGATTTCCTGCCCGGTGGTGGACGAGGCCGGACGGCTGGTCGGGGTGATCACCATCGACGACGCGATGAACGTGCTGGACGAGGAGCATGAGGAGGACATGCTGCGCATGGCGGGGGTCGACGACGAGTCGAGCCTGTCGGACGGGGTCTGGGGCACGGTGGGGCGGCGGCTGCCCTGGCTGGCGGTGAACCTGTGCACGGCGACGCTGGCGGCCTTTGCGATCTCGCTGTTCGAGGGGACGATCGGGGCCATCGTGGCGCTGGCCGCGCTGATGCCGATCGTGGCCTCGATGGGCGGCAATGCGGGGACGCAATCGCTGACCGTGGCGGTGCGGGCGCTGGCGACCCGCGACCTGACGCGGTCGAACGCGGGGCGGTTCGTGCGGCGCGAGGCGGCGGTGGGCGCGATCAACGGCATGGTGTTCGCCCTGGTGCTGGCGGCGGTGGCGGCGCTGGTGTTCGACTGGCCGATGCTGGGGCTGGTGATCGGGCTGGCGATGGTGATCAACCTGATCGTCGCGGCGTTGGCGGGGGTTCTGGTGCCGATGGCGCTGGAGCGGCTGCGGCTTGACCCGGCGCTGGCCTCGGGCACCTTCGTGATGACGATGACCGATGTGGTGGGGTTCTGTTCCTTCCTGGGGCTGGCGACATGGCTGCTGATCTGACGGCCGAGAAGGCGGCGCTGCGGCGCGCGATGGTGGCGCGGCGCGCGGGGGCGCATGCGGCGGGGCAGGGCGCGGCGGCGGCGCATCTGGCGGCGCTGCTGGCGCCATGGGGCGACCGCGTGCTGTCGGGCTATCTGCCGATGCGGACCGAGATCGACCCGCTGCCCGCGATGGCGGCGCATCCCGGCCCGGTCTGCGTGCCCGTGACGCCACCCCGGGGCAACCCGCTGCGGTTCCGCGAGTGGCGGCCGGGCTGCGCGCTGGAAACCGGGCCGTTCGGGGCGATGGTTCCATCCGGGGGCGGATGGCTGGTGCCGCAGGTCCTGATCGTGCCGCTGCTGGCCTGGGACCGCCGGGGATACCGGCTGGGCTATGGCGGGGGATACTATGACCGGACGCTGGAAGGGCTGCGCGCGGCGGGCGGCTGCATCGCGGTGGGGTTCGCCTTTGCCGCGCAGGAGGTGGACGCGGTGCCGATCGACGCGACGGACCAGCGGCTGGACCATCTGGTCACCGAGGCGGGGCAGGTGTTCTGATGCGGTGGCTGGCGGTCGCCATGCTGCTGGCGGGCGGCGCGGCGGCGGCGGACGCGGGCTGTTTCGACCTGGCAGGGCGGGCGCCGCGCGCGATCACCTTCGACGGTGGCAGCGTGGTGCGCGACATCCGGCGCGACGGCGATGTGATCACCTACGAGACGCGCCACCCCGAGATCGGCGCGGTGCGGACCACCGCACATGCCGGGGTGTTCCCGCTGGGCGCCACGACGCGGCACGGCACCTCGCGCCATGTCTGGAGCGCGGCGCTTCCGCCGCGCGCGGCTCTGGTGCCGGGAGCGCGGTTCGAACGGTCGGGCGTTCTGGTCGGCGTGGGGGATGCGGTGCTGCCGGTGCGAATCGAGGTCGAGGCGGGGGCGTGGGGCGAGGCGCGGGTGGGCGCCTGCCGCTACCCCGCGCTGACGGTGACGACACGGATGACCCTCGGGGATCAGCCCGTGATCACCGTGCTGCGCCAGCTGGACCCCGAGACCCTGATCGTGTTCCGCAGCGTGACGACCCGCCCCAAGGGCGGCGGGCAACCGGCGATCCGCCAGGAATTCCGGGCGGTGCGGATCGAGTAGCGCCCGAGGGCGCTACTTCGCGATATGTTCGTCGCGCACGAACATGTTGCCCCAGGCGCGGTCGATCAGGTCGGGCGTCATCTGGTAGGGGATCTTCTCGAATTCGCAGACCGCGATCATCTGGTCGATCAGGAACACCGGCATGTAGTTGGCATAGCGGCTGTCGATGGTGGGGAACTTGACCTTCATCAGGTGGACAAGCGCCGATTCATCCAGCGGCATCTTCTTTTTCCGCGCGACCATCGCGAAGATCTTCAGGAAATTCTCCTGGCTCGGGCCATCGACCTTGATCTTGAAGAAGATCCGCCGCAGCGCCGCGCCGTCGAAGATTTCGTTCGGGTGGAAGTTGGTGGAAAAGATCACCAGCGTGTCGAAGGGCACCGTGAACTTCTCGCCGGATTGCAGGGCCAGGATGTCCTTGGCCTCTTCCAGCGGGACGATCCAGCGGTTCACCAGTTTCTGCGGCGGTTCCTGCTGGCGGCCGAGGTCGTCGACGATGAAGATGCCGCCGGTCGATTTCAGCTGCAGCGGCGCCTGGTAGGTGCGGGCCGTCGGGTTGTATTTCAGGTCGAGCATGTCGAGCGTCAGTTCCCCGCCGGTGATCACCGTCGGACGTTCGCAGTAGACATAGCGGTTGTCGAAGCGGTTCGACGTGCGGCGCAGGCTGGTCGGGTCGTCCACGGCCTGTTCGGCGGCGCGGTGGACGATCGGGTCATAGACGGTGATCACCTGGCCGGAATATTCCAGGGCGCGCGGCACATAGATCCGGTCGCCCATGGCATCGCGGATGCCGTTGGAAATGCTGGATTTCCCGTTGCCGGGCGGGCCATACATCAGGATCGAGCGGCCCGAGGTGATGGCCGGGCCGAGGTTCGACAGCAGATCGTTCGGCAGGATCAGGTGACCCATGGCGCGGGTCAGATCCTCGCGCGTCAGGCGGATGTCGCGCACCGACTGGCGCTTGCACTGTTCCTTGTAGGCTTCGAGCGGCACCGGCATGGCGCCGTAGTATTCCGACTGCGACAGCGCATCGAGCGCACGCGCCTTGCCGCCGTCGGTCAGCTGATAGCCCATCTCGTTGCCGCTGGTGGCGTGCAGCGTGCCAGTCGCCTCGAGCAGCTTCTGGCTGCGCGCGAGATCCACCAGTTCCTGCACCACGGGCACCGGCAGGCAGATCACGCGGCTCAGATGCGACACGAGGTCGAGGTTGGTGCGGAACATCGTCTTGAGGAGGATGTCGCGCATCATCACGACGGACAGGCCGACCTCGGTCATGTTGCGCGGCGCGGTGGGCGCGGTGACATTCGGGGCAGGCGGGCTGAAAGGCACGTTCATGATGACCCCCAACGGACGGAACAGCCGTGAACCTGCCGCATTACCGTGGCAGGAAAAGGGCAAGAACCGGGTAGATTATCAGCAGGCCCGCCAGCGACAGGCCGAAGGGAAATTTCCGGCTGGTCCAGCTGCGCCAGTCGGGCGTTGCGGCGCGCAGCGACGGGATGGCGCGGGCGGTGCGGTGGACTGCCAGCGCGGCCACGCCGCAGGCCGCGTAGAGCAGCATCACCGCGCGCGGATCGGCGCCGGTGAAGAAGGGTGCCATCGCGGCGGCGAATTTCGCGTCTCCGGCCCCGACGAGGCCGATCATGTTCAGCAGGAAGCCCGCCAGCAGGACCACCGCCATCAGCAGCACGCCCCAGAGCACCGCCTGCCACGGCAGGATCAGGGGCGAGATCAGCCAGACCGCAGCCAGTGCCAAAACCGCCTGGTTCGGGATCTTCATCCGCGCCATGTCGGACCAGGCGACCCAGACGGCGATCGGTGCGGTGAGGGGCAGGAACCACAGGAAGGCAGCCGGGTCGATCGGCGGCAGGTCGGGCAGCATCAGTTCGTCACATTGGCATCAAGCGCGGCCAGGGCGCGCGCCGCTTCCTCGAAATGCTGCGGGTGGGTATCCACGGCCTCCTGCAGCAGGCCCTTGCCGATGCGCAGGTCGCCCTGCTTGATCGCGGCGAGGCCCATGGTGTGCAGCAGCTGCGCGCGTTCCGTCTGCGACATCTGCACGACCGGCAGGTCGTACTTGCGCTGCGCACCGCGAGCGAGAACGAGGTTGTTCTTGGCGGTGAACAGCGCGGGGTCGTATTTCAGGGCATCGAGGAACAGCCGTTCCGCCCCCGCATGGTCGCCGCGCGTCAGCTTGGAAAAGCCCCAGTTGTTGTAGACCCCGGCCGGCGTGGTGGTCAGCCCGGCGGCGATCTCGTAGAAGCTGTCGGCCTTGGTCCAGGCCTTCTTGCTGTCGGCCACCATCGCCTCGAGCCGATAGCGCTGATAGCTCTCGTGGGTGGGGGGGATGCCGTTCAGCGTGGCCTCGGCGGCGGGCCAGTCGTTCGCGCGGATCTGGGCGTCGGCCAGTTCCACCTTGTCGTCCAGGGTCGCGCCAGGCATCGCCACGACCTGTTTCCAGGCCGCGACCGCCTCGGTCGCGCGGCGGGCGCGGACCAGCGACTTGGCCAGCCCCCGCTTCAGGTCGATGCGGTCGGGATTTTCGGTGCTGGCGCGGGTGAAGTAGGACACGGCCTCGTCCGGATCGCCCACCGTCAGCATGATGTCGCTGAGGTTCGATTCGTCGATGACGTTGACGGATTTCAGCGCCCTGTTGACCTGCGCGTCGTCATTGCGTCCGCATGCCGTCAGGGCCGCCGTGCCAAGGCACAGCGCGATCACGATGGGGTGGCGCATTTCGCGTCCTTTTGCTGCTCTTGCCCGTCATCCGCCCCTAGAGTTGCGACAGCAGGACGTATTGCCCCTTGTCGCGCCGCACCAGGGAGAAGGCCGGGCGATCCTCGGGATCAGTATAGACGTTGGCGTCGGTCCGCGCGATGGCGAGGCGCAGATTTTCGCGGATCGAGTCCGATTGGCCACTGTCCTGCGCGAAGGCCTGCTGAAAGACTGCCCGCGCCTCGCCCGCGCGGCCCTGTTCCATCAGCACCACGCCGAGATTGTTCATGGCGGGCACGAAGGTGGGATCGGCCTCAAGCGCGCGCTTCAGCAGGCGTTCGGCCTGGCCCAGGCGCCCCAGTTGCAGGTTCGCCGAGCCGAGCGCCGACAGGACATCGGCGTTCAGCCCCTGTTCGCCCGCCGCGCGCAGATAGGCCCTGAGCGCCAGCTCATGTTCACCCGAGGCCATCAGCCGGTGGCCGACGATCAGCCCGTCCTCGCCCTGGGCGCGGGAGGACACCGCGGGGGGGCGGTTCTCGCGCGTCGGGTCGGTGGTCGGGGCGCAGGCCGCCAGCCCCATGGCGATGGCCATCAAGGAAAGAAGCAAGGCGCGCACGGGGCGGCCTTGCGGTTGGTCGTCGCGTCGATTGTCGCGTCTCATGCGCGGGTACACTCTGCCTCATGCCCCGCGCCTTTGGTCTGAGTCCGCCGGTCAGCCGCCGCGACCGCCCATATGCGTGGCGATGCCGTGGATCGACGGGCCGATCAGGATGATCATCAGGGGCGGCACGGTGAACATCATTGTGCCGAGGGTCAGCTTGGTCGGCAAGGTGTTTGCCTTCTCTTCCGCGCGCATCACGCGCTTGTCGCGCATTTCGGCGGAATAGACCCGCAGCGCCTCGGCGATCGAGGTGCCGAAGGTGGCCGATTGCACAAGCGTGGTGACGAAGGACTGAACGTCGGCGATGCCCACGCGCTCGGCCATGTCCTTGAGGACCTGCACCCGTTCCTTGCCGGCCTTCACCTCATGGCTGACGATCTCGAACTCCTCGGCGAGCGCGGGATAGCCGGCGCGGCTTTCCCTGGCCACCCGCAGGATGGACTGATCCAGCGACTGTCCGGCCTCGACGCAGACCAGCATCATGTCGAGGGCATCGGGGAAGCCCTGGGTGATCTCGGTCTCGCGCTGCTTCACCCGCTTGTTCACGTAGTAGATCGGCGCGTAGTAGCCGAGCGCGCCCGGCAGGATGGTGTAGAGCACCATCTGCTGGCTGGTCAGCGCGCCCGATTGCGAGACGATCAGCGCATAGATGGTGCCCAGCGCCAGCAGGCCGAGGCCAAGGCAGAGCTGGGCAAAATGGAAGATGCGCACGGCGTTCTTCGACCGGTAGCCCGCCCGCAGCATCCGCATGCGCGAGGCCGAAAGCTCTTCGGCCGATTGCGGTTCGAGGAAGCCCGCGAATTTCTCGAGCTTGTCGACCTTCTTGGCCGAGCGCAGCATCTGGCCCTGCGGCGTGATCACCGCCGCGCGGGCCTGCGACTTGAGCTTGTCGAAAGGTTCGGGGCGGGCCCGCAGCATGGCGGGCAGGGTGGCCAGCACCAGCATGAACCCCAGGGCGCCCACCGCGATGAGCGGTCCGGCAGGGCCCAGGTTCGCGACCAGCATCGCTTCGATATTGGCGAGGAATTGCATGGATTTGCCCCTAGACCTTGATGTTGACCATGATCTTCATGAAGACCACGTTGGCGACGAGGAACGCACCCACGATCAGGGCGGCGGGAATGAAGGCCGCGGTTTCCTTCACCTCGTCGTAATAGTCGGGCTGGATGACGTTGATGAAGATCAGCGCCACGATCGGGAAGGCCGACAGGAACATGCCGGACCACTTGGCCTCGGCGGTGATGGCCTTGACGCGGCGGAACAGCTTGAACCGGGCGCGGATCACCTTGGCCAGCCCGTCGAGGATCTCGGCCAGGTTGCCGCCCGAGGTCTGCTGGATCGACACCGCCACCGCAAGGAAGCGGAGGTCCTGGTTGTCCATGCGCTCGGCGAAGTCCTTGAGGCTGTCGGCCACGTCACGGCCATAGGCGGCCTCGTCCGCGATCAGGCCGAACTCGGTTCCCAGGGGGTCGGCGACCTCCTTCGCGACGATGCCGATGGCGGAGGAGAAGGGATGGCCGACGCGCAGTGAGCGCACCATCAGTTCGACCGCATCGGGCAGCTGTTCCTCGAGCAGGGCCATGCGCTTCTTGGCCTTGCGGTTGACCCAGACATAGACGCCGCCCACCCCCATGCCCACGGCCATCAGCACGCGGACGGCAAGTTCCGCCCCGGTGCCGACCGTCAGCCCGAGGAAGGCAAACCCGGACAGCCCCGCCATGATCATGACCAGCTGTTTCGGCGTGAAGGCGATGTTGGCGCGCTGCGCCTTGGCGGCGAGCATCGAGTAGAGCGGTATGCCCTTGGCGGTCAGGTGCTGGGACATCTCCTTGCGGAGCTGCTCCAGCACCTGCTCGCGGTTGCCGTTCTTGGCGAGCAGGTCAAGACGGCGGGAAACCCTGGAATTCAGGCTGATCGACTTGCCGAAGACCGTGAGATACAGGCCCTCGACCAGCACCACGACGGCGACGAAGATCAGGATGTAGATGATGGGCGCGGCGCTGATCGTCATCGGGGCACCTTACGGAAGGGGTTCATAGATCGAGGCAGGCAGATCGAAGCCCCACTGGCGGAAGCGGTCGGAGTAATGGCTGCGCACGCCGGTGGCGTTGAAGCGGCCGATGATCTTGCCGTCCGGCGCGATGCCGAGGCGTTCGTATCGGAACACCTCCTGCATCGAGATCACCTCGCCCTCCATGCCCGTAAGCTCGGTGATCGACACCATGCGGCGGCTGCCGTCCTGCAGGCGGGAGGCCTGCACGATCAGGTTGACGGCGCTTGCGATCTGGCTGCGCACGGCCTTGAGCGGCATCTCGATGCCGGCCATGGCGACCATGTTTTCCAGACGGCTGATGCCGTCGCGCGGGTTGTTGGCGTGGATCGTGGTCATCGAGCCGTCGTGGCCGGTGTTCATGGCCTGCAGCATGTCGATGACTTCCTCACCCCGGGTTTCGCCGACGATGATCCGGTCGGGGCGCATCCGGAGCGCGTTGCGCAGGCAGTCCCGCTGGGTGACGGCGCCCTTGCCCTCGACGTTCGGGGGGCGGCTTTCCATGCGGCCCACATGGACCTGCTGCAGCTGAAGTTCCGCCGTATCCTCGATCGTCAGCACGCGTTCCTTGTTGTCGATGAAGGAGGACAGCGCGTTCAGCGTGGTGGTTTTCCCCGAGCCGGTGCCGCCCGAGACGATGATGTTCAGCCGGGTGGACACGGCGGCCTGCAGGTAGGCGGCCATTTCCTCGGTGAAGGCGCCGAAGCGCACGAGGTCCGGGATGCCCAGCTTTTCCTTCTTGAATTTCCGGATCGAGACGAGCGAACCATCCACCGCAACCGGCGGCACCATCACGTTGAAGCGCGACCCGTCGGCCAGGCGCGCGTCGCAGTAGGGGTTCGATTCGTCGACGCGGCGTCCCACCGCGCTCACGATCTTGTCGATGATGCGCAGCAGGTGACGTTCGTCCTTGAAGGTGATGTCGGTCAGTTCCAGCTTGCCCGAGCGTTCCACGAAGATCCGCTTGGGGCCGTTCACGAGGATATCGTTGACCGTGTCATCCTTCAGCAGCGGCTCCAGCGGGCCGAGGCCCATGACCTCGTCATAGAGTTCCTGGTTGAGGGTGGTGCGGTCTTCCTTGTTCAGGGCCACCGAAAGCTCGTCCAGCGCCTCGGAGGTGATGGCCGAGATTTCCTGCTTCAGGTTGGATTCGGTCGCATGTTCCAGCGCGGCAAGGTTCAGGTTTTCCAGCAGGCGCTTGTGAAGCTCGACCTTGAGCTCCATCAGCCGTTCCTTGCGCTTCTGCTCCTTGTCCGCAGCCATCGCCTCGGCCGGGCTGCGGCCGGCGGTGCCGTTGACCGGCCGCAGCGGGACGGCCGTCTTGTTGCCAGCCGTCTGCACGGGCGGGGCGACGCTGGGCGTCGCGGCACCCACGGCGACCGAGGGCGGAGCTTTCGGCGCGGCATCGCCGGGCTTCTTGAAGCGCGAGAACATCCGGTTACCCCTTGTGCGGCATGATGCGGGTGGCGGGCAGGCGGGTCATGATCACCCCTTGCCCGTCTCGACCGCCCGGTTCAGATCGTAGAGCGACTTGGCAAGCTTCTGCACCTCGCGGCGCAGCGCGTTCTTGGCAGCCCCTTCGGACAGCGGCAGGCCATGGTCGTTCGACTGGGTGACCTGGCTGCCGCCGTCGGGCAGCTGCACCTCGATGTCGATGTCCAGGCTTTCGGCCATCCGCTTGACGCGGGACTTGGCGCTGAGGTCGGTGAAGCGCGGCGCGCGGTTCAGCACGTAGCGCAGCTTTTCATGCGGCAGACCCTCGGCCTTGAGCGCGCGGGTCAGGCGCAGCACGTTCTGTGCCGAGCGCAGGTCAAGTTCCATCAGCGCGAAGTAGACATGGGCGCGGGTCAGCACCGTCTCGGTCCAGCCGACGATGGTGCGCGGCATGTCGACCACGACGAAATCGAAGTTCGACAGCGCCATGTCCAGGATGCGCGTGACATCCTCGCCGGTGATCATCTCCAGCGGCAGCATGTCGGGTGGTGCTGTGAAGACGTGCAGCCTGTCGTTGAAGGTGAGCATGGCACGCAGGAATGCCTCGCTGTCGAGGCTGGCGGTGTCCGACAGCACCTCGAACACCGCGTCGCGGCGGGGCAGGTCGAGCCCGGTCGAGACGGCGCCGAACTGCAGGTCGAAATCCAGCAGGCAGACGCGCGGGGCGTCCTGCTTGACGATGGTGGCGAGTTCCCAGGCCAGGTTGACCGCAAAGGTCGTGGCACCCACGCCGCCCGCCATGCCATGCACCGGCAGCAGCACGCCGTCACGGTCGCCCTTGGCGCGGAAGCTGGGGCTGTTGACGTTGGGCACCTCGGGCGCGACGGCCGCTGCCGGGGCTGCCGCGGCCGGAGGGGGCGCGGGCTTGCGCAGCCGCGCGATCGCGTCATGCAGCGCACCCTCGGGCAGGGGGTAGGGCACGAAATCCTCGGCGCCGAGGCGCAGCAGCTGGTGCAGCCCGACGGGGCTGATCTGCTGGGCGATCAGGATCACCTTGATCCCGCGCGCCTTGGCCTGGCGGATGATATCGGTAATGCGGGTCAGGTCCGCCTCATCCTCGCCGTCGACGGCGATGGCGACGAATTCCAGCGTGCCGGCATCGGGCTGTTCCAGAAAGACCAGCGCATCCTCGAACGAGAGGTCGCCCCAGCTTTCGCCAAGCTCCTGCTCCATGTCGTCGATCAGGAGGTCGAAGTTCTGCACATCGCGAGAGATGGTGCACGCCAGGATAGGTGCCGGTTCCGGCTGAAGATTAGCCACGCTCGTCATCGCCTTCTTTGCCCTCTGCCAACCAGGGCCGGGGGTCGAACCCGCGACACCCGGGTGCGGATTGATCCGCACGCCTGTCCCATTGCAGGGAAAATGCCGGGTGATGGTGGCGAGATTGGGGCTAAAAAATCGTTATTCTTTGATTTTTGTTGTTTTGCGAACAAAGCGGCCCCGCCGTTGCGGCGGGGCGCGCTGTGGCGTCACTGCAGCGCGGCGCCGACGGTCTGGTTCGCGGTGGTCGTCACCGGCGGATGGGGGCGCTTCGCAAGCTCGATGTACTCGCGGAAGATGACCTCGGCGTACTTGCCTTGCAGGACGGTCGGGTGGCGGCGCACGAAGCCCGTCACCTCGGTGACCGTGCGGCGGTTGCGCACCTCGGGGGCATTCGTCTGCACCAGCGGGCGGGTCTTGCCGAACGAGGCCACGGCCTCGAGCCGCGAGCGGCTGATGCCCTGGCGCACCAGGAAGTTCACCGCCGCCTGCGCCCGCCGCAATCCGAGCGCCTGGTTGTAGGCATTGCTGCCGACCAGATCGGTGTGCCCGTAGACGCGGAACCGCACCTCGGGGAACTGCTTGATCCAGTTGGCCTGCTGCACCAGCACGCGCTGCGACTCGCCGTCCAGCGTGGCGCTGTCGAAGGCGAAGTTGATGGTGTCGGGCACCTCTTGCGAGAAGCGCCCGGCAAGCGCCATCACATAGTCGCGCTGGCCCGAGTGGACCAGCACGTTGTTCATCGTGGCGTTGCCGAAGTCACCCATGTTGACCTCGCTGCCGGTTTCCCGGTCGGGGGCACAGGCTGCGAGCGCCAGAAGCGAGGCTGCAAGAAGCAGGGAACGCGTCATCGCCGTCACTCCATCACATAGCCGTAGGAACCGCCGAAGTCCTGCCGGGCAACCTCGCCCGCCGCACCCTGCTGGGCCTTGCGGCCCTCGATCTTGCCGAACAGGAAGAACTCCTTCTCGGTCGGCAGGCGCACGCGGTCGGTGGGCAGCGCCAGAGCCTCGCCCCGGGTCGGGGTCACGAGGTGCGGGGTCACGATGATCACAAGTTCCGACTGCGCCCGCTGGTATTCCGCAGAACGGAACAGCGTGCCCAGCACCGGAATGTCGCCCAGCCACGGCACCTGGCCGTTCAGGTTCTTGAAGTCATCCTGCAGCAGGCCCGCGATGGCAAAGCTCTCGCCGTCGCGCATCTCGACCGTGGTCGATGTCTCGCGCCGCTTGAAGGCGTTGACCGCGACACCGCCAGCCTGGATCGTGATGGTGTTGTCGATCGAGGATACGGCGGTCATCATCGTGAGGTTGATCACGTCGCCGTCCACCACAACGGGGGTGAAGTTCATCTCGACCCCGAACGGCTTGTACTGGATGCCGATGCCATTGTCGGTGGCCACGGGGATCGGATATTCACCCCCGGCCAGGAACTTGGCCTCCTGCCCGGAAAGGGCGGTCAGGTTCGGTTCCGCAAGCGTGCGGACGACGCCCTTGGATTCCAGCGCCTCAAGCAGGACGCCGAATTCCAGACTGCCGGCCGTGAAGCCCAGCGCGAGGGCAGAATTGGCGTCTGACCGCGTATTGACGGCATTGCCGGTGTTGATGCCGTTGCCGGGCGCCAGCCATGTGCCGGTTTCGCCGCTGACACCGATCTTGGTCCCGCCCTGCACCGCAAGGCTGGAGGACAGGTTCTTGGACACCGACCGCTGCATCTCGGCGAAGCGGACCTTGAGCAGAACCTGCTGCGTTCCGCCCACCGTCATCAGGTTCGACACGCGCTCCGGCGCATAGCGGTTGGCCAGGTCCAGCGCGCGGTCCAGCTTGACGGTCGAGCTGACCTGCCCCGACAGCACGATACCGTCATTCGCCGTGCGAACCTCGATCGGCTCTCCGGGCAGGATCTGGCGCAGCCGTTCCTTGAACTCGGCGATATCGGGGGCGACATGGACATCCACGTTCGAGATCAGCCGCCCGTCGGCGCCCAGCAGGGTCAGCGTCGTTCGACCCGGTGCCTTGCCCAGAACGTAGATCGACCTGTCGGAGAGGGTCGAGATATCGGCGATGCCGGGGTTGGCAATCGACAGTTCCGCAAAGGGAATGTCGCTTTCCACCACCACCGCGCGGTTCATCGGGACGCTCAGCGCGCTTGACGGCGAGCCGGTCATCACCCGCAGCGTCTCGGCCCCCAGGGGGGCAGGCGGCGCCAGGGCCAGCGAAAGGCCCAGGGCCGTCGCCGTCATCAGGATTCGAACGCTCATGTGACCTGCCTCTCCGATCACGCCTCTGTTCCGGGTCTTCATGCCCGGTCTTCTGTCGGCAGAGTGTGCCAGTTCAGGTTTTTTTGCAAGAATCATATGGTTGTGGCGCAACCTTTATGTGGATAACTTGCAACAGGGTGCAGGTGTTGTGTGCGGGCATGCGAAAAGGGCACCACATAGGGTGCCCTTGCCACATTGCCGGCCGGTTGCCGCAGCTGTCAGTTGGTGCAGGGGATCGGGATTTCCACGACATCGGCTCCGCGCCGCGTCTTGACCGAACACACCTTTTCCACCTCGACCTGCGCCTGCTGTTCGATGACGATGCCCAGAAGGCTGCGGCTGTCGACGTCGATCACGCCGCTGGCGGCGACATCGCCCTGGCCCACCAGCGACAGCGCCAGGCGGCCGGTCGCCTGGGCCTGTGCCAGCCGGGCGACCTGCTGGGGCGTCACCTCAACCGTCACCGTCCGGGCAACAAGCGCGCCCGAGCTGCGTTCGCTGTTGGCGATCTGGTCCACCGCCACGATCTGCACCGATCCTTCGATCAGGCGGGTCATCTCGCCCTCGATGTCGCGCGTCGTGCCGGTCCAGTAGATGTCGACGTTGTCACCCGGCTGCAGGAAGCCCGACACGCCCGAGGCGACGTCGACCTTGATCGCGAAGGCCCGCATGCCCTTGGCCAGGCGGGCCGTCAGCCCCGCGTCCTCGCCCGGTTCGGTGACCTTTACAGCCAGGATCGGTTCGGATTTCTCCATCTGTCGAACCACGAAGCGCGGTTTCAGATAGTCGCCGGGGAACAGCGCCGCCTCGTCGGTGAACACCGATTCGGGCAGGTTGTTCTTTGGCATCAGCACCTTGCGCACGTCGTCCCGGGTCAGGGGGGCACCGTAGACCAGTGCCTCCTTGGCGACGTAGACTTCGACAACCGGCCCGAGCTTTGCCCGGAACGCCCGCTCCTGCGTCAGTTCCGCCTGATTCTGGCCCACGTACTTCTGGACCATGTAGACGGCGAAACCCGCCAGTGCGAGCCCCGCGATGAAGACCAGTCCGAATATCGCACGCATGTGCGCCCATCCTTCGTATGCGGCCGCCGGTGGCGGCCTTGCCCCACGCGCCGCGGCAGAGCGGCGCTACCCATCCATCACGTCAGCGGGAAGCTGCCTCGGCCACGTCCTGCGCGATCCGCACACCCGCATTCTCATACAGCGACACCGTCAGCAGCTGGTGCAGCGCCATCACGACGCCCACGAGCGCCGCCGTCAGCACGACCCAGTCCACCGTCACCGCGCCACCTTCGTCCTGCGCAAAGCGCCGGACGGAAGCCTTCAAACCGTTGCCAATGCCGCGCATTGATGCTTGCTCCGCGTAAAGCGCCCCTCACCTTCCGGGGTATCGCCTGAATGTGGCGTCAAAGGGGCGGATTTGGATCGATTCCGCGGTTGCCCCAGCCTTTCCGGCCCGACCTGGCGGGCGCCCGCGGAAACGGAAAACGCGGCCCCGTTGGGGGCCGCGTCTTGGCGGGGGTGTGGTCGGCGGCGGCACCTGGCCGCCGCCTGACACCTCAGGATCAGCGCGAAGCGGCTTCTTCCAGGTCGGCAGCGATCTGGTCGCCGGCAGCGGTGATCGCCGGTTCGATCGCGTTCATCACGACGAGGCCCAGGCCGACGATGGCAGCGGTCAGCACGACCCAGTCAACGGTCACGGCGCCGTCTTCGTCTTTCGAGAAGTTCTTGAAGATGTTCAGCAGTTTCATGGTTCTGTCCCTTTCCAAGGAGCTGTCAGGTTCGGTTGCCAACCGCTTCGGATCGTCTTGGACCGGCCTCTGTTCCGCGTCCCTCTCCGTCTCGGTATGGTTGCTTTATCGACCCCGATTGTGTTGGGAATGCGCAGTCCGAGAGGCATTTTCGGGAAAATGCAGCCGATTGCAGGATTCTTTCAAGCCATTGAAAATATTGCGAAACACGAACGAACTTTCACAGAATGGCGTGGCCGTGGCTGTGGCCGGGGTGCCGAGTTTGGCGTTTTTGCCACATTTGACGGCCGAATTTGCTTGGCATGAAGGCGCGATTCCCGCAGCTTCACCGAAAAATAACGAGCAGGCGACAGGACGGCAGGCATGCGGGGCTCGAACAGGCTCCTTGCGGTGATTCTCGGCGTTGGAATCGGGACGGCTTCGGCGCAGGTGGCGGCGGCCGAGGATGATTTCACATTCCGGAGGGTCAAGCCGCCCTCGGCCGGAAGCGGCCCGCGAATCAATGTGCAGATCGACCCCGCCGAGCAGGCCCGCCGTCTGGCGGCATTGCCGAAGGTCGAACCGCGAAAGCCGGACGCGGCGCAGGAGCCCGCCGCGCAGGATGTGGCCGCGGCGCCCGCCGCGCCGCCCGCCACCGCCTATGGATGGTTCTGGGATCTGGTCTCGCCCGCCCGGGGGGCCGACGCGGGGCGGTTCCCGACGGCGATGGCCGCACTTTCGCAGGGGCCGGGCGGCGCCTCGGTGCGCGCCCCCCGCCTTCAGCACCTGCAGCAGGTCGCGCAGGCCCATGGCACCGAGATCCTCAAGGCCACGATCGGCACGCAGGTGTCGCCCGCGCTGGTCCTCGCGGTGATCGGCATCGAAAGCGCGGGCCGGGTCGATGCCGTCAGCCATGCCGGGGCAGAGGGGTTGATGCAACTGATCCCGGCCACGGCGGAACGGTTCGGCGTGTCGGATTCCAAGGACCCGGCGCAGAACATCCGGGGTGGTGTGGCCTATCTCGACTGGCTGATGACCGAGTTTGACCGCGACCCGCTGATGGTGCTGGCCGCCTACAACGCGGGTGAGGGCGCGGTCAGGGCCAACGCCGGTGTCCCGCCCTATGCCGAGACGCGCGACTATGTACCGAAGGTTCTGGCGGCCTGGCAGGTGGCGCAGGGTCTGTGCCTGACGCCGCCGGAGCTGGTCAGCGATCCCTGCGTGTTCCGCGTGGTGTCGGCGGCGCCGTGAGGTTTCACGCGGCGAAGACGTCCGCCCATTCCGGATGGCGCCTGCGCATCGCGTTCACGAAGGGGCACAGCGGCACCACCTTGAACCCCTCGGCGCGGGCGTCCGCCACCAGCCGCTCGACCAGGGCCAGGCCCGCCCCGGTGCCACGAAAGCTGTCGGGCACCAGCGTGTGATCGGCGATCACCAGGGTGGGCGTCGTGACCGACCAGGTCAGTTCGGCCTCTTCCCCGTTGCGGCGGATCACATAGCGGCCCTTGTGGCCCGCCACCTCGCGCGCGATGTCGAATGCGTCAGACAATGGTCGCCTCGGTGGCCGCGCGCAGATCGGCCTCTGAGACGCCCGGGGCGCATTCCACGATCTTCAGGCCGCCCGATACCACGTCCAGGACCCCGAGATTGGTGATGATCCGGTCCACCACGCCCGCGCCGGTCAGCGGCAGGGTGCAGCGTTTCAGGACCTTGGATTCACCCGCCTTGT
Organism: Paracoccaceae bacterium; assembly: GCA_019454225.1. Classification (NCBI taxonomy): domain Bacteria; kingdom Pseudomonadati; phylum Pseudomonadota; class Alphaproteobacteria; order Rhodobacterales; family Paracoccaceae; species Paracoccaceae bacterium. The sequence continues at coordinate 2,955,248 of CP075370.1, read as the reverse complement.
TGGTGTGGTCCATCACCACGACCACGCGGCCGACGCCCGCCACGAGATCCATGGCGCCGCCCATGCCCTTGACCAGCTTGCGGGGGATCATCCAGTTCGCAAGGTCGCCGTTCTCGGCCACCTCCATCGCGCCGAGGATCGCCATGGCGATCTTGCCGCCGCGGATCATCGCGAAGGACTGGGCGGAGTCGAAATAGGCGGTCTGGGGCAGTTCGGTGATGGTCTGCTTGCCCGCGTTGATCAGGTCGGCGTCCTCTTCCCCCTCCCAGGGGAAGGGACCCATCCCGAGCATCCCGTTTTCGGATTGCAGCGTCACCTCGACCCCCTCGGGGATGTGGTTCGACACCAGCGTCGGGATGCCGATGCCGAGGTTGACGTACCAGCCGTCCTGCAGTTCCTGCGCGGCGCGCGCCGCCATCTGGTCGCGGTTCCACATGTCAGACGGTCTCCCGCTTGCGCACGGTGCGCTGCTCGATGCGTTTCTCGTGCTGCCCCTGGATGATCCGGTGCACATAGATGCCCGGCAGGTGGATCGCGTCGGGGTCCAGCGAGCCAAGCGGCACGATCTCCTCGACTTCCACCACGCAGACCTTGCCGCAGGTCGCGGCCGGCGGGTTGAAGTTGCGCGCGGTCTTGCGGAAGATGAGGTTGCCCGAGGGGTCGGCCTTCCAGGCCTTCACGATGGACAGGTCCGCGACGATCCCGGTCTCAAGGATGTAGTCCTTGCCGTTGAAGGTCTTCACGTCCTTGCCTTCGGCGATCACGGTTCCGACGCCGGTGCGGGTGTAGAAACCGGCGATCCCCGCTCCGCCCGCCCGCATGCGTTCGGCCAGCGTGCCCTGCGGGTTGAATTCCAGTTCCAGTTCGCCCGACAGGTACTGGCGCATGAATTCGGCATTCTCACCCACATAGGACGAGATCATCTTCCTGACCTGCCGGGTTTCCAGCAGCACGCCAAGCCCGAAACCGTCGACGCCCGCATTGTTGGATGCGACGGTCAGCCCCTTGGTCCCCGCGTCGCGGATGGCCGAGATCAGCAGTTCCGGAATGCCGCAGAGGCCAAAGCCGCCCGCCGCGATCGTCATGCCGTCAAACAGAAGCCCGTCGAGCGCCTCGGCCGCAGAGCCATAGACCTTTTTCATGCCACCCCCCGATGGTGTTGCCGCCCCCCTTTTGCCCGGGGCGGGGGGCCGCGTCAATCACGCTGCGGCGCGGCGTGACGGTCAGCGGGCCGCGCGGATGCGCGGCCGGTCGGCGGACATGAACAGAAGCACACCGTTGCCGTCGATCTCGAACCGGTCGATGGCCGACAGCGCATCGAGGAACGCGCGCTCGCGTGTCATCACGTCGGGCGGACAGGCCATCATGGTGCCCGCCGCCTGCGTGAAGCGCAGGGACTCGCCCGTAACCTCGATCCCCGCCATGTAGCGGTTGCAGCCCGAACGGCCCGCGACCCGGCCTTCGGCGAATTCCATCGTGACGTCGGCGCCCCCTGGAACCTCGTCGCCGTCGACGTGCAGCACGCGCCAGACGCCCCGCAACAGATCCTGCGGATCACCGGCGCAGCCCAGAAGCTGCATCCCGCGGCTGTCCAGCGGCGTTGCGGCGGCGGTCAGCGGATAGGGCATGCCGGTCATCGTGTCGCTGCAAGGGCCCGGCAAGAGGTCGACAATCAGCCAGCCCGGCACGACATAGGTGATCGCATCGGCGCGGACGATCGCGGGGGGCAGCATCGCCGCCTCGCCGGTCTGACCCGCCTCGGTCGTCAGCCGAAGGCCATCGGACGACATGTCCAGCCGCCAGCCCGGTTCGTTGCCGCGCGCGATGAGTGCCGACTGTTCCGGCATGGTGACGGCCCGGCATTCGGGCAGGGTGACCCCGAACCATGTGACCGTGGCCGCATCGCCCTTGGACCAGAATGCGGTCTCATTCCCCGCACCGTCCGAAAAACGTGCGCCGGAGGCGGATTCCACCGCGCCAAGGCGGCGGCTTTCCCCCGCCATCGACAGGATCGCCGCATCACCGGCAAAACCCGCCGTCACGAACTTCGCCCCGCAGGCAAAGGTGGTCGCAAAGCCCGCGGCGGCGTGGCGACGCAGCGGCAGGATCGGCAGCATGACATCGGCGCTTCCCGCGCCGATCTCGATGACCTCGGCCAGCCAGGTGATCGCCCCGCCCTCCTGTACCGCCGCCCGCAGCAGCAGCGGCGCATCCGGCACATCGGTCAGCCGGAAGGGCAGCGGCACCTGCCGCCCCTCTGACGGGATGCGTGCCTCGGCCACGACACCGTCGCGGCCGATGATCTCGACCACCAGCACCGCATCCGGGGCCAGGGCGATCCGCTCGGCATGGGCCACCCCGCCCTGAACGTCCCGCGCCTCGGCGGACGCGAGAGGCAGCACGAGCGCGGCGGCAAGCAGGAACGGGCGGAACATGGCATCACTCCGGTGCTGGATGGCGACGAGTGTCGCAGCGTGCCCGGCAGGGCGTCAACCGCGAGCGGACTTTACGCCGCCGCCGCGCCGCCTATGCTGCCCGCGCCTGCCCGCGTGGTGGAACGGTAGACACAGGGGACTTAAACTCCCCAGGCCGAAAGGCCGTGCCGGTTCGAATCCGGCCGCGGGCACCAGGGCGGCGATCGGCGGGCATGCGGCCAGGTCCAGGCAGCCCGGCGCGCGGCCGGGATGCCGCCCTAGCCCTCCTTCACCGTTTCCATGGCGACATAGGTCGATGTCTGCGCCACATGCGGCAGCGCCGAGATGCGTTCGCCCAGGACCCGCCGATAATCCGCGATGTCGGTCGTGCGCACCTTCAGCAGATAGTCGAACCGGCTGGCGATCATGTGGCATTCCTCGATCTCGGGGATCCCCTGCACGGCGCGGTTGAATGCGGTCAGCGCGGTTTCGCGCGTGTCGGACAGCCGCACCTCGACAAAGGCCACATGCGCGCGGCCCATCCGGACCGGGTCGAGCCGGGCATGGTAGCCCGTGATCACGCCGGACTCCTCCAGTCGCCGCAGCCGTACCTGCACGGGCGATTTCGACAGCCCGATCCGGCGGGCAAGTTCCGTCGCGCTGATCCGGCCGTCGGCGGCCAGATGGCGCAGGATCGCATGGTCGAAACTGTCCAGTTCATCCGGCATGCCACGCCCCCGGGTTTCAGGCGGATCGCCTGCATCCCGATACAATTCAGGAGAAACGCCCGGCAGACCTGCGGTATCATGGGCCTGACAGGAGAGCCAGACATGCCGCGCGACGACACCCCCGACCCCCGTCAGATCATCACCCACGGCGCGCTTGCCCCCGAGGCGCCCCTGGTGGCGGCCCTGGTCGCCGCCGCGGCGCTCGACGCCCCCGCGCGCGCCGCGATCGTGGCCGAGGGCGCGCGGCTGGTCACCCGGATCCGCGACAGCGCCAGGCCCGGGCTGATGGAGGTGTTCCTGGCCGAATACGGGCTGTCGACCGAGGAGGGCGTCGCGCTGATGTGCCTGGCCGAGGCCTTGCTGCGGGTGCCAGATGCCGACACCATGGACCGCCTGATCGAGGACAAGATCGCGCCGTCCGACTGGGGGCGGCACCTGGGCCGTTCGGCATCAAGCCTGGTCAACGCCTCGACCTGGGCGCTGATGCTGACCGGCCGTGTGCTGGACGATCGCGAGCCGGGGATCGCCGGGCACCTGAAGGCCGCGATGCGGCGGCTGGGCGAGCCGGTGATCCGCGCCGCCGTGGCCCGCGCCATGAAGGAGATGGGCCGCCAGTTCGTGCTGGGCGAAACCATCGCCGCCGCGATGGACCGCGCCGCGGAGGCCGAGGCGCGGGGCTATACCTACAGCTACGACATGCTGGGCGAGGCCGCCCGGACCGAGGCCGATGCGCGCCGCTATCACCTGTCCTATTCGCGCGCGATCGGAGCCATCGCCGGGGCCGCCCGGGGCAACGACATCCGCACCAATCCCGGCATCTCGGTCAAGCTGTCGGCGCTGCATCCGCGCTACGAGATGGCCAAGCGTGACCGGGTGATGGCCGAACTGGTGCCGCGCGTGGCGGCGCTTGCGGGTCTGGCGCGGGCCGCCGGCATCGGGTTCAACATCGACGCGGAAGAGGCCGACCGGCTGGCGCTGTCCTGCGAGGTGATCGAGACGGTGCTGTCGGATTCCTCGCTGGCCGGGTGGGACGGGTTCGGCGTGGTGGTGCAGGCCTACGGGCGGCGCGCGGGCGCGGTGATCGACTGGCTGCACGCCCTGGCCACCCGGCTGGATCGCCGCATCATGGTGCGGCTGGTCAAGGGCGCCTACTGGGATACCGAGGTCAAGCGGGCGCAGGTGCTGGGCCTTGCGTCCTTCCCGGTGTTCACCCGCAAGCAGGCGACCGATGCCAGCTACATCGGCAATGCCCGGAAACTGCTGGGGATGACCGACCGGATCTATCCCCAGTTCGCCACGCACAATGCGCATACGGTGGCGGCGGTGCTGCACATGGCAGGGCAGATGGGCGTCGATACGGCCGCCTATGAATTCCAGCGGCTGCACGGCATGGGCGAGCGGCTGCACGACATCGTGCTGGGCGAACGCGGCACCCGGTGCCGCATCTACGCCCCGGTGGGCGCGCATCGCGACCTGCTGGCCTATCTGGTGCGCAGGCTGCTGGAAAACGGGGCGAATTCCAGCTTTGTCAACCAGATCGTCGCGGCGGATGTGCCGCCCGAACGGGTGGCGGCCTGCCCGCTGGCGGCGGTCGAGGGCATGGCCGATACGGTGAACGGCGCAATCCTGCCGGGGCCCGAGATCTTTGCCCCCCGGGCGAATGCGCGGGGCTGGGATCTGACCGATGCGGGCGATCTCGCGGCGATCGGGGATGCCCGCGGCGCCCATGCCGAAACCCTGTGGGACGCGCGGCCACGGCTGGCCGGGCCCGTGGCCGGCGCGGTGCGGGCCGAGGTGCGCAACCCCGCGACCGGTACGCTTGTCGGCCATGTCATCCCCGCAGGCGCGCCCGATGTCGAGACGGCGCTGCGGCTGGCCGCGCCCTGGGATGCCGCACCCTCCGAACGCGCCGGGGTGCTGCGGCGGGCGGCCGACCTGATGGAGGCCGAACACGGCGCGATCTTTGCCCTGCTGGCGCGCGAGGCGGGCAAGACCCTGTCCGATTCGGTGGCCGAACTGCGCGAGGCGGTGGATTTCCTGCGCTACTATGCCGAGGGTGCCGTGTCGCTGACCGCGCCGCCGCGCGGTGTCTTTGCCTGCATCAGCCCCTGGAACTTCCCGCTTGCGATCTTCACCGGGCAGGTCGCCGCCGCGCTGGCGTCCGGAAACGGCGTCCTTGCCAAGCCTGCCGAACAGACTCCGCTGATCGCCACGCTGGCCGTCGACATCCTGCACCGTGCCGGGGTTCCCGCCACCGCGCTGCAATCGCTGCCGGGCGACGGACCGACGGTGGGCCGCGCCATCACCTCGGATCCGCGGGTGCATGGCGTGGCCTTCACCGGCTCGACCGAGACCGCACAGGCGATCCGCCGCGCGATGGCCGGGGGAATGGACCCGACCGCCCCGCTGATCGCCGAGACCGGCGGCCTGAATGCCATGGTCGTGGATTCGACCGCGCTGCCCGAACAGGCGGTGCGCGATGTCATCGCATCGGCCTTCCAGTCGGCCGGCCAGCGCTGTTCGGCCCTGCGCTGCCTCTATGTGCAGGAAGACATTGCCGAGGGCGTGACCGCGATGCTGACCGGCGCGATGGCCGATCTGTCGCTGGCCGATCCCTGGCATCTGACCACCGATATCGGCCCTGTGATCGACGCCGCGGCGGCACAGGACATCCGCGCCCATGTCGATGCGGCGCGTGCCGAGGGCCGGGTGATCCGCGAACTGGCCGCGCCGGGGCAGGGGCATTTCATCGGCCCCTGCGTGATCCGGGTGGGCGGCATCGCCGACATCCCGCGCGAGGTGTTCGGGCCCGTCCTGCATCTGGCCACGTTCCGCGCGGGCGATCTGGACCGCGTGATATCGGACGTGAACGCAACGGGTTACGGGCTGACCTTCGGGTTGCACACGCGCATCGACGACCGGGTTCAGGCGGTCGTCAGCCGGATCCGGGCGGGCAATACCTATGTGAACCGCAACCAGATCGGCGCCGTGGTGGGCAGCCAGCCCTTTGGCGGCGAGGGGCTTTCGGGCACCGGGCCCAAGGCCGGCGGGCCGCATTACCTGGCCCGCTTCACCCGGCAGGCGGCCCCCGGCCTGCCCGACGCCCCGCCGGGCGCGACACCCGAGGCAACCGTGGCCACCGCGCTGTCCTTCGCGCCTGCGGCCGGTGTGGCCGCGACGCTGGACCTGCCGGGACCGACGGGGGAATCGAACCGCCTGTCGCTGGTGCCGCGCGCGCCGCTCCTGTGCCTTGGCCCGTCCGCCCAGCAGGCGCTCGCGCAGGCCGAGGCGGTGCGGCGTCTGGGGGGGCAGGCGATCGAGGCGCCCGGGCTGGCGCCGGCCGCCCTGTCGCGGCTGTCGGGATTTTCCGGCGCGATCTGGTGGGGCGATCCCGAGGGCGGGCGGGCACTGGCCCTTGCGCTCGCCGCGCGCCCCGGTCCGATCCTGCCGCTGGTCGGCGGGATGCCCGACATCGGCCACGCGATGCTGGAACGCCATGTCTGCATCGACACCACGGCCTCGGGCGGCAACGCGCAGCTTCTCGCGGCGGGCAGCTGAGCCCCCCGGCTTGACCGCGCGCGCCGGATCGGGAAGGGTCGGGCGATGTTCCCGATACGCGACCACAATCCCTCGGGCCGCACGCCCATCGTCTGCTGGAGCCTGATCGCGATCAACGTCGCGGTCTTTCTGGGCTATTGGCACACGATACCCGGCGACCGCGCGATGATGATCTTCTTCGATACCTGGGGCCTTGTCCCCGCCGCCGTGGTGCAGGGCGAGGACTGGCACGGCTTCCTCACCTCGATGTTCCTGCACGGCGGCTGGATGCACCTGATCGGCAACATGCTGTTCCTGTGGATCTTTGGCGACAACATCGAGGATGAACTGGGCCACCTGCGGTTCCTGGGCTTCTATCTTCTTGCCGGGTTCCTTGCCGCTGCCGGTCAGGTTGTGGCCGAGCCCTATTCCCCGATTCCGATGGTCGGCGCCTCGGGGGCGATCGCCGGGGTGCTTGGCGCCTATCTGGTGATGTTTCCGCGCGCCAAGGTCGACGTGCTGATCATCATCGTGATCTTCTTCCGCATCTTCCCGGTTCCGGCCTGGATCATGCTGTGCCTGTGGTTCGGCCTGCAACTGCTGGGCGGTTTCTCGACCCCCTCGGACGAGGGGGGCGTGGCCTACTGGGCGCATGCCGGCGGGTTCCTGGCGGGGATGGTCCTGATCCTGCCGGTCTGGATCGCGCGGGGCGGGCCCGGGTTCTGGTCGCGCACCCATGGCACGCCACCGCATCCCGAGGCGCGCTATGCCGTGTCGAAGTCGCGCGTTCCCCAGGTGCCCCGGCGCTGATGCGCTGTCATTTCTTCTTTTTCTGCTCGCGCTCGTAGTCGTCCATGTATTTCCTGACCGAGGGGTGGTTCAGGATTTCGCTCTTGATCTCGTCCTCGAGCTTCTCGGGCTTGTCCTCGGCCTTCCAGCGGTCGAGCACCTCTTTCACCGCCTTCGGCCCCAACTGGTCCACCAGTTTCAGAAGCCCCTCCTGACCCGCCTTGTCGAGCTTTACCTTCTTGGAAATGCCCGCGAAATCGGCCTGGGTGAAGTGCTTTGACGCGCCCTTGCCGAACTTTTCGGCCACCGGCCCGAGCAGTTTCAGGCCCGCCCCCTTGATGAAGCTTTCGGCGGCGGCATCGACGAAATCGTCGAAGGTGAATTTCTTCTTGGGGTCGGTCAGGCCCTGCAGGCCCTTGATGCCGTCCTCGATCATCTGCTGCGCGCCGCCGTTGATCGAACGGTAGATGAAGGTCTTGAGCAGCGGCGAGCCCGCCTTCTTGATCGCCTTCTCGGAGACCTTGTCGAGGAACGGGCCCAGCTTGCCGCCCTTCAGGATCAGCCCCACCGTGCCGTCCACCACGGCCGCCATGAAGACGTTGACCACGCCATTCGGCACCGAATAGCTGGCGTCCTTGCCGGCCTTGCCGATCTCGCCCAGTGCCGCCTCATAGGCCGCGAGGCTGGCCGACACCGCGACCTGCGCCTGCCACGAGGCGCCGCCGGTGGCCACGGCCGCCGTGACCTGCAGCGTGATGATACAGGCGCTCTGCACCATCTCCAGCTGCTTGATCATGTCCTCGCCGCCGTCGAACATCGACTTGCGGTATTCGGACATGGCCTTGAAGGCGACGGCTATAGGCTTGACGCGGCTTTCGAATTCCCGGTCGGTCAGCATCCCGGTGCGGGCTTCCGCCTCCAGCGATTCCGCCGCCCTGACGGCGGCGGCCATCATCGAGGCCGAAGGAAAGTCGGCCCCCGTCCAGGTTTCGATCGCCTTGCCCCAGAACCAGTTGGCCTTGCGCGTCTGGTCATGCGCCTGCCAGTACATCTGCGCCTCGCGCGCCAGGCCGACCAGCTGGCGTACGGTGTCGCCCGCGACCTTGCCTGCGGCCTTGCGCATCTCGGCGACCTGCTGGGGGGTGGCCGCGACCTCGGTGCTGCCGATGCAGTAGAGCTTGCGCGGGATCGTCGCGTCCTTGATCGCCTTGAGCGTGGCGGCGTCGATCTCGCCCGAGGAGTGGCCGACGTTCAGCCGGGCCTGCACCTCGGCGATCACGGCGCGAAGTTCGTCGTCATAGGCGCCGGTCTCGGGCAGCTTGTAGCCGAGCTTCGCGTTCAGCATCTTCTGCAGCGCAGCAACCTGGGGGCTGCTGGTGCCGTATGTCATGGTGGCCATGGGGAACCTGCGGGACAAGGAAGTGGTTGGAAATCAATTGCCAACCGCTAGCGCGCCCATGGCGAAAATCAAGGGGAAATCCCCGTCAGGCCACCTTCTCCAGCACCACGCGCGGGGCGATGCCGAGGGCACGGCAGACCTCACGCGTCAGATGGGGCCGATTGAGCGTGTAAAAGTGAAGGTTTTCAATGCCTTCCTGGATCAGCCGGTCGCAGAGCATGGTGCAGTGCGTCAGCGCCAGAAGCTCTTCGCGGCCGTCGCGCGCGGCGGTCTGGAACGCCTCGTCCAGCCGGGCGGGGACGGCAGAGCCGCAGCGGCGGGCGAATTTCTTGGCGCCCTCCCAGGACTGGATCGGCAGGATGCCGGGAATCACCGGGGCGGTGATGCCCTCTTTCGTGCAGAGGTCGCGGAACCGCAGGAAGGTTTCGGCCTCGAAGAAGAACTGGGTGATTGCGCTGGTGGCCCCGGCGTCGATCTTGCGCTTCAGCCAGCGCACATCCGCCGCCGTATCGGGCGAATCCGGGTGCGGTTCGGGATAGGCGCCGACGCGGATGGTGAATTTCCCTGTCTTTGCAAGGGCCTCGACGAGTTCGACGCTGGAGGCGAAGCCCTCGGGATGGGGGGTGAAGCGGTCCGCGCCCTTGGGCGCGTCGCCGCGCAGGGCGACGATTTCGGTCACGCCGGCCGCCGCGTAGGTGTCGACGATCTCCATCGTCTCGGCGCGGGTCGCCTCGACGCAGGTGAGATGCGCGGCGACCTTGAGCCCGTAGTTGCGCCCGATCGTGGTCACCGCCTCGTGCGTCAGCTTGCGCGTCGTGCCGCCGGCCCCGTAAGTCACGGAAACGAATGAAGGATCCAGCGGCGCCAGGGTCTGCACCGTTTCCCACAGCCGGAAGGACGCATCGAGCGTCTGCGGCGGGAAGAACTCGAACGAGACGGACGGGATGCGGGACATGGGACTCTCCTTTCCGCCCTTGTCGCGCATGTCGGAGCGTGAGACAAATTCATAATCCTCAACATGGTCATGAGGCGAGGCGCAATATGCACATCGAATTCCGGCACCTGCGGACAATCCGCGCGATCCATCAGGCGGGTGGGCTGGCGCGGGCGGCGGAGGTGCTGAACACCACGCAAAGTGCCCTGTCGCATCAGGTGAAGGGTATCGAGGATCAGGCAGGCGTCGAGCTTTTTGTGAGGCGGTCCAAGCCCTTGCGCCTGTCGGCCGCGGGGCTGCGGATGCTGCGCCTGGCCGAGCGCATCCTGCCCGAGATCGAGGCGCTGGAAGAGGAGTTCCGCGGGCTGCGGTCCGGCAAGACCGGGCGGCTGCACATTGCCATCGAATGCCACGCCTGTTTCGAGTGGCTGTTCCCGGTGCTGGCCGAGTTCCGCCGTGCCTGGCCGGATGTGGATGTGGACATCCGCGCGGGCCTGGCCTTCGAGGCGCTGCCCGCGCTGGCGCGCGAGGAGGTGGACCTCGTGGTGTCGTCGGACCCGGTCAGCCTGCCCGGCGTGGTGTTCAACCCGCTGTTCGACTATGAGCCGCTGTTCGTGGCGGCTGCCAGCAACCCCTTGGCACAGAAAGAGGAAATCTCGGCCGAGGATTTCCGCGAGGTGACGCTGATCACCTACCCGGTGGCGCGGGACAAGCTGGACATCTTTACCGAACTGCTGAGCCCCGCCCGGGTCGAGCCGCGCGCGGTGCGGCAGGTGGAGCTGACGGCGGTGATCCTGATGCTGGTGGGATCGGATCGGGGGGTGGCGGTGCTGCCCGACTGGGTGGTGCGCGAGGTGCGGCTGAGCGCGGATTACGTGACGCGGCCGCTGGCTGGGCGGCCGGTGAAGCGGCTTTATGCGGCGACGCGGGAAGAGGATGCGACGCGGCCCTTCATGGCGCAGTTCCTGCGGCTGGGGCGGACGGAGCCGGTGAAATTGCAGGGCCGTGCCCGTTCGGCAGGTTAATTCACTGATATAGTTGGGTAAATCACGTATGGCAGCCGTCCTGCGCCCGTCGGTTCCCTGTACGGCATCCGTCCCGACAGGGCGTACGGTGATCCGACGTTAACGAATTTCAGCGGTCGGCCGCGAATCGGTGCCCGGCGGTCCGGCAGGGCCGCCGCCGCCCGGTGTCAGCGCCCGGTGTCAGCGCCGGGTGTCAGTGATGGGCGGACGCGGCGGACGACTGGTTCCCCAGCAGCAGGTCGCGCCCGGCGTAGATGTCGCCCGTCATCTGCAGCGACAGGCGTTCGGCGTCCCGGCGGCGCACGTCCTGAAGCACCTCTGTGACGGTCTCGGGCGCCTCGCCCAGACTGCGCAGCGCCTCGGCGCCCGTGGCCAGCGCCGACTCGAAGGTCTCGCGCATCTGGAAGGCGGCACCGGCGTGGACCAGTTCGATCGCGTGGCCGCGGTCGTAGGCCCGGGCGAGCACGGGGACCAGCGGGAATTCGTCGTGCATCAGGTGGGCGATGCGCGTCGCATCGGCGGCCCGGTCGACGGCGATCACCACCGCGCGGGCATGCCCGGCCCCGGCCGCGTGCAGGATGTCGAGCCGCGTGCCGTCGCCATAGAACACCTTGAAGCCGAAACTGCGGGCGGCGGTGATCATCTCGGGGTCGGAATCGATGGTGCTGACGGCATAGCCGCGCGCCAGCAGCGGCTGGCTGACGATCTGGCCGAAGCGCCCGAAGCCCACGATCAGCACATGCGCGCCTTCATCCTCGGGGCCGGCCAGCCCTTCGGCACTGGCCCGCGTGCGCGGCATCAGGCGGTCATGCAGCATGACGAACAGCGGTGTCATCACCATCGAGACGATGATGATCGCGGTCAGCATGGCGCTGCCCTCGGGGGTCAGCAGGCCCACGGCCAGCGCCGCGCCGTAGAGGACGAAGGCGAATTCGCCGCCCTGCGCCATCAGGACGACGCGTTCCACCGCCTCGGGATGGGAGGCGCGGAAGAACCGGGCCACCGCATAGATCCCCGCCATCTTGAGCGCGGTGAAGGCCACGACCGAGATCAGGATGATCCGCCATTCCGCCGCAACCACGGAGAGGTCGAGCGACATGCCGACGGCGAGGAAGAACAGCCCGAGCAGGATTCCCCGGAACGGTTCGATGTCGGCCTCGAGCTGGTGGCGCCAGGACGATTCGGACAGCAGGACGCCCGCCAGGAATGCGCCCATCGCGGTGGACAGGCCGCCGGTCTGCATCCAGAGCGCCGCGCCCAGCACGATGAGGAGTGCGGCGGCGGTCATCACCTCACGCGCGCGGGCGGCGGCCAGCAGGCCGAAGAACGGGTTCAGCAGGTAGCGCCCCGCGACCACAAGTGCCGCGATGGCGCCCAGGCCGATGGCGATGCCGGTCAGGCGTTCGGTCATCGTGACCTCGGCCGCGCCGGGGGCGAGGAAGGCCGCCAGTGCCAGGAGCGGCACGATCGCCAGATCCTCGAACAGCAGGATCGCGATGATCCGCTGGCCCTTGGGTGCGGTCAGGTCGCCCCGTTCGCCCAGCATCTGCATGACGATGGCGGTGGAGGTGAGCACGAAGCCGGTGCCCGCGATCAGCGCGGTGGCGAAGGGATAGCCCAGCGCCACGCCCACGACGCTGAGCAGCCCCATGCAGAGCACGACCTGCACCAGGCCGAGGCCGAAGATGTCGCCGCGCATCGCCCAGAGCTTGCCGGGTTCCATCTCGAGCCCGATGATGAACAGGAACATGACGACGCCGAGTTCCGCGACATGCAGGATCGTCATCGGATCGGCGAACAGGGCGAGGCCGAAGGGCCCGATCGCCAGCCCCGCCGCGAGATAGCCGAGGACCGAGCCGAGGCCCAGCCGCTTGAACAGCGGCACGGCGATGACGGCGGCGGCCAGCAGGATCACGGCTGAGGCGATGTCGGGGCCATGCGCCGCCGCATGGGCGGCGTCGGTGGCGGCGTCAGTGGCCATGGGTCATGTCCTTCAGGCGGGGGAGCAGCGCAGCGGCGGCCAGCGCCGCGGCGGCGGGCAGGGCGAAGTTGACGGCGAGGATCGGCAGTTCCTGCGCCACGGTGAACCCCGCGCGCGTCACGCCCACCCACATGTGCGCCAGGGTCACCGCCAGCCAGACCGGCAGGAACAGCCGGGCCGCCAGCACCGGCCCGTCGGGCACGCCGCCCCAGAGCCGCCCGAAGATCAGGAACACGGCAAGGAGCAGGAGCCCCGCGAGAAGCGTCAGGATGGTGTGCATGGCGTTGATCCGGGGCTGCGGCGCGGCGGGGTGGGGCGACTATCGGTCGCCCGGCGGGTGCTGGCAAGCCCTGCGGCGGTGGCCGATTTTCCTTCGGCCGCCGGGCGCGGCGCGCTATCCTGCGGGATGCCCCTGCGTCGCCCGCCGCTTCGCCCCTGCCTGACGGCCTGCCTTGCGGGCCTGATGGCGCTGGCGGCGGCCCCGGCGGATGCCTGCCGTCTGGCGCTGGCGCTGGCGCTGGATGTGTCCTGGTCGGTGGACGGGCGCGACTATGACATCCAGCGCGGCGGGCTGCTGGCGGCGCTGGCCGACCCGGCGATCCGGGCGGCGTTCCTGCGGGGCGATCCGGTGGCGCTGGCGGTCTACGAATGGTCGGGCGTGCAGCATCAGGATCTGGTGGCGGACTGGCGGCTGATCCTGTCGGAGGCCGATCTGGACCGGGTGTCGGCGCAGGTGGCGGGGCACGCGCGGTCGCCCTTCGGGCTGCCCACGGCGACGGGGGCGGCGCTGGCCTTCGGCGCCGAGCTGATGGCCCGGGCGCCGGCCTGCGCGGTGCAGGTGATCGACATCTCGGGCGACGGGCAGTCGAACAACGGGCCGGACCCCGACCGGGTAACGGCGGGCTGGACGGGGATCACGGTGAACGCGCTGGCGATCGGCCAGCACGAGATGGGGCTGGTGGACTATCTTCAGCGCAAGGTGATCCGGGGACCGGGGGCCTTTGTCGAATATGCCGCGCGGCACAGCGATTTTCCCGAGGCGATCCGGCGCAAGCTGTTCCGCGAACTGACCGAGCCGGTGTTCGGTGCGGCGCCTGCCGCGCCTGCCGGGCCTGCCGCGCGCACGGCGCCGGGGTAGGCGGGGCGCGAAATCCGCAGGCGGCGCGGGCGTGCCCCCTTTCCCCCGGGCGCGCTTGCCCCTATAGACCCGCCCTTGATCCGCACCCGCCCGGAGGCCCGCGATGCAAGGCAGCGCCAACCTGAACCTGATGATCAAGGCCGCGCGCAAGGCGGGACGGTCGCTGGTCAAGGATTTCCGGGAGGTCGAGAACCTGCAGGTGTCGTCCAAGGGGCCGGGCGACTTCGTTTCCAAGGCCGACCGCGAGGCCGAGCGGATCATCAAGGAAGAGCTGATGGGGGGCCGCCCGACCTATGGCTGGCTGGGCGAGGAGACGGGCGAGACCGCCGGCGAGGATCCGACGCGCCGCTGGATCGTCGATCCGCTGGACGGGACGACGAACTTCCTGCACGGGCTGCCGCACTGGGCGATCTCGATCGCGCTGGAGCACAAGGGCGAGATCGTTTCGGGCGTGATCTATGACCCGGCGAAGGACGAGATGTTCTGGGCCGAGAAGGGGCAGGGCGCCTGGCTGAACGACAGCCGCCGCATGCGGGTGTCGGGACGGCGCGACATGATCGAGGCGATCTTTGCCACCGGCGTGCCCTTTGCCAGCCGGCCCGCGCTGCCTGCCACGCTGCAGGATCTGGCGCGGCTGATGCCGGTCTGCGCGGGTGTGCGGCGCTGGGGCGCGGCGGCGCTGGACATGGCCTATGTGGCGGGCGGGCGGTTCGACGGGTTCTGGGAGCGCGGGCTGAGCCCCTGGGACATGGCGGCCGGCCTGATCCTGGTGCGCGAGGCGGGCGGATTTGCCGAGGGGCTGCGCGCGGGGCAGGATGCCTTTGCCTCGGGCGGCGTGATCTGCGGCAACGGCCTGCTGTTCCCGGCGTTCCGCGACATCATCCGCGGCGCCTGAGGCAAGGCCGGCGGCACGGGCCGTCAGGGCCGCCAGGACAGGAAGTTCGCGATCAGCCGCAGGCCGGTGGCCTGGCTTTTCTCGGGGTGGAACTGGGTGCCGACCATGGTGTCGCGCCCCACGATGGCAGTGACCGGCCCGCCATAGTCGGCATGGGCCAGCCGTTCCGCCGGGCGCGTCAC
The DNA here is from genome assembly GCA_019454225.1 of Paracoccaceae bacterium. Taxonomy (NCBI): domain Bacteria; kingdom Pseudomonadati; phylum Pseudomonadota; class Alphaproteobacteria; order Rhodobacterales; family Paracoccaceae; species Paracoccaceae bacterium. The sequence continues at coordinate 2,940,226 of CP075370.1, read as the reverse complement.
CGTCATGTGATAGGAATGCACGAAATAGGCGTGGTCGCCGGTGCGGATTCCGGCAAGGACCGGATGGTCGGCCTCGACCACCAGGTCGTTCCAGCCCATGTGCGGCACCTTCAGCCCGGACGCGCCGGGCACGATGCGGTCGACCGTGCCGCCGATCCAGCCGAAGCCCGGGGTTTCGGCATGTTCCAGCCCGCGCTCGGCCATCATCTGCATGCCGATGCAGATGCCCAGGAAGGGGCGGGCGCGGGGGCCCGCCGCCTCGGCGATCGCGTCATAGAGGCCGGGGCGCGCCAGAAGCGCGCGTCGGCAGGCCGGGAAGGCGCCGTCGCCCGGCAGCACGATGCGATCGGCGCGGGCCACATCCTCGGGCCGGTCGGACACGATCACGCTGCCCGCGCCGGTCTGGTCGGCCATCAGGCGGAACGCCTTTTCGGCGGAATGCAGGTTGCCGCTGTCGTAGTCGACCAGAACCGTCAGCGCCATGTCCGCCCCCGGACCCCGCGGGTCACAGCGTGCCCTTGGTCGAGGGGATCGCGTCGGCACGGCGCGGGTCGGGTTCCACCGCCATGCGCAGGGCGCGGGCGGCGGCCTTGAACGCGGCCTCGGCGATGTGGTGGCCGTTGACACCGTGCGGCCGGTCGAGATGCAGCGTGATGCCGCCATGCGTCGAAAGCGCCTGGAAGAACTCGCGCACCAGTTCGGTGTCGAAACTGCCGATCTTCGCGGTCGGGAAGGCGACATTCCACACCAGATAGGGCCGCCCCGACAGGTCGAGCGCGCAGACCACCTGCGCGTCGTCCATCGCCAGCCGCGCCTCGCCATAGCGGCGGATGCCGCGCTTGTCGCCCAGCGCCCGGGTCAGCGCCTGGCCCAGCGCGATGCCGCAATCCTCGACCGTATGGTGATCGTCGATATGGGTGTCGCCGCGCGCCGTCAGCGTGATGTCGATCAGGCTGTGGCGGGCCACCTGGTCGAGCATGTGGTCGAAGAAGCCGACGCCGGTGTCGATCCTGGACTGGCCGGTTCCGTCAAGGTTCACCGCGACGGTGATGTCGGTCTCGGTCGTCTGGCGGGTCAGGCTGGCCTGGCGCATCGCGCGGTTCCTTTCGGCAGCGTCGGCGGGCCTTGTAGCGGGGGCGGTGCCGCTTGGGAAGGGTCAGGCGCGGCGGAGCGCGGCAAGGCCGAGGCCGACGCCCCCGGTGACCGCGATCATGCCGCTGGCGCTGACCGCCGCATGATGGCCCAGCGCCAGCGGGCCCCAGCCCGCCAGCACCGTGCCCGCGAGCGCGGTCGTCGCGGCGATGACGGCGCTGAGCGCCACCTGGCGGGGCAGGCGGTCGGTCAGCAGGCGGGCGGTGGCCGCGGGCAGGATCAGCATGGCGATGGTCAGGATGGCGCCGACGGCGGCGAAGGCGGCGACCGATGCGACGGCGGTGACCGCGACCAGCAGCAGGGACAGCCCGCGCACCGGCAGCCCCTGGGTGGCGGCGTGGACCGGATCGAACGAGGCCATGACCAGCGGGCGCCAGGCCATCGCCAGCGTCGCCGCGACCAGCCCCAGTGCGGCGGCCAGATGGAACAGCTCGGGCGGCAGGCCCGCCAGCGCGGCGGGGTCGAGCAGCGCGCCCCAGCCTGTCGCATCCAGCCAGATCAGCGATTCGAGGCTGCCGTAGAGCGCGTGTTCCACATCCAGATGGACACCGCCCGCGCCCGTCAGTTCCAGCATCAGGACGCCCGCGGCGAAGAGCGTGGTAAAGGTCATCGCCATGGCGGCGGGGGCGGGCACCGGGCCCGCCGCGCGGATCGCCTGGACCATGCCGACCGACAGCAGCGCCGCCGCCATGGCGCCGAGGGTCATCGCCAGGCCCGATGTCGACCCGGTGACCAGGAAGGCGGCGACGATGCCGGGCAGGGCGGCATGGGCCATCATGTCGCCCACCATCGCCTCGCCCCGCAGGATCAGCAGGTTGCCGGGCAGGGCGGTGGCCAGTGCCGCCAGAACGGCGGCGAGCATCGGCACCAGCGACAGGGCGACGAAATCGGCCGCCATCACGCCAACCCCCGCATCCGGCGCAGGGCCGCGGCCATGGCGAAGGCCGCGGCGGCGGCGCAGACGATCACCGCCCCGGTGGGCAGGCCCGGCACGGCGGCCGAGGCGGCGGCACCCAGCCAGCCCGCCGCGCCGCCGATCAGCCCCGACAGCATCGCCATGTGTCCGGACCGGTCCGTCGCTAGGCGGGCGGCGGCGGCCGGTGTCACCAGCAGCGCCACGATCAGCACCGCGCCCACCACCCGCAGGCCGGTGATCACCACGGCCAGCACCAGCGCCAGCAGGAGCGCGTCGAGCACCGACGGGCGCAGGCCCATCGCGGCGGCATGGGCGCGGTCGAAGGCGGTCATGGTCAGCGGGCGCCAGGCCAGCGCCAGCACCGCCAGCACCAGCGCCCCGCCCGCCCCGATGATGATCGCATCCGCGCGCAGCATCCCGGCGGTCGAGCCGAGCAGGAACCCTTCCAGCCCGGCCTGGCGGCCGCCCGGCAGGCCCTGGATCAGCGTCAGCAGCACGATGCCCGCGCCATAGGCCACCGACAGGACGGCGGCGGTGGCGGTGTCCTCGGCCAGCCGGGTGCGGGCAGTCAGCCGCTGCAGGGCCCAGAGCCCGGCCCCGGCCGTCAAGGCCCCGCCCAGCATCAGTGGCGCAAGGCCGCGCGATTCGGTGCCCAGCGCGGTGAGGGCCAGGAAGGCCAGCGCCACGCCGGGCAGGGTGGCATGGGCGATGGCATCGGGCACCAGCGACCGGCGGCGCAGGAACAGCGCCGCGCCGGTGGCCCCGGCTGCGACCCCCAGCATGGCGGCGCCCAGCGTCACCAGCGTGGCGTTGTAGCCGAGTTGCAGGGTCAGCGCCGACAGGAACATGCGATCAGGCCCGCGGCTCGGGCGGGCGGACAGGGCGGATCGGGGCGCGGGGCCGCATGGACGATCCCTTCAGGCCGCGTCGGCCACGACCGGCGCATAGGTGCGGCCGATCCGGTCGGCGGTGAAGGTCTCGGCCACCGGCCCTTCTGCCACGACGCGGCGGTTCAGCATCAGCACCCGGTCGAAGCGGTCGGATACGGTCGCCAGGTCGTGGTGCACCGCCACCACGGCCGCGCCCGCATCGCGCAGCGCCCGCAGGACGCCCATGATCGCGGCCTCGGTCGCGGCATCGACCCCGGCGAAGGGTTCGTCGAGAAGGTAGAGGTCGGCCCCCTGTGCCAGGGCCCGCGCCAGGAACACGCGCTGCTGCTGGCCGCCCGACAGGGCGCCGATCTGGCGCCGCGCAAGATCGGCCAGGCCGACGCGCGACAGCGCATCCATCGCCAGCGCGCGGTCGGCCCGGGTCAGCCTGCGGAACGGGCCGGTGCGGCGGTAGAGGCCGGTCGCCACAACGTCGAAGGCGGACAGCGGGAAATCCCAGTCGACGCCTGCGCGCTGCGGCATGTAGGCCACGCGGGCGCGGGCGGTGTCGAGCGCGGTGCCGAAGAACCGCACCGCCCCCTGCGACGGCACCAGCCCCAGCGCGGCCTTGATCAGGGTGGACTTTCCCGCACCGTTCGGGCCGACGATGGCGGTCAGCGCGGCGCCGGGGAAGGTCGCGGTGACGGCCTCGATCGCCGGGGCGCCCGCATAGTCGGCGGTCAGGCCCGCCACCGCCAGCGCCGGGGTGGCGGGCGGTGCAGCCAGGCGGGCAAGGGGTGCGGCATCCGTCGTCATGCGCCCGCCGCCAGCCGCCCGGCCATGCCGCGCGCCGGCGCCTCGCCGCCGAGCGCGCGGGCGATCACGGTGGCGTTGTGATCGACCATGCCGATCCAGGTGCCTTCATAGGTGCCGTCCGCACCCATCGCATCCGAGAACAGTTCGCCCCCGATGGTGACCTGGTGGCCCCGGGCGGCGGCCCCCTCGATCAGCGCGCGGACGGCGCGGGCGGGCACCGAGCTTTCGACAAAGACCGCCGGGACGTCACGGGTCACCAGCAGGTCCACCAGATCGGCGATGCGCGCCAGACCCGCCTCGCTGTCGGTGGACAGGCCCTGGATCCCCTCGACCTGCCAGCCGTAGGCGCGGCCAAAATAGTTGAAGGCATCATGCGCCGTGACCAGCAGGCGGCGATCGGCGGGCACCGAGGACAGTACGCGCGCGGCGTAGGCGCCCACCGCCCGGGCATCCGCCGCGAAGGCCGCCGCACCCTCGGCATGGATCGCGGCGCGGTCGGGAAAGGCGGTGTCGAGCGCGGCCGCCAGCGGCGCGGCAATGCCCGACCAGAGCGCCGGGTCGAACCAGACATGCGGGTCGAACAGGCCGGGATATTCGGGGTCGGGCAGCAGCGCATCCTGCGGCAGCGCCTCGGCCAGTGCGACCACCGGCTTGCGCGCCGCGAGGTCCGCCATCAGGTCGCGCAGCTGGGCCTCGAGGTTCAGGCCGTGCCACAGCACGAGATCGGCCCTGGCCAGCGCGGCGATATCGGTGCGGGTGGCACGCCAGGAATGCGGATCGATCCCCGGACCCATGAGGCCCTGCACCGGCGTTCCCGACAGGCGCCGGGCGGCATCGGCGATCATGCCCGTGGTGGCGACGATGCGCGGCGCGCCCTGTCCGAGGGCGCCGGGCGCGAAGGCCAGCGCGCCGAGGCTTGCCAGGATGGCGCGGCGGGTCGTGCGGGTGGCGGGCATCGGAAGGCTCCAGCTGGCGGGAATGCGGGGAAGATATGCGAACGAGTCGCAAAGTCAATGCGATTGAGAATTATTCGCAATCTCTCGCCGATCTGGTGCGGCGCCGCCTCAGCCCGCCAGCACGGGCCAGAGCGACAGAACCAGAAGCACCGCCATCGCGCGGTTGAAGGCCACCCGCCGGCCCGGCGCCTCGAGCCAGCGCCGCAGGCTCTGGCCTGCCGCCGCCCAGACCGCGACGGAGGGCAGGTTGACCGCGCAGAACACGGCCGCCACCAGCGCCATCGACGCGGTGCTGCGGTCGGGCGCATAGACCGCAGTGGCGGTCAGCGCCATGGCCCAGGCCTTGGGGTTCACCCACTGGAAGGCGGCCGCCTGCAGCGCGGTGAAGGGGCGGCCCGGGGCGGTGCCCGGCCGGGGCGGGGCGGCATGCGCGATCTTCCAGGCCAGCCACAGCATGTAGCCCACGCTTGCCAGCTTGAGCAGCGTCACCAGGCGCGGTTCGGCCAGGAACAGCCCCGCCAGGCCCAGGCCCACCAGGAACACCATCAGCGCATGGCCCAGGCTGACGCCCAGCATGTGCGGCACCGTTCGCCGCAGGCCGAAGTTCACCCCCGAGGCCAGAAGCATCAGGTTGTTCGGCCCCGGCGTGATGGACGAGGCGAAGGCGAAGCCCGCAAGGGCCAGGATCAGGTCGGTGCTCATGCGCGCAATCCTGCACCGGATCAAGCGGGTACGGATTGCAAAATGGTGCGTCCTGCGGCTACTCCTGCAATCCATGACGAAACTGGACGACATGAACCGCCGGATATTGCGCGAACTGTCGCGCGATGGGCGCATGGCCAACCTCGACCTGGCGGCACGGGTGGGTCTGTCGCCCTCGGCCTGCCTGCGCCGCGTGCAGGAGATGGAGCGCGCGGGGCTGATCCGGGGCTACCGGGCCGTTCTTGACCCCGCGAAACTGGGGGTCGGCTTCGTGGCCTATGTCACGGTCGGGCTGAACCGCCACACCAAGGACGCGCAGGAGGCGTTCGAGCGCGCGGTGGCCCGGGCCCCCGAGGTGCGGGAATGCCACAACATCACGGGCTCGGTCGAATACCTGCTGCGGGTCGAGGCCGCGGATCTGGCGGCCTACAAGCATTTCCATACCGAGGTGCTGGGCGTGCTGCCGCAGGTGCAGGCGCTGACCACCTTTGTCGTGATGGGCAGCCCCAAGGATGACCGGGCCTGACCGCCCCGGTGCCCGGCCGGTCCGCGCTTGCGCGAATCCCGCCTGCGCGGCACGCTGTCGGCACCGACCGCTGCGGGACGCCGGGAACTGAGCGGATCGGAACTGCTGCCACTGTTTCCAGCGAAGGAGGACAGAATGGGTGCAACCGTCGTCGATACGTCCCTGAAGGCTGCCACCTGGGAGAAGGTGAAACCCAAGGACTACAAGAACGGCGACCTGTCCAAGGCGCTCAAGGCGCTTGAGGGCGCGACAAAATCGTCGTTCTCGATGCCCGCCGACGTGCCGGGTCTGAAACTGTCCGAGATCGAGGCCTGCATCAAGACGCTCGAGGCCGCGAAGAAGGATCTCAAGCCCATGGTGGACGCGATGGGCGGCGTGGCCGATGCCGCCAAGTCCACGGCGGCGGAGTTGCTGAAGCTCGCCAAGGACAAGGAAGGCAAGGACAAGGGCGCCTATGAGGAGGCGAAGGGCGTGGCGGCCACCATGGCCACCAACGCCGCCAAGCGGAAGAAGGAGATGAGCTGACCGCTCAGCCCGACCGCAGGCCGGTTTCCACCAGCATGCCCCGCCGCTTGGCCTCGTAGTAATAGCCGCGCGCATACCACATGACCGCGCGTTCCTCGCTGCCGTCTGCCAGCAGCCAGGCGCCCCGCAGATAGCGGACGCCATAGGTCAGGTTCGTGTCGGCATCCAGCAGGTCCTGCGGCTGCCCCCGGAACCCCATGGTGCGGGCAGTCTGCGGCAGGATCTGCATCAGACCGTAGTAGGGGCCGTTGCGCGCCCCGGGCCGGTGGCGGCTTTCGCGGATCACCACCCGGTGCACCAGGCTGCGCGGCACACCGTTCGCATCCGCATGGTGGTTGATCAGCCGCCGCAGTTCCGGCGTTTCGTTGGCATGCAGCGGGGTGCTGTCGGACAGCGACGATGCCCCGCGCCCGCAGGCGGCAAGGGCGGCAAGCGACAGGATCAGGGCACGGCGGTGCATCGGTCTCTCCGGCAGGGGGCCGCTGCCCTGCTAGCCTATGCGCGCGCGCCGCGAAAGCCGGGCCGCGCCGCCTATGGCAGGGTTCCGCCCGGGGCGGTGTCGGCGGGGCGGCAGCGGCGGCAGGGCCGGAACCCCGCCGCCTGCGCCTGCGCAAGATCGGCGAACAGCCGCACGTTCCGCCGCAGCGGCGTGCGTGCGGTGCAGCCCGCGCGGCAGACGATGCCGGTCGTCACCACGGCATAGAACCAGGGCGACGGCGCCCGCGCGGCCAGCGCCGCCCATTCCTCGTCCTGCGGCGAACGTCCCGTCATGCCCGTGCCCCCCTTGTGACCAGCCAAAGACCCACCCCGATCAGCACCAGCCCCGCCACCTGCGCGGGCCCCACGTGCTCGGCCAGAAAGGCCACGCCCGTCGCGATCGCGCTGACCGGGATCAGGAAGGTCACCAGCGACAGGTTGACCGCCCCCGCCCGGGCCAGCAGCCGGAAATAGATCAGATAGGCCAGCGCGGTGCAGAGCACGGCGAGCGCCGCCACAGAGGCCAGCGCCGCCGCCCCCGGCGCGTCGCGCGTGAACGGTGTGTCATGGATCAGCACGACCGGCGCCAGCCACAGCGCGGCAGACGCCAGCATCCCGAAGGCGGCGGCGGGCGGCGACAGGCCAAGCCCGGCCAGCCGCCGCCCCCAGACCCCCGCCAGCGCATAGAGAAGGGCCGCGCCCAGGCACAGCGCCTGCGCCCCCGGCGCCCCGGCACCGCCGCCCATCAGGGCCGCGACACCCGCAAGCCCCGCAAGCACGCCCGCGACGCGCAGGCCGCCGACCCGTTCCACCCCGGCGGCGGCGGCCACGATCACGGTGAACAGCGGCGTCGTGGCGTTCAGCGTTGCCGCAAGGCCCGCGTCGATCTGCCCCTGCGCCACGGCGATCAGGGTGAAGGGCAGGGCGTTGTTCACCAGCCCCATCACCGCCAGCGCGCCCCAGGCCCGGCGCGGCGGCAGCGCGGTGCCGCCCGCCCGCAGCACCGCCAGCAGCACCAGCGCCGCCAGCGCGACGCGCAGCCATACCAGCGTCAGGGGCGCGAGTCCCCGCAGCGCCAGGGCCACGAACAGGAACGACCCGCCCCACAGGACCGACAGCAGCAGAAGAAGCGCCCAGTCGGCGCGGGACATCACAGGCGAGGGCATCGGTGGCTCCGGTCAGGCGGCCGTGCCATCCTGGCCCCGGGCCGCGTCGGGCGCGACCCGGTCCTTGCGGGTTATTTCACCCGTGTCCAGGTGCCGCCGTCGCGGCAGATGCCCAGGACGCAGCCCGATACCGCCAGGCTGTTGCCGTTCAGCTGCATCTTGGAATTGTAGGTCTTGTCGCGGTCGGGCGACCAGATCTTGCCGTCGCCATAGGCACCGCCGCCCTTGGCCTTCATGTCCCAGATGATCCGCTTGCCGACATTGGGCGAGGCCATTTCCTTGCCGTCCTTGCCGAAGGCCTTGACCAGCGTGCCGCAGACGGCGGCCCCACAGGCCTTGACGTCGACATGGCCGAAGTTGCCGTTGTCGTCGGGCTTGGTCTTCCAGACGCCCAGAACCGGGTCGGCGGCGGCCATGCCGGCCACGAGGGCCAGCGCGGTGGCGAGTGCGAGGGTGGTCTTCATGGTGTCCTCCTCCCTGAGGTGATGGCCGATTCTCTGCGCGCAGCGGGGGATTCGGGCAAGCGTGACGTGGGGTCCGGGGCATGCCGCGCCGGGTCGGGGGGCGGGCGCGGGGTCTTGGCAAGGCCATCCCCCCGTGCGACAGGGCGCCCGACGATCCACCGACGCGACATCCACCGGGGGCTGCGCATGATCCTCTATCCGGCCATCGACCTGAAGGACGGCGCCTGCGTGCGCCTGCTGCGCGGCGACATGGACAGCGCCACGGTCTTCGGCACCGACCCAGCCGCGCAGGCGGCCGCCTTTGCCGCAGCGGGCTGCGCCTGGCTGCATCTGGTGGATCTGAACGGCGCCTTCGCGGGCACCCCGGTCAACGGCGCGGCGGTCGGGGCGATCCTCGGGGCGGTCGATGTGCCCTGCCAGCTGGGCGGCGGCATCCGCGACATGGCGACCGCCGAGATGTGGCTGGCCGCAGGCGTGGCGCGCGTCATCCTCGGAACGGCGGCGGTCGAGGATCCGGGCTTCGTGCGTGCCGCCGCGCGGGCCTTTCCCGGCCGGGTGGCGGTGGGCATCGACGCGAAGGGCGGCATGGTCGCGACGCGCGGCTGGGCCGATGTGACCGAGGTGCAGGCCACCGATCTGGCGTTGCGCTTCGAGGATGCGGGCGTGGCCGCGCTGATCTATACCGACATCGACCGCGACGGCGCCATGGCGGGCCCCAACGTCGCGGCGACCGAGGCGCTTGCGCGGGCGGTCTCGATCCCGGTCATCGCCTCGGGCGGCGTCTCGCGGATGGACGACCTGATCGCCCTGCGCGATACCGGCGTGGTCGCCGGCGCGATCTCGGGCCGGGCGCTCTATGAGGGGGCGATCGACCTGGCCGAGGCGCTGGCGGTGCTGCGCGGCAACGCCTGACCGCGCCGCCGCGTCAGCCCCAGGGTGCCGCGCCCTCCAGCGTGATCTGGCCAAAGACGTTCTCGCGGTGCCATGCCAGGCTGTCGCGATGTGGCCAGTCGCGCGGGTCGCGCGGCAGGCACAGCCGCCCTTCCGGCCGGACCAGCCGGGCCGCCACCTCGGCCGGCACCTTGTTGCGCGAGACAAGGATCGTCATGTCCTCGGCCACCGACAGCAGGCCCCGGTCGAACATCCAGTGCACCGTGCCCGACAGGGCCAGCCCGTTGCGGACCGAGTCGCTGCCCTGGTGTTCCACCGGGCGGATATGCGCGGCCTGCACCTCGGGCCGCCCGCCGCCATTGCGCAGCCGCAGACCGGAGATCGCACAGCGATAGTCATAGGCGGCACGCACCTTGCGGCGAAAGGCGACATCCCGGTAGGGGCGGCTGGTCAGGCGCTCGATGACCGGCCGGTCAAACGGCGCCGCGGGATCCTCTGCCCCGGGGCGCTGCGGATCGTATCGCGCGGCTTCGGCCTCGATCAGGTCGGCGGGCAGGCCCAGCGCGACGATCCGGGCAAACTCGTGGTCGGGCAGGCGGCGCACCGCCAGCTGCTGCGCACCGCCCGATTTCGGCGAACCGTCCGCTGCCGCCAGTGCCGCCTCCAGCGGCCGGCCGTCGCGCAGGCGCGGAACCTCGCGGTCGAAGGGCAGATAGCTGTCCGGCGCGATAAGCGCCAGGAACCGCCCCTCGACCCCCGGCTTCGGCACGATCCCCCTGATCCTGGCCACGGCGAAATACCCGCGCGGCCCGGCCTTGACCGGCTCGTAGTAGATCGCCCAGTCACCGACCCCCTCCTGCATGGGCTTCAGGTAGGTCCTGGGGAAATCATAGACCACGTCAGGCTCGTCGTCGTAGATCGAGTCCGCCTTGTGCATCAGGATCAGCTTTGCCATGCCGCCAGGAAATCAATCCGGCGCGGTCTGGCAAGCGTTTTCCGGCCGTGGCATGCGGCCGTGGCGCCCCGCTTGGCGCTTGCCTTTCCGCGGTCGGCGCGGCAATCAGGCGCCATGCTGAAAACCCGCATCATTCCCTGTCTGGACGTGGCCGAGGGCCGCGTGGTCAAGGGCGTGAACTTCGTCGACCTGATCGACGCGGGCGATCCGGTCGAGGCGGCGGCAGCCTATGACGCGGCCGGTGCGGATGAGCTGTGCTTTCTCGACATCAAGGCCACGCATGAAAACCGCGGCACGATGTTCGATCTGGTCACCCGCACTGCCGAACGCTGCTTCATGCCGCTGACCGTGGGCGGCGGGGTGCGCGCGCCCGAGGACGTGCGTGCATTGCTGCTGGCCGGGGCGGACAAGGTCAGCCTGAATTCCGCCGCCGTGGCCGACCCCGACGTGGTGGCGGCCTGTGCCGACCGCTTCGGGTCGCAGTGCATCGTGGTGGCCATCGACGCCAAGGCGGTGGCGCCTGACCGGTGGGAGATCTTCACCCATGGCGGGCGGCGCCCCACCGGCATCGACGCGGTGGCGTTCGCCCGCCGCGTGGCCGAACGGGGCGCGGGCGAGATCCTGCTGACCTCGATGGACCGCGACGGAACGCGGGCCGGGTTTGACATCGCCCTGACGCGCGCCGTCGTCGATGCGGTGCCGGTGCCGGTCATCGCCTCGGGCGGGGTCGGTACGCTTGACCATCTGGTCGAAGGCGTGCGCGACGGTGGCGCGGCGGCGGTGCTGGCCGCCTCGATCTTCCACTTCGGCACCTATACGATCGCCGAGGCCAAGGCGCGCATGGCCGCCGCCGGCATCCCCGTGAGGCCCGCATGACCCATCCTTTCGACCGCCTTGCCGCAACCGTGGCCGCCCGCGCCGGCGCCGACCCGGCCAGTTCCTGGACCGCCAAGCTGCTGTCGGCGGGGCCCGAGACCTGCGCAAGGAAGTTCGGGGAAGAGGCGGTCGAGGCGGTGATCGAGGCGGTCCGTGGCGACCGCGACCGCCTGCTGTCCGAGGCCGCGGACGTCGTGTTCCACCTGACGGTCATGCTCGCCGCGCGCGGCGTGACGCTGGCCGAGGTCGGGGCCGAACTCGACCGCCGCGCGGGCGTGTCCGGGCTGGCCGAAAAGGCCGCGCGCCAGGGGTGATCCTGCGGCCAGGGCCCGGGCCGTCCGCCCCGCCGGATGGCGGGCCGGACGTCCGGATCCTCAGGCCGAGACCTGTTCGCGCAGGATCGCCGCCGTCATCGACACCATCAGGTAGATGCCCGCGAAGATCAGCATCGCCACCATCGTGTTCTCGAAGGCGCGGGGATAGGTTGCCTCGTCGGGCGGCACGGGGCTGACCGACAGCGACAGATAGCGCACCTGGCGGTTCGCCTCGACGCGCGCCGCTTCCATCGCCGACAGCGATTGCGCCAGCAGCATCTGGCGGGTCTGCACATCGGCCTGCGCCACCAGCAATTCGCCCTGCACCTTGGCGATCGAAAGGCCGTCGGCGCTGTCCTCGGTCAGCTTGGCGCGCAGCGCGGCGATCTCGGATTCGAGCGTGGCGATACGCCGGATCAGCGGGTCCATCCGGCTGGTGTTGGGGTTGGCATTGGCCTGCATCTGCTGCAACGACAGCCGGTCCTGTGTCAGCAGGGTTTCCAGTTGCCCGATCTGCTGGGTGATCAGCGAGACCTCGACCTCGGAGGACAGCACCTTGTACTGTTCCTGCAACTCGACCACGCGCCGCTGCGCATCGAGCATCTTGGCCTCGGCGTCCTCATAGCTCTGCCGCGCGCCCTGCATCTGGTCCTCGCGCAGGCGCTGCGTCAGCTGGTCCACCTGCCCCTCGGCATAGCGGATCAGCGCGCGCGAGAATTCCGCCGAGGTCTCGGGATCGGCGGCGATGACCTCCATCTTGATGATGCCCTCGGTCGGGTCATAGCTGATCTGGATGTTGTTCTGATAGGTCTTGTAGGTCTTCTCCGAACTCGCATCGGGTTCCAGCCGCACGATCGGGTCGAGCGTGGGCTGGCTGAAATGCGCGCGGAAGCCGTGGTCGGCATCCAGCCGCTGCATCGCCTCGCGCGACTGCAGATAGCCCTGCACGGCAATCGAATCCTGCTGCGTCGCAAAGGGCGACCCCTGCAGCAGCCCGCCCAGCCCCCCTGCGGCGGCGGCCGGGTTGTTCGACTGCTGGATCACGAATTCCGACTTGGTGGCGTAAAGCGGTGTGGCCACGATGTAGAAATACCAGCCGCAGATGAAGGTGGGCAGGCCCACGAAGAACAGCAGCCGCGCCAGCAGCAGCGCCGATTTCTTCTTGCGGCGGCGCGCGATGTCCTTCTGGATCTTCAGGATGTCGGCGGCATGGGCGGTATCGGCGCGCACCTCGGGGCTGGGCAGGCGCGGCGGCTTCACCGTCTGCGGAAGGCGCACGCCATCGCCTTCGCCCGGTGTGGTGGTCAGTGCCCGGCCGGTCGCGGGCGGTTCGGGCATGGCGGCGGGCAGGGTCTGCGCCTCCGCCCCCTCGGGCGGGGTTCCGGGCAGCACCAGATCCAGCACGTTGCCGCGCTGGAACGGGTCGATGCCCTTGCGGCGCAGCAGGCGCACCGCGTCGAAGTCGGATGTGGCGGCAAGGCCGTGCTTCTGCGCGATGCGCCGCGCCAGGCGCAACTGCCGGCCCGTCAGCCCCTCGCGCCGGATCGCGGCCAGATCGGCCTCTGACGCGACCTCGCCGGGGCCCGCGATGTCGCCCGGATTGGCGGCGGGAACGGCACGGGCGGCGGGCGGGGCGATCCCCGGCGGGCGGGCGGGGGCCTGCGGCGGCGGGGCCGGCGCCGGGGCGGCGGCGGTCGGAAAGGGCTCCGGCCCGAAACCGTCATCGGTCAGGTTGTCGAACAGCAGATCGTCCTCGCCGGCGGGCATCGGTGCGACCGCAGGAAATTCGGGGCGCCGCAGGCGGAACCGCCTAGCTTTGAGCTTCGTAGTCATACAGACGCTTCGCTTCCTCGAGGGTCTCGAACATGTAGAGCTGCCCGTGCCGCAGCACGGCCGCCTGACGGCAGAATTTCTCGATCGTCTGGGGCTGGTGCGACACCACCACCACCGTGGCCCGCGTCAGCCTCTCGCGCAGGATCGCGCCCGCGCGGCGGTTGAACTCGACATCCGAGGTCGAGGGCATCCCCTCGTCGATCAGGTAGATGTCGAACTCAAGCGCAAGCATCAGCGAGAAGGTGAAGCGCGCCTTCATCCCCTGGCTGTAGACACCCACCGGCCGGTCGAAATACTCGCCGATGCCGGCCATCCAGCGGCAGAACCCCTCGACATAGTCGGGGTCCAGCCCGTAGAGCCGCGCGATGTACCTGGAATTCTCGGTCGCCGTGTGCTTGGTCACGACCCCGCCCATGAAGCCCAGCGGAAACGAGATGCGCGAGGTGCGGAAGATCTGCCCCTCGTCCGGCTTCTCCAGCCCCGCCATCATGTTGATGATCGTGGTCTTGCCGGTGCCGTTCGGCGCAAGGATGCCCAGCGAGCGCCCCAGCTCCACCCGGAACGAAGCGCGGTCAAGGATCACCTTGCGCTGCGTGCCCGTCCAGAAGGACTTGCTGACATTCTCGAACGCGATCATCGCCTGTCCGCGGCCCCCGCCGCCCCCTGCCTGCTGCCCCGTGCCCCGCCATCACGCCCGCTGCGCCCCGGTTTCCGGCTGGTTCCGGAATACCGCACCATGGTGAACACCGCGCTACCACGGTCGGTCCGGTGGTGGCGCAGCATTGCGGCGCCAGTATGGCGCAGGACCCCGGTTCCGGCAATGCCGGGGCTGCCCGGGCTTGACAGCGCCGCGTCGGCGCGGCCACCTGCGCCCGGCCCCGAGGGAGGGGGCGCGCATGTCCGAACCGCTGCTGCTGATCCAGACCTCCGCCGACGCCGGACCGCGTGCCGGCCTGCTTGACGGCGATGCCTTCCGTCCGGCCGCCGACGGGGCATCGGTGCTCGACCTTGCGCAGCGCGCCATCGCGGCGGGCACGACACTGGCCGACACCGTCGCAGGCACCGTCTGGGGTGCTGCGCAGCCGGTGGCGGGGGTGGCGTTCCTGCCCCCCGTCACCCATCCCGATCCGACCCATCTGCACGCCACCGGCACCGGCCTGACGCATCTGGGCTCGGCCGACGCGCGCGACCGCATGCACGCCGCCACCGGCGCCGAGGTGACCGATTCCATCCGCATGTTCCGCGACGGCCTGGCGGGCGGCAAGCCTGCGGCGGGTGGCGTGGGCGTGCAGCCCGAATGGTTCTACAAGGGCAACGGGCACGTCATGGTGCCGCCCGGCGGCGACCTGCCGATGCCGCCCTTCGCCGAGGACGGCGGGGAAGAGCCCGAACTGGCCGGGATCTACCTGATCGGCCCCGACGGCACGCCGCACCGGCTGGGCTTCGCACTGGCCAACGAGTTCTCGGATCACGTGCTGGAACGGCGCAACTACCTGCTGCTTGCCCATTCCAAGCTGCGCGCCTTCTCGGTCGGGCCTGCGCTGCGGGTCGGTCCGCTGCCCGACGACATCCGCGGCACCAGCCGGGTGCTGCGCGGCGGGGCGGAACTGTTCGCCTCTCCCTTCCTGACGGGCGAGGCGAACATGAGCCACCACATCGCCAACCTCGAACACCACCACTTCAAGTATGACCTGTTCCGCCGCCCGGGCGAGGTGCATGTCCACATGTTCGGCACTGCCTGCCTGTCCTTCGCGGCCGGGGTCCGCACCGAGCCGGGCGACCTGTTCGAGATCGCGGCGCCTGGCTTCGGCCCTGCGCTCGTGAACCGCCTGGTGCGGACGGCGGGCGATGCCGGTGTTCCGATGCGCGTGCGCAGCCTGTGACCCTGCCGCGCCAGCGGCCCGGCCATCACCCTGATTGACGTACCTCATCCGCCGTCCGATACTCCGCGGCGGAGGAACCCATGCGGCCCACGGTGAACGACATCGCGCGCGAGGCGGGCGTCAGCCTGGCCACCGTGGACCGGGTGCTGAACGCCCGCCCCGGCGTCCGCGCCCGCACCGTCGATGCGGTCAACGACGCGATACGGCGGCTTGGCTATGTCCGCGACGTGGCCGCCGCCAACCTGGCCCGACAGCGTGTCTACCGCTTTGTCTATGTCCTGCCCGAGGTGTCGGGCCGCTTCGTCGCGGGCCTGCGCGCGGCGATTGCCGAGGCCGG
The DNA here is from genome assembly GCA_019454225.1 of Paracoccaceae bacterium. Classification (NCBI taxonomy): domain Bacteria; kingdom Pseudomonadati; phylum Pseudomonadota; class Alphaproteobacteria; order Rhodobacterales; family Paracoccaceae; species Paracoccaceae bacterium. Next base: position 2,924,568 of record CP075370.1, on the reverse strand, counting down.
TCGCGGCCTGATCGCCGAGCGCAGCGAGGTCGCGCTGCTGACGGTGCCGCCGCGCGACCCGCATGCGCTGGTCCTGGCCGTCGAGGCGGCGATGCAGGCGCCGCTCGACGGCGTGGCGATCATGGCGCATGAAACGCCCGAGGTGCGCGACCTGATCGCCCGGCTCCGGGCGCGCCGCATCGCCGTGGTGACCCTGGTCACCGACCAGCCCAAGGCGGCGCGCGACCACTTCGTCGGGATCGACAATATCGCGGCCGGGCGCACGGCAGGCACCCTGCTGGGGCGCTTTGTCGGCGCACGGCCGGGCAAGGTGGCGGTGGTCGTGTCGTCGATGCTGGCCCGCGACATGGTCGAGCGCCGCCTGGGTTTCGACGCCGTGCTGGCCGAACGCTTCCCCCATCTCGAACCGCTGCCCTCGGTCGAGGGGCATGATGACCGCGACCTGACAGGCCGCGTGACCGCCGCCTGCCTCGCCGCCAACCCGGGCGTGGTGGCGGTCTATGTGGCCGGGGCAGGGACCAGCGCGGTGACCGGCGCGTTGCGCGTGGCCGGGCTTGGCGGCCGGTCGGTGGTGATCGCCCACGAACTGACCCCCAGCACCCGCGCGGCCCTGATGGAGGGCACCATCGACGCCGTCATCGCCCAGGACGCGGGGCATATCGCGCGGTCGTCGCTGCGGCTTCTGCGGGCGGTGGCCGATGGCCTGCCGATCGACGAGGCGCAGGAACGCATCCGCATCAGCATCCTGCTGCGAGAGAACCTTCCGCCCCCCGGCTGAGGGCCGGAAACAGAATTGAGGGACGTACCTCAAAGAATCGTGGACAGGCCCGCCGGGGCAGGGCTATCGTTGCGTCAATGAAGAAGGCGGGCCGGACCCTGCCCGCACCAAACCTCTGGGAGGACTATCATGAAACGGACATCTCTGGCCGCCTCGGCGGCCATCGCGCTCGCATGGTCGGCGGGTGCAGCCCAGTCGGAAACCCTGACGCTGTGCTGGGCCGCCTGGGATCCGGCAAACGCGCTGGTCGAACTCAGCAAGGATTTCGAGGCCAAGTCGGGCCACACCATGCGGTTCGAGTTCATCCCCTGGCCCAACTTCGCCGACCGGATGCTGAACGAACTGAACTCGGGCGGCAAGCTCTGCGACCTGCTGATCGGCGACAGCCAGTGGATCGGCGGCGGCGCCGAGAACGGCCACTACGTCAAGCTGAACGACTTCTTCGACAGCGAAGGCATCAGCATGGACGATTTCGCCCCGGCGACCGTCTATGCCTATTCGACCTGGCCCAAGGGCGAACCCAACTACTACGCGCTGCCCGCGATGGGCGATGCGAACGGCTGGTTCTACCGCAAGGACTGGTTCTCGCGCCCCGACATCCAGGCCGCCTTCAAGGAAAAGACCGGCCGCGACCTGGCCGAGCCCAAGACCCAGAAGGAACTGCTGGAAATCGCCCAGTTCTTCCAGGGCCGCGAGATCGACGGCCAGACCGTCTATGGCGCCTCGATCTTCACCGAACGCGGGTCGGAAGGCATCACCATGGGCGCAACCGGCGCGCTCTACGCCTGGGGCTTCAAGTACGAGAACACGCCCGGCCAGTATGACATGGAAGGCGCGGTGAACTCGCCCGAGGCCGTGGAAGGCCTTGAATTCTACAAGGAACTCTACAAGACCGCGACGCCCCCGGGCTATACCAACGCCTATATGGAACAGTCGCTCGACGCCTTCAAATCCGGTCAGGTGGCGATGGCGATGAACTGGTTCGCCTTCTTCCCGGGCCTCTACGCCGATCCCACCGTCGGCGGCGACAAGATCGACTTCTTCGTGAACCCCGCCCAGAACATCGCCGCCTCGACACTGGGCGGCCAGGGGATTTCGGTCGTCAGCTACTCCGAGAAGAAGGACGCGGCGCTGGAATACATCAAGTGGTTCGCCGACCCCGAGGTGCAGAAGCGCTGGTGGTCGATGGGCGGCTATTCCTGCCACAAGGCGGTGCTGGAAGACCCGAACTTCGTCAACACGGCCCCCTTCGCGGCCGACTTCCTCGAGGCGATGGCAGGTGTCCAGGACTTCTGGCAGGAGCCGGCCTATGCCTCGCTGCTGCTTGCGATGCAGGAACGGCTGCACGACTACATCGTGGCCGACAAGGGCACCGCGCAAGAGGCGCTCGACGGCCTGATCGCCGACTGGACCGAAGTGTTCGAGGACGAAGGCAAGCTCTGACACGCCGCGCCGGGCAGGGGGCGGCCTCGCCGCCTCCTGCCCCGTGCCGGGCCGGTGCCACCGGCATCCGCCCGCCACCCGCCCTGAGCACCCCCCTCCGCCGGATGCGGCAGGGGTGTGCCCTTCACCCCGGCGCATCCGCGCCGACCCCGGAAGAGCCTGCCCCATGACCGACACGCCCGCCGACCGCATCGCCCGCGCGACCCCTCCCGCTGTCGCCCGCCGCATCCGGGGCCTGTCGGACCGCGCCATCGCCTGGATCTTCGTGGCGCCCACGATCTTCCTGCTGCTGGCGGTGAACATCTTCCCGCTGATCTGGACGGTCCGGCTGTCCTTCACCAACTTCCAGGCCAACCGCCCGAACCGAGAGGTCGAATGGGTCGGCCTGCGCAACTACGAACGCATCCTGACCGACGACGGCATCTGGGCCAACATGCAGGCCACGGCGCATTTCCTCGTCTGGACCATCGTGCTCCAGGTGATCCTGGGCTTCGCGCTCGCCTGGGCGATCAACCGGAAATTCCGGGGCAACGACCTGCTGACCACGCTGATCGTCCTGCCGATGATGCTGTCGCCCGCCGTGGTGGGCAACTTCTGGACCTTCCTCTACCAGCCGCAGATCGGGCTGTTCAACTATGCCGTCAGCTTCGTCTCGGGCGTCCCGCCCTCGTCCTTCGAGATGCTGGGTTCGGTGCGGCTGGCCCCCTGGGCGATCATCATCGTCGACACCTGGATGTGGACGCCCTTCGTGATGCTGATCTGCCTTGCCGGTCTGCGCTCGATCCCCGAATACATCTACGAGGCGGCCGAGATCGACCGCGCCTCGAAATGGCGGCAGTTCTGGACCATCACGGTTCCCATGGTCCTGCCCTTCCTTATGCTCGCGGTGCTGTTCCGGGGCATCGAGAACTTCAAGATGTTCGACCTTGTCGTGCAGCTCACCGGGGGCGGACCGGGTTCGGTGACGGAACTCGCCTCGATCAACCTCAAGCGCGAGGCCTTCGAGAAATGGCGCACCGGCTATTCCTCGGCCTATGCGATCATCCTGTTCGTCACCGTCTTCGGACTGGCGAGCATCTACGTCAAGGCCCTGAACAAGGTGAAGGAAAGATGAGCGCGGTTTCCATCACCGAACCCACGGCCCGGTCGAAATGGGTCGCCGGCATCCTTGTCACGCTCTACGCCGTGATCACGCTGATGCCGCTGGCGTGGATCATCATGACCGGCTTCAAGTCGGGGCCGGATTCGATTTCCTACCCCCCCAAGGTGGTGTTCGAGCCCTCGCTGGAAGGCTATGTGAACCTCTTCACCACCCGCACCCGGCTCAGCCAGCAGGCATTCCAGCAACTGCCACCCCCCGAAACCTGGTATGACCGCATCGTGCGCGATCAGGGGATGGTCATCGCCGGCCAGTCGCGTTTCGGCGAAAGGTTCATGAACTCGGTCATCATCGGCTTCGGATCGACCTTCCTGTCGATCTTCCTCGGCACGCTGGCGGCCTATGCCTTCAGCCGCTTCAAGGTTCCGCTGAAGGATGACCTGCTGTTCTTCATCCTGTCCACCCGGATGATGCCGCCCATCGCCGTCGCCATCCCGATCTTCCTGATGTACCGCACGCTGGGCCTCAGCGACACGCATCTCGGGATGATCATCCTCTACACGGCGGTGAACATCAGCCTCGCGGTCTGGCTGCTCAAGGGCTTCATCGACGAAATCCCCCGCGAGTACGAGGAAGCCGCGCTGATCGACGGCTACACGCGGTTCCAGGCCTTCCGCAAGGTCGTGCTGCCGCAGGCCACCACCGGCATCGCCGCCACCGCGATCTTCTGCCTGATCTTCGCCTGGAACGAATACGCCTTCGCGGTGCTGCTGACCTCGGGCGTTGCCCAGACCGCGCCCCCCTTCATCCCCACGATCATCGGCGTCGGCGGCCAGGACTGGCCGGCCGTCGCGGCGGGGGCCACGCTGTTCCTGCTGCCGGTGATGATCTTCACCATCCTGCTGCGCAAGCATCTCCTGCGCGGGATCACCTTCGGGGCGGTGCGTAAATGAAACCCTGCAGCACAGCGCGTCCTGTCGGGACGGATGCCATACGCCTGCCATACGCAAACCAGACGGGAAACAGACGGTGAATTCCTTTCTATCCGGCCTCGTCCGCCTGCGTCGCGGACCCTGGGAACTGGTCGCCTCGGTGCTGATCGGCCTCGGCGTCGTGATGCTGATGCAGCCCCTGTCGCTCTGGGCCTATGGCTGGTCCTTCGCGGTGACCCTGACCGGCACGGTGATGTTCATCGTCGTCTCGCATTTCCCGGACTGACCCATGGCCGAGATCGTCATCAGGGATTTGTGCAAGGAATTCGGGAACTTCACCGCCGTGAAGGGATCGTCCTTCACGATCCGCGACGGTGAATTCTTCATGCTGCTGGGCCCGTCGGGCTGCGGCAAGACCACCACGCTGCGGATGATCGCGGGGCTGGAACTGCCCACCTCGGGCCAGATCCTGATCGACGGCGAAGACGTCTCGCAACGCCCCGCCAGCCAGCGCGACATCGCCATGGTGTTCCAGATGTTCGCGCTCTACCCGCATATGAACGTGCGCAAGAACATCTCGTATCCCCTTGTTTCCCAAGGAGTTAGACGGCCAGAGGTGCAGGCCCGCGTGGCCGAGGTGGCGCGCATCCTGCGCATCGCCGACATTCTCGACCGCCCGGTGGGCGGCCTGTCGGGCGGCGACCGCCAGCGCGTCGCCCTGGCCCGCGCCATCGTGCGCCGCCCCAAGGCCTTCATGATGGACGAACCGCTGGGCGCGCTCGACGCCGAATTCCGCGAGATCATGGCCGAGGAACTGCGCAACCTGCACGACCGGATGGGGGCGACCACCGTCTATGTCACCCATGACCAGCTGGAGGCGATGCAGATGGGCGACAAGATTGTCGTTATGAATCATGGGGTTGTCGAACAGTTTGGAACCCCGCAGGATATCTATGACCATCCCGCCACGCTGTTCGTGGCCGATTTCATCGGCAGCCCCTCGATGAACATGCTGCGCTTCGACGGCGCCGTGGCGCCCGGTTCATCATCCGTCAACCTTGGCGGCGTAGAGATCGCGCTGCCCACCCTGCGCGAAGGCGCCCGGGGGCCACTGGTCCTGGGTGTCAGGCCCGAACATGTCCGCCTTGACGATGCCGCGCCCTACCGCGCGCGGATCGAGGCGGCAGAGTATCTGGGGACGACCCAGATCATCACGCTGACCGCCCCGCATGGCACGGTCAAGGCGCGCATCTCCTCGGCCGAAACGCTGCGCCCCGGTGACATGACCGGCCTCCGCCTCCTTGCCCCCACCCTGTCGCTGTTCGATGCCGGGACCGGCCGGGCGCTTGCGACCGAAGCCAACGAAAGGGTGCTCCGTGGCTGAGGTTGTCCTGTCCAGAATCCGGAAATCATTCGGAAAAACCCTGGCACTCTCGGATGTGACGATGACCGTCCCCGACGGCGCATTTGTCGTGCTGCTGGGCCCGACCGGGGCCGGAAAGACCACGACGCTGCGCCTGATCGCCGGCCTCGACCGGCCCGACGCAGGTGACATCCGCATCGACGGGGCCTCGGTCCTGAACGACACGCCGGCACAGCGCGACATCGCCATGGTGTTCCAGCAGTATTCGCTCTACCCCCACCTGACGGTCCGCGAGAACCTGGCCTTCCCGCTGCGCTCGCCGGTCCTTGCCTGGCCTGCGGACCGCATAGCGGCGCAGGTGAAGGACGTCGCGGAAGTTCTTAGAATCACACATAAACTCGACAACAAGGCGACGCAGCTGTCGGGGGGCGAGATGCAGCGCGTCTCGATCGGGCGGGCGCTCGTGCGATCTCCGCGCATCTACCTGATGGACGAACCGCTGTCGTCGCTCGATGCCAAGCTGCGCGCGGAATTGCGTATCGAACTCAAGCGGATACATCGAGATCTTCAGGCAACGTTCCTGTATGTGACGCATGACCAGATCGAGGCGATGACCATGGCCACCCATGTCGGCGTGCTGGACCATGGGCGCCTTGTCCAGTTCGGCACCCCGCGCGAGGTCTATGAGGATCCGGCCAGCGCCTATGTCGCCACCCGTCTCGGGCAGCCGCGCATCAACCTGCTGCCCGCGCGGGCCTTTCCGGGGGCGCCGCCCGGTGCTGCGCAGATCGGCCTGCGTCCCGAACATGTCGCGCTGGGCCAGGGCCAGCCCGCCCATGTCCATCGTGTCGAGCATCTGGGCGACCAGACGCGCCTGCACCTGCGGCTGGCGGACCATGACCTGATCACCCTGACCGACCCGCATACCACATTGGCCCCGGGCGCCGAAGTGGCCGTCGCGCCGCTTGGCGCGCTGTGGTTCGATGCTGAAGGCAATCGCATCCGGCAAGGATAAGACCATGAAACAGTTCATGAATGCAAAGGACACCCTGGTCACCGAGGCCGTCGAGGGCGTGGTTCGCGCCAGCGGCGGGCGCCTGGCCCGGCTGGACGGGTTTCCCCATATCAAGGTGGTCGTCCGGGCCGACTGGGACCGTGCGAAGGTCGCGCTCGTCTCGGGCGGGGGATCGGGGCATGAACCCAGCCATGCCGGTTTCGTGGGGCGCGGGATGCTGACAGCGGCGGTCTGCGGCGATGTCTTCGCCAGCCCGTCGGTCGATGCGGTGCTGGCGGGAATCCTCGCGGTGACCGGGCCTGCGGGGTGCCTGCTGATCGTCAAGAACTACACCGGCGACCGGCTGAACTTCGGCCTTGCCGCCGAACGCGCCCGCGCCTTCGGATTGCGGGTGGCGATGGTGGTGGTGGATGACGATGTGGCGCTGCCCGACCTGCCGCAACCGCGCGGGGTGGCCGGAACGCTGTTCGTCCACAAGATCGCGGGGGGCATGGCAGAGGCCGGCGCAGACCTGGAAACCATTGAAAAGATGGCGAGATCGGTAATTTCCGGCGCAATCTCGATCGGCATGAGCCTGGACACATGCACCGTGCCCGGCAGCCCCAAGGAAGATCGGATCGGCACTGGCAAGGCCGAGCTTGGCCTTGGCATCCATGGCGAGCCGGGTGTCGAGCAGGTGGATTTCGCCGGCGCGAGGGCGGCCATCGCGATGGTTGCGGATCGTCTGGCGCCGCATATGGGGCAGGGGCCGCAGGTGGCGCTGCTGAACAACCTCGGGGCCACGACACCGCTGGAGATGTCGGTTCTGGCCGAGGAACTGGCGCGGCACATGGGGGACCGGCTGGGCTGGCTGATCGGCCCCGCGGCGATGATGACCTCGCTCGACATGCACGGCTTTTCGGTCTCGCTGCTGCCGGGGACGGACGAGGTGATTTCTGCCCTGGCCACGCCGGTCGAGCCCGCCGCCTGGCCGGGCCTGGCGGTGGTGGGGCCTGTGGCGGTGCGGCCGCTGCCTGACGGTCTTGCGCCGATCCAGCCCATCCCCTCGGCCCATCCGGCCCGGCGCGATCTTGTGTTGCGCTGCTGCAATGCGTTGATTTCGCAGGAATCCGCGTTGAACAGCCTGGATGCGAAGTCGGGTGACGGCGATACCGGCACGACGCTTGCCACCGCGGCGCGGGCGCTGGTGACGGCGGTGGACCGGTTGCCGCTGGCCGACCCGACGCAGCTTTATCGTGCGATCGGCATGGAGCTGAGCCAGACCATGGGCGGATCGTCCGGCGTCCTGCTGGCGATCTTCTTCGCCGCGGCGGGCGATGCCTCGGCCTCGGGGCGGACGTGGATCGGCGCGCTGGCGGCAGGGCTGGATCGGGTGATGCAGGTCGGCGGCGCCGCCCCCGGCCACCGCACGATGATCGACGCGCTCGCGCCCGCGCTGGCCGCGCTGCCCGAGGGGCTGCCGGCCGCCGCTGCCGCGGCGCGGGCGGGTGCCGATGCGACATCGGGCATGACCCGCGCACGGGCGGGGCGCGCGAGCTATCTTGGCGCGGACAAGCTTGCCGGTCACAACGATCCGGGTGCCGAGGGTGTGGCGCGTCTTTTCGAAGTGCTTGCAAGGGGTTGAACACCGCCGGGCCGGGGCTCGGCGGATCGGTGCAGCCCGGTTCCGCGCGGGGCGCGGCGCGTGCGGGCCGCTGATCCCGGCGGGCCACGGATCATGGGACCACGCAGCACCCCCGCATGTCGGATAGCTCTTGACCGGCGGCGCCCTCCGCCGTCAGATTTACGCGGGGATAGTGTGATTTCGCGCCGCTGCGGCGCTCTTCGGCTTTCGAACGGATGGGGGGCATTGTGTCAAAGGAATTTCCGCTCGTCGACGATGCGGTCAAGAAGATCGTCAAGAAGTCGCGCGCCATGCCGGTGGCCTTCGGCTTCAACCCCGGCACGACCGACGAGGACGACGAATACCTCGCCGCCCATGTCCGCAAGAAGCCCGAGATGCTGGGAAAGCTGGCCCTGCATGATGGCGCGGGCACGAAATCCGCCTTCGGCACCTTCCAGGCCGTCGGGTCGGAAATCCACCTCACCTGCTTCCGGACGATCCCGCAGCTGGCGAAGAAGATCAAACGCTACCTGAAGCGCTACAAGGTGACGCTGAACGTGGTGGTGATGGACCCGGACGGAAACGTCATCGACAGCGATGTCGAGGTGCTGACCGAATGGTTCGACGAATCCGGGGACGAGGACGCCATCGAGGTTCCCGGGACCGCGCCCGACGAGGCGGCGGAAGATGCCGCCGCCGATCCGGTCGAGGCGGTTCCCGACCCGGCCGCCGACCCGGCGGAACTGGCGGCGCGGCTCAAGGCCCTGCAGCCGGAGGTCGCGGCCGCCCCCGCCGACGTGGCGGCCCGCGTCGCGCAGGGTTTTGCCGGGGCAGTCGCCCTGGTCAGGGGCGGCAAGCTGGTCGAGGCGGAAAGCGCGATTTCCAAGCTGGAGATGGTGGTGGCCAGGCTGGCGATGATGCGCGCCTCGGCGCCACCGGTGGCGCCACCCGCACCGTCCCCGGGCGATGACCAGCGGCTGCCGAAGCTGCGCCAGGCGATCGAGATGCTTCGCGGATCGGTCAATGCGCTTGCGGGCGCGGATGCGCTGTCCGGCCGGCTGGATACGGCGACCGGCCACGTCGATGCGGGCGAGCCCGAGGCCGCGATGGGCATCCTGCGCGAGGTCCAGTCCGGTGTGGCGGCATTGCAGGCCGCGCGGGACAAATGGACCAAGGCCGAGGCGATGGTGACGCCGCAGGTGGCGCAGGCCCTGTCGGCGCGCAGCATCGCCGATCCCGACGGGTTGCGGACCCGCTGGGCATTCGTCACCGGGCTGGCCGCCGACGGGGCCTATGACCGTGCGCTGGCCGCGCTGCCGCAGATCGTCGCGCTGCTGCGCAGCGGCCCGGCAGCGCCCGAGGTGGCGGCGGGCACCGTGGCGTTCCAGAAATCCCGGGTGCTGTGGGTCGGCGCGCGGTCGAGGATGATGGACGAGGCGCGCAAGCTGGCTGACGCCATCATCGCGCAATCCGCCGATGATGCCGACGCGGCCGAGATCGCGGAGGCCGCGCAGGAGATCCTGGACGAGGTCGCGGTGATCGACGACCGGCTTCAGGATGTGCTGGACCGCATCACCGAAGCGCCCGAAGGCCCCGCGCGCGACGGGCTGAAGCGCCAGGCCTCGACCGTTCTGGCGGAATATCATGGCCTTCTGGGTCAGGGCATCTTTGCCGTGATCGACTCCAACCCGTTTGCCGCCGTCTCGGTCACCTCTCGCGCGCGTGCCGCGCTGGATCAGGTGGCCCGGACCCTGGCCGCCTGAGCCCGGAAAGGTCATCCCGATGCCCACGCTCGACGAGAATCAGCGCGCCTGGCTGGACAAGGCGCTTCAGTCCAAGGGCCGCTTCACCCGCGCCGCCTCGATCCGCAAGGAATGGGAGGACTACCGCCGCCGCCGCGACAAGGCGGTGGCCAACAGCGCGGGCCTGCCGCCGGAACACCCCAACCGGAAGCTGATCGACAACGGCATCCGCGATGCCGACGCCCTGGCGAAGGACGGCAAGTTCGCCCAGGCCTACAAGGCGCTCGACTCGATCAAGAAGATGGGCGCGACCGCTTCGGTCGAACGGGCGCGCACGATCAGCATCTCCGGCATCGAGACCGAGCTGAACGTTCTGCGCTCGAAGATCGGCAACGTGAAATCCACCGTCGAGTTCGCGCATCGGTTCTATGGGGATGTGTTTGACCGTGTCGACCAGTTGACGCCCTGTTCGGCACAGCCGGACCTGACAGCCGCGACGCTGCATCTGAAGGGCCTCAACGAAACGGCCGCCGAACTGATGATCGAACTCGCGGTGCGCGAGAAGTGGATGTACCGTGCAAGCGACGAGGTCCGCGCCGCCGGTTTCCGCGACCATATCGAGCGCATCGAGCGGGACATTGCGGTTCACGTGACCGCCGGCCATGCCGACAAGGTGGCGAACGCGACCCAGCGGCTGCAATCCATGAAGGCCGAGATCACCACGCCGGACAACCGGTACTTCAATCCGGATTATGTGGTCTCGGCCGTTGCCGAGCGGCGCGGCACGTTCGAGACCGCGATGCGCGCGCTGCGCGACATCTCGATGTTCAAGGGCACGGTCGAAAACACCAGGGACCCCAGCACCGAGCAGGTGCGCGACAGGCTGGAGCCGACCACCAATCTCGAATGGCTGGAGCAGGAGGAAGAGGACCGGCTGGCCCTGGCCAGGCGGATGATGGTTTCGGCGGGCCTCAAGGACAGCACGCTGCAGTCGCGGACGAAGGAGCGCGATGTCGAGGTTGCGCCAGAACTCGACAGGTTCGACGGCGACACGATGTTCGAGGACCTGTCGGATGCGGTGTTCGGCCAGGGCAACGACATGCCCGAGGCGCTGACGATGTCGCAGATCGAGGCCCTGATCGCAGGTGCCGGGACGAAGCTGCGCGACGAGATCGCGAATCTCGACCCCGCCGGCGACGAGATGTTCGACCTGATGCTGAAGACTCCGAAGGAGCTTGCCAGCCTTGCCTGCCTGAAGCTGACGGGCATTGCCGACCTGTCGCAGGCGGGCGATGCGTTGAAGGAGCTCTTCACCCGGATGGGCAGGGAGATGCGCAAGGCGATCCTGGAGAATTCACCGAACCGGATGAAGGACGACAAGTCCGAGATCGTCGTGAACGGCCAGACCTACACATTGGTCGACACGATCGGCGAGGGGGCCAATGGTGCGATCCGCCGCTATACCGACGGCACGAAGACCTTCGTGGTCAAGTCGCTGAAGCGGGGCGAGGAACGGTCGTTCGGTGCGATGGCCGAGGAGATGCGCACGCACAAGCGGCTGATGGATGGTGCGGGCGAGGGGTCCGAGAACATCGTCGAGATGAAGGGTGCCGCCGTGTCGAACGACGGCGCGCTGCACATGATGATGGAAGAGGTCGAAGGCGGCGACATGACCACGGTGGGCAACAACCTCGTCATGCTCGAATCCCTCGGGGTGCTTCCGCCCGAGGCCAAGCGGGTGCTGTCGCTGGACCTGATCGCGCAGACCGTCAAGGGCATGATGGCGATGCAGCAGTCGGGCCTTGTGCACAACGACCTGAAACCGCAGAACATGATGATCGCCCGCGACGGGACGGTGAAGATCATCGACTTCGGCGAAAGCCGTTTCGTCGACGAGCAGACCGAAACGATCCCCGGCGCCGGGGATGGCGATTACAACACCACGCCCGGCTACGAGGCTCCGGAACACTGGGGCGGCGACCAGGGGGTCACCAGCAAGGCCGACAGCTTTGCCCTGTCCGGCATCATGAAGATCCTGATGGACCCGTCGATGAGCGAGGCATCGGTGCTTCGGGGCCAGAAGCCGGTGGGCGCGCTTGGCCGGATCGTCGCCGCGCTGTCCGATCCGGACCCCAAGAAGCGGCCCGCGCTCGACACGGTGCTGGTGTCATCGCTCATGGACCAGGTGTCGCAGAACGCGAACCCGCAGGATGTGCGTGACCTTCAGGTGGCGGCGGCCGAGGTGAACACGGCAATGCGCGGCCTGAAGGCGACGATCAGCGCCGAGGACCTGCGGGCGAACGCGCCGTCCGGCAAGGGCATGACCGACACGATGTGGCTGCCCTATCTGGAAAAGGGCCTTCAGAACGGGGCGGAAGTGCCGATTGCAGCCTTCCAGACGATGGTGACCAAGCTTGACGACAAGCTGAGAGAACTGCGCGGCAAGCTGGCCGGCGGTTCGCCCGATGGCGCGCAGGACCTGCGCGACAAGATCGCCGAGGCGGAACGGCAGAAGAAGTTCTGGATGGCCGAGGTGACACGCCAGATGGACGGCCATCGCGCCGAGGGCAAGAAGGAACTGGACGATCTGCTCGCCGATCCTGCGAACACGACCACGGTTCCGGGCAAGGGCGGCGGCAAGATGACCTTGAAGGACGCGGTCGCCCTTCGCGAACGCAACCTGTCCGACATCGACCGGCTGCAGAAGGATTTCTACACGCTGGCCAACGACCGGCCCGACATGGCGCAGGCCTGGCTGGACGAGACCAACGCCACGCTGAACGCGCTTGCCGATCAGGCGGCGGCGATCGAGAAGGCGGTGGTTGCTGCGGCCGGACCCAAGGCGCGCTACTTCCTTGCCGAACAGAAGATGTCCGAAATCGCGGCCCGCTTCGGCCCGCGCAAGACGACCGGCGAGGAGATCAGGGACAAGGCCACGCCCAAGAGCCCGCCGGTGCAGCCGCCCATGCCGCCGCAGGGCGGCGACAGGCCCAACCCTCCACCCCCGCCGGGCAGCTAGGGCGGGCCGCGACCGCCTGCGGGCACGGAGCCGGGACCAATTCCGATGCTTCCTGCGAAAAACCGCGGGCATTCGACGTTTTCTTCGCGGGGCAGGGTTGAATCTCGGCAATTGGTGAATAAAACTGACCAATAGGCACGGAGCACGAAGGCACCGGCCGCGACATGTCTGGGGAGGACAACATGACCAATTCCGGCAAGCCGGCGCTCTCGCGCCGTTCGTTCCTGCGCACGGGCGCGCTCGCGGGCGGCGCTGCAGCAGGTTCGGTTCTGGCCGCGCCCGCCGTGCTGGCGCAATCGCCCGTCGTGGTGAAGATGCAGACGTCCTGGCCGGCGTCGGACATCTGGATGGATTTCGCGCGCGAATACGTGACGCGGGTGCAGGAAATGTCGGGCGGCCGCCTGACGATCGACCTTCTGCCGGCGGGTGCCGTCGTCGGCGCTTTCCAGGTGATGGACGCAGTGAACGATGGCGTTCTGGACGCCGCGCATACCGTGCCGGTCTACTGGTACGGCAAGTCGAAGGCCGCGTCGTTCTTCGGGACCGGCCCGGTGTTCGGCGGTTCGGCGGGCACGATGCTGGCCTGGTTCTATCAGGGCGGCGGTGCGGAACTGTATCGCGAACTGACGCAGGACATCCTGGGCCTGAACGTCTACGGCTTCATGGGCATGCCGATGCCGGCCCAGCCCTTCGGCTGGTTCAAGGGCGAGGTGAACACCGTCGCCGACCTGCAGGGCTTCAAGTACCGGACCGTGGGTCTTGCCGCCGACCTGCTGCAGGCGATGGGGATGTCGGTTGCCCAGCTTCCGGGCGGCGAGATCGTGCCCGCGATGGAGCGCGGCGTGATCGACGCGTTCGAGTTCAACAACCCGTCGTCCGACAGCCGGTTCGGCGCGCAGGACGTGGCCAAGAACTACTACCTGTCGTCCTACCACCAGGCGTCCGAATCCTTCGAGTTCCTGTTCAACAAGGACTTCATGGATGACCTCGACCCCGACCTCCAGGCGATCCTGAAATACGGTGTCGAAGCCTCGGCGACCTCGAACCTCGCCCTTGCGATGCGCGAGTATTCGAGCGACCTGCAGAAGCTGCAGACCGAGTCGGGTGTCACCGTGCACCGCACGTCGAAGGAAATCCTGGCCGGCCAGCTGGAAGCCTGGGACAAGCTGATCGCCGATCTGGAAACCGATCCGTTCAACAAGAAGATCATGGACAGCCAGCGTGCCTGGGTGGAAAAGGTCGCCTACTACGAACTGATGAACGCGCCGGACCTCGCGCTTGCCTACGATCACTACTTCCCGGGCAAGCTGGCGCTCTGATCGCAGCTTCGCTACATCCTTCGGCCGGGGGCGTGATCGCCCCCGGCCTTGTCACAGAGGAACCCCATGCGCCGCTACATCGTGTTCGCCGACACCCTGTCGGCGTGGTTCGGCAAGACGTTCGGCTGGCTCATCATCCTGATGACCTTCGGGGTCAGCTATGAGGTTCTGGTGCGCTATGTCTTCAACGCACCGACCCCGTGGTCGCTGGATGTGTCCTTCATCATGTATGGCACGCTGTTCATGATGGGCGGCGCCTACACGCTGTCGCGCGGCGGGCATGTGCGGGGCGACTTCCTGTATCGCACCTGGCAGCCACGCACCCAGGCAATGGTCGATCTGGTCCTCTACATCTTCTTCTTCTTTCCCGGCATCATCGCCCTGATCCTTGCCGGATGGAAATATGCCTCGCGGTCCTGGGGCTATGCCGAGGTGTCGATCAATTCGCCCGCCGGAATCCCGATCTTCCAGTTCAAGTCGGTGATCGTCGCGGCGGGCATCCTGCTGTTCATCCAGGGCATCGCGCAGGTCTTCCGGTGCATCCTCTGCATGCGCGAGAACCGCTGGATGGTCGCCGACGAGGATGTCGAGGAAACCGAAACCATCCTGATCAAGCAGGCGCAGTCCGGCCAGACCCACGGCTGACCGCCTTTCCCGAACCGACCTTGCCGGAGTTCACCCCGTGACCGACCCCCAAGTCGCCCTGATGATGCTGGCCGTGTTCATCGGCTTCGTGTTCCTGGGCTTTCCCATCGCCTTCACGCTCATGGCCCTGGGTATCGGCTTCGGCTATTACGCCTACTACGATCCGACGCGGATGTGGCGGGCCTACAATCGCCTGACCGAGGATGCGGGCTGGGGCGAGAGCTTCGGCCTCTGGATCGAGGGGTTCTACAACAACCGCATCTTCGACCTGTTCGTGAACCAGACCTACACGGTCATCTCGAACGAGGTGCTGACCGCGATTCCGCTTTTCCTGTTCATGGGGTACATCGTCGAACGCGCAAACATCGTGGACAAGCTGTTCACGACGCTTGCCGTGGCCACGCGCAATGTGCCCGGGTCGATGGGCGTTGCCGCCCTGATCACCTGCGCGCTGTTCGCCACCGCGACCGGCATCGTGGGCGCAGTCGTCACGCTGATGGGCTTGCTGGCGCTGCCGGTCATGCTCAAGGCACGCTACAACCAGAGCTTTGCGTCAGGCATCATCTGTGCGGGCGGGACGCTCGGCATCCTGATCCCGCCGTCGATCATGCTGATCGTCTATGCGGCCTCGTCCGGCGTGTCGATCGTGCGGCTTTATGCGGCGGCGCTGCTGCCGGGTTTCACGCTGGTCGGCCTGTACCTGATCTACATCATGGGTCGGTCGATCCTGAACCCGACACTCGCACCCAGGCCGACCGAGGAGGAACTGCCCTCGGTCCCGCTCGGCCGGCTCTTGTGGATGCTGGTCACGTCGTTCTTCCCCCTGGCGTTCCTGATCCTGTCGGTGCTGGGCTCGATCCTGTTCGGCCTTGCCACCCCGACCGAGGCTGCGGCGATCGGGTCGCTGGGCGGCTTGCTGCTCGCCGCGGGCTACCGCGCGCTGACCTTCCAGCGGCTGCGCGAAAGCGTCTACCTGACGGTGCGCACCACGGCGATGGTCTGCTGGCTGTTCGTCGGCTCCTATACGTTCTCGGCCGTGTTCTCGTATCTTGGCGGCGAACACGTCATCGCCGATTTCGTGAAGAGCTTTGACCTCACGCCGTTCCAGTTCCTGATCCTGGCGCAGATCATCATCTTCCTTCTGGGCTGGCCGCTGGAATGGTCCGAGATCATCATCATCTTCGTGCCGATCTTCCTGCCGCTGCTGCCGCTCTACGGCATCGACCCGCTGTTCTTCGGGGTGCTGGTGGCGCTGAACCTTCAGACGTCCTTCCTCACACCACCCATGGCGATGAGCGCGTACTATCTGAAAGGGATCGCCCCGCCGCAGATCAAGCTGACCGAGATCTTCTCGGGTGTCCTGCCCTATGTCGGGATGGTCTTTGTCTGCATGGCACTGATGTACAGCTATCCGCAGATCGTGTTCTACCTGCCCGAGGCGTTCTATGGCCCATCCCGCTAGGTCCCGGCGCACGGCGCCCGAGGCGATCCTCGGGCTGTCCGCGGTCGAGTTGCGCGACCGGATCGCCGCCGGTGCGCTGAAGGCCGAGACCGTTGTCGAGGCCTGCCTTGCCCGCATCGCCGAGGTCGAGCCGCAGGTCGGCGCCTGGGCATGGCTTGACGGCGATCTGGCGGTCGCACAGGCCCGAGCGCTTGACGCGCGGCGGCAGTCCGGCGCCGCCCTCGGTCCGCTGCATGGCCTGCCGGTGGGGCTGAAGGACATCATCGACACGCGCGGTATCCCCACCTGCAACGGGACCGCGATCGATGCCGGCCGGGTGCCCGCGCAGGACGCCTGGGTTGTTGCGCGGATGCGGGCTGCGGGTGCGGTGATCCTGGGCAAGACCGTCACGACCGAATGCGCCTTCATGCATCCGGGAAAGACCGTGAACCCATGGAACCACGCGCATACCCCGGGCGGGTCGTCGCAGGGTTCGGCGGCGGCGGTGGCGGCGGGCATGGTGCCGCTGGCGATCGGCACCCAGACCGGCGGTTCGGTGATCCGCCCCGCCTCGTTCTGCGGCGTGGTGGGGTTGAAGCCGAGTTTCGGGCTGATCCCGCGCACCGGCGTCCTGATGCAGTCACCCTTCCTGGACACGCTCGGCATCTTTGCGCGCGATGCCGCCGACGCCGCGTTGCTGGCCGACGTGCTGGCCGGTCACGATCCCGCCGACCGCGCAACCGAACTGCTGCCGATGCCGCGCATTCTGGACACGCTGCGCGCGGGTGCCCCGGTCCGGCCGATGTTTGCCCGCCTGCGCCTGCCCGCCGAGGCCGAGGCCCACCCCGACATGGTCGCGGCCATGGATGAGCTTGCCGCCGCGCTTGGCGACCAGTGTTTCGACGTGCCGGTGCCGGGCCTCTTCGCCGAGGCCGAGGCACAGCGCCGCCGGATCAACTTTGCAGAGATGGCCAAGTGCTATTACGCGCTTGAACGCCGGGGCCGCGACCGGATGTCGACCCTGCTGACCGATGCGATCGACGAGGGCAAATCGGTGCTCGCCCGCGACTATCTGGCGGCACTGGACTGGCGCGACCTGCTGGGCGGCGCCCTGGCCGAGATATTCAGCCGCTGTGATGCCATCCTCTGTCCGGCGGCGCCCGGCCCTGCGCCGCAGGGGCTGGGCAGCACGGGCAGCGCCATCATGAACGGCGTCTGGACACTGGCCGGGACACCGGCCGTCACGCTGCCGCTGTTCCAGTCGGCCGACGGCCTGCCGATGGGCGTTCAGGTGGTGGGGCGACGGGGCGACGACGCCCGGCTGATGCGGACGGCAGGGTGGCTGGCCGACTGGGCCGGGAAAATGTCGAAGGGGGAAGGCACATGAACCGGACAATGGCGATGGTCGCGCTGGCCGTGCTGGCAGGCTTTCTGGGCATCCTGGTCTGGAAGGTCCCGCGGCTTGACCTCGTGACGGTCGTGGGCGTGACCTTCCTTCTGGCCGCCTGGGACATCTGGCAGACCTCGGGGTCCCGCAAGCGCTGAGCCGCAGGGTCAGCGCCCCCAGACGATCGCGTTCTCGTGGCGCTTGATCAGGTGGCGCAGGTCGTCGAACGATGTGGTGATATGGGCGGCGAACCGGTCCGCCGCCAGGCTGCGCCCGGTGCCCGCCCGGCGCAGAAGGCCCAGCGAACGGTTCGGCTGGGGGATGTCGAAGGGCAGGACCGTGATCCGGTTCTCCTTGCGATGGGCAAAGACGCAGGAATGCGGCAGGACCGCCAGGGCCGTGGTCTCGGCCATGTAGTTCATCACGCTCATCAGCGAACCGCCCGAGTAGCGGATGCTCAGTTCCGGTATACCCATGGCCAGCAGGATTGCGTGCAGGTCGGACAGCAAGGGCGATCCGGGCAGGGGGGCGACCCAGGGAAAATCGGTCAGGTCGGTCGTCGCCAGCCGCCGCTTGCGCAGCAGGGGATGGCCGACGCGGCAGGCCACGATATTGCGCCCCGGCAGGATCTCGATGAACTCGAATGCGGGATCGGCCTCGGTCAGGCCAAGCGGCACCACCGCAAGGTCGATCTGGTCGCCCTTCAGGGCCGCCGCCAGTTCCGCGTAGTGGCCATAGGACTGCTGCACCATGATGTCGGGTTCGCGGTTCTGGAACTCGGCGATCAGGCGGCTGACGATGGCATCCATGAAGAACGGCACCCCGCCCACGCGCACCGTGCCCTTGGTGCCCTTCACGAAGCCCTGCACGAGGTCGGAGGCCTTGCGCGAGGCCATCAGCATCGTCCGGCCGTGAGTGGCCAGCTGGCGTCCGATCTCGGTCGCCTGCAGGGGGCGCTTGCCCTTCACGAACAGCGGCTCGCCGACCCGCGCCTCGAGCATCGACAGCGACCGTGACACCGCCGGCTGTGACAATCCCAGGACCGCCGCGCCCTCGCTGACACCGCCCGCGTCCAGCACGGCGGCGAGCTGGATCAGGTGGCGCTCGCTCAGCTTCATAACAGAATGGTATATGGCGCGTCCGCAATCCGATCAACGCCCGTTCGTGGCGCGCTACCCTTGAGCGATCGCAATCCAGAGGGGGGATGGCGCGAATGATGGATGGTGCGCCACAGGACAGGTCCGCGGAACACCCCCGCGACGCCCTGGCGCGCCGTCTGGCCGAGGCGGGCGCGCAGCCCGGGGTGGTCGCGATGGTGACCGTGATCGACCATCTGCACCGCCTGGTGGCCGATCTGCGCCCGACCCCGGATGACCTGCGCCGGACGCTGGAGTTCCTGACCGAGGTCGGCCAGCAATCCGACGCCCGGCGCCAGGAATGGGTGCTGCTGGCCGATGTGCTGGGCGTCTCGACCGCGGTCGAGGATATCGCGAACCCGCGCCCCGAGGGCGCCACGCCGAATACCGTGGCAGGTCCGTTCTATCGACCCGACGCCCCGGAGCAGCCCATCGGCGCCGACATCTGCCGCGATGCGCGGGGCGAACCCCTGGCGGTCGCGGGGCGCGTGGCCGGGCTGGAGGGACAGGCGGTCGCCGGCGCGGTCGTCGAGGTCTGGCACGCCAACGGCGAAGGTCTGTACGAGAACCAGGAGCCCGACCGCCAGCCCGACATGAACCTGCGCGGGCGGTTCACCACCGATGCTGCGGGGCGTTTCGGCTTCAGGTCGATCAAGCCTGCGGGCTACCGTCTGCCCTGTGACGGGCCGGTGGGCCGGCTGGCACAGGCCCTGGGCCTGTGCCTGGAACGTCCCGCGCATCTGCACTTCCGCGTGACGGCGCCAGGGTTCCAGACGCTGACCACGCATGTGTTCGATCGCGACGATCCCGCCATCGGCCGCGATGCCCTGTTCGGGGTCAAGCCTGCGCTCTGCGTGCAGTTCCGGCCCCACGGCACGGCCGCCGCGCGGCACTGGACAGTTGAAACCACACTCGTGCTGGCGCCCCTGCGCGGCACGCCCACAGCATGAAGGAGACGGACATGGCACTTGTCAGCGGCTATCATCACCTCACGCTTTCCACCGATGGCGTGCAGGAAGACTTTGATTTCTATACGCGCACGCTCGGGCTCTATTCGATCAAGCGCACGGTGCTGTTTGACGGCACGATCCCGGTCTACCACCTGTACTACGGTTCGCAGAACGGCGACGCCTCGACCATCGTCACCACATTCCCCTTCCGCAAGCCTGCCATCTACGGCCGCCGGGGCACCAACCAGACCCGGACGATCATGCAGACGATCCCGGCCGGGGCGTCGGATTTCTGGGTCGACCGCCTGAACGCCGCCGGTATACCCGCCGAAAAGGGCAGCCGGTTCGGCCTGACGCGGGTGATGTTCGCGCATCCCTGCGGCATCCCGCACGAACTGGTGGAGAATCCCGCCGATACCCGTCCGCCGATTGTCAACGCCAGCCGGGGGATTGGCCCGCAGGTGGCGATACGCGGCATCTATGGCGGCGCGGTCGCCTGCTTCGACCCGTCGTCGATGGACGAATTCCTGATCGACGGCATGGGCCTGGTGCTTGAGGCACGCACTGACGAGGGCCTGATGTTCAGCGTTCCCGACACCCTCGGCCCGCATTCGGTGGTCGAGGTGATCGAGGATCGCGTCAGCCGCCAGGGCACCTGGATGCTGGCGGGGGGGACTGTTCACCATATGGCCCTGAACACCGGGACCGAGGAAAACCAGATCGCCCTCAAGGCGCGGCTCGAAGGGATGGGGTTCACCGACGTCAGCGAACAGAAGGACCGCAACTACTTCAAGTCGATGTATGTGCGGTCGCCCGGCGGCGCGCTGTTCGAGATTGCCTGGACGGTGCCCGAGGGCTGGGCCAAGGACGAACCCGTGGGCCAGACCGGGCGCAGCCTGGTGTTCCCGCCGTGGTTCGAGGATCGCAAGGCCGAACTGATCGCCGGGCTGGAACCGGCCGATTTCGGATGACCGGCCCCGCCCCCCTCATGCGTGGCGTGGCGCCCGGCCTTGCGCGGGCTGTCTGCGTGTTTGTCCACGGCCGCGGGCAGTCGCCCGAGGAGATGGACGCGCATGTTCTGGCCAGGGTCGAGGCGCCGCATGTCGCCTTCGTCCTGCCGCGCGCGGACGGGGGCGCGTGGTATGGCGCGCGGGCGGTCGACCGGCTGACCGACACGACGCGGGCCGAGATGGCGGACGCGCTCGACCGCATCGGGCGCGATCTGGCGGCGGCGCGGGCCGCCGCGCCCGGTGTGCCCGTTGTCCTGGCCGGGTTCTCGCAGGGGGCATGCCTGACGCTGGAATACCTTTGCCGCGAGGGTGCTGCCGTCGATGCGGCCTGTGCCTTTACCGGATGCCGCGTCGGCCAAGCGGGAGATGCGCGGCCGCGCGCCGATCTGGCGGGCCTGCCGGTGCTTCTGACGGGGTCGGACGCCGACCCCTGGATTCCGGTTGCCGCATGGGCGTCCGCTTCGGCCGAGCTTGGGTCGATGGGCGCGCGGCTTCGGGTCGAGGTTCTGCCCGGTCGGCCGCACGAGGTGTCAGATTTCGAACTGTCCGTGTTCTCGCAGATCCTGCAGCGGGTCTGTTCGGGGGCGGATCCGATGGCGGAGGCCGCGTGATGCGTCCCTTCCTGTTCCCCGGCATGACCACCCGTGTGATCTTTGGCGCGGGCACCCTGACGCAGGTCCCGGATGAGGTTGCGCGGCTCGGGCACGACCGGGCCATGATCCTGTGCACGCCGCATCAGGAGGCCGAGGCGCAGGCGCTTGCCGACACGCTGGGCGCACGGGCGGCCGGGGTGTTCGCGGGGGCCGCGATGCATACGCCGGTCGAGGTGACGGCAGGGGCGCTCGATGCCTATGCCGCATCCGGCGCCACCTGCGTCGTGTCGCTGGGCGGCGGCTCGACCACCGGCCTGGGAAAGGCGATCGCGGTGCGGACGGGCGCCGATCAGGTGGTGATCCCCACCACCTATGCCGGGTCCGAGATGACCGATATCCTGGGCGAGACGGAAGCGGGCCGGAAGACGACGCGCCGTGAGCCGGAAATCCGCCCCGAAACAGTGGTTTACGATGTGAACCTGACGTTGTCCCTGCCGGTCGGGATGACGATGACCTCGGCGTTCAATGCCCTCGCTCACGCGATGGAGGGGCTTTATGCCCCCGACCGCAACCCGGTGACCGACGCGCTGGCACGCGCGGCGCTGCCCGCGCTGCGGGACGGGCTGCCAAGGCTGGCCGCCGATCCGGCGGACCCAGAAGCACGGGCGCAGGTGCTCTATGCCGCCTGGTGCTGCTCCACGGTGCTGGGGCAGGTCAGCATGGCGCTGCATCACAAGCTGGCGCATGTGCTGGGGGGATCGTTCGATCTGCCCCATGCCGAAACCCATACGATCCTGCTGCCCCACGCCACCGCCTTCAACGCCGTGGCGGTGCCCGACCTGCTGGCGCCGATCGCCGAGACGTTCGGCGGTCCGCCGGGGGCGGCCCTGTGGGATTTCGCCGGCACCGTCGGGGCCCCGCGTGCCCTGCGCGACCTGGGCCTGACCGAGGCCGATCTGGACCGGGCGGCCGACATTGCGGTGCAGAACCCCTATGCCAACCCGCGCCCCTTCACCGCCCGCGACATCCGAGACCTGCTGGCGGCGGCATGGGAAGGACGTCGTCCAACAAATTGACATAACAAGGAAAAACGGGAGGATACCATGCTTACCAGACGGAAGTTCCTGCGCACGTCCACCGCAACCGGCCTGACGCTTGCGGCCTCGGGCCTGGCCGCCCCTGCCATCGCGCAGGGTGCGAAGATCCGGCTTGGCTATGTCTCGCCCCAGACCGGTCCGCTGGCGGGCTTTGCCGAAAGTGACGACTACAACATCCGCGCCTTCCTTGGCACGCAGGCGGGTGCCAACTTCGAGGTCTTCGTCAAGGACAGCCAGTCCAGCCCTAACCGCGCGGCGGAGGCGGCGAAGGAATTGATCATCAACGACGAGATCGACCTGATGCTGGTCGCCTCGACGCCCGAGACGACAAACCCGGTCGCCACGACCTGCGAGGCCGAGGGCGTGCCGGTCCTGTCGACCAAGGCGCCCTGGCAACCCTGGTTCATCGGCCAGCAGGGCAACCCGGGCGACCCGGCATCGTGGAAGCCGTTTGACTTCGCATTCCACTATTTCTGGGGTCTGGAGGACGTGATCGCGGTCTTCACCGCGATGTGGAACCAGCTTGACACCAACAAGCAGGTGGGCGGGCTGTTCCCCAATGATGCCGATGG
Organism: Paracoccaceae bacterium; assembly: GCA_019454225.1. Lineage (NCBI taxonomy): Bacteria > Pseudomonadati > Pseudomonadota > Alphaproteobacteria > Rhodobacterales > Paracoccaceae > Paracoccaceae bacterium. The sequence continues at coordinate 2,901,424 of CP075370.1, read as the reverse complement.
CAACGCCTGGGGCGACCCCAATCTGGGCGTGGCACCCGGTTTCGCGGCGGCGGGCTACACCACCACCGATCCGGGCCGGTTCCAGAACTTGACCGACGATTTCACCGCCCAGATCAACGCCTTCAAGGCCGCGAACGCCGAGATCGTCACCGGGGTGGTGATCCCGCCCGATTTCACAACCTTCCGCAACCAGGCGATCCAGCAGGGGTTCAGCCCCAAGGCGCTGACGGTGGCCAAGGCGATCCTGTTCCCGCAGTCGGTGGAGACGCTGGGGACGGCGGGGCACAACCTGTCGTCCGAGGTCTGGTGGTCGGCCTCGCATCCGTTCGCGTCATCGCTGACCGGGCAGTCCTGCGCCGATCTGGCCGCCGATTTCACCGCCCAGACCGGGCGGCCCTGGACCCAGCCCATCGGCTTCGTGCATTCGCTGTTCGAGATTGCGGCCAACGTCATGGGCCGGGTGTCGGACGTGACCGACGCCGAGGCCGTGGCCGCCGCGATTGCCGCGACCGAGATGGACACGATGGTCGGGCGCATCGCCTGGAACGGCGCGGGGCTGCCGCCCTTTGCCGCGCAGAACGTGACCAAGACGCAGCTGGTGGGCGGCCAGTGGCGGCGCAAGGACGACGGGACCTTCGATCTGGTCGTGGTGGACAATTCCACCGCACCGAACATCCCCACCGGCGGCGTGATGGAAGCGCTGTGACCGATCCGCGCCCCGGCGACGGTGCCGGGGCGCGCCACCAAGGACGGCCCGATGACCGAAATCCTGACCCTGCGCGACGTATCGAAAAGCTTTGGCGCCCTGAAGGTGACCGATGGCGTCAGCCTGTCGGTCGCGCGGGGCGAGGCTTTGGGCATCATCGGGCCGAACGGCGCGGGCAAGTCGACCCTGTTCAACCTGATCACCGGCAACATCCTGCCCGATGCGGGACGCATCGCCTTTCTCGGACAGGACGTGACGCGCCGCCCGGCCATGGCGCGGGTGCGCATGGGGGTGGGGCGGTCGTTCCAGATCCCGCAGCCGTTCGAGGGCCTGACGGTCTTCGAGAACCTGGTCGTCGCTGCCGCCTTCGGCAGGGGCCTGTCCGAGGCGGCGGTCAGGGATGATTGCGTCGCCGTCCTGGAGGCCACGGAACTCATGCGCCGCGCCAACATCCCGGCCGGGGGGCTGAGCCTGCTGGAGCGGAAACGCCTTGAACTGGCGCGGGCATTGGCGACGGGCCCGGAACTGCTGCTGCTGGACGAGATCGCGGGCGGCCTGACCGAGGGCGAATGCAAGGCCCTGGTTGACACGATCCGCGCGGTGCATGCGCAGGGTGTCACGATCATCTGGATCGAGCATGTGCTGCATGCGCTGATCTCGGTGGTCACGCGGCTGGCGGTGCTGGATTTCGGCCGCCTCATCGGCGTGGGCGAGCCTGCAGCGATCATGGCCAGCCAGGAGGTGCGCGACATCTATCTGGGGATCGAGGCATGACGCTCTTGCAGACCCGGGGGCTGACGGCCGGATACGGCGATTTCCGCGCGCTGTTCGGCGTGGACATGATGCTCGAGGAAGGCGAGGCGGTGGCGGTGATCGGTGCCAACGGCGCGGGCAAGACCACGCTCATGCGGTCGATCACCGGCGTCCTGCGGAACGCGCCCGGCATGGTGCTGCACCGGGGCGAGGAGATCGGCGCGTTGCCCTCGGACGCGGTGATGAAGCGCGGCATCGCCATGGTTCCCGAGGGGCGGCGGCTGTTCCCCTCGCTGACGGTCGAGGAGAACCTGCTGATCGGCGGCCAGAACCGCCCCGCCCAGGGGCCATGGTCGCTGGCGTCGGTCTACGATCTGTTTCCGGTCCTGCAGGAACGCCGCCGTTCGCCGGGCACCGCCCTGTCCGGCGGCCAGCAGCAGATGGTGGCAATCGGGCGGGCGCTGATGTCGAACCCCGAGATCCTGCTTTGCGACGAGATCAGCCTTGGCCTGGCCCCTGTGGTGATCCGCGACATCTATGCCGCGCTGCCGCGGATCCGTGCCGAGGGCACGGCGGTGATGATCGTCGAACAGGATATCGGCCGCGCGCTGTCGGTGGCCGACCGGTTCTATTGCCTGATGGAGGGCCGCGTCACGCTGACCGGCGCTGCGGCGGGTGCAAGCCGCGCCGCGATCCATGATGCCTATTTCGGGGCGCATGCATGATCTGGCTCGATACCCTTGTGCAGGGCATCCTTCTGGGGGGGCTTTACGCGCTGTTCGCAGCCGGGCTGAGCCTGGTGTTCGGGATCATGCGGCTGGTCAACCTGGCGCATGGCGACCTGATCGTCTGCGCGGCCTATCTGTTGCTCGTGCTGGTCAGCCTGCTGGGGCTGCATCCCTTTGCCGCGCTGCTGGTGGCCGCCCCCGTGATGTTCGGCCTTGGCTGGGTGCTGCAGCGGGTGGTGCTGAACCGCACGCTGGGACGGGACATCCTGCCCCCCCTGCTGGTCACCTTCGGCCTGTCGGTCGTGCTGCAGAACGCGCTGCTGGAAGGGTTCAGCGCCGACAGCCGCCGGATTCCCGGCGGGATGCTGGAGACGGCCTCGGTGCCGCTGGGGCCGGTCACGGTGGGGGTGGCGCCGCTGCTGACGTTCCTGTCGGCGGTGGCGGTGATCGTGGCGCTGAATGCCCTCTTGTATCGCACCGCGCTCGGGCGGGCGTTCCGGGCCGTGTCGGACGATCCGGTGACGGCCGGCCTGATGGGCATCCGGCCCTCGCGGATCTTCGCACAGGCGACCGGGCTGGCCATGGTGGTGGTCACGATTGCCGCGATGTATCTGGGAATGCGGGCGAACTTCGATCCGTCGATCGGCCCGGCCCGGCTGATCTATGCCTTCGAGGCGGTGATCATCGGCGGCCTTGGCAGCCTGTGGGGCACGCTGGCGGGTGGCATCATCATCGGGGTGGCGCAGACCATGGGCGCGGCGGTGAACCCCGAATGGCAGATCCTGTCGGGCCATCTGGCCTTTCTGGCCGTGCTGATCCTGCGGCCGCGCGGGCTTTTCCCGAGGGCGGTGGACTGATGGCATACCGGGTGGAAACGCGGACGCGGGCGGGTGCTGTGGCCGGGATCGCGGCGGCCGGACTGGTCGTGGCGGGGTTCGTTCTGCCGGCCTTCGTCGGGCGGGGGGTGATCCTCGACCTGTTCTTCATCCTGACCATGCTGACCCTGGCGCAGCTGTGGAACCTGCTTGCGGGATATGGCGGCCTCGTCTCGGTGGGACAGCAGGCCTTTGTCGGGCTTGGCGCCTATGCGATGTTCGCGGGCGTGATCCTGTGGGGCTGGGACCCGATCGCCGCGATCGCGCTCGGCGGGGTCGCGGCGGCGGTGCTGGCGGTGCCGACCGCGTTCTTCGCGTTCCGGCTGGCGGGGGCCTATTTCGCCATCGGCACATGGGTGGTGGCCGAGGTCACGCGCCTGATCGTCGCGCAGTGGAAGGCCTTGGGCGGCGGCACCGGCACAAGCCTGCCGCGCGAGGCGACATCGGCGATGTGGGGCACCGAATTCGTGGCCGACCTTCTTGGCGTGCGGGCCGCCGCCGCGCGCGACATCCTGGCCTATTGGGTGGCGCTGGCACTGGCGGTGGCCACCATCGGCGGCATCTGGTGGCTGATGCGCAGCCGCGCCGGGCTTGCGCTGGCCGCGGTGCGCGACAATGCCGAGGCGGCGCGGTCTGTGGGGGTCGATGCAGGGCGCCTGCGATGGCAGGTGTTCCTGATCGCCGCCTTCGGCACGGGTCTGTGCGGGGCGCTGATCTTCGTGCAGACGGCGCGGATCTCGCCCGACGCCGCCTTCAGCGTGCTGCAATGGACGGCCTATGTGATCTTCATCGTGGTGATCGGCGGCATTGGCACGATCGAGGGGCCGATCCTTGGAATCCTTGTGTTCTTTGCCCTGCGCCAGACGCTGTCTGACTACGGGGCGTGGTATCTGATGGCCCTGGGCGGCATCGGCATCGCGGTGATGCTGTTTGCGCCGCGGGGTCTGTGGGGCCTGCTGTCCGAGCGCACCGGCCTGCATTTCTTCCCGCTGCGGCGGCGGCTGGTGGCCGCGCCGGGTGCGGCCGACCAACAGGAAAGGACAACATGATGGGCGATATCCGGACCGATGTGATGATCGTGGGCACCGGCCCCGCAGGCAGCGCCACGGCGGCGCTGCTGGCCAGCTATGGCATCGACTGTCTGGTGATCAACCGCTACCGCTGGCTGGCCAACACACCGCGCGCCCACATCACCAACCAGCGGACGATGGAGGTGCTGCGCGACCTGGGCCCCGAGGTCGAGGCCGAGGCCTACATGCATGCCGCCGAACAGGACCTGATGGGCGAAAACGTGTTCTGCGAAAGCCTGGCGGGCGAGGAAATCGGGCGGATGAAGAGCTGGGGCAAGCACCCGCTGTCGCGCGCCGAACACCTGATGTCGTCGCCCTGCCACATGAACGACCTGCCGCAGACCTTCATGGAGCCGATCCTGTTCAAGACCGCCTGTTCACGGGGCGCGCAAAGCCGGATGAGCACGGAATACCTTTCGCATCAACAGGATGCGGATGGCGTGACAGTGACCTGCCGCGACCGGCTGATGGGGCGCGAGTTCACGGTGCGCACGAAATACCTGGTGGGGGCGGATGGCGGCAACTCGCTGGTGGCCGAACATGCCGGCTTGCCATTCGAGGGGAAGATGGGTGTCGGCGGCAGCATGAACATCCTGTTCCGCGCCGATCTGTCGCGCTATGTGGCGCACCGTCCGTCCGTGCTCTACTGGGTGATGCAGCCGGGGGCCGATGTGGGCGGCATCGGCATGGGGCTGGTGCGGATGGTCCGGCCCTGGAACGAATGGCTGATCGTCTGGGGCTATGACATCAACCAGCCCGCGCCGGTGGTGGATGCCGCCATGGCCACGCAGGTGGCGCGGCAACTGGTGGGCGACCCGGGACTGGAGATCGACCTGATCTCGGCCAACACCTGGACCGTAAACAACTGTTTTGCCACGCATATGCAGAACGGTCGCGTGTTCATCATGGGCGATGCGGCGCACCGCCATCCGCCGTCGAACGGGCTGGGATCGAACACCTCGATCCAGGACGGGTTCAACCTCGCGTGGAAGCTGGCGGCAGTGGTGAAGGGGCAGGCGGCGCCTGGGCTGCTGGACAGCTACTCCGCCGAGCGTGCGCCGGTGGCGCGGCAGATCGTGACCCGGGCGAACCGGTCGATTGCCGAGTTCGGCCCGATTTTCGAGGCCCTGGGCATGGATGGCGGGGTCGACCATGACAAGATCCAGCGGTCGATGGCGGCGCGCTGCGATGCGACGCCGGCGGCCGCGACGCAGCGCGAGGCGCTGCGCAAGGCCATCGCCTTCAAGTCCTACGAGTTCGACTGCCACGGGGTCGAGATGAACCAGCGGTACAGGTCGGAGGCGGTGGTGACCGATGGCCAGCCCGAGCCGGGTTTTGAGAGGGACGCGGAATTGCATTACGCGCCAACCACTTGGCCGGGCGCGCGGATCCCGCATGTCTGGGTGTTCGACCGCGCCGGGCGGCAGCATTCGACGCTGGATCTGTGCGGAAAGGGGCGGTTCACGCTGATCACCGGCATCGGCGGCGAGCCCTGGGCCGAGGCCGCCCGCACCGAGGGGGCGCGGCGCGGGATGGAGATTGCCGTACATGTCATCGGGCCCCGCCGCGACTGGGAGGACCACACCGGCGACTGGGCACGGGCACGCGAGATCGCCGATGCGGGCTGCCTGCTGGTGCGGCCCGACCAGCATGTCGCCTGGCGCGCGCCGGGCCTGACGGCCGACCCGGCCGCCGATCTGGCGCGGGTTCTTACGCAAATCCTTGGAAAACAGGCATAATCATGACCGCCTATTTCACAGAACAGAACAGCGCCGCCGTCGTCACCGCCCGCAATGCCGCCGCCGACCCCCGGTTGCAGGCGATCATGGAGGTCGTCACCCGCAAGCTGCACGAGGCGGTGAAGGAGATCGAGCCGACGCAGGACGAATGGATGCGCGCCATCCTGTTCCTGACCGAGACCGGGCACATGTGCAGCGACTGGCGGCAGGAGTTCATCCTGCTGTCGGATGTGCTGGGGGTGTCGATGCTGGTCGATGCGATCAACAACCGCAAGCCTTCGGGGGCGTCGGAATCCACCGTGCTGGGCCCGTTCCACGTCGCGGATGCTCCGGAATTGCCAATGGGATCAGATATTTGCAAGGACGGCAAGGGTGAGCCGATGCGGGTATCGGGGCGGATTCTGGATACCCGGGGCAATCCGGTGGCCGGGGCCAGGATCGACGTCTGGCAGGCCAATGACGAAGGGTTCTATGACGTGCAGCAGAAGGGCATCCAGCCCGACTTCAACCTGCGCGGCGTGTTCCGGACGGGGGCGGATGGGGCCTACTGGTTCAGGGGCGTGAAGCCGAAATTCTATCCGATCCCCGACGACGGGCCGGTGGGCAAGCTGCTGGGGGCCTTGGGGCGGCATCCGTGGCGGCCTGCACATCTGCACTATATCATTGAGGCAGAAGGATTTTCCCCGCTGGTTACGCATATCTTCGATCCGGACGACCCCTATATCGCCTCGGATGCGGTTTTCGGCGTGAAGGAAAGCCTGCTGGCCGAGTTCCGCCGTGTCGAGGATGCGGCGGCGATTGCGGCGGCGGGGATGCCCGGGCCGTTCTGGGACGTCAATTTCGACTTCGTGCTGTCGCGCGGCTGAGGCGGCGCCCGAATCGGGGGGTTAACGGCTGAACGGGCTGGATTTTCCGCGTCGGTTTCCCGTCCCGCCCGCGTCGGTTCCGCGTATGGCATCCGTCCCGACAGGCCGCGCCCCGGGGGCGGGGTTAACGCAACGCGCGGCGATCCGGCGTCAGACCCGCGCGGCCGTCACCTCGACCTCGACCAGGAACGCGGGACGGGTGAAGCCGGAGACGATGACGAGGGTCGAGGCCGGCAGGCGGGCCACCCCGGCAAGCCAGGCGTCGCGCGCGGCCATGTAGCCCGCCATGTGGGCGCGGTCGGTGACGAAGGCGTTGATCCGGATGACATCGGCCGGGCCCATGCCGGCCTCGGCCAGGATCGCCGCGCAGTTGGCCAGGCAGAGCCGCGCCTGCGCCTCGGCACCCTCCGGCACGGTGCCGTCGGGGGCAAGCGCCAGTTGGCCCGATGTCACCACCAGCCGCGCGCCGGGCGGCACCTCGACCCCGTGGGCATAGGCCGCGAAGGGCGGGCTGATCGCGGCGGGGGACAGCATGCGCGGCCCGGGTTCGTGTGTCATCGTGTTGTCCTGCACAATATTTGGGCGCATTTTCGAACCCGAACCGCCACCGGCACGGGCCTGCGCATCTTTTTCCGGCAGGGCGGTCCGCCGCCCCTCGCACTTATCCTCTGGCGCCCTAGGCTTTTGGCAAGAGGAATCACGCCACATCCGGAGGTATCCCCATGGCCTGGACAGCCCGCATCCTTGGCGCCGCATCGCTGGCCGCGCTTGTCACCACACCCGCCCTTGCCGAGAACGCCAAGGTGGTCTTCGGGTCCAACTGGGTCGCGCAGGCCGAGCATGGCGGGTTCTACCAGTCGGTCGCGGATGGCACCTATGCCGCCTGCGGTCTGGACGTGACGATCCAGCCGGGCGGGCCGCAGGTGAACAACCGCGCGCTGATGATCGCGGGCAAGGTCGACTATCACATGGGCGGCAACCTGCTGGAGACGTTCAGCGCGGTGGCCGAGGGCATTCCGATCGTCGCGGTGGGCGCCTCGTTCCAGAAGGAGCCTCAGGTGATCGTGACGCATCCGGGCCGGGTGGCGAGTTTTGACGAGATCAAGACCCTGCCGCGCGTGTTCATCGGGGATGCGGGCTTTGCCAGTTTCTACCAGTGGATGATCAACGCCTACGGGTTCACGGCGGAACAGCGCGTTCCCTACACGTTCAACGCCGCGCCCTTCATCGCCGACAAGGACAGCGCGATGCAGGGCTATCTGTCGTCGGAACCCTATTACGTGGCGAAGGAGGGCGGGTTCGAACCCGATGTCTGGCTGATCGCGGATGCGGGCTATTCGACCTATTCGACGATCATCGAGACGATGGGCCCGACGGTGGCCGAGAAGCCCGAGCAGGTGAAGTGCTTTGTCGAAGGGTCGATCAAGGGCTGGTACAACTATCTCTACGGTGACAACACGGCGGCCAACGACCTGATCAAGAAAGACAATCCCGACATGTCGGATGAGGCCATCGCCTATGCCATCGCGAAGATGAAGGAGGCGGGCATCGTCGATTCCGGCGACGCGCTGGAAAAGGGCATTGGCGTGATGACCGAGGAGAAGGTGAAGGACTTCTACGACAAGATGGTGGCGGCGGGCGTCGTGGCCGCCGATCTGGACTGGGCCAGCGCCATCGACTTCACCTTTGCCGGGAACGGCGTCGGCATGGACCTGAAGAAGTAGGGCACCCCCGGGGGCCCGGCCGGGCCCCCGGAACCGCCGATGGCCGAGTTTCGCCCCACGCTTCCGCCGGGCCAGCGCCCCCGCGTCCTGACCATGCAGGACGTGGACAAGACATTTGCGGGCGGCGTGCAGGCGCTGAGCCGGATGCGGCTGACCGTGGGCGAGGGCGATTTCATCTCGCTGCTGGGGCCGTCGGGCTGCGGCAAGTCGACCGCGCTGCGGCTGATCGCAGGGCTGATGCCCCCCACGGCCGGGCGCATCGCCTGGGAAGGCGGAATGGCGGCGGGTGACCTGGGCGTGGTGTTCCAGGAACCCACGCTGATGCCCTGGGCCACGGTGGCGCAGAACGTCTGGCTGCCCTTCCGGCTGCGCGGCAAGAGCTATTCCTCGGTGCGCGACGAGGTGCTGGAGGCGCTGCGGCTGGTGGGGCTGGAGTCGTTCCTGAACGCCTATCCGCGCGAACTGTCGGGCGGCATGAAGATGCGGGTGTCGATTGCGCGGGCGCTGGTGACGAACCCCCGCCTGATCCTGATGGACGAGCCCTTTGCGGCGCTGGACGAGATCACCCGGCAGAAGCTGAACGACGATCTGCTGGCGCTGAAGGCGCGGATCGGCTGCACGGTGATCTTTGTCACGCATTCGGTGTTCGAAAGCGTGTTCCTGTCGGACCGCATCGTGATCATGGCGCCGCGCCCCGGCCGGGTGGTGCAGGAGGTGGCGGTGGATGCGCCCTATCCGCGCGACCTGGCCTGGCGGACCTCGGCCCGCTATGCGGCCCATGCGCTGGAGGTGTCGAAGGTGCTGCACGGCGCGATGGAGGCAGCGTGAGCACGCGGACCGAGATCGACGCCGACGAGGCGCGGCGCCAGCGGGCGCGGCGGGTGGAGAACATCGCCAAATGGGTGCTGCCGGTGGTGGTGCTGGGGCTGGGCCTGTGGCTGTGGGACCGCGTGGTGGTGTGGAACCAGATCCCGCATTACATCCTGCCCGGGCCGGGGCTGGTTCTGGAGACGCTGGTCAAGGACTGGGCGATCCTGTTCGACGCGCTGCTGGTGACGGTGCAGATCACGCTGATGGCGCTGGCGGTGGCGGTGGTGGGGGGCGTGGGCCTGGCCATCCTGTTCACGCAGAGCCGCTGGGCCGAGATGTCGTTCTATCCCTATGCGGTGATCCTGCAGGTCACGCCGGTGGTCAGCATCGCGCCGCTGATCTTCATCTATGTCGACAACCGGCTGGCGGGATTGCTGCTCTGTGCCTGGATCGTGGCGTTCTTTCCGATCCTGGCCAACACGACGCTGGGCCTGAAGTCGGCCGACCACAACCTGCGCGACCTGATGACGATCTATCGCGCGACGCGGTGGCAGCGGCTGCGCCTTCTGCAATTGCCCTCGGCCTTGCCCTATTTCCTGGGGGGGCTGCGCATCGCCGGGGGGCTGGCGCTGATCGGGGCGGTGGTGGCGGAATATGTGGCGGGGACAGGCGGCATCGGGTCGGGGCTGGCGTTCCGCATCCTCGAGGCGGGATACCGGCTGAACATCCCGCGGATGTTCGCGGCGCTGCTGCTGATCGCGGCGACGGGGGTGGTGATCTTTGCCGGCCTGTCGTTCCTGTCGCACATGCTGCTGCGCAAGTGGCACGAAAGCGCATTGAAGCGAGAGACATGAGCGGTTTCCTGACCCTTCCGCCGGGCCCGCTGCGGCTGGTGAATGCCACGGTGCCCGCCTGCCTGCTGGGGCAGGGGGGCGACCTGCTGCGCCATGCCTTCACCATCGCGGACGGGCGGTTTTCCGATGCGCCGGCGCCGGAACTGGATCTGCGGGGGGCCATGGTGCTGCCCGCCTTCGTCGACATGCACACGCATCTGGACAAGGGCCATATCTGGCCGCGCAGCCCCAATCCCGACGGCAGCTTCATGGGCGCGCTGACCACCGTGCAGGCCGACCGCGCCGCCCGCTGGACGGCAGCCGATGTGGCGGCGCGGATGGAATTCAGCCTGCGCTGTGCCCATGCCCATGGCACCCGCGCGATCCGCACCCATCTGGACAGCATTCCGCCGCAGGATTCGATTTCCTTTCCCGTCTTCGTCGAGAAACGCGCGGAATGGGCGGGCCGGATCGCGTTGCAGGCGGCCTGCCTGATCGGTGCCGAGGGGTTTTCGACCGACGGTCCGTTCCGCAGGACGGCGCGGATCGTCGCGGAATGCGGCGGGGTGCTGGGGATGGTGACCTATCCGCTGCCCGACATCCGCGACCGTATCCTGGCATTCCTGGCGATGGCCGCCGACCTGGGCCTTCCGGTGGATTTCCATGTGGACGAGACGCTGGACACCGCGTCGAACACGCTGCGGATGATCGCCGAGGCGGTGCTGGCCACCGGGTTCGCGGCGCCGGTCGTGGTGGGGCACTGCTGTTCGGTCAGCGCGATGGCCGAGGCCGAGGCGATGGAGACGCTCGATCTCGTGGCGCGGGCCGGGCTGAACGTGGTGAGCCTGCCGATGTGCAACCTCTACCTGCAGGACCGCCACGCCGGACGCACTCCGCGGATGCGGGGCATCACGCTGGTCCACGAGATGGCGGCGCGCGGCATCAACGTCAGCTTTGCCTCGGACAACACGCGCGATCCGTTCTACGCCTATGGCGACATGGACATGCTGGAAGTCCTGCGGCAGGCGGTGCGGATCGGCCATCTGGACCATGCGCGTCCCGACTGGGTGCAGGCGGTGCTGGGCAATCCTGCGCGGGCCTGCGACCTTGCCGCGCCGTCGCTGGCGCCCGGGGCGCCCGCCGATCTGGTGATCTTCCGGGCGCGGTCGTGGACGGAACTGCTGTCGCGCCCGCAGGCCGATCGCGTGGTGATCCGGGGCGGCCAGGCCATCGACACGACGCTGCCCGACTATGCCGAACTTGACCATCTGATGGGCTGACCATGAACATTGACGCCGCGAAGGCCGCCCTGCGGCATCTGGAGATCGACGAGAATCCGGTTTCGGTAAGGGCCAAGAGCCGCGATTTCTTCTGGTACTCGCCCGTCCTCAAGGCGCGGCTGGACCATGTGACGGCCGATTTCGTGGTGGCGCCCCGCACCGAGGCCGAGGTGATCGAGGTGCTTCGCGCCTGCCATGCGCAGGACGTGCCGGTGACGACGCGGGGCACCGGAACCGGCAACTATGGCCAGGCGATGCCGCTGGCCGGGGGATGCGTGCTGCACCTGAAGCACATGAACGCGGTGCGCGCGATCCACCCCGGGCGGGTGGTGGTGGAGCCGGGCTGCCTGCTGAAGGATCTGGATGCGGCCTGCCGGGCCCGATCGGGGCAGGAAATCCGGATGTTCAGCTCCACCTGGGCCACCGCCACGATCGGCGGCTTCATCGCGGGCGGCTCGGGGGGGGTCGGGTCCTGCACATGGGGGGCGCTGCGGGACCTGGGCAACATCATCCGCCTGCGGGTCGTGACGATGGAGGCCGAGCCGCGCATCCTGGAATTCACCGGCGAGGAACTGCACCGCGTCAGCCATGCCTATGGCACCAACGGCATCATCACCGAGATCGAGATGCCGCTGGCCCCCGCCTATGACTGGGTCGAGATCTTCGTGACGACGCCCGATTTCCCGATGGCGGCGGACCTGGCGAATGACCTGGCGAACGAGGACGGCATCCTGAAGAAACTGGTCTCGGTCTACGAGGCGCCGATCGCGCAGGCCTATTTCCAGCGGGTCGCGCCGCATGTGCGGCCGGGCGAGGCGGTTCTGGGGCTGATGATCGCGCCGCATGCGATGGACGGGTTCCTGACCTTTCTGGCGCGCCGGCCGGGCGCCCGGCTGATCTGGCGGTCGGACCGCCCCGACTGGGACCGCGAACCGGGCCCGGTGTTCGAATACGGCTGGAACCACACGACGCTGCGCGCGCTCAAGGTGGACCCGTCGATCACCTACCTGCAGGTGCGCTATGCCGCGCCCGACCATGTGGCAAAGGTCGAGGAGATCCGCGCGGCCTTTCCGGGTGGCGAGGTGATGCAGCACCTGGAGGTGATGAAGGAGAACGGCCGCAGCATGTTCGCGGGCCTGTCGCTGGTGCGCTTCACCACCGAGGCGCGGCTGGACGAGATCATCCGGATGCACGAGGCGATGGGCGCGATGGTGTTCAACCCGCATCGCTACACGCTGGAAGAGGGCGGGCGGCAGACGGTGGACGACCGGCAACTGGCGTTCAAGCGCGAGGCTGACCCGAAGGGCCTGCTGAACCCCGGCAAGATGATCGCCTGGGACGACCCGGGGTTCGACTATCGCGGGGTCTATGCCTATCGGGGCCTGAGGGCCGCGCCATGAGGCGGGCAGGGCAGGGGGGCTGTCTGCCCCCCTCTGCGGCTTGCGCCGCATTCACCCCCCGAGGGTATTTCGCACGAAGAAGAGAACGCGCCGGGTTCCCGTCTTCGCAAGGATACCCAGCCGAACCCGCCGCGGGCGCGGTGCCATGACCCGGGCGCTGGTGCTTGCCGCACACCCCTGCGCCGAAAGCTTCAGCCAGGCCCTGCATGGCGCGGTGGTCGAGGTGCTGCGCGGGCGCGGCTGGGAGGTGGACGACTGCGATCTCTATGCCGAGGGGTTCCAGCCCGTGCTGACCGGGGCCGAGCGGCGCGGGTATCACGACACGGGGACGAACGAAGCGCCGGTGGCGGACTATGTGGCGCGCCTGCGCGCGGCCGATGCCGTCATCCTGGTGTTTCCGGTGTGGAACTTCGGGTTTCCGGCGATCCTCAAGGGATTCTTCGACCGGGTGTTCCTGCCCGGCGTCAGTTTCCGGCTGGAGGAGGGCCGGGTGCTGCCGAACCTGACCCATGTGCGGAAGCTCGCCGCGGTGACCACCTATGGCGGCACGCGGATGCGGGCGTTCCTGGCGGGCGATCCGCCGCGGCATGTCGTCCGCCGCGCGATCTGGCATGTGTGCAGGCCGGACAGGATGCGATATCTTGCGCTCTATGACATGAACAGGGCCAGCGATGGCGACCGGGCGGCGTTTCTGGCCCGGGTCCGGGCCGAGATGGAGCGGTTCTGATGCGGGCGCTTGTGGTGTACTGCCACCCGAGGGAAGACAGCTTTACCGCCGCGGTGCGGGATGTGGTGCTGGAGCGGCTGGCGGCGGCCGGTGCCGAGGTGCGGCTGGCCGACCTGTACGGGCGGGGGTTCCAGCCGGTGCTGACCGCGCCGGAGTGGACGGGCTATCTGGACGTGCCGTCGAACACCGCCGGGGTGGCGCGGGATGTCGAGGATCTGCGGTGGTGCGACACGCTGGTCTTTGTCTACCCGACCTGGTGGTACGGGCTGCCCGCGATGCTGAAGGGCTGGCTTGACCGCGTGCTGCTGCCGGATGTGGCGTTCCTGATGCCGGACGACACCAGCCGGGTGATCCGGCCGGGCCTCGGCCATGTCACGCGGCTGGGGGTGTTCACGACCTGCGGCGCGTCGTGGTGGCTGACCACGCTGGTCGGCGCGCCGGGGCGGCGGACGCTGACGCGCGGGGTGGGCTTTCTCTGCGCGGCGCGACGGCGGCAGGTGTTTGCGGCGCATTACCTGATGGACAGCTCGACGCCGGAGAGCCGGGCGCGGCATCTGGCCAAGGTGGCGGCGCGCATGGAGCGGCTGATCGGGCGCCAGGCGGCGCGGCGCGAGGCGACGGCATGACCTGCCGCGACTGGGGCGACCTGCGGGCGCCGGAGTTCGCCGCGCTGGATCCGATGCGCGACATCGCGGTGCTGCCGCTGGCTGCGACCGAGCAGCACGGGCCGCACCTGCCCACCGGCACGGACAGCCTGATCATGGCGGGGATGCTGGAGCGGCTGCGGGCCGACTGTCCGGCGGATCTGTCGCTGATCCTGCTGCCGGTGCAGCAGGTGGGCAAGTCGAACGAGCATTCCTGGGCGCCGGGCACGCTGACGCTGACGGCCGAGACGGCGCTGCGGGCCTGGGTGGAGATCGGGCTGGCGGTGGCGCGCGCGGGGGTGCGCAAGGTGATCCTGGTCAACAGCCACGGCGGCAATCTGGACCTCATGTCGATCCTGTCGCGCGAGTTGCGGGTGCGGGCGGGGATGCTGGCGGTGCGCTGCCAGTGGGGATCGTTCGGGGTGCCCGAGGGGGCCTATTCACCGCGCGAGCTGGCCTTCGGCATCCATGGCGGGGATTACGAGACCAGTCTGATGCTGCATTTCCGGCCGGGGCTGGTTGACCGGGCGGCCTGCGGCGACCTGCCGAGCCGGGCGGAGGGGGCGGCGATCCCGCCGGTGGGGGGGATCGCCTTCGGCTGGATCGCGTCGGACCTGAACCCTGCGGGCGCGGTGGGCGAGGCGCATCTGGCGACCCCGGAGAAGGGGGCGGCGACGGCGGCGCATCAGGTGGCGGGGTTCATCGCGCTGGCCCGGCAGGTGGCGGGGCACGGGCTGGAGGGGTTCGCGCCGGTGCCGGGGCAGGGCGGGGCGTTCCCCTGAACCCCGTGCGTCGCCCCCGGGGGGCGTCCCACGGTGGGACGCCTTGCGGGGGTCAGCGATATCAAGGGCTTGCTCTTTCGTCTTAACGGTTTGTCAAGACATGCGGCCGCCGCACCGCGCGGCTGGCCCCCGCCTGTCGCGAGGGGCAGGCCGGATCACGGACCGGGCGGGGCCGCGTCACGCCATGCGCGAGAGATAGACCGCGCAGCCGGTAAGGGGGGCGTAATCGTCTTCCAGCAGGCGGACGGCGAAATTGCCCATGAAGCCCGCGAAGCGCCCCTTGTCGCGGAACGCCTCGGCAAAGCCCATCGGGCCCAGATGCGCGGCGAAGGCGCGGGCCACGCCGCCCACCAGGCAGATGCCGCCGAAGGGCAGGTGGATCAGCGCGAGGTTGCCGGTTTCGGCGCCCAGAAGCCGGGCGAACAGCCGGGCGGTATCGGTGGCGCGCGGGTCGGTGCCCGCGTCGATGGCCGCCATGATCTCGGCGGCGCGCGCCTCGTCCGGGGTTCCCGCCTCGGCGCAGACGAAGGACCAGAGGCGTTCGAGACCGCGCCCCGACAGCACATCCTCGACCCCCGGAAAGCCGTGGGCGGTTTCGACGAAACGCGCCAGCCGCAGGTCGGCCTCGGTGCGCACGGGCATGTTGACATGGCCGCATTCCGAGGCCGCGACCACCCGGCCGAAGGGGGTTTCGAGCACCGGGGCGGCGTTGAACCCGGTGCCCACGTTGACCACCAGCATGGCGCCGCCGGGTTCCTCGGGGCCGTCGATGACCGGGCGCAGCTTGTCGGCCGCGACATGGCCGAGCGCATGGCCCGGCGCCTGAAGGTCGTTCAGGATCGCCACCCGGGTTGTCCCGGTGGCGCGGATCAGCGTGTCGTGGTCGATCGTCCAGTCGAGATTGGTCAGCGTCGCCACGCCATCCTTGACCGGCCCGGCGGCGCAGACGCAGGCCCCCGTCACCGCCGGGGTGCCCGCGTCGCGCAGGTATTCGCCCAGCACCGTGGCCAGCCCCGGATAATCGGCATTGCGGAAGCGGCGGATGCTATCGGTGGCGACCGCCGTGCCGCTGGCCAGGGCCACGCGGGTGTTGGTGCCGCCGATATCGGCCACGAGGGACAGGGCAGCGGTCATCTGGGCCTCCGGGAGTGTCAGCGGGCGAGTGCGCGCGCCAGCGCGTGATAGGACGCCTTCGGCCGGCGCTGCAAGCTGTCGAAATCCACATGCACGAGGCCGAAGCGCTTTTCATAGCCCAGCGACCATTCGTAGTTGTCGAGCAGCGACCACAGGAAATAGCCCTGCACCGGCACGCCCGCCGCGATGGCGCGCCGCACGGCGGCAAGGTGGTCGCCGACATAGGCGATGCGGGCGTCATCCTCGATACGGTTCCGGGACAGGGTGTCCGGGTTCGCCATGCCGTTCTCGGTGACATAGAGCGGCAGGCCGCGCGCATAGTCGGCATGGGTGCGGCGCAGGAAGAATTCGAGGCCGTCGGGATAGATTTCCCAGCCCATCTGGGTTTTCGGCAGCGGGCCGTCGACCTCTTGCAGGGCGGGGAAGGGGCCGGGCGCGGGCGCGATCAGCTTGCGCGTGTAATAGTTGATGCCGACCCAGTCGATCGGGGCGGCGACGGTGGCCATGTCGTCCTGCCAGCCCTGCGGCATGTGGGGCGCCAGATGGTCGAGCACGTCCTGCGGATAGGCGCCGTTGCACATGCCGCCGAGGAACCAGCGGTTGTAGATGCCGTCATAGAGCCGGGCGGCGGCGGCAGCCCCGGGCGTGTCGTCGGCGGGCTGGCTGTATTCCATGTTGCAGACCGCGCCGAGGTTGCCCAGGCCTTCGGCGCGCATCGCCTGGATCGCCCGGCCGTGGGCCAGGCCCACATGGTGCATGGCGCGGGTGGCGGCACGGATGTCGCGCAGGCCCGGGGCGTGCAGGCCCATGAAATGCGAGAGCCAGGCGACGCACCAGGGTTCGTTGACGGGGGCGGCCGACCAGAGGCGGTCGCCGATGCGGCGGGTCAGGACGGTGGCGTATTCGGCGAACCATCCGGCGATGTCGCGGTTGCGCCAGCCGCCCTGGTCGGCAAGCGCCGAGGGCAGTTCCCAGTGGTAGAGCGTCAGGGCGGGCCGGATGCCGCGCGCCAGCATCCCGTCGACCAGACGGTCGTAGAAATCGAGACCCTGCGCGTTCACCTGGCCCCGGCCCTCGGGGATCACCCGGGCCCAGGAGGCCGAGAAGCGGTAGACATCGAGATTCGCCGCCGCGATCAGGTCGAGATCCTCGGGCCAGCGGTGCAGGTGGTCGCAGGCGCGGTCGCCGTTCTCGGCGCGCACCACGTTGCCCGGGGTGGCGGCGAAATCGTCCCAGTGGGTGCGGCCCGCGCCGCCCTGGGCGTGGCCCTCGATCTGATAGGCCGAGGTGGCGGTTCCGAACAGGAAGCCCGGGGGAAAGTCTGCTCGGGTCGGCAGCATGGGAAATCCTAGGGTCTGGGCGCGGGGCCGGTGGACTGACCGATGATGAGTTCGGCCTCGAGCAGGATCTGGCGCGCGGCGGTCGCCTCGCCGGCGATCATCGCCAGCAGCATCTCGGCGGCGCGGCGCCCGGCCTCGCGCACCGAGGAGCGGGTGGCGGTGTAGATCGGCAGGTCGTCGCCGTTGCGCAGATAGGACAGGTCGTCGTCATGGATGATGACCGAGACGTCGCGGCCAAGGCGCAGGCCGCGTTCCTCGACTGCGCGGCGCACGCCCATGCCCGACAGGATCGAGGCGGCGAGAAAGGCGGTGGGCGGGTCCGGCGCGTCGAGCATGCGCGTCGCGGCCTGGTGGCCGCGCACCTCGGTCATCTGGTCGGAGAACATCAGCGCGGGGTCGGGCGCGATGCCGCGCGCGGCCAGCGCCTCTTCGTAGCCGCCCTTGCGGCGGACGGCGAAATCCATGAACTCGAGCCCGTTGATCAGGGCGATGCGGCGGTGTCCGAGGTCGAGCAGGAAGTCGGTGGCGCGGCGGAAGGCGCGGCGGTTGTTCACATCGACCCAAGCATAGGGCAGGGCCGAGCCGGTGGCGCGGCCGTGGATGACGAAGGGCGTGCCGATCTCGGTCAGCAGCGGGATGCGCGGATCGTCAAGGCGCGGGGCATGGACGATCAGCCCGTCGACGGCGCCGCGTGCGCTGAGTTCGCGGTAGGTGGTTTCCTCGGCCTCGTCGGCGACGACCGACAGCAGCATGTCATAGCCGGAGCGCGAATAGACCTCGCCCGCGCCGGCGATGAAATCGGCAAAGATCGGGTTCACCACCTCGTGCCGGGTCGCCAGCGGGATCACATGGCCGATCGCCATCGAGCGGCCGGTGGCCAGCCGGATCGCGCGGGTGTTCGGGCGGTAGTTGTGCCGCCGCGCGGCGGCCAGCACCCGCTCGCGCGTGGCCTCGTTCACCTCGGGATATCCGTTCAGCGCGCGGCTGACGGTGGTCGGAGACAGCCCGAGCTTTTCGGCGAGTTCCTTGAGGTTCATGCGGGGCGGCCGGGCATTCTGGGTTCAAAGCGATTTGAGGCGTGGCGAAGTCTAATCATCGCAACCGCGTGCCGTCAAAGCGAAAGCCGCCGACCGCATGCCGAAAAGTGACCCCGCCCCGGCGTGTTCGCACTTGCAGAATAACGGTTTTCGGAGACCCCGCCGACCGCGTGACGATTGACTTGAGGCGGGTCATCGGCAACTGTGGCGTATCCAAAGCGGTTTGACCTTGATTCTGACCCTTGGGCTAAAACGGTGCGCCGCAGTGCGCGCGTCTCGGGAGGACGACAATGAGATCCGGATTTTATGCAAGCGCGGCGGCGCTTGCCCTGCTGGCCGGTCCGGCCATGGCGCAGAATCTGAAGTTCCCCGTCGGTGAGGGTGGCTTCAACTGGCAGAGCTTTGCCGATTTCGATGCGGCCCACAACCTTGAGGGGCAGACGCTGACGATCTTCGGGCCGTGGCGCGGCGAGGACCAGGTTCTGGTCGAGTCGGTGCTGGCCTATTTCTCGGCGGCGACGGGCGTGACGGTGAACTATTCGTCGTCCGAGAACTACGAGCAGCAGATCGTGATCGACACCCAGGCGGGCAGCCCGCCGGACATCGCCGTGCTGCCGCAGCCCGGCCTGATCGGCGACCTGGCATCGAAGGGCCTGATCGTGCCGCTGGGTGCGGAAACCGAGGCCTGGCTGGCCGAGAACTACGCCGCCGGTGCAAGCTGGGTGGGGCTGGGCACCTACAACGGCCGCGACGGCACCCCGGCGCTTTATGCCTTTCCCTACAAGATCGACGTGAAGTCGCTGGTCTGGTACGTGCCCGAGAACTTCGAGGACGCGGGCTATGAAGTGCCCACGACCATGGAGGAGCTGAAAGCACTGACCGACCAGATCGTCGCCGACGGCGGCACGCCCTGGTGCATCGGCCTGGGCTCGGGCGGTGCGACGGGCTGGCCCGCGACCGACTGGGTCGAAGACATGATGCTGCGCACGCAGCCGCCCGAGGTCTATGACCAGTGGGTTTCGAACGCCCTTCCGTTCGACGCGCCCGAGGTCGTCGCCGCGATCGAGGAGTTCGGGTATTTCGCGCGGAACGACGCCTATGTGGCGGGCGGTGCGGGTGCGGTGGCCGCGACCGATTTCCGTGACAGCCCCAAGGGCATGTTCGCCTCGCCCCCGGCCTGCTACATGCACCGGCAGGCGTCGTTCATCCCGTCGTTCTTCCCGGACGGGACGGTCGTGGGGCAGGATGCCGACTTCTTCTACTTCCCCGCCTATGAGGGCAAGGACCTGGGCCAGCCGGTGCTGGGCGCGGGCACGCTGGCCTTCATCACCAAGGACGGTGAGGCGGCGCGGGCCTTCATCGAGTTCCTGAAGACCCCGATCGCGCATGAGGTGTGGATGGCGCAGTCGGGCTTCCTGACGCCGTTCAAGGGCGCCAACCCCGACACCTACGGCAGCCCGACGCTGAAGAAGCTGGGCGAGATCCTGCTGAACGCCACGACCTTCCGGTTCGACGGATCCGACCTGATGCCGGGTGCCGTGGGCGCGGGCAGCTTCTGGACCGGGATGGTGGACTACACCGGCGGCAAGGATGCGGCGGCGGTGGCGGCCGGCATCCAGGCGTCCTGGCCCAAGTGATGCGGCACATCTGATCCGCCCGAGGGCGTGACGACAGGGGCGGGCCTTCGGGCCCGCACCCCAGGCCAAGGCAGCCGTTCGGGGAGGGACGCATGCATCCGGCATTACAGGCGGTCATCACCATCGTCATCGGCGTGGGCGGCTGCGTCGGCTATTTCTTCCTGTCGAACCTCGTGCTCGACAAGGTGCTGTATCCCGCCAAGGGGCCGGATGCCGGGCACAACATCAACCGCGCCAACCAGATACGCCCCTGGCTGTTCCTGTTTCCGGCGCTGGTCGCGCTGGGCCTCTACCTGGCCTATCCGGTCTTTGCGACCTTCTGGCTGTCGCTGCACCGCGAGGTGGGGGGCGACCGGACGTTCGTCGGCTTTGCCAACTATGTGCAGATGTCGGGCGAGGCGAAATTCTGGGAATCGATGCGCAACAACATGCTGTGGCTGGTCGTGGTTCCCGCGCTGTCCACCGCATTCGGCCTGCTGGCGGCACAGCTGACCGACCGGCTTCGCTGGGGCAACTTTGCCAAGGCGATGATCTTCATGCCGATGGCGATTTCCTTCGTCGGCGCCTCGGTGATCTGGAAGCTGATCTATGACACCCGCCCCCTGGGGCAGGAGCAGATCGGCATCCTGAACGCGATCTATCTGGCGCTGGGCGGGTCCGAGCCGCAGAACTGGCTGCAGATCCCGTTCTGGAACAACTTCTTCCTGATGGCGGTGCTGGTCTGGATCCAGGCCGGGTTCGCCATGGTCATCCTGTCGGCGGCGCTGCGCGCCATTCCCGAGGAGACGATCGAGGCGGCCATCATCGACGGCGCCGGTCCGTTCCAGATCTTCTTCAAGATCAAGGTGCCGCAGATCATGGGGACGGTGGTGGTGGTCTGGACCACGATCACCATCACGGTGCTGAAGGTGTTCGACATCGTGCTGGCCATGACCAACGGCCAGTGGGAGACGCAGGTTCTGGCCAACTACATGTACGACAAGTTCTTCCGGGCCTTCGACGTGGGCACCGGTTCGGCGGCGGCGATGGTCATCATGCTTCTGGTGATGCCGATCCTCGTCTGGAACGTGCACAACGCACGCAAGGAAATGCGGTAGGGGGGCCCGGGCCATGGACAATATCGCCGGACAGAAGGCGGGCCTGACCTGGGCCGTGCAGATCTCGGCGGCCCTGCTGGTGATCCTGTGGGTGCTGCCGACCTTCGGCCTGCTGGTGTCGTCGTTCCGCACCGGCGACCAGATCTCGACGAGCGGATGGTGGCGGTCGCTTTCGACGCAGGAAAGCCAGTTGTCGCCGATCCGCGTCGAGGGGCCGGAGGTCGAGCGCGACGGGGTCTTCGTGATCGAGGGCAACCTGTTCCGCGCGGCGGGTGCCACGATCAGCGCCTGGGGGACCAACGTGAACCGGCCGACCGAGTTCGCGCCCGGCGCGACCGCCACGCTGAATGACGGGCTGACGCTGACCTTGCAGGCCGACGGGGCCTATGTGCTGACCTCGCCCGTGACGACCGAGGGCACGCGCCTGCCGCGCGTGTTCGCCACCGCCTCGACCCCGCCCGAGTTCACCACGCAGAACTACGGCACGGTGCTGTTCAGCCCGCTGGCCGGGCAGAGCGTGGGGCAGGCGTTCCTGAACACGCTGACGGTGGCGATCCCGGCCACGGTCATTCCGATCCTCGTCGCGGCCTTCGCGGCCTATGCGCTGGCCTGGATGGATTTTCCGGGGCGCGCGCTGCTGATTGCCGCGATCGTCGGGCTGCTGGTGGTGCCGCTGCAACTGGCGCTGATCCCGCTGTTGCAGTTCCACAATGCCATCGGCATCGGGAAGGGGTATCTGGGCATCTGGCTGGCGCACACCGGGTTCGGGCTGCCGCTGGCGATCTATCTTCTGCGCAACTACATGGTCGGCCTGCCGCGCGACATCATCGAGAGCGCGCGGGTGGACGGGGCGACCGAGTTCCAGATCTTCACCAAGATCATCCTGCCCCTGTCGTTCCCCGCGCTGGCGAGCTTTGCCATCTTCCAGTTCCTGTGGACGTGGAACGACCTGCTGGTGGCGCTGGTGTTCCTGGGCACCGGCAACGACCAGCAGGTGCTGACCGGCAACCTCGTGAACCTGCTGGGATCGCGGGGCGGCGACTGGGAGATCCTGGCGACTTCGGCCTTCGTGAGCATTGCGGTGCCGCTGCTGGTGTTCTTCTCGATGCAGCGCTTCCTGGTGCGCGGGCTTCTGGCGGGTTCGGTGAAGTGAGCGCGATGGAGAAGCTGAAGGGCAGCGTGCTGGCCATGGACCCCGACTGGTGGCGGGGGGCGGTGATCTATCAGATCTATCCGCGCAGCTATCAGGATTCGAACGGCGACGGGATCGGCGATCTGGCCGGGATCGTGGAGCGGCTGGACCATATCGCGGGGCTGGGTGCCGACGCGATCTGGATCAGCCCGTTCTTCACCAGCCCGATGAAGGACTTCGGCTATGACGTCAGCGACTACTGCGACGTCGATCCGATGTTCGGAACGCTGGCCGATTTCGATGCGGTGATGGCGCGGGCGCATGAGCTGGGCCTGCGGGTGATGATCGACCTGGTGCTGTCGCATACCTCGGACCAGCATCCCTGGTTCGTCGAAAGCCGGAAGGACCGGACGAACCCCAAGGCCGATTGGTTCGTCTGGGCCGATCCGAAGCCCGACGGCACGCCGCCGAACAACTGGCTGTCGGTGTTCGGCGGGTCGGCCTGGGCCTGGGACGGGCGGCGCCGGCAATACTACCTGCACAACTTCCTGGCGTCGCAGCCCGACCTGAATTTCCACCACGCGCCGGTGCAGGAGGCGCTGCTGGACGTGGTGCGGTTCTGGCTGGCGCGGGGGGTCGACGGGTTCCGGCTGGACACCATCAACTTCTACATCGCGGACAAGTACCTGCGCGACAACCCGTCGCTGCCGCCCGAACTGCGCAACGATTCCATCGCGCCCTCGGTCAACCCCTACAATCACCAGCTGCACCTGTTTTCCAAGAACCAGCCGGAGAACCTGGAATTCCTGCGGAAGTTCCGCGCGGTCCTGAACCCCCATGGCGCCGCTGCCGTGGGCGAGGTGGGTGACGCGCAGCGCGGCCTCGAGATCATGGCGGAGTATACCAGCGGCGGCGACAAGGTGCAGATGTGCTATCCGTTCGAGATGCTGCAGCCCAAGCGGCTGACGGCGGCGGGCCTGGCGCAGACCTTCGCGCGGATGGACGCGGCGGCGCCGGATGCCTGGCCCTGCTGGGCCTATTCCAACCACGACGTGATCCGCCACATCACGCGCTGGAACCTGTCGGATGCGGCGGCGCGGACCTATACCGCGCTGATGGTCTGCCTGCGCGGGTCGCTGTGCCTGTATCAGGGCGAGGAACTGGGCCTGCCCGAGGCCGAGCTCGACCTGTCCGAGTTGCAGGACCCCTACGGGATCGAGTTCTGGCCCGAGTTCAAGGGCCGCGACGGGTGCCGCACGCCGATGGTGTGGGTGACCGATAACGCGGCCGCCGGGTTCACCACCGGCCAGCCCTGGCTGCCGGTCAAGGCGCCGCACCGTCCGCTGTCGGTGGCGGCGCAGGCGGCCGACCCGGGATCGCTGCTGAACCACTACCGCGCGGCGCTTGCCTTCCGGCGCGCGCATGGCGTGCTGCGGCAGGGCGAGATGACGCTGCCGCAGGCGGCCGGCGACCTTGTGACGTTCCGCCGGAGCGGCGACGAGACGATCCTCTGCGCCTTCAACCTCGGGGAGGGGACGGTCGCCTTCGACCGGCCTGCGGGGAACTGGGTGCCGGTGGGCGAGACAATGGGGGCCGTGCCGGCAACGGACGGGCGGCTTGGGCCGTGGCAGTATTGCCTGCTGCGCAACGGATAGGGGAGGAACAGCCATGGCCGATCTGAAACTGGTCGATGTGGAAAAAGCCTATGGCGAGGTGAAGGTTCTGAAGAACATCAACCTCGACATCCGGACGGGCGAGCTGATCGTGTTCGTGGGGCCGTCGGGCTGCGGAAAATCGACGCTTCTGCGGATGATCGCGGGGCTGGAGCGGATTACCGGGGGCGAGTTCACCATCGACGGCGTGCGGATGAACGACGTGCCGCCGGCGCAGCGCGGCATCGCCATGGTGTTCCAGTCCTACGCGCTTTACCCGCACATGACGGTGCGGGCGAACATGGAGTTCGCGCTGAAGCTGGCCAAGAAGACCCCCGAAGAGATCAAGGCGGCGGTGGACCGGGCAGCCAAGGTGCTGCAGCTGACGCCCTATCTGGACCGCCTGCCCAAGGCGCTGTCGGGCGGGCAGCGGCAGCGGGTGGCGATCGGGCGGTCGATCGTGCGCGACCCGAAGGTCTATCTGTTCGACGAACCCCTGTCGAACCTGGATGCGGCGCTGCGGGTGGCGACGCGGATCGAGATCGCGCAGCTGAAGGAGTCGATGCCGAACTCGACGATGATCTATGTCACCCATGACCAGGTCGAGGCGATGACGCTGGCCAGCCGGATCGTGGTGCTGGCGGGGGGCGGGATCAGCCAGGTGGGCAGCCCCCTGGAACTGTACGAGCGGCCGCAGAACGAATTCGTGGCGCAGTTCATCGGGTCGCCCTCGATGAACCTGATGCCGGGCGAGGTGACGGAGACCGGCGCGATGACGACGGTGCGGCTGGCCAATGGCGGAACCGCGCGGTCGTCCGTGGCGACGCTGCAGTCGGACATGGGGATGAAGGTGAACATCGGGGTGCGTCCCGAGGACTTGCTGGCCACCGATGGCGAGGCGCTGTTCTCGGGCGAGGTGGAGATCACCGAGGCGCTTGGCGAGGTGACGCTGCTGTATTTCCGGCGGCAGGGCGAGGCGGCGCAGGTGGTGGCCAAGCTGCCGGGCATCCATCCGGGGCTGCGCCACCAGACCGTCCGCCTGTCGGCGGACCCGTCGAAGGTGCATCTGTTCCACGCGGGCAAGTCGCTGCTGTACCGCTAGGCGCCGCGCGCGCGGTCAGCGCCGGGCGCGCGCGTCGAAGACGAAGCCCAGAAGGTTCAGCAGGATCTGCGCCGCCAGGATCGCGGTGGACCCCGTCGGGTCATAGTCGGGCGCGACCTCGACCAGGTCGATGCCTGCCACGTCATGCGCGCGGGCCGCGGCCTGCAGGATTTCCAGCACCTCGTAGTACAGGAAACCGCCGTGCGAGGGCGTGCCGGTGCCAGGCGCGATCGAGGGGCAGAAGCCGTCGATGTCGATGGTGATGTAGAGCCGCGCGCCAGGCGGGATGCGGGCGATGGTGTCGGCCACGCCCAGCTTGCGCACCTGGCGCACCGACAGGATGTCGTCGCCCATGGCGCGGGCGGCCTGATAGCCTTCGAGCGTGGTGGAACTGACATTGCGGATGCCAAGCGCGGTGATGCCCGTCACATGGTCCTGCTCGGCGGCGCGGCGCATCGGGTTGCCGTGGCCGTGGCGCACCCCGTGGCGGACATCGACGAAATCCAGATGCGCGTCGATCTGCAGGATGTGGATGGGCCCGCGACCCGCGAAGGCGCGGATGCAGGGGATGTTCACCGAATGGTCGCCGCCGATGACCACGGGCAGCGCGCCCGCGTCCAGGATGGCGCGGACGCCGGTCTCGATGTTGGCGTGGCTGGTCTCGGTATCGGTGTGGACGATGTCGGCATCGCCGATGTCGACGATCCGCACGTCGGGGCCGAGATAGGTACGGTCATCCTCGTGGTCATAGGCCCCGGCATGGCCGAAGGAGAACAGGGTCGAGGCCTCGCGCACCGCGCGGGGGCCGAACCTTGCCCCGGCGCGGAACTGCGTGCCGAAGTCGAACGGTGCCCCCAGGATCGCGGCATCGGCCCGGATGGCACGCCAGTCCTCGACATAGGGCCGCTTGCCGAAGGTGGGGATGCCGACGAACGGCAGGTTCAGCCGCCCGGTGTCGTAGCCATGTCCGGTCATCCGGTCCTCCGCTGGGTGCGCGGCGCAGGATGCGAGGCGGAACACCGCTTGGCAAGGCCCGGCGGGGCGGGGCAGAGTGGCACGAAACAGGAGGCGGATGTGGCAGTCACGGTCACCGACGAGATGGTGCGGGCCTATCAGCAGGACGGGGCCGTCCTGGTCCGGGGGCTCTGGGCGGAGGAGGTGGAGGCGTTGCGCGCGGGCGTCGCCCGCAACATGGCCAGCCCGACGCAGCAGATGGCGACGCTGAAGCCCGGGGAGCCGGGGTCGTTCTTTGACGACTACTGCAACTGGAGCCGGATTCCGGAATTCGAGCGGGTGATCCGCGACAGCGCGGTGGCCGAGGTGGCGGCACGGCTGATGGGGTCCCGGCGGGTGCAACTGTTCCACGATCATGTCCTGGTCAAGGAACCCGGAACCACCAAGCCCACGCCCTGGCACACCGACGGACCCTATTACTTTGTCGCCGGGCGGCAGACCGTCAGCTTCTGGTCGCCGCTGGACCCGGTGCGCGAGGCCAGCCTGCGCTGTGTCGCGGGCAGCCACCTGTGGGAGCGCGACGTGCTGCCGACCCGCTGGATGGCCGAGACGAATTTCTACCCCGGCGAGCATGACTACATGCCGGTGCCGGACCCCGAGGCAGAGGGGATGCGCATCCTGGAATGGGAGATGGAGCCGGGTGACGCCGTGGCCTTCAATTTCCGCACGCTGCACGGGGCGCGCGGCAACACCACCACGAACCGCCGCCGGGCGTTCTCGCTGCGGCTGGTCGGCGATGACGCGCGCTATGTCGAGCGGCCCGGCCCGACCTCGCCGCCCTTTCCCGGCCACGGGATGCAGCCGGGCCAGCGGCTGCGCGACGACTGGTTCCCGGTGCTGCGGGGGTAGCGGCCCGATGGGCCGGATGCCGGATCAGGGCGGGGACGAGGGCGGCAATGCGCCGCCTGTGCGCCGTGGCCGGGCGGGCGTAGCGGTGGCCGGACCCAGCGGAGCCATGCCATGACGCGCCCCCCGATCTTTCCGCCACCGCAGTTCCCTCCGGTGCGGCTGCCCGCCTTCGCGCGGATGCCGCCTGCGGTGTTCCCGGCGATCATGGGCCTGTTCGGGCTGGGACTGGCGCTGCGCCGGGTGGATGCGGCGGGGGCATTCGCCGACCTGCTGCTGGGGGCGGTGTCGGCGCTGTGGCTGTTCGCCGCCGGCGGCTATGTGGTCAAGGTGATGCGCCGCCCGGGCGTGGTGGCCGAGGACCTGCGCATCCTGCCCGGGCGCGCCGGGCTGGCGGCGGGGTCGCTGGGCTGCCTGCTGATGGCGGCCGCGATGGTGCCGCTTGCGCCCGGGCTGGCGCGGGGCCTGCTGTTCGGCGGGCTGGTGCTGCACGGGCTGGTGGCGGCGCTGATCCTGCGGGCGATCCTGGCGGGCCCGGCCGAGGCGCGGGGGGTGACGCCCGCATGGCATCTGGCCTTTGTGGGTTTCATCATCGGCGGGTTGTCGGCCGCGCCGCTGGGCCATGCCGCGCTGGCAGAGGTGCTGCTGTGGGCCATGCTCGCGGTGGCCGGGACGATCTGGGCAGCAAGCCTGTGGCAACTGGCAACCCGCGTGCCGCCGGGGCCGCTGCGGCCGCTGCTGGCCATTCACCTGGCCCCGGCCAGCCTGCTGGGCCTGGTGGCGGCGGGGCTGGGGATGGAGGGCATCGCGGCGGTCTTTGCCGGGATCGGCGCCGCGATTCTGCTGGCACTGGTCGCTGCCGCCCGGTGGATCACCGTGGCGGGGTTCAGCCCGCTGTGGGCGGCCTTCACCTTTCCGCTGGCGGCCTGGGCGGGGCTGGCGCTGGCGGTGGGCTGGACGGTTCCGGGCCTTGCCGCGCTGATCGCGGCATTCGGCATCGTGCCCTGGATCGCGGCCCGGGTGCTGCAGATGTGGGTTCGCGGCACGCTGGCCGCAAAGACCAACGCGGCGACGGCCTGAGCCGCCTCGATCAACCCGCGATCTGTGCCACGAAGGCCCGGGCGAGCGTCAGCCCGGCGGCATCGGCCGCAGCACCCTCGGCCAGGGCGCGGGCGGGCATGTCGGCACGGAAGGCCGGGTCAAGCCGGTCGACCGCCTGCGGAAAGCGGCGAGCCCAGTCGGCCACCACGGCGCGGCTGGCCTCGAAATGGAACTGCGTGGCCCAGGCGCGCGGACCGGCGCGGAACGCCTGCACGGCGGCGGCGGGCGAGCCTGCCAGATGGACGCAGCCCGGGGGCAGGGTGAAGGTATCGGAATGCCACTGGAAGATCGGGAACCGGTCGGGCAGGGACGAGAGCAGCGGGTCGTCGGCCCCTGTCCGCGTGACGTCGCACCAGCCGAACTCGGGCGCGGCGCCCAGGATGTTGGTGGCCCCCATGCCGCGCGCCAGCACCTGCGCGCCGAGGCAGATGCCCAGCACCGGCAGGCCGGCCCGCGCTGTCCGCGCCATCAGCGCGGCGAGTGCGGGCAGATAGGGATGCGCCGCATCGTCCATCGCCGACTGTTCGCCGCCGAACACGATCAGCGCATCGACGGTTTCGGGAAGCGGCTGGCCCAGGAACGGGCGATGGATGTCGATCAGCGCGCCCGCCTCGTGCAGGGCAACCCCGACCTGGCCGTGATGGGTGACGGCGGTGTTCTCGACGATGGTGACGCGCATGGATTCCCCGGCAGTCTGGCGGTCCTGAACAGCATGGCGGCACGCGCCGCGCAAGCCCCGCGCTCTTGCCTTTCCGCGACCCGCGTGAAAAGGGGAAGCGCCAATCGAACCCGGCTCCGGAGGGACCCATGGAGATTCGCGAGGCACTGACATTCGACGACGTGCTGCTGGTGCCTGCCGCCTCGTCGGTCCTGCCGTCCGAGGCCGACACCTCGACCTTCGTGACGCGCCGCATCCGCATGAACATTCCGCTGCTGTCCAGTGCCATGGACACGGTGACCGAGGGGCGCATGGCCATCGCCATGGCCCAGGCCGGGGGAATCGGGGTGATCCACCGCAACCTCGACCCCGAGGCGCAGGCGCGTGAGGTGCGGCGGGTGAAGCGCTTCGAAAGCGGTGTGGTCTACAGCCCGGTGACGCTGACCCCCGACCAGACGCTGGCCGATGCCAAGGCCCTGATGGAACGCTATTCGATCACAGGGTTCCCGGTGGTTCGGGATGGCAGGGTGGTGGGCATCGTCACCAACCGCGACATGCGCTTTGCCACATCCGACGACACGCCGGTGCGTGTGATGATGACGGCCGACAACCTTGCGATCCTGCGCGAACCGGTCGACCGAGCCGAGGCGATCTCGCTCATGAAGGCGCGGCGGATCGAGAAGCTGCTGGTGACAGATGCGGATGGGCGGCTGACCGGTCTGCTGACGCTGAAGGATACCGAGAAATCGGTGCTGAACCCCCATGCCTGCAAGGACGATCTGGGGCGGCTGCGGGTGGCGGCGGCGTCCACCGTGGGCGATGCGGGGTATGAGCGCAGCCAGGCGCTGATCGAGGCGGGGGTCGACCTTGTGGTGATCGACACGGCGCATGGCCATTCCGAGGGCGTGGCGCGCGCGGTCGAGCGGATCAAGCGGCTGTCGAACGAGGTGCAGGTCGTCGCGGGCAATGTGGCGACGGCCGAGGCGACGCGGGCGCTGATCGGTGCGGGGGCCGATGCGGTGAAGGTGGGCATCGGGCCGGGCAGCATCTGCACCACCCGCATCGTTGCGGGCGTGGGCGTGCCGCAGCTGACGGCGATCATGGATGCGGCGGGCGCGGCGGGCGACGTGCCGGTGATCGCGGATGGCGGCATCAAGTATTCCGGCGACTTCGCCAAGGCGATCGCCGCCGGGGCATCCTGCGCCATGGTGGGGTCGGCCATCGCGGGCACGGACGAAAGCCCCGGCGAGGTGATCCTGTACCAGGGGCGCAGCTTCAAGTCGTATCGCGGGATGGGGTCGCTGGGCGCCATGGCGCGGGGTTCGGCCGACCGCTATTTCCAGAAGGACGCGGCGTCCGACAAGCTGGTGCCTGAGGGGATCGAGGGGCAGGTGCCCTACAAGGGCGCGGTGGCGGCGGTGCTGCACCAGATGGTGGGCGGCCTGCGCGCTGCGATGGGCTATACGGGCAACGCCACCGTGGCCGCGATGCGCCGCAACTGCCGCTTCGTCAGGATCACCGGGGCGGGGCTGAAGGAAAGCCATGTGCATGACGTGCAGATCACCCGGGAAAGCCCGAACTACCGTCTGGGCTAGGCCCGGTGCCGCCCCTGCCGGGTGGGACGGGATAGCCACGAAATATCAGGCGACTGCGGCCACACCCTCATGTTCCGCATGAGGTTCGCATGACCCCCGCTGCCCGGATCGCCGCCGCCATCGGCGTGCTGGATCGCTGGCTGTCCGGAACCCCGGCCGAGCAGGCGCTGACAAACTGGGCGCGCGGCAGCCGGTTCGCCGGGGCCGGGGACCGGCAGGCGGTGCGTGACCTGGTGTTCGATGGCATCCGCTGCCGCCTCTCCTTCGCGCACATGGGCGGGGCCGGGACGGGGCGTGGCCTGATGATCGG
The DNA here is from genome assembly GCA_019454225.1 of Paracoccaceae bacterium. Taxonomy (NCBI): domain Bacteria; kingdom Pseudomonadati; phylum Pseudomonadota; class Alphaproteobacteria; order Rhodobacterales; family Paracoccaceae; species Paracoccaceae bacterium. The sequence goes on along the minus strand of CP075370.1, from coordinate 2,870,832 downwards.
GCTCTTGCGGGCGCGCGGGGACGACCCCGACAGCCTGTTCACCGGCGAGGGCCACGCCCCGGCGCCGCTCTTGCCGGCCGAGCGCGGCACGGCGGCGGACATGCCGGATCTGGTCGCGCTGGATTGTCCCGACTGGATCGCGCCCGCGTTGCGCGACAGTCTGGGCGACCGCTTTGCCCCGGTCATGCAGGCGCTGCGCAGCCGCGCGCCGATGTTCCTGCGGGTCAACACGGCCCGCATCACGCGCACGGCGGCGGCCGCGCGGCTGGCCGATGAGGGCATCGCCACCGAGCCGCATGCGCTGGCCGAGACCGCGCTGCGGGTGATCTCGGGCGGGCGCGGGGTGCAGCGTTGCACCGTCTTTGCCGAGGGGCTGGTCGAGGTGCAGGATGCGGCGTCGCAGGCCGTGGTCGAGACGCTGCCGGTCGCGGCGGGGGACCGGGTGCTGGACCTCTGCGCGGGGGGCGGTGGCAAGGCGCTGGCGCTGGCGGCGCGCGGGGCGCGGGTGACGGCGCATGACGCCAATGCCGGCCGGATGCGCGATCTGCCCGGGCGCGCGGCCAGGGCCGGTGCCCGCATCGACCTGTCGGACCGGCCCGAGGCGGTTGCGCCCTTCGATCTGGTGCTGGCCGACGTGCCCTGCTCCGGCTCGGGTGCGTGGCGCCGGTCGCCCGAGGAGAAGTGGCGGCTGACGGCAGGGGCGCTGGCGGACCTTGTGGCCCTTCAGGCGGCGATCCTGGATCGCGCGGCGGGGCTGGTGCGGCCGGGCGGATCGCTGGCCTATGCCACCTGTTCGCTGCTGAGGGCCGAGAACGATGCCCAGGCGCGCGGCTTTGCGGCGCGCCACCCCGGGTTCCGGCCGCAAATGTCGCGGCACTGGACGCCGCTGGACGGTGGCGACGGATTTTTTGTGGCGATTTTCGAGCGAGCGACCTAGCTTTCCATCAATCGCAGGATGTATCCCTTGTGCGGTTAAGCCGCGCTTAAGGATTCTGCCCCCGGTATGGGCGCATGCGAATCTGAAGGGGGCGGGCTTGGCCAGATCTCTTGCGCGAACCAGGGATGTCATCGCCACGGCGCGCGATCTGTCGCCGCGCGTCTGGATCCTCATCGGCGGCGCCTTCCTGTGCCTGGTGCTGGCGCTGTTCGCGCCCGACCGGGTGACGCAGCTGTCGGCGGTGGTGGCGGGCGTGACCTTCTCTGCGCTCGTCCTGGTGATCCGCGGGCTGGTGGCGGCGGCGGGCCTGTCGGAACGGCTGGCCGAGGCGCGGCTGGGCACGCTGGTGGGCCAGGATGCGACACCCTGCTTCACCACCAATGACATCGGCCAGATCGGATTCCAGAACCAGGCCGCGCGCGACCGTTTCCGCGCCGATGGCGGCGCCACGCTGGTGGCGACGCTGGGCGATCACTTTGCCAGCCCCGCCTCGGTCCTGTTCCGGCTGCAGAGCCGCGCGTCGAACCTGGGCTCGGCGCGCGAGGATGTGGTCACGCGGAGGGGCCACATGCGCCTGTCGGTGCATCGCATCGCGCCGCGCCGGTTTCTCTGGCGGATCGAGGAGTTCACCGAACGCGGCGCCAGCGGCCGGGGGGCCGAGACGCTGAGCCTGCCGATGCTGGTGGCGAACAAGGCCGGCGTTGTCCTGTTCTCGAACGAATCGATGCGCCGCCTGCTGGGGCAGCGTCCCAAGCGGCTGGACCGGGTGTTCCTGACGCCCGTCCTGCACCCGGGCGAAGAGGTGCAGGTGGCAGGCGTGGACGGCCCCGTGCGCGCCTTCCTGGCCGAAATCGAGGGACCGGGAGAGCGGCGCGAGATCTATCTGCTTCCCGTCGCCGACCGGCCCGAGGATACGCGCGTCCTCACCGACTTCGAGAATGTGCCGGTGGCGCTGGCACGGTTCCGCCCGGACGGCGAGTTGCTTGCGGCGAACCGCGCCGCGCGCGAGATCCTGGGGCTGGAGCCGGGCGCGCAGGCCCGGTTCCAGGAACTGTTCGAGGGGTTGGGGCGGTCGCTGTCGGACTGGCTGGACGATGTGGTCAGCGAAAGGCTGCCGCATTCCGCCGAGGTGCTGCGCCGCCACCGCGACGCCGGCGAGAGCTTCCTTCAGATCGCGCTGCGCCGGATGGTCGAGCAGGGGCGGCCCTGCGTGCTGGCAGTGATCCAGGACGCGACCGCGCTGAAGACGCTCGAGGCACAGTTCGTGCAGAGCCAGAAGATGCAGGCGATCGGCCAGCTGGCGGGCGGGATCGCGCATGACTTCAACAACCTGCTGACCGCGATTTCGGGCCATTGCGACCTGCTGCTGCTGCGTCACACGGCGACCGACCCGGATTTCGCCGATCTGGTGCAGATCCACCAGAACGCCAATCGCGCCGCGGGGCTGGTGGGGCAGCTGCTTGCCTTCTCACGCAAGCAGACGCTGAAGCCCGAGCGGGTGGACCTTGAAGAGGCGCTTTCGGATCTCGTGCATCTGCTGAACCGGCTTGTCGGCGAACGCGTGAAGCTGCGGTTCTCGCATTCGCCCGGACTGGGCGCGATCCGCGCCGACCGCAGGCAGTTCGAACAGGTGCTGATGAACCTTGTGGTCAACGCCCGTGATGCCATGCCCGACGGCGGCACCATCCGCATCGAGACCGGCGCGCTGTCGCTGGCCGAGCCCCAGCATCGCGGGCGGGCCTTCATGCCGGCGGGCGACTATGCGGTGATCCGCGTGATCGACAGCGGAACCGGCATTCCCGCCGACCGGCTGGACAAGATATTCGAGCCGTTCTTCACCACGAAAGGCGTGGGCGAAGGCACCGGTCTCGGCCTGTCCACGGTCTACGGCATCGTCAAGCAATCGGGCGGCTTCGTCTTCGTGACTTCGGAAACCGGGCAGGGCAGCACCTTCGAGGTGTGCTTCCCGATGCATGACGGCCAGCCGGAACCGGAACCGGCGCCGATGGACCCCGGCCTGTCGACGGCGACGGTCCGGTCCACCGGCATGGACGGTGGCGTGGCGGAGCGGCTTGCCGGGGCTGCACCGCGCGCCGGCCGGCAGGGCGAGGGCGTCGTGCTGCTGGTCGAGGACGAGGCGCCGGTGCGGGCCTTCGCCTCGCGTGCCCTGCGGTTGCGCGGCTACACGGTGATCGAGGCCGAGAACGCGGAGGAAGCGCTGAACGCACTTGCCGATCCCGCGCTGGAAGTGGACGTGTTCGTGACCGATGTGGTGATGCCTGGCATGGACGGCCCGTCCTGGGTGCGCGAGGCGCTGCGCGACCGGCCCGGGGTGCGTGTGGTGTTCGTGTCGGGCTATGCCGAGGACAGCCTGACCGAGGGACGCCACCACATCCCGAACGCGGTATTCCTGCCAAAGCCGTTCTCGCTCAATGACCTGGCCGCCACTGTGCAGGGGCAGATCCTGCACTAGGCGTTCGATCCGGCGGCTCGAGGGGGCGGTTCTTTCCCGGGCATGGGCGGAACCGTTCCGGGACGGGTTCGTCATGCGCGCGCGTCGATCGAAGGGGCACGTCCCCATCGGTTCGCGCCCGCTGGCGAGGGCACGCTGCCAGAGCGCACGGACCTGCGCCCCGGAACGTCGCGCGCCGCGAGGTCGGGTCTTGCCAGCCTGAAGGGGCAGCCGATGCGTGCGACAGAGCCGATTGAACCTGAGATCTGCTCATGTTGAGATGGTCAGCGTTCCCTCACGTCCAGACCCAGTCAGTCCGAGACTTCGTGCGCTTTCGGGTTCCGATCACTTCTTGAAGCCGATCGACAAGGCGAAGGCATAGCTGCCGTCAATCAATTCCTCTGGTGCAGCCGGGAAACGCCCGGCGCGCTCGACGGCCCTGAGTGCCGCTTGGTCGAGGACGGCACGTCCGGACGAACGCGAGACGCTCACGCTGATGAGGCGCCCGTCGCGCCCGACTACCAGTGAAAGCGCCACCTTGCCGTCGGCCCCATCGGCCTTGGCCGGATATTCCTTCCGTCGTTCGATGCGGGCGCGGATCCTGGCGCCCCAGCTTGCTTTCAGGTCGTTCACCTTCGATTGCGAAAGCGTTGCAGCTTCGGCATTTCCCCCGGTGCCAGCAGCGTCGTTCTTGCCCTTGCCAGCGGCGGTCTCGGCCTTGCGGCTTTCGCTTGGCGCCCGGGGTGCCTGGTGGGCAGGCGGTGCCGCCTCGGAAGCCGGCTTTCTGTCCGCGCGACGTTCCGGGTTCTGCGCCTCTGGAGGGTCTGGTTCCGGCAAGTGGCCATCCGCGGCCTTTGCTGTCGTATTCTGCGGCGTCTCGGGCAGTGGATCCGCAGACGGCGGAGCGGCATCAGCCAGGGGCGGGGGAGGCAGAACGTTCTCTGGTGCCCTGTCGGGCTCTGCCACTGCAGCCGATTGCGGCAGTTCGGGTCGGGCGAGCAGGGGGGGTAATGACCTCAGCACCGGTTCTGGAAGGATCGGCGGGCGTTCTTCGGGCGCCGGTTCAGGGACTGCGAGCCTTGGGGCCTGCGCCATGACATCGGGCGGTGGCGCGGGCCTGGTCCAATCCGGGACCAGTTCCACAATCATGGCCTGTGTTTGCCGCGCGGCCTGTGCCGACACAAGATCCCCGCCATCCGCCCCGTCCGACACGGCCCCGGGAACGGCGACAAGAAGGAAACTCAGCGGGGCAAGGTGCAGGGCAAGCGACAGCACCATCGGAAGCCGCTGCGCCCGGTCCGGTCGGTCTTGCGCAGGGCTGGTCGACCGCAGGGCAATGAGGTCGTCTGTTCTGACGCGCTGCCCGTCGTCCCGTGGGACCAGAACCGGCGCGACGGTCGCAGGAATCGGGCCCCGCGCACTTCCAAGCCGGACCCGGTGCGGGCTCACCGCCTCAATGTCCCGGCTTCTCGGTCTCCGCATCGGGGTCTTCCTCGGCGATGGCGTCGTAGGCATGGCTCCAGGCCGCAAGCAGGGGGCTGTCGCCGTGCAGCCTGCGCCATTGCCGCAAGCCGTTGCGCAGGCCCGCCCGGCCGGTGCGGCTGGCGGGGGCGGCATGTCCGTCGGGGCCTTGCGCCTGGGCGAGGGCCGTCCAGACAGCCGCCTTTGCCTGACAATAGGCCGTGGGCCCCCAGGCATTCAGAAGACTCTGGAACCGGTCAAAGGCGGCACGGTCCAGATCACGGTCTTCGCCCATGCGGCCGATGACCGGATTGCCCGGGTGGAAGTTCGCGCAAGGCACCCAACCCTCCGGGATCGGCGCATTGGCGGAATGGGTGCGGCCCGCCCGCAAGAGCTTTGGCAGGACATGGGTATGCGGACCCTCGGGCGAAACGCCGCCCGTGTCCGGCCCGCCGATCTTCTGGTAGACCTCCACACGGCCAAGACGGGTCAGTGCCACCCGATGCGGATGCGCCTTCAGGATCGCCATCATCGCCGGGTTGTCATGGTCGAACAGCGAGCGTCCGGCATTGGCGCGCAAGGTGGCCAGAAGGTCCGGATCGGCGGTGCGGATGCAGAAATCGACCTGCGGCTGGGCCAGCCCCATGTCGAACAGGATCGCGCCGCGGTCAGCCTCGCGCAGGGCGTCATGGTCCGGGCCAAGGTCGGTCAGGACGGTGCGGCGATGCATCATCGTCTGGGCCTCGGGCAGGCACAGCGCCACGGCCTGCGACCAGCGATGCGGGCGCGGGCTGAGGAGTTCGTAGGCCACCGGGCGCACGCCGTCCAGCCGCGCGATCTGCACGCCGCCCCGGGCGGTGATCTGGATGCCGGGTCTGACCACCGGCGGTGGCACTTCATCGCCGACATGGTGAAACTCGGCGATGGCCCCGAAGGACCCCATGTTCCAGCCGGTCTCGGCATTGGTCAGGCCTTGGGCCACCACCGTTTCAAGATCAAGCGTCATCCAAAGCCTCCCGTTTCCTGCGGTCTTCGATCCAAGCCCGCGCCCCGTCCAGCGTGGCGCGGTAGACGGCGGCACCAAGCGCCTCACCAACAGCGGTGTGCAGGCCGGCGTGATCGGCCTCGCCCGGCAGGGAGGCAATCGCCAGGCAATCAGTGCCGGTGCCTGTCGCCCGGCCCGTCGGCAGCTGGAACCCTGCGTCGATCACAGCTGCCGTGCGCGCCTCGGCCGCGATGCTGAGGGCCTCGATCAGCCCGGCCTGCGACAGGCCAATGTCAAGCATGGCGGCGATGTTGATGGTTCCCCAATTCGCTTGGCTGCGGTCCAGCCGGTGACCCACCCGTTCGGCATTCGACAGGCCGACCGTGGCCACGCAGGCGGCACGGACCCCTTCAACCACTGCATCCGTTCGGGTGAACTGCCGCACATCGCGCGAGGTCAGGAACGCGACCGCCTGATCGAACCGACGCCCGGCAAGTTCGGCCATCAGCCATTGGCGCGCATCGCGCCCCTCGGGCAGGTCGGCATTGCGCACCTCGCGCCAGACGATCTGGCTGGCCTCCACAAAGCCGGGCCGGTTCAGCGCCCAACTCAGGACCTGCATCCTTTGGCCCAGGTCGACCGTCAGCCAGGGCCTTGCCTCGGTGACGGTGATCATTCCAGCACCTCAAGCGGCTGGAACACCGGCCCCTGCGGCGTCGCCGCGACATAGGCCGTGATCGCAAAGCTTTCGCGCAGCCGGTCGGGCGACAGAACCTGCAACGGCGGGCCATCGGCCACGATCCGGCCCCGGTCCAGCACGACCAGTCGCGTGCAATGCCGCACGGCAAGACCCAGATCGTGCAATGAGACGACGACCGCCCGCCCCTCGGCCGCAAGCTCGGCGAAGATGCGCATGGTCGAGATCTGGTGTGCGGGGTCAAGGCCCGCAATCGGCTCGTCCGCCATCAGGATCGGCGTCTCTTGCGCCAGCGCGCGGGCGATCAGCGCGCGGGCCTGTTCGCCGCCAGAAAGTTCAGTCGCGGGGCGGTGGCGAAAGCCCTCCAGGTCCAGCCGCGCGATGGCGCGGTCCACCGCCCGCCGGTCGGCGTCACCAGGGCGCGCGGCGGGGCCAAGATGCGGCGTCCGGCCCAAGGCCACCAGCGTTTCCACCGACACCGGCCAGGCCACCTCTCGCGACTGCGGCATCCAGGCGACCTGCCGGGCGCGGGCGCGTGGCGACAGGGCGGCAAGCGAGGCGTGCCCCTCCAGCGGCAGCAGCCCCTGCATGGCGCGCATCAGCGTGGTCTTGCCTGCGCCATTGGCCCCGACCAGCCCGACCAGCTCACCACCCGCGACCGTCAGCCCGATGTCCTGCAACACCGGCTTGCCGTGACGGCGGACCGCCAGGTCCTTGACCGTGATCAGCGTCATGTCCCCCTCCGCGTGCGGTAGATCAGATGCAGGAAGAGGGGCGCGCCGATCAGTGCGGTCAGGACGCCCAGCTTCAGGTCGCGCGCAGGCAGCACGACCCGCACGGCGATGTCCGCCGCTAGCAGCATCACCGCCCCGCCCAGGGCCGACGCCCAGAGCAAGTGACCCGGCCGCCCGCCGACAAAGCCGCGCAGGACGTGTGGGACCACCAGGCCGATGAAGCCGATTGCCCCGGCCACAGCGGTCGAGGCACCGACGACCGCCGCCGTGCCGAAGATCAGCACCAGCCGCAGGCGGGTCATCCCGATCCCCATCGAGGCGGCCGCGTCCTCGCCCAGGGTCAGCGCATCAAGCCCCCGGCCCAGCGTGGCAAGTGCCAGCGACCCCACCACGATCAGCGGCAGCGCGATCCAGACATGGGTCATCGACCTGTCGGCCAGCGACCCCATCATCCAGAAGACAATCTCGTTCGCGGCGAAGGGGTTGGGCGACAGGTTCAGCACCAGCGAGGTCAGCGCCCCCGCAAGTGCCGAAATCGCGATCCCGGCCAGGATCAGAGTCAAAGACCCGCCGCGCGGTCCGGCCAAGGCCAGCACCAGCGCCACCCCGATGACGGCGCCGGCCAGGGCGGCGACGGGCAGGGCCAGCGTCGCCGTTCCGGCAATCCCGGTCTGGATCGCGATGACCGCTCCCAGCGCGGCAGACCCCGAGACCCCGATCAGGCCGGGATCGGCCAGGGGATTGCGCAGGTATCCCTGCATCGCCGCCCCGGCCAACCCCAGCGCCGCGCCGATGGCCAGCGCCAGAATCGCGCGCGGCAGGCGGATTTCGCGCATCACAAGGGTCATCGGCCCTTCGCCCCCTGCCAGCAGCGCGCGCAGGCTGTCGGTCGGGGCGATGTTGGCAGGTCCGATCAGAAGCGACCCGAGGAACAGAACTGCGACCAGCATCGCAAGGACAAGGGCAAGCCACCGCATGCTCACTCACCTTCCGTCAGTGTCTGGCGCAGCTTGCCCATCTCGGCCACCGCGCGCAGGACGTAAGGCGTGCCGCAGACCCAGTCGCGATCCGAGATCGCCCCCCGCGCGCGTTCGTCCTGACTGGCCAGAAGGGCCGGGTGGGACATCACTGCCTCGGATCGCGAGGCGCCCGGATGGGGGCGGCTGGTGATGATCGCCTCGGGTGTCAGCATGACCAGAAGCTCCAGCGGCAGGATCCCGCCACTGGCATAGCCCGCCTCGGCGGCCACGTTGGCGAACCCGGCCGCGCGCAGGATCTGCCCGGACAGGCTTTCGTCGCCCTGGGTATAGCCGTTCGCCGCATAGATCGCCGCGCGGGGGTTGCGGGCGACCTCGCCCCGGAACGCCGCAAGGTCCGCCTGATACTGGGCGACCATGGCCCTTGCCGCGTCGGACTGGCCGAGGACTTCGCCCATTCGCAGCATCTGCGGGGGGATCTCGTCCAGGCCATAGGCGGGCTCGAAAATCTCGACCCGGACGCCCAGATGCTGCAGCATCGACACCGTCGCGCGTGACGTGAAGGACCCGGCGATCACCAGATCGGGCTGCATGAGATAGATTTCCTCGGCCAGCCCCCGGTTTGGCGGATAGGCCTTGGCCTCGTCCGCCATCGCCGAGCCGCGCGGGTCGGACGCAAGATAGGACACCGACAGAAGCTGACCGGGCGCAGCCAGCAGCATGGCCAACTGGTCGGTGCAGAGGTTCATCGAGACCACCCGCAGCGGAGCCTCGGCGGCCAGGGGGGTGCCGTTCAGCACCCCCAGAAGTCCAAGGATTGCCAGCGGCCTAGAAGCGCGCATTGATCCCTACATAGACCGCGCGGCCCCGGGTGGCGTAGCCCCAGACATCGGTGGCCTCGCTGTCGAACAGGTTCTCGACCCGGCCGGTCAGGCGCAGGGTGTCTGTCAGATCATACGCGGCAGCGAGGTTGACCGTGGTGAAGGCCGGCAGCTTGACGGTGGCATAGCTGCCCCAGAACTGGGTGTCGAAATTTCCCGAGACATGCCGCAGATCGGCGGAAACCGAGCCGCGTCCGCCAAAGGCCGCCAATGTCGCGCCCAAGGTCAGCTCGTGGCGCGGGCGGCGGATCTCGACGCTTCCGTTGGGGTTCCTTGCGTCGATGTAGGTATAGGCCAGCCGCACCGACAGGTCATCGGTCACCTGCGCCTGACCCTGAACCTCGACCCCCTTCCGGTCGCTGTCCCCGGTCTGGTTGATGTAGCTGAAGGTGCCGGGCCCGGTGCTGACGGACGTGATCTCGTCCGTCAGGGCCTCGCGGAAGAGCGTGACATCCAGCGTGCCGCGGTCCCCGAAGATCGGGACCTCGACGCCGACGTCAAAGCTGCGGTTGCGTTCCGGTTGCAGGTTCGGGTTGCCGGTGAAGCCGGAGGCATTGGCGTAAAGCTCGAAATAGCTTGGGTTCACGACACCCGTCCCGGCCGAAGCGTGCAGGCGAACGCCGCTGTCCAGTGTGTAGGACAGGCCAAGGTTCCAGGTCGTCGCATCCTGGAAGACCGAGTTGTCGTCGAACCGAACCCCTGCCTGCAGGTCCAGCCCCCAGTCCAGGCTTCCCCGATACTCGACCGCAACCGAGGTCGCCTTGCGCCCATAGGCGGGATTGGAACTGCTGGAATCCTTGCGATGCTCCAGGAAGACGTTGAGGAGGTGGTCGGCCTCCTCGACGGTGCCGTCGATGCCGTAGCTGAGCCGGTACTTCAGCGCATTTGTCGTTGTCTCGGTCGGCGTCCCGCCGTTGAAGCTCTGGTCGTTGCGGGTCGTTTCGGCGGAAAGGCGATGTGTCAGCCGACCGCCAGGCGTGGACAGTTCGGCATAGGCCCCGAAGGTCAGTTCGTCACGGTCCGAGAACTGCGTCGGATCATCCACGACATAAGAGGCGGCGTCGGTCGCGACAAAGCTGGTGCTGTCATAGTCGTAGTCCTCTACCGACCGCCGCAGCGTGAACCCGAGCGTCAGAGTGTCGGTCACCAGATAGTCACCCGAAAGGATGGCGGTGGTCCGGTCGAGGCCATCCTTCTCGCCCCCGTCGCCGGACTGGTCGTATCCCCTGTCATCCGTCCGCGACAGCGACAGCGACACGCCCCCCCGTTCGTTGCGCCGCGCGATGAAGGCGGTGGCGATCGTGCCGCTTCCCACCTCAAGGCTGGCACGCGCGGTCGTACCGTCGCCCCCCTTCTTCGTGATGATGTTGATCACCCCGGCCGAGGCGTTCGAGCCATAGAACACCGACTGCGGGCCGCGCAGCACCTCGATCCGCTCGATGTTCGCGGTCTCGAGCCCGCTCAGGATGTATTCGCCCTCGCCACCGGCGGCGGCGATTCCATTGATCAGGATCAGCGTGTGGTTGGCCTCGCCGCCCCGGATGCGGACCTGCGTGAAACTGCTGCCCGAGCCGTTGACCGACACGCCTGGCAAGGCGCGCAGGGCATCCTGGACACTGGTGATGCCACGGTTTTCGATCTCTTCCGACGTGACCACACTGACAGCGCGGCCGTATCGTCCGGCCTGGATGGGCGAGAACCCGCCCGAGACGATGATGTCGTCCAGTGTGAACACCTCTTGCGCCTGACCAGGCACGGCAAGAAGGGCAAGCCCCGCAGCCGAGGCAAGGAATTGGAGTCGAGTCATGATATCCCCCACGAACGGCCCCGACGGGACCGCGATTTCAGAACAGATGTCAGTGAGGGATCAGGCCCCCGCAGACGGTGAAATCACCACGCGCGGAAGCTCCGCAGCCCGGAGCGCCCCTCGCGTCCGAACAGGGTGAACACCTTGGCAGGTCTCCTGACTTGCGGGTCATCGCTTCGCCGGACCTTCCCGCAACCCTTTGGGCCGCAGTGGCACTTCCCGGTTTCGCTCGCCGCCTACAGTTGCGGGGGCAGTTGTGGCTTCGGTGCCTGATGGCTACGCCTGACCACATTCCCTATTAACCATGCAGCGCACTGCACGGACCAAGATGCATAATGGTATCGCGACGGGCCGCCGGATGAAAAGCAGATTCTTGCTGCCCCGCCGCATCGTCATGCGTCGATGGTGACGCGGCCGATCGGGTTCGGGCAACAAGCAAGGATGAAGCCCGCAGCGATGTCGTCATCGCTGATGCCGCCGTTGTGCGCCATGTGGACCTCGCCTTCGGTCTTTTTCACCGTGCAGGTGCCACAGAGGCCGAAAGTGCAGCCCGAGGGGATGTTCAGGCCGGACCGTTTTGCCACTGCGAGGATCGTATCCGTCTGCGCGCAGGGCGCGGAAATGGCGCTGGCCGCAAAGGTGACAAGCGCGCCGGTATCCGCATCGGGCACCACATCGCCGTGAACCGGCGCTTCGGCCTCGGTCCGGACCGGGGCGCCAAGGCTTTCCTGATGGTAGCGCGCCATGTCGAGGCCCAGCGACGCGGTTGGCCAAATTATCCGGCCGCTCGCGGAAGATGATGTCCGACGGGCGGCGGGCGGCGTGGACAAAGACGATGTCCGGCATCTCGCCCGAATCCCAGGCCCAGGTCGTCATCGACATCATTCAATGAAGTCAAATGTGTATGGCGGACAGTGAGGGATTCGAACCCTCGAGACGGTTCCCCGCCTACACACTTTCCAGGCGTGCGCCTTCGACCACTCGGCCAACTGTCCGTCGCGCGTCGATACACGGGCGATGCGGGGGGCTGCAAGGGGTTTGCCGTCGGAAAACGGCGGGGGACTTCAGCACCGGGGCCGGGCGCGGGGGACCGGACCTGTCAGCGGACGACGGTCACGGCGGTGTCCTGCGTGTCGGCGCCGGTTGCTGCCTGTGGCATCCCTGCGCATGTCGCGAGCCGGCGCGCGCTGCGGCGGCAGGTTCGCCCTGGCCGTGCTGCGTGCGGGCTTGATCCGGAGGACGGGATCGGGTTCAGTCCCGTGCCATGACCGGAACGCCGCGCTACACCCCGCTTGTCGCCACGCTGCCCTCGACCGTGCCCTTTGTCGGGCCGGAGGCGCAGGAGCGGGCCAGGGGCGAGAGCTTCGTTGCCCGGCTCGGCGCGAACGAAAGCCTGTTCGGCCCATCCCCGCGGGCGGTGGCGGCGATGGCCGATGCGGCGGCCGAGGCCTGGATGTATGGCGATCCCGAGACGCATGACCTGCGCCATGCGATCGCGGCGCATCACGGGTTGACGCCTGCCCATGTCGTTGCGGGCGAGGGGATCGACGGGCTGCTGGGATATCTGGTGCGGCTGACCGTCGGGGCGGGCGATCCGGTGGTGACGTCGGACGGGGCCTACCCGACGTTCAACTTCCATGTCGCGGGGTTCGGCGGGGTGCTGCACCGTGTGCCCTATGCCGCCGACCACGAGGATCCCGGTGCCCTGCTGGATGCCGCGCGGCGGACCGGCGCGCGGCTGGTCTATCTGGCGAATCCGGACAATCCCATGGGGTCGCACCACCCCGGCCAGGTGATCGAGGAGATGATCGGGCGCCTGCCCGACGGAACGCTTCTGGTGCTGGATGAGGCCTATGTGGATCTCGCTCCCCCGGACACCACGCCGCGGGTCGACCCCGACGACCCAAGGGTCATCCGGATGCGCACCTTTTCCAAGGGCTACGGTCTGGCCGGGTTGCGGGTGGGCTATGCGCTGGCGGCGCCGGGGCTGATCGCGGCCTTCGACAAGGTGCGCAACCATTTCGGGCTCGGGCGCGTGGCCCAGGCCGGGGCACTGGCCGCGCTGCAGGACCAGGCGCATCTGGAGCGGGTGCGGTCGCAGGTGCATGCCGCACGCGCCCGGTTCGGCGCGGTTCTGCAGGCGAACGGACTTCGGCCCCTGCCGTCCGCCACGAACTTCGTCACCGCGGACACCGGGCGGGACGGGAGCTTTGCGCGACGCCTGCGCGATGCGCTCGTGTCGCAGGGGGTCTTCGTGCGGATGCCGTTCGTCGCGCCGCAGGATCGCTGCATCCGCGTGACACTCGGCACCGAAACGGAGTGTGCCGTGCTCGATCGGGTGCTGCCGCAGGCGCTGGCCCAGGCCGCGGCAGGCTAGCCGCGGCCGTTCGGGAAGGGCACGACGGGGCCGACGGGTGGCGCGGCCCCGGGTTCCGGCCGGGCGAGGGGAACCAGGACGGTGCGTTCCTCGGCCTCGTCCGGCACAAGGTCCGACATGTCGGTCATCGTCGGGGCAGCGGGGGGCGCGGCGGGCCGCGCCGTCGCCGCCGGTTGCACCACAGGGCGGCGGAATACCAGCATGTGATGGAAATGGGTTGCGGTGCCGGTCAGGCCGACACGTTCCTCGCAGGGCAGGGCGTCGGCGCGCAGGTATTCCCATCCGTCACGCGCCAGATCGTTCATCACATGCGCCAGCGCGACGCCGAAGCGTTCCGACACGGTTTTCGCGCCCTTCGTCTTCTCGCCCCGGCGCGGCGCGGGCACGACCCTGTATTCATAGTTCTGCATTGTCCGCCCGCTGCCCCTGTCGTTCAAGTCCCGGCAAGATAACGGCCGTTCCGCCCGGCGCCAAGTGCGGTGTCCCGTTGGTCACAGCCCTTGTGGCGGCGCGATGCCCAGGCGCGCGGCCAGCAGCGCGAGGGCCGCATCGTCCTCGGGGCTGCGGGGCGCCGCACGCGACAGGAAAAGCGTGGCCTGGCTGGCATGGATCAAGCCGTCCGAGAGGATTCGCAGATGGTTCGCCCTCAGCGTCTCGCCGGTCGAGGTGATGTCGGCGATGGCCTCGGCGGCGCCGTTGGCCACGGTGCCCTCGGTCGCGCCCTGGCTGTCGATCAGGGCATAGTCGGCAACGCCATGGGCGGTCAGGTGCTCGCGGACCAGCCGGTGGTATTTCGTCGCGATGCGCAGGCGGTGGCCATGCGCGGCGCGGAAGGCGGCGGCGGCGGCGTCCAGATCGTCCAGCGTGTCGACGTCGATCCAGGCGGCAGGCACGGCGATGACCAGATCGGCATGGCCAAAGCCCATCGGCGCGATCTCGGTCACCTGCGACGACCAGTCGGCCAGCTTGTCCCGCACGAGGTCCGATCCGGTGACGCCCAGATGGATGCGGCCCGCCGCGAGGTCGCGGGGTATTTCGCCCGCCGACAGCAGCACCGGCACCGCGCCGGGCAGCCCGTCGAGCGTCGCCGCATACTCGCGCCCCTCGCCGGTCTGGCGGATGGCGATGCCGCGCGCCGCGAACCATGCCAAGGCCTGTTCCATCAGCCGCCCCTTGGACGGCAGGCCGATCTTCAGCATCCTGCCCCCCCGAGCCGCAGGCCCATCTGCATGCCAAGTGCGGGCCCCTGCGCGGCCGACAGCTGCGCCACAAGCGCCGGGCGGATCACACCGCCAACGGCCGGAATCGAGCGGCCCTCGCCCAGGATCGCGGTCAGCGCGTCATAGCGTCCGCCCGAGGCCACGGGGGGCAGATCGGAGGCGACGAAGCTGAACACGAAACCGTCGTAGTATTCCATGGCGGTGCGGCCGTGGCTGGCCTCGAAGGCCAGGCGCCCCGTGTCCACCCCCCGCGCATCGAGCGCGTCAAGCCGGGCGGCGAACCGGTCGACTGCCGGGGCGATGGCGGGCAGCAGCGGCGTGATCCCGCGCAGATGCGCCAGGGCGGCGCGGGCCGGGGCGGTCAGCGTCAGCAGGTCATAGAGCAGCGCCGCCTCGGGGGCCGCAAGCGGCGGCGTGCCGGCATCGTCCAGCAGCGCCTGCGCGCGCGCCGCGATCTCGTCGGCGCCGCGCAGCCCGATGACCGGACCGGCGGCGGTGATCAGGGTGGCGGGGTCTGCCTGTGCCAGCCGTTCCAGCAGCGCCGCGCGTTCCACGGGCAGGGGCGCCCGCCCCGCAAACCGGTCGAGCAGGCGGCGGAACCGCTGTGGCCGCCAGATATGGCGCAGCAGCGCGGCGCGGCGGCGCTCGGTGGTGGCGAGGCCGCGCACGGCGGCCATCAGGATGCCGATGTCGCCGGTAACGGGGGTCAGGTTCAGCGGCCGCAGATGCCCCGCGAACAGCGCAAAGACCTCGGCATCCGCCTGTTCCGGCGCGCTGCGGTCGAACAGTTCGAACCCGACCTGCAGGTATTCGCGTGGGCGGTCGCCCGGGCGGTCCTGTGACCGGAACACCGGCCCCATGTAGCAGTAGCGCGCCGGATCGGCCCCGCCCGCCATATGGGCCTGCACCACGGGCAGCGTGAAATCGGGGCGCAGCATCATCTCGCCCGCCACCGGGTCGTGGGTGACATAGGCGCGGGCGCGGATGTCCTCGCCGTAGAGGTCCAGCAGGACCTCGGCCGGTTGCAGGATGTCGGCCTCGACCGGCACGGCACCGGCCTGCCGGAAGGCCGCAAAGGCGGCCTCGGCGGCGGTTCGGACGGCGGCGGCCCCGGGCGTCACGACAGCATCTTGCGGATTTCGGCCACCAGATCGGCGCGGGGAACCTCGACCTGCGCGGGGCGGTCCTTCCATTCCTCAAGCGTGGCGCTTTCGGCGATCTTCGCGCCCAGCACCAGGTCCTTCAGGATCACGGTTCCGGCGGCGGCCTCGTTCCCGCCCTGGATCACCGCGATGGGAGAGCCGCGCTTGTCGGCATATTTCAGCTGGTTGCCGAATTGCCTGGGGTTGCCCAGATAGACCTCGGCGCGGATGCCCGCGCTGCGCAACTCGCCCGCCATGGCCATGTAATCGGCCATCCGGTCCCGGTCCATCACCGTCACCACCACCGGGCCCGCCGTGTCGGCGGTGCTGCGGCCCTTGGCGCGCAGGGCGGCCAGCAGGCGGTCCACCCCGATGGAGACGCCCGTGGCCGGCACCTCCTGCCCGGTGAAGCGCTTCACCAACCCATCATAGCGCCCGCCGCCCGCCACCGAGCCGAAGTTGCGCGGTCGGCCCTTTTCGTCCTCGATCTGGAAGGTGAGTTCCGCCTCATAGACCGGACCGGTGTAGTAGCCGAGGCCGCGGACGACGCCGGGGTCGATCATGATGCGATCAGGGCCGTAGCCTTGGGCCTGGAGCAAGTCAGATATCTCGGCAAGCTCATCCAAGCCTTGAACCCCGGTCTGGCTATTCCAGACAATGCGTCGCAGGTGATCCTGAACAGCCCAATTCCAAGTGCGGCCTGCATATTCGCTTCGTTGATGCGGATCGGCGAGTTTCAAGCCCATGCCGCCGGGAATGCGATTGTCTGGTTTGGGAGGGCCGTTGAGCAGTTCTTGCTCAACAATGGCGGTTGCGCTCACAAACCCCATCACTACCTCGGCCTGGGCGTCACTCAACCCCGCGCCCTTGGTGAAATCCCCGCTCTCGTCGCGGCGCCCCTCGCCCAACAGCGCCCGCACCCCGTCCGGCCCCAGCCGGTCGATCTTGTCGATGGCGCGCAGGACGATGCCGCGTTCGGCCTCCTTGTCGTCGCCCGACAGGCCCGCGACCTCCATCACCCCGTTCAGCACCTTGCGGTTGTTGATCTTCACCACATAGTCGCCGCGCGGGATGCCGACGGCCTCCAGCGCATCCGCCAGCATCATGCAGATCTCGGCATCCGCCGCCACCGACGCCGACCCCACCGTATCCGCATCGCATTGATAGAACTGCCGGAACCGCCCCGGCCCGGGCTTTTCGTTGCGCCAGACCGGCCCCATCGCATAGCGCCGGTAGGGCGACGGCAGGTCATTGCGATACTGCGCCGCCACGCGCGCAAGGGGTGCGGTCAGGTCATAGCGCAGGGCCAGCCAGTCCTTGTCCTCATCCTGCCAGGCAAAGACGCCTTCGTTCGGGCGGTCGACATCGGGCAGGAACTTGCCCAGCGCCTCGACCGTCTCGACCGCGCTGGTCTCCAGCGGGTCGAAGCCGTAGCGCTGATAGACCCCGGCGATGGCGTCCAGCATTGCCTTGCGCTCGGTGACCTCGGCGCCGAAGTAGTCGCGGAAGCCCCGGGGCGGTTCGGCACGGGGGCGGCGGGAAGATGCGTCCTTGGCCATGGGAACCCTGTTCAGCCTGTCGCGCGCGGTGTAGCGGAAGGGGTGCGGGGCGGCAAGCCGGGGGCGGGGATGGAGCGGATCGAGCGGCTGGAAGAACGGATCGCGCATCTGCTGCGGACGGTCGAGGACCTGTCGGACGTCGTGGCGCAGCAGGGCGACGAGATCGACCGCCTGGTCCGCCGGGTGGCGCTGCTGATGGAACGCGAGGCGGCGCGCGAGGCCGAAGGCGGCGGCGGCGTGGTGCTGGGCGACGAACGCCCGCCGCACTGGTAGGCCGGGTCGCCCGGCCGTGCCGGTTTCGCGGTGGCGGGTCCAAGGGGGCGGTTGCACCCGGGCGTCGGCGGTGGTTTCAAGGGCCATGGCCGCGCTGATCCAGACCGAAACTGCCGATCGCCCCGTCGCGGGCGCGCTGTGGATGCTTGCCACGGGGCTCTGTTTCGTGGCCGTGACGGGCATCGTGCGCTATCTGGGCACCGATCTGCCGGCCGCGCAGTCGGCCTTCCTGCGCTTTGCCTTTGGCGCGGTATTCCTGATGCCGACGCTGGTTCCGGTGCTGCGGGCGGGATTCGCGCCGGGGGTGCTGGCATTGCACGCACAGCGGGGCATGGTGCATGTGGCGGCGGTGGTGCTGTGGTTCTATGCGATGGCGCGCCTGCCGGTGGCCGAGGTGACGGCCATCGGATACCTGAACCCCGTGCTGGTGACGCTGGGTGCCGCGCTGTTTCTGGGCGAAACCCTGGCGGCCCGGCGGCTGATCGCCGTGGGCGTGGCGATCTGTGGCGCGCTGATCGTGCTGCGGCCCGGCCTGCGCGAGGTGACCGACGGGCACTGGGCGCAGGTGGCGGCCGCCTTCTGCTTTGCCGCCTCCTATCTCTATGCCAAGCGGCTGTCGGCGCTTGCCGGTCCGGGTGCGGTGGTGGCGATGATGTCGCTGACGGTCACGCTGGGCCTTCTGCCCTTTGCGGTGTGGGTCTGGGTGCCCGTCAGTCTTGAACAGCTGGGTTGGATGGCCCTGGTGGCGGCCTTCGGTTCGGCGGCGCATTACTGCATGATGCGCGCCTTCGCCGCCGCGCCGCTTGCGGTGACGCAGCCGGTGACCTTCCTGCAACTCGTCTGGGCCACGCTTCTGGGCGTGCTGGTCTTCGATGAGCCGGTGGATGGCTTTGTCATCCTTGGCGGTGCGGTGATCATCGGGGCGATCAGCTATATCACCTGGCGCGAGGCGGTGCTGAAGCGCCGTGCCGTCACGCCGCCCCTCGCGGCGGGCTAGGCGATGGCAGGCCGGGCGCGCGCCGCATGGCTGGCAGCGATGCTGGTGGCGGGCACGGCGGCCGATGCGGCGCCCGTTGCCATCTGCGCCACCGTGCCGGGGGCGCCCGACGATCTGTGTTCCGCCTTTCTGGACCGCTTGCAGCAGAGCCATCCGGGCGCACTGGCGGGCCAGGACGCACGGGCGACGGTGCGGCTTGTCGTGCTGCGGGCCGGTCCGCGACGCATCGCGGCGCGGATCGACTGGCGCCAGGGCGACCGCTGGCGCAGCGGCCCGGTGATGGGCGCCGCCCGGTCGGGGGGCGAATGGGACAGGCCGGGCCTGACGCGGTTTCTGGACTGTCTGATCGCCCGCAGTCCGCAGCCCTGACGGCGACAGCGCGAGTTCTTCGCAAAGGCCGCTTTCCCGCCATCTTCGATTAAGTGCGGTTTCAGGCACCCGGGGCAGGGTCATCCCACGCGTGGGGACGCGAGTGGGGTTGGACGGATGCAGCGGCTCGATCTGGTCGGGACGGTGGGCGGCGCACGATTCGCCGTGCCCTCGGCGCATGTGGACATCGTGGCGGTGCCGGGCGGTTTTCGCGTGGTCAACTGGATCACGCGGGACTCGGTGACGCTTGCGGCCGTCGCGGGCGCGACGGGTGGAGAGACTGCGTTTGCCGCCCATTCCGGAACCCGTCTGCCGATGACGGTCGGCGGATTGTCCGGCTCGGTGCTGCCCGAGGTGGTCACGCTGGCGCGCGGACTGGATGGCGCGGCCTCGCTCACGGCATTTCTCAGCGCTTCGTCCATCACGACGACACAGATGGTGGAAATCGTGGCCGTGACGTCCGGCGGGGGAACCTGGGTCTATGCCGCGCGGCCCGCAGCGCAGGGGATTGCGGTGTTCGAGGTGCTGGCCTCCGGCGCACTTGCGGCGCGGCCGGGCGCGGCGGACAGCGCGGCGGCGCTGGCGTCCGGGGTATCGGCGCTGCTGGCGGTGCGGGTCGGGCCGCAGACGTTCCTTGTGGCGGCTTCGCTTGTCGAGCACGGGCTGACGGTGTGGCAGGTCGGCGCGGGTGGCGCGCTGACGGGCGGTGTCGCTATGGGCCCCGCACAGGGCCTGCCGGTGCAGGGGATCACTGCATTGCGGTCGGTCATGCTGGACGGGCAGAGCTATGTCATTGCCGCTGCGGCCGGATCGGGCAGCCTGTCGGTCCTGCGCATGGGGCCGGACGGGCGGCTGGTTCTGGTCGATCATCTGATCGACGATCTCGGGACACGGTTTGGCGGCGCAACCGTGCTCGACGCGATCGTGATCGACGACCGGGCGTTTGTCGCTGTGGCGGGCGCCGATGACGGCATCAGCCTGTTCACCCTGACACCGTCGGGCCGGCTCATACATCTGGACACACTGGCCGATTCGGTCGCCACGACCCTGGCGAACATCAGCGCCATCGCGATGCTCCGCGTCGGCAACGAAATCCAGGTGGTGACCATGTCGGGTGCCGAGGCAGGGGCGACGCTCCTGCGGATCAGCCTGGCGGGACTGGGGCAGGTGCTGGGCGCCTCGGCGTCGACGGGCATCGGCACATCCGGCCATGACCTGATGTTCCGCGCCGCGGGTCAGGGCACGCTGGAAGGGGGTGCCGGCAACGACATCCTGATTGACGGCGCAGGACAGGATGCCTTGCGCGGCGGTGCGGGGGCGGATGTCTTCGTGCTGACGGCAGACGGGCAGCCGGATACGATACTGGACTTCGAACCCGGCGTGGACCGTATCGACCTGTCGCTGTGGCCGTTCCTGCGCAGCACCTCGCAGCTGGCGGTGACGCCCACCGCGACCGGCGCGGTGATTGGCCATGGCGCGGAACGGCTGGTCATCGTGACCGCGACCGGGCGCCCCCTGACCGAGGCCGAGGTGCGCGGCTGGGCGTTGATCCCGGTGACGCGGGCGCTGCTCGACGGTGAGGTGCCGCCCGACCCGGGGCCCGGCGGCGGATCGTCCGGGCCCTCGGGCGGGGCGGATACGCTGGCCGGTGGCCCCGGGGCGGACCGGATCGCGGGCCTTGGCGGCGATGACGTGATCGCAGGTGGCGGTGGCGACGACACGCTGGAAGGCGGAGAAGGCAACGACCGCCTGTCGGGCGACACCGGCGACGACCTCATCGAGGGGGGGCCGGGGAACGACACGCTTGAGGGCGGAGAGGGCAACGACACGCTGATCGGCGGCCCGGGGGCTGACCGGCTGTTCGGCGGGGCGGGTTTCGATACGGCGGACTATGCGGCCGAAGATGCTGCGGTGCGCATCGACCTGTCGGGCGCATCGGCACCGGGCGGCGCGGCATCGGGGGACATGCTGGCCGGGATCGAGGCGGTGGTCGGCACCGTCCGCGACGACACGCTGACCGGCGATGCGGCGGCGAATGCGCTTTTCGGCGGTGGCGGCAATGACCTGATCGAGGGCGGGGCGGGCGATGACACGCTCTGGGGCGGGGCCGGAAACGACACGCTGTCCCCGGGGGCGGGCAGTGATGCGGTCTACGGCGGCGCGGGCGACGATCTGTTTCTGGCAGGCCCCGGCGCGACACTGTGGTTCGGCGGCGACGGCATCGACACGCTCAGCTTCGCCGAGGCGCCGGCGCCCGTGCGGCTGGCGCCGCTCGATCCCGGGTCGGGTGCCGGATGGGCCACGGGGCATGTGCTGGACGGTGTCGAGATCGTCCTTGGCAGCGCCTATGACGACCATCTGTCCACCGGCACCGGGACCGGATGGCGCCTGACAGGTGGCGCGGGGAATGACACGCTGCTCGGACTGGGCACCGATGTGTTTCTCGAAGGCGGCGACGGCGACGACCATATCGAAGGTGGCGCCGGCAACGATGCCCTGCGCGGGCAGGCCGGCAACGACACGGTCTACGGCGGCGCCGGGCATGACCTGATCCCGGTGGGCGACGGCAATGACCTGGTCTTCGGCGGTGACGGGAACGATACGGTGGGCGGCGGCAACGGCAACGACACCGTCCACGGCGATGGTGGCAACGATGTGCTGGTCGTCGGTCCGGGCAACGATCTGGTCTGGGGGGGGGACGGCAACGACAATGTCGGTGGCGGCTATGGCAACGACAATGTCTATGGCGGGCCGGGAAACGACACGCTAGCGGGAAGTTTCGGCGATGATCTGGTCGAGGGCGGGCCCGGCAACGATGCTCTGGGCGGCGGGGCGGGCCGCGACACGCTCGTGGGCGGCATGGGGAACGACTCGCTCGGGGGCGGTGACGAAGATGACCTTCTGTACGGGGGTGCGGGTGACGACCTTCTGTCGGGTGGCACGGGCAACGACCGGCTATGGGGCGGTGACGGCGCCGATCGGCTGAACGGCGGGTTTGGCAATGACACGCTCTGGGGAGGCGCGGGTGCCGATGTCTTCATCTTCTCGCAGCGGCGTGTGAGCGAGGTGGACACGATCGCCGATTTCCAGCAGGGCGCCGACCGTTTGCAGATGTCCTGGGTGCCCGGGGCCACGCCGGCCGCGCGGTTTGCCTCGCTGGCCATCGACAGCGTGACGGTCGATGGCCAGGTTCACGCGCGGATCGACTGGGGCGGCCATGCGATCCTGCTGGCGGGGATCGCGCCGGGTGATCTGGGGCCGGCGGATTTTCTGTTCGTGTGACCTGCGGGAAGATTGCGGCGCGCACCCAGGACTGCCCGAATAACGTGCGCCGCCCGGACACTGGCCCGCGATGCCGGAAGCTAGGGCTTGAGCCCCCGTGCCCTGCCCGATAAGCATGCGGCGCAACAGCAGGGATCGACATGACGGGACGCAAGGGGATCATTCTGGCCGGTGGCTCCGGTACGCGGCTCTATCCGATTACCGAGGGCGTGTCGAAGCAGCTGCTGCCGGTCTATGACAAGCCGATGGTGTTCTATCCGCTTTCGGTGCTGATGCTCGCGGGCATCCGCGAGATCGCCGTGATCACCACGCCCGAGGATCAGGCGCAGTTCCGCCGCCTGATGGGCGACGGCGAGCGCTGGGGCATCCGCATCGCCTGGATCGTGCAGCCTTCGCCTGACGGGCTGGCGCAGGCCTATATCCTGGCACGCGACTTCCTGAATGGTGCGCCGTCGGCCATGGTGCTGGGCGACAACATCTTTTTCGGCCATGGTCTGCCCGACATGCTGCGCGCCGCCGATCAGCAGCCGCAGGGTGGCACGGTCTTTGCCTATCACGTGGCCGATCCGGAACGCTATGGCGTCGTCGATTTCGAACCGGGGCCCGAAGGGCGCGACCGGGTGCGCAGGATCGTCGAGAAGCCGACGGTCGCACCCTCCAACTATGCGGTCACCGGGCTTTATTTCCTCGACGGAAGTGCGCCGGACCGTGCCGCGCAGGTGCGGCCCTCGTCGCGCGGCGAACTTGAGATCACCGATCTGCTGCAGACCTATCTGGACGAGGGGTTGTTGCAGGTCAGCCGGATGGGCCGCGGCTTTGCCTGGCTTGACACCGGCACCCATGGCAGCCTGCTGGACGCAGGCAACTTCGTGCGGACGCTGGAGGAACGGCAGGGCATGCAGACCGGCTGCCCCGAGGAAATCGCCTTTGCGCGCGGCTGGATCGACGCCGCGACCCTGCGCGCCGCCGCCGAGCGATACCGGAAAAGCCGTTATGGCGAGAACCTGTCGGCGCTGCTTGCGGCCGCGGCGCGCGATGGATGAGGTCGGCGCCCCGGGCCCGGTGCCCGAGGTTACCATCCTGATGGGGCTCTACAACGGGGCCCGCCACATCGAGGCGCAGCTGGACAGTCTTGCCGCGCAGGATCACCCGCACTGGCGTCTTGTCGCCCGCGATGACGGGTCGGTCGACGGAACGCCCGACCGTGTGGCCGCCTGGGCCCTGGCGCGTCCGGATGCCAGGATAGACCTGGGGCGGGGCCCCGGGCGGGGTGCGGCTGCCAACTATCTGCACATGCTGGCCGCGCTGCCGGAAAATCCCGGCTGGCTGGCCTTTGCCGATCAGGATGACGTCTGGCTGCCAGACCGGCTGTCCCGCGGTCTGGCGGCGCTCGCCCCCCGCCGGAAAGAGGTCGCGCTGTACTGCACCCGCAGCCTGATCACCACGGACCGGCTCGAGGGGCGCCGCCTGTCTCCGCCGCGCCCGCGCCCGGCGTCCTTTCGCAACGCGCTGGTCCAGAACATCGCCGCCGGAAACACCCAGCTGCTGACCCCGCCCGCCGCCGCGCTGCTGCGCGCTGCGGCGCAGGAGGCGGGCGATGTGGTGGTGCATGACTGGTGGGCCTATCAGATCGTGACAGGGGCGGGCGGCACGGTCGTGCATGATGACCATCCGACCATCCTGTACCGTCAGCACGAGGACAACCAGATCGGCGCCAACGATGGCTGGCAGGCACGCATCAGGCGGCTGGGGCAGGTGGCAGACGGCACGTTCCGGGGATGGAACGACGTGAACATGGTGGCGCTGCGGGCCTCGGCCGCACGCCTGACACCCGAGGCGCGTCGCCTGCTGGACGACTGGGACCGGATGCGCCACACCCCGGGCATGCCGCGTCGGCTGTGGCGGCTGGCCCGGCTGGGCCTTTACCGGCAGACCCTCGCAAGCACCCTGGCGCTGTGGTTGGCCGCCGTCATGGGGCGGCTCTGACCGGCACGCGGTGCCACCCCGGCCGGTTCAGCCGCGTGCTGCCGCCCAAGCCGCGCAGGCGGCGCCGAAGGCGCCGAACAGTGGCCGCGACACCGGATCGTCGCAGGCCCGCCATTCGGGATGCCATTGCACGGACAGCGTAAAGCCCGGCGCATCCCGGACATAGATCGCCTCGGGCGTTCCGTCGGGCGCGCAACCGTCGATCACGATGCGCGGGCCCGGCCGGGCAATTCCCTGGCCGTGCAGCGTGTTCGTCATCACCTCCGCCGCGCCCATCAGCCTGTGGAACGGGCCGCCTTCGGTGAACCGGACCGCGTGGCGCAGGGCGAATTTCTCCTCCAGCGTGCCGTCGGGTGGCATCCGGTGGTTCATGCGCCCCGGCAGATCGCGGATTTCCGGATGCAGCGTGCCGCCAAGCGCCACGTTGACCTCCTGAAACCCGCGGCAGATCCCCAGGAACGGCTGCCCCCGCTCGACGCAGGCGCGGATCAGGGGCAGCGTGATCGCATCGCGCCCCCGGTCAAAGGCGCCATGGGCCGGTGTTTCCTCTTCCCCATACTCGGAGGGATGGACGTTCGGCCGACCGCCGGTCAGCAGGAACCCATCGCAAAGGTCGAGCAGTTCGGCGACCGACACGAGCCGCGGATCGGACGGAATGATCAGCGGCAGGCAGCCCGCCGCATGGGCCACCGCCTCGGAGTTCGTGGCGCCGCAGGTATGGGCCGGGTAGCTTTCGTTCAGAAGATGCTGGTTGCCGATGATCCCGACGACCGCCCGGCGTGTCGTCGCAGGGCGGGCGGGGTCATGGCGGGACAGCGGGGACAGGTCGGTCATGGCGGGCGCGGGTCCGGTAACGGTCGCATGACAGGATAGCATCTGTTCGTGCGGGGTGAAGGGGAATCACCCTTCACCCCTGCACATCCAACGTGCGGGTGCCGCTGAAACGGGCAGCACCGCGCGGGCACGCAGCGTCATGCCATCCGATGCGGCGTCAGATCGCGGTCGAGGCGGTGACCCCGGCGGGCAGGGCCGATGGCGCCGGCGGTGCGACGGCCTCGACCGGCTTCGGCTTCTTGGGCGCCGGTGGCGGGATGATCAGGCGGTCGGCGCGGCTGCCGTCGGCCTTGAGCACGACGACCTTCGCCCCGGGTTGAACGCGCGCGGCCAGGTCGAGCACGTCCTGGTTGATCATGCGGATGCAGCCCGACGAGGCGTTGCGTCCGATCGACCACCATTCCGGAGTGCCATGGATCCGGTAACCATAGTCGCGTCCGTTGGTCTCCAGATAGATCGCCCGCGCCCCCAGCGGGTTGGTCGGGCCGCCGGGCTGGCCCTTTTCCCATTTGGCAAGCTTGGGGTCGCGCTCGATCATCTCGGGCGGGGGCGTCCATGTCGGCCAGGGTTTGGTCTGGGTCACCTGCGCCTCGCCCGCCCATTCGAACCCCGCGCGGCCGACCGAGATGCCGTAGCGGATCGCGGTCTTCGGCCCGGTCACGTAATACAGCAGCCGCTGGCCGGGATGGATGACGATGGTGCCCGGCACCTCGCCGCTTTCATAGGCAACGGCCTGGCGGCGATAGGCCTCGGGCAGCTTTTCCAGCGGCACCGCGACGATCGGGTGCGGGCCATCCATCGAGGACAGATAGATCTGCTCGGGTGGTGCGATCGCCGGGGTCGGCGCAAAGGCGGTCGGGCCGCCCTCCATGGTGCAGGCGGCGAGCGCGAGGGCAGAGAGGGCAAGGACAAGGGGGCGCAGGTGGGTCATTTCGCGGTCCGCTGGTGCCGGGCAGGAAGCGCCCGTTCACGCCGCAGGATACCGGCGGGACCGTGCGTCGTCAAAGCCTTGGGCGGCGCGCGCGGGTTTTCGCCTAGAGCGTGGTGCGCAGGTGCCAAAGTTCGGGGAACAGCTCGATTTCAAGCATCCGGCGCAGGTAGGACACGCCCGAAGTGCCCCCGGTTCCGCGCTTCAACCCGATCACCCGTTCCACCGTGGTCACGTGGTTGAACCGCCAGCGGCGGAAATAGTCCTCGAAATCCACCAGCTTCTCGGCCAGTTCATAGGCCTCCCAGTGGGTGGCGGGATCGCGGTAGACGATTTCCCAGGCTGCGCGCACGCCGTCATGCGCGGTCCATGCTGCGCGCAGGTCGCGATTCAGCACATCCGGCGGCATCGGCAACCCCGAACGGGCGGCAAAGCGCAGCGCCTCGTCATAAAGCGAGGGGCGCGCGAGTTCCGCCTCGAGCGCCGCCGTCACATCGGCCCGGTGGGCATGTGGCCGCAGCATCGCAAGGTTGCGGTTGCCGGCGGCATATTCGATCAGCCGGTACTGGTGGCTCTGGAATCCCGACGACTGGCCAAGGCCATTGCGGAAGGTCGAATAGTCCGCCGGGGTCATCGTGCGCAGCACGTCCCACGCACTGTTCAGCTGCTCGAAGATCCGGGCGATGCGCGACAGCATCTTGAACGCCTCGCGCGGACGGTCATCGGCAATCAGGCGCCGTGCAGCGTCAAGCTCGTGCAGCGCGAGCCGCATCCAGAGTTCCGAGGTCTGGTGCTGGATGATGAACAGGAATTCGTCATGCGCGCCCGTCAGCAGCGTCTGGGCGCCGAGGATGGCATCCAGGCGCAGGTAGTCGCCATAGGACATCCGCCCGTCAAACGACATCTGGGCGCCGTCCCGGGCAGGGTCGGGCGGCGTTGTCATGGCGCGGTCATGGTCAGGCGGCCGCGATGGCATCGACTTCGCACAGGAAGCGCGGCGCGGCCAGACCGGCAACGATCAGCAAGGTCGCCGCAGGCGGTGCGGCCGACCCAATCCAGGCATCGCGGCGCGCGCGATAGGTGGAAACGGAATCCGGCGTGTTTTCCGTAAGATAGACGGTGACCTTCACAAGATCGTCGCGGGTCATTCCGGCCTCGGCCAGCCCCGCATCGACATTCGCGAAGGCGGCATCCAGCTGCGCGGCCAGGTTGTCGGGCAGCTGGCCGTCCGGCAGCAGGCCCAGCTGTCCCGACAGCGTTAGCCAGCGTTGCGGTGCCTCGGTCAGCACCGCATGCGAATAGCCCGAGGCCGGCGGGGCAATCGTGGCGGGGTTCCATTTGCGATGCATCATGTCACCTTTGCGCGGGTCTTGTATTCGGGCCGGTCCCAGGCGCCGCTGCCCATCACATCGGCAATGATCGCCACGGCCGCGTCGACCTCGGTCGCGCCGATGAAAAGCGGCGTGAACCCGAAACGCAGGATGTCGGGTGCGCGGAAATCACCGATCACGCCGCGCGCAATCAGCGCCTGCATGATGGCATAGCCTTCGGGGTGCCGGAACGACACCTGGCTGCCCCGCTGCCCATGGTCGCGCGGGGTGGCAAGTGTCAGCGCGGGGCATGCCGCCTCGACGCCGGCGATGAAACGGTCCGACAACGCAAACGAGGCGGCCCGCAGCGCCCCCATGTCCACGCCGTCCCAGATGTCGAGGCTGGCCTCCAGCGCCGCGAGTTGCAGCACCGGCGGCGTGCCCACGCGCATCCGCTCGATCCCGCGACCGGGGCGATAGTCGGTATCGAAGGCGAAAGGCGCCTCGTGCCCGAGCCAGCCCGACAGCGCGGGACGGGCCAGGTCGGCATGGCGCGGCGCGACATAGATGAACGCGGGTCCCCCGGGGCCGGAGTTCAGATACTTGTAGGTGCAGCCCACCGCGAAATCCGCGCCGTCTCGCGCCACCGCGACCGGCAGGGCACCGGCCGAATGGGCCAGATCCCACACGATCAGCGCGCCGCACGCATGCGCCTTCGCGGTCAGCGCGGCCATGTCGTGCCGCCGGCCCGTGCGATAGTCGACCTCGGTGATCAACACGACCGCCACCTCGTCGTCGATCGCCTCAAGCACCGCTTCGGGTGCCACGGTCCTCAGCCGGTAGTTCTGGCCCAGGGTGCGGCACAGGCCGTCGGCCATGTAGAGGTCCGAAGGGAAGTTGCCGGTGTCCGACAGGATCACGCGGCGGCCGGGCCGCATCTCGATGGCCGACGCGAGCGCCTGGTAGACCTTGATCGACAGCGTGTCGCCCAGAACCACGGTCCCGGGTTCGGCGCCGATCAGCCGCCCGATCCGGTCGCCCAGGCGCGACGGCTGATCCATCCACCCCGCACGGTTCCAGCCGGTGATCAGCATCCTGCCCCACTCCTCGGTCACCGTCCGGGCGACGCGGGCGGCGGCGGCGCGGGGCAGGGGGCCGAGCGAATTGCCGTCAAGGTAGATCACCCCGGGCGGCAGGTCGAACAGGTCCTTCGTTGCGGCGAAATCGGTCATGCGTTTCTCCCTTGATGCCATAGAACCTGCAGGACGCATAAATTTCAAGCTTGAAATTGTTGGCGCCTGCGATCTGTGCTTGCCAGCGGGCAGGTTGGTCGGTCAGATGCCCGCGGGGAACATCGGAATGACCGTTCGCGAGATGATCGACCTGCCGCCGGTATGGCTGCTTGGCTGCCTGGGCGTGGCCAGGTCGCTTGACCTGCTTGTCCCGTGGAGCCTGTTCGGCCCGGCGGGCGGGCGCGTGGGTGCCGTGGTTGTCGCCATCGGGGTCGTGCTGATGCTGGCGGCCGCGGCGCAGATGGCGGCGGCCAGAACCACGCTTGTTCCGCGCCGCGAGCCCGCGGCACTGGTCACGGGCGGGGTGTTCCGGCTCAGCCGCAACCCGATCTATCTGGCGGACACGCTGATCCTGGCCGGGGCGATCCTGTGGTGGGACGTCGCGCATGCCGCGCCCCTCGTCTTCTTCTTCATGGCGCTGATCCAGTTCCGCTTCATCCTGCCCGAGGAAATGGCGCTGCGCCGCAGGTTCGGCGATTCCTATGACATCTGGGCCGCGCGCACGGGGCGCTGGATCAGTCCGCTGTGACATGCGGTGGAAATCAGCCGTTGAAATAATCTGTCGCGAAAGCTAGGACGCGCGAGGTTCGGCACTAGCTGACGCCCGGACACCAGACGGGGGAGATACACGGTGAAGATCGGAGCCTTGAGGGAAACCTATCCCGGCGAGAACCGGGTGGCGATGACGCCCGATTCCGCAGTCCAGCTTCAGAAACTGGGCCACGCCTGCGTCATCGAGACCGGCGCAGGTGCGCGCGCCGGGTTTTCCGACGCGCTCTATGCGGCGGCCGGTGTCGAGGTTCTGGCCAGCGCCGACGATGTGGTGGCGGTCGCCGATGTGGTGGTCAAGGTGCGCGGCCCCGAGGTTGCCGAGGCGCAGGCGATGCGGCCGGGCCAGACGCTGATCTCGTTCTTCTGGCCGGCCCAGAACGCCGAACTGCTGGAAATCGCCAGGGAACGCGGCGCGACCGTGGTCGCCATGGACATGGTGCCGCGCATCAGCCGCGCGCAGAAGATGGATGCGCTGTCGTCGATGGCCAACATCGCGGGCTATCGCGCGGTGATCGAGGCCGGGAACAACT